>NC_014501.1:600000-1200000 GCF_000147335.1 Gloeothece verrucosa PCC 7822
CGACAAGCTGATGGGTCTATGTCAATAATAGCCACAGTATGGTCGAGTTCTACCAATTTTTGAGCCAAGCTTATGCCGACTAAACCGGCTCCCCCAATTAATACATACATAATTATTTTAATGGTTACCCTTATAGTTGTTAGTTTAATCGATCCATGAGCAAAAAATCCGCTTGTATTTCTATCTTTTGGAGAATCCCGCCCTAAAAACTAATTGATAAAATTCAAGTAATAGCTTTTAAAAAAAGGAAAAATTGGCTATGCAATCCCACAGCTTTTGGGGGTTCATGCTGCTGATCTTTACAGCAAGCGGCTGTAGTAGTCAACCTTCTACAGATAAATTTGTTCAAGAGATGAAAACTGTAACATCTTGGGCGGCAACGTCTCAAATGGTAGGCGATGCTTGGCTAAAACAAGATGTTCCAACGGTTTATGCTAAACTTACCCTAGAAACGGCTCAAGAAAAGCTGCAAAAAGAAGCTGAAACCCTCAACAAAGTAACTCCTTTTCAACAAAAAACCCGAGTCTTAAATCAATTACAACAACTCGAAAAAACGGTTACTCGTATGGCCATTGCAGTCAATAACAAAGATAACCCGGCAGTGAGTCAACAAGTACAAATTTTGTCGACTCATCAACAGGCGCTACATTCCTTAATTAAAGAAACAGGTGGACAACCATGAAACCTCAGAAAATTCTTGAAGTAGGCCTTGGTATCCTCACCAGTATCGGCGGTTTTTTGGATGTGGGAGCGATCGCCACTTCAGCCCAAGCCGGCTCATCTTTTGGGTTCCAACTCATTTGGGCAATTCTTCTCGGTACGGTTTGCGTGATTGTTTTGGTAGAAATGTCTGGGCGTTTAGCCGCCGTTAGTAAACATACGCTGATAGATGCTGTACGAGAACGTTTAGGATTTCGTTTTTTAATTATTCCCCTCATTGCAGAAATTATCGTTGATTTGTTGGTGTTAGCGGCTGAGATTGGCGGCGTTTGTATTGCCTTGCAACTGGTAACCGGCATTAGTTTTCAATGGTGGGCTTTGCCGGTGGCTTTTTTGATTTGGTTACTGCTTTGGAAAGGTAACTTTAGTATTATTGAAAATGGCGTGTCTGTTTTAGGATTGATTACCCTGGCTTTTGTTTTTGCCACCATTAAACTACATCCCTCTCTAACACAATTAGGGTCGGGTTTATTACCGAGTTTACCTAAACAAGATACCCCTCATTATTTATTTATAGCGGTTAGTATTTTAGGGGCTTTAATTAGTCCTTATTTATTTTATTTCTATTCATCGGGAGCAGTAGAAAATCGATGGAGTGAAGAAGATATCTCCATTAATCGGGTGGTGGCGGTTTTGGGGATGGGATTTGGAAGTATCGTCTCTTTGGGGGTGTTAATTGTAGCCGCCCTGGTGTTTTATCCTAACGGTATTCAAGTTGACCAATATGAACAAGTGGCCTTAATTTTAACCCAACCTTTAGGCTATTGGGGTTTTGTCCTCTTTGCCGCTTCTCTGGGAATTACCTGTTTTGGTGCGGCGCTAGAGGTGAGTCTCGATAATGCTTACATCGTCTCTCAAGCTTTTGGTTGGAATTGGGGGGAAAATTTACGCCCAAAACAAGCCGCGCGTTTTTGTCTGGTGTATTCAGTGTTGCTTTTTTTGGCTTCAATGTTAATGGTAATTGGTATTGATCCTTTACAATTAACTCTTTTTTCTATGGCCCTGACGGCGGTTATTTTACCATTAGTGGTTATACCTTTTTTGATCATTATGAATGATGAATCCTATATCGGTAATCATCGTAACCATTGGTTAAATAATACTATTGTCATTTTTATTATTGCCTTAACCTTTGTTTTGGCAGTTGCCGCTATTCCGTTAGAAATGCTAGGAGGTTGAAATGGACTTATTTCGAGATGTATTAGACAATCAGTTAGTTGACTGTAATCAACGAAAAATGGGCAGAGTCGACGGGATAGTGGCTGAATATCCAGATAATCAACCCCCACGCCTAGCTTATATTGAGGTAGGTTTGCCAGTTGTAGCAAGGCGGCTTCATCCGGGTTTGGCCCGTTGGTTGCTTAATATTCAAAGTCGATGGGGAGCAAAACAGAGGGAACCTTTTCGCATTCCTTGGTCAAAAGTTGTGGATGTGGGAATTGATGTAGATGTAGATCTAGATGCTGAAGAGACAGCCGCTTTAGTTTATGAACAGTGGTTGCGAGATCATGTTGTGAAAAAAATTCCAGGAGGCAAATAATGGCAACCCGTGAAATTCATTTAGAATTGTTACTCGGTAAACCCGTGAAAGACGCGACCGGAAAATCTATAGGACGAATTGAAGAAATACGGGTGCAACAACAAGGGAATGAATGGGTGATTAAAGAATATTTAATCGGAACCATCGCTATTTTAGAACGTTTATCAGCTTGGACAGTTGGTTTAGGACTGTTACATCTGCTAGGAGCGACAAAAATTTATAATGGTTATCGCGTTCCTTGGGAAAAGCTAGATTTAAGTGATCCTAACCATCCCCGGTTACGCTGTACCATCGAGGAACTCAAAGAAATTCACGCTCAGATAGAGAAGGCGCAACAGCCAAAACCCACAGCTTAAAAATTCGTTGAAAATTAACTATGACGGTTAATTTCTTCTTGTAACCAAGGATCAACGGGTTGACCATCTTTGCGTTGTAATTCTATGTCTACCATTGTAGTTAGGTTAGAACCTGCCGGAGCCGGACGAGAGTGAAAAATGATATTGTAGGCATCGGGGTCTTGATTGCGTTCCCGCAACCAATCTTGTACCTTAAAAGTACAAAAGAAAGATTGTCCTTGCTCGAACATCCGAGAAATTTGCATTTGTAGGGTATAGGGGTCTAGTCGGGCCATAATGCAAGCTCTAATAAAGGAAGTTATTTTCTATTTTGGCAGAGAAATTGAAATCTGTTGAGCCATCTTAAAGCCAAGTGGAGAGGGTGGGTAGTTCATAGATTTGTGGTCAGATTGTACTCTTAAGATTTAGCAATGCTCATAGCTGATACAATCGAGGCTAAACAGTATTCAATCATCATTAATTGAGCAACCTCTACTTAGAAAACATGGCAACGGCAATCTTAATTAAAGACGCAAACGATATATCCACCGAAGATTACTGTGTATTTGGTTTAGCAACCTGCTTTCTCAAAGAAGATGGCGAATTTCACGAAGTGCAAGTAGTTGAACCTATTCCCTCTGCCGCACTTGAAGCAATTCTCAAAGGCATTCCGACTTCTTATCAATTCGCTTGTGGAAAATTGGTAGGGGAAGTTCTCGGCGGCGAGACTCTTCAAATCCCTGCTGACTTTCCTCAAGAAGCGCAATTATGTGATAACTTCGTAGAGCGGGTAATTGCCGCTACTCGTACCTACAAGACTCGCCCAGAAGCCAAGCAACACATTCCTGTGGGAACTCGCCGAGATAACCTCAACTATTCTCTGGAAAAAAAGCGGGTTCTTAATGCGGTTCATGTGGTCCGCACAGAAGATAATGTTAAACAGCATCCCCATACTCATAACGTTCTTTAATTTAGGGAAAAGGTTAAAGAGAAAAGGTTAAAGGGCCAATAAATTGACTCTTAAAAATGAAAATCGAGCCACTGTTGTTTCCCCCTTCCCCTTTCCCCTTTCCCCCTTCCCCCTTCCTCTTCCCCTTGCCTTATGACACAATGGTACAAAGAAGACTTAGCCTATATTCATGATGTCGGTTTTAGTGAATTTGCTCTCAAATCTGCTCCAGGAATTTTAGAAATCCTGCAACAAAACCTGATACAAACCGGATTAATTGTTGAATTAGGCTGTGGAAGCGGCTTATTAACCCAAGAACTGGTCAAAGCAAATTATCAGGTTCTTGGCATTGATATCTCGCCAGAAATGATTGCTATTGCTCGCCAAAGATTACCTAATATTGAGTTTCGCCTCGAATCTTTATTTAAAGCCGATATCCCCCCATGTCAGGCGGTTATTTCGGTAGGAGAATGTTTTAATTATCTATTTGATACTGATAACAATAGCGCCCTTCTAGTTAATCTATTTCGCCGCATCTATAACGCCTTAACTCCGGGAGGGGTTTTAATTTTTGATCTGGTAGAAATGGAAAAAATTCTCTTAGAAACTCCGAGACAAAAATTCACTGAAGGAAATAATTGGTTAGTGTTAGTTGAAAGACAAGAAGATCAGCAAGAAAAAATTTTGACTCGTCGAATAATCACCTTTAGAAAAGTAGGAGAACACTACAGGCGGGATGAAGAAACACACCGTCAGCGACTTTATGAATCAGAAGAGATAGCCTTTTTATTGCGTCAAGAGGGTTTTCAGGTTGAAAGGAAGGTCAGGTATGGCCTATATAATTTACCAAAAAATCATTCAGTTTTCATCGCCCGTAAAGCAGTATAAATGTAAAGCGGCTTCTACGATAATCAAAAGTAATCGTAAAAGTAACTATGAGCAAAAAATAATTTTTCTATGCCCTGGACTTCCCTTAGCTATCGCCTTGAGCAACTTCCCTTAATTTTATCCGGGCCCATTCTAAGACGCACAGACAGCCAAGCTGTAACCGTATGGGTGGCATTGCGATCAGCCTGTCAAGTTAGGCTCCAAGTTTATCGTACTAAACAAGGTAAAGAAATCGAAACCGGGGAAATTATTGCCGAGGGAGAAGGTTCAACCATAGCCCTAGGGAAGCATTTACATATTGTTGCACTAACAGCAAAAACCCTAAACACAGAGGGTTTAGTCTCAGACCACATCTATGCTTATGATTTAAACTTTGAACCGGTTGAGGGAACTCATCAAACCTTACAAGAGGCACTACAATCACCCTATTATAGTCCTACTTCTATCAGCTATTTTGAACATGGACAGCCGACTTTTGTCTTACCTCCCGAAGACCTAAACAAACTCCGCATCATTCACGGATCTTGCCGCAAACCCCAAGGAGAAGGCATTGATGCACTACCCATTGTAGATGACTTACTTGAACAAGAGGCTGATGATCCTCAACACAGAGTTCATCAACTGTTTATGACAGGGGATCAAATTTATGGGGATGATGTGGCAGATGCCCTACTTTTAACGGTGACAGATGCAGGAGATACCCTGATAGGATGGGAAGAAACCCTTCTTGATACAGTTAACCCTAAACACCTCAAACCTGGTCAACGTAGTGCTATTGCCGAAAAAAAAGGCGGCTTAACGGCCGGACTTCGCCATCAACCTGAACGGGCCAAAAGTCATCTCTTTAGCTTGGGTGAATATAGCGCCATGTATCTTTTGGTTTGGTCACCTGTGCTTTGGCCCAAAGACTTTCCCAAAGGACAAGAAATGACTGAAAATGCCAAGCAAGCCCGACAATGGGATAAAGAAGTTAGGGAACTGCAAATGTTTTTGCATTCTTTAGGTAAGGTCAGACGAGCTTTAGCCAATGTTCCCACTTATATGATTTTTGATGATCATGATATTAGTGATGATTGGTATCTTAATCAAGCTTGGTGTTTACGGGTTTTAGGAAAACCGTTAGGAAAAAGAACCGTTCAAAATGGATTACTGGCTTATGCGTTATTTCAGGGTTGGGGAAACACCCCAGAACAATTTGAACCTGGACAAACGGGAAATAAATTATTGATAGCCGCCGAAGCTTGGTCCGCTTCTGAGGGAACAGATGAATTAGCGAATGATGAGATTGCCAGTTATTTAGGACTACCCCCCCAAGATGCCCTTAGAGGTTTACCCAAACTGAAAAAAGACGGGGAGGTGATGATTCTAGATCGAAGTCCTCAAGCTTTAACATGGCACTACACCCTCAGATATCAAGGCTATGAAGTGCTAGTTTTAGATACTCGTACTTGGCGCGGCTATCCAGCCGGAGAACAACCGGCAACGTCTCCTCCTATGCTTCTGAGTCCAACGGCTTTTGAGAGGCAAATACACCAGCCGCTACAAGAAACTGATCACTTATGTAAGCAAGGGTTAGCCCAAATTGATCTGACTTTAGTGATTGCTCCTACCAATTTATTTAGTCTACAAATTATTGACCGGGTTCAACGATGGAATCTTAGAAAACGGAAAGTTTATAACAATGATGTCGGCGATGCTTGGAATATTCATAAATCGGCTTTAGCCAGACTTTTAAGCACTCTATTTGAGCGACGGGAGCAGGTTATTGTGCTTTCAGGAGATATACATTATGGTTCGGCTGTGCGTTTAAATTATTGGGAATATCCTGTCCGTTCATTCAAGGATCAATTAGAACAAAAAATAGCGCCTCGTGTCCTGGTTCAATTAACGGCTAGTGCTTTTTGTAATTCTGAATTAAAAACCCGTCTCGTACATACTAAATTAAAATCTTTAATTCCAGAACCTAAAAGACAATGGATCGGTTGGACAAATCCCCCGGATTTAATAGAGATCAAAAAACCCGGAGAACTTAAAGCCGCTCAATGGGAACCCCCGCCAGATTGGAGCTACAACATTGAATGGATCAAACGTCAAGCGGCTAAAACTTGGCGGCGTGATGTGAGTTGGTTAAAAAGAGATTGGCCACCGAAATCTAATGGGTTAAGCCGCCTGATCAATTGTTTTTTATTACTGTGGAGAAATCGATGGTTACATGAAGGAGAGGAAGTCGTTGGACGCAATAATTTTGGTCTGGTGAGTTTTAATTTTTCTGAAGAAGCGACCCTGATTTCTGTTACTCAAGACCTGTTTTGGTGTCCTCCTTGGCAATTGAGCAATATTGTTTATAGCCGCTATCTTGTGTATATAAAATTTATCTCATGAACATCAATAGACCGAGAATTTTGTACCTGACTAGACAGAAAAACGCTATATAAAATTTAGTCAAGACAAAAATTCGAGGAACTGATAGTTATGGTTCTTATGGAAACCTTATTTTGCCCTTGTTGTACTCCAGCTATCTTGCATACTTTGGCTCAATCTGATCTAACGCGAATGCGCGAGCAGATGCTCTGGCTAGGTACTGGTGCAATGTCTGCGGTCATCAAGCGGCATCAAAAACAGCCGCTCTCATTAGTTGCTGGCATTGCCGACGACCCATTAAAACCCCAAAAATCCTAGATCATGAATTGTCAAGTGGGCACTCGCCGTTAAATTGTGATACAGACAGAATAATTAACAGTGCCCACCAAACCCCGATAAACTTTCAACTAAGGTAAGTACCTGGACAAAATTAAAGTTAACTGCGAGTTTGGGGAATGGGCAATGGGGAATGGGCAATGGAGAAGGGTTGTAGGCGTTTTACAATTCTTGACACAGTGGACTTTATTTATGTCCGACTACTTAGACATCCATAACTGTTATCTTGAAATCTCTAATTTTGCTTCTCCACCTCTAATTGCTTCATATAAGCCTGAATTAAGCAGCCAGTCTTGATAGATAAAATCAAGAGTTTCAGGAGTTTCTAAATTAATAATTTGATTAAGCCAACTCATCATAATTAACTCAAAAGTTGTATGAAAAAATTTAGTTTCGTTCCATTCAGTTAAAGAATAATATGGACTTAAAAAAGGCTGAGGATTCACTTGATAATCAGGAAGGACTACCTCATTAGGGTTCTGAATATTTTTCCAGAGATAAAATTGATCGGGAAGTGCAATAAGATAAAAAGGAACTTCAGGAATAAATTGATTAACATAGAGATTGCGTCGTAATTTTGCAGCCCAATCACGAGTCGTTCCGCGTCGCGCTTTAACCTCGATCACGAGCTTTAATTGCTTATCATTGCCATAAACGGCTATATCTACCAATGTAGAATTTATCATAATAGCTCAAGAAATGTGTATTATATTTAATATTAGTTGAACCTCTTCTAAAGTTATTTACTTATTTTTCTCTTAGCCTTCTAAATTCTAATGACAATCACAGTAGACTATCGCTTTCCCCCCGGAATAGACCCCCAAAAACAAGCCAAAATTATTGCTGTGGGACAAACCGCAGGAACATGGGACGCTAAATGGTCACACCGAGAAGACACCTTAAAACAACATTTAGCAGAAGTGATCGATATTCAAACCGATGAAAGAGGTTACAGTATCGCTAAAATCGCTTTTCCGGAAATGAATGTCGAAAATGACATCGCCAGCCTTTTAACCATGATATTCGGCAAATATTCTATGGCTGGTGCAGCAAAAGTTTTAGGGGTGCATCTCCCCGAAAGCTATGGTCAACGTCCTAAATTTGGCATTACTGGAATCAGAAAAACCCTCAATGTTTGGAACCGTCCCTTAATTATGGCCATTTTTAAACCCGCTTTAGGACTATCAGCCGCCGATCATGGCATTATTTTAAAACAAGTGGCTCAAGCTGGCTTAGATATCATCAAAGACGATGAAATATTAGGGGATTTAGCAACGGCTCCTACTCTAAAACGTTTAGAAGCTTGTCGTCAAGTTATAGAAGAGATCCAACAACAAACCGGACGCACTGTTTTATATGCGGTTAATGTTACCGGTAAAGCCGATCAATTAATTCAAAAAGCACGCTTGTTAGTCAAACAAGGAGCAAATGCTTTATTATTAAATGTCCTAACTTATGGGTTTTCTGTACTAGAAGCCTTAGCCGCCGATCCAGAAATTAACGTCCCTATTTTTGCTCATCCAGCTTTTGCCGGGGCTATGTGTGCATCAGCGGACACCGGGTTATCTTATTCAGTTATTTTAGGAACATTAATGGCTCATGCTGGCGTAGATGCGGTGTTATATCCGGCTCATTATGGAAGTTTACCCTTTGAGGCACAAGAAGAACATAATATTAGAGATAATTTGCGCTCTCGTAATGTCTTTCCGGTTCCTTCTGCTGGAATTCATCCGGGTATTGTTCCTAAAGCCATCGCTGATTATGGCAATGAAGTTATTTTAAATGCAGGTACAGGAATTATGGACCATCCCGATAATCCAGGAGCAGGCGTTCAAGCCTTTTTTGAAGCTTTAGAGCGGCTAGAGAGCGGTCAACCTTTTACGGTAGACAGTTTACCACCAGGTGCCTTAAAACAAGCTCTCGAGAAATGGGGGGTCTAAATATAAATACTTATAACCCGTAAAATTATTGATGAGCTAATTTCAGTAAAAATACGAAGTGAGCTTGCAACTTATTAGTAAAGTTCAGTAGTTTACTAGAAGAAATCAGGAAGAGAGTGGCCACATCATGTAGATAACCATGAAAGCAATTATGAGGGTGGCCAAATGAATATCAAATGGAAAGTATTATTACCTAAATTATTACTATGGCTGGCGATTGAATGGTTTCTTAATGGTGTTGGAGTTGACGATCTGGCCGATTGTGTAGAATTTGTATTTGAACGAGATTTAGTGGTTTTATATTTGTAAATTGGCAACCAAATCGGGTTTAATGGGACATAAGACAATATTCATTATTGGCGATCGCCCATAGTAGCTATGCTAGATGACAATCAATTACGAAAAAAGCTATTACAGATAGACGGTTACGGTTACAAAGCTTACAAAGATATTAAAGGAACTTATGAGTTTTCCGACTTTATTTTAACTGTTGAACATGTGCAAGGAGACCCCTTTGCCGCCCCGAGTAAACTCATTGCTAAAATTCCTCAATTAGTGGCTCAATTCCCTTCAAGTTTATATCAATCCAAGAGCCGAGAAATAGCCCTCAGAGATTATCTAACTCGTCAATTTGAGCGAGTAGCACAGCAAATAAGTTCTTATCGAGGCACCGGCAAAAGCGGCTTAATTTCCCTGGTCAGAATAGGGCAAGAAGTTTTAGAACGCACAGCAGTTTTTATCAATACTCAAGAAGTCGAAGTGCGTTTTTTAGTGGGACTACCAGCAAGAGGACGCACAATTTTAGGCCGCCAAGCCGCACAAATGTTAGGGGAAGATGTCCCAGAGATTATTAATCATACCCTTAAATATAAAGCTTTAAATGCTCAAGAAATTCAAACCCATATTGAAAGCTGCGAAGATGCCGACTATCTCAGACAACAATTAGAAGAAAAAGAATTAATTGCTTTTGTGGCTAATGGGTCTATTTTACCCCGTCGTAGTGGCGTGGATTTTCGTCCTTTAAAAGAAGATGTGATTACTTTTCAATCTCCTCCTTCTCTAGAAGTAGAATTTTCATGTCCCAATCGAGGAAAAATTCGCGGCATGGGAATCAAAAAAGGCATTACCTTAATTGTTGGGGGTGGTTATCATGGAAAGTCAACCCTATTAAGAGCCATTGAATTAGGGGTTTATAATCATATTCCTGGGGATGGCCGAGAGTGGGTAATTAGTGATCCCACTGCCGTAAAAATACGTGCTGAAGACGGAAGATCAATTGTGGGGGTAAATATTGCCTCCTTTATTAATCAATTACCCCAAGGAAAAACCACGACGAATTTTTCTAGCACTAATGCCAGTGGCAGTACATCTCAAGCGGCTAATATTATTGAAGCATTAGAAGCCGGGGCAAAAGTTTTGCTCGTGGATGAAGATACCGCCGCCACGAATTTTATGATCCGTGATCGCCGAATGCAACGGTTAATTTCTAAGGATAAAGAACCCATCACCCCCTTTATTGATAAAGTTAAACAACTGTATAGCGATTATGCAGTATCAACGATTTTAGTCATGGGAGGAAGTGGAGATTATTTTGATGTAGCAGATACAGTGATCGCTATGGAAAATTTTCAACCTTTTGATGTCACCGAACAAGCTAAAGCTATTGCCAAAGAATATAGTAGTGATCGTATCCCAGAAGGCGGACAAAAGTTTGGTCAAATTACTGCACGTATTCCTTTAGGAGAAAGTATTGACCCCAGTCGGGGACGACGAGCGGTAAAATTTAAGGTCAGAGATGTAGATGAGGTCGCTTTTGGGACAGAAGATATTGATTTAAGTGCAGTAGAGCAAATTGTTGATCCCGGACAGTTAAGAGCTATTGCTTTAGCGATTGTTTATGCTAAAGAAAATTATATTGATCAACGTAAAACGATACCGGAGATTTTAGACCGAGTCATGATGGATATAGGAGAGCAAGGATTGGATGTTTTGACCGAGTTTCCTCAAGTAGATTTGGCTTTATTTCGTCGGTTTGAGTTGGCGGCGGCTTTAAATCGTTTGCGGAGTTTGAAGGTTTTTTAGGTTTCTCGCCATAGTGCAAAGGGGTTGTTGGTGAATGTTTTATAATACATGAGTTTTGTAACAATTGTGGGATATTTTAGTGGGTTTCCCACCAGTCTAAAATTTGATTAAGTTGTCCTAAGTTAATTAATCCATATTGCCAAAGGATCATGGGGAGTTGACTGGGAATCATCTGGCAGTGACTCAAAGCTAATTGAATTTGTTCCGAGGAAATGTTTAAGTCGTTTTGAAGATAAGCAATTAATTGATTGGGCATAGTTAACTCCTTGAAAAACATCTACTCGATTTAAGTGTTTAGAGTAAAGGGCTTCTATGTACAAGATGTGTCAGTTAGATGAAGAAGTTGTGTTATGGTTGAATAAAAGCGGCGGATGCTATGTGATTGTTTTTTATGAGTCAGCTACAACTCAAACTGATAACCGATACTTGGATTAAAGCGACTTGGGATAAATATCTTCAAGCAATTACAACTCCTGACTACGAAAAGGCTAAGGGCTACTATTATAATGGACGGATGAGGTTTGAAATGTCTCCTTTAGGTAATCCCCATTCCCGCGATCATGCGGCTATTATTGGTATTTTATATCTATTGGCGGGGCTTCGGAATATAGACCTTGATGTTCATGATAACTGTACTTATCGAAAAAGCGGCTCTCTTGAAGCGCAACCGGATGTGTCTTTTTATTTGGGGAGTAATGCAGAAGTTGTTCCTTGGGATACTACTATTATCGATCTCGATCACTATCCGCCGCCAGATTTAGTCATTGAAGTTGCTTATTCTTCTCTGGGAGATGATAAAGGAGAAAAACGCCTTTTATATGAGTCGTTGGGGGTGGGTGAGTATTGGATAATTGATGTGCAAAAAGTTGAGATAATTGCTTTTAGGGTTGAAAATCGGGGAAGCCGCAGAATTGAACAATCTGAAGTGTTTTTAGGTTTAGAGATTGGGTTATTAGAAGAAGCTTTGCGGCGTAGTCGAGAGATGAATCATGGTAAGGTGAGCGCTTGGTTATTGTCTCAATTTCAATAGTGAGTGCTGACTAGAGGAGATTAAAATAAGTTTAGCCCTTAAATTCTATTAATATGCTTGTATTTTTTATTCACGGTGTTAATACCAAGAATTCTAGCTACGCTGATGCACTGATAAAAAATGTTAAAAAAGAACTTTTTCAAACAGACTTTAAACATCAAATAAATTTTTATTCAAGTTTTTGGGGTAATCTATTTAATAATAAAAAACAGCCAATCATTTCTTGTATAATCTACTCGGAGAAACTGACAAACTTTTAAAAAGATGTGTAACTCCAAAATAATTTTACTAAAAAATGATGTTAGGGTAGTTAAATAAGGTTTTGAGGGACAAGCAGAATGAAAACCCGTAGTTTTACAGTTATTGTCTATAAAGAAGAAGATATGTATATAGCGGAATGTCCAGAAGTCGGCACAGTTGATCAGGGTGAAACCATTGAACAAGCTATTGCTGGTTTAAAAGAAGCAACACGGCTTTATCTTCAAGAATTTCCTTTGCCTGAAGCATCTCCCAAATATATAACTACTTTAAGCGGCATTCTCAAGCAAGCGCAAGTTACCCCAGTTCATCGAGAACCTATAAACTCTAATTTTCTGTAATTAACATAGAAATGGCTGTCAATATCAATATCATAAAACCCCATGACCAACTCATCCTCAACCGCTAAAACTCCTAGTAAAGGTAAATCCCTTCCCCCCAAACTGATCATTAAATTGGGAAAAACGATTTGGTCAACCCTATGGCATCAAATGATGTCGAAAATGGCCCCGCGCAACCAAACCGGAGACTATATTCGTCCTGCCAGTCAATTTAGAAATTCTGTAGGCACACAACCCGATAACCCTTATCAACCCGAAGCCGCACGTTATCGCCTCTATGTGGGGTTAGGTTGTCCTTGGGCCCATCGAACCCTTGTAGTACGGGCAATGAAAGGACTTGAAGCGGCGATCTCTGTTTCTATTGTTTATCCCGATGGAGATGCGGGTATCTGGGCCTTAGAAGACTCTCAACAGGGATGTAGCACCCTGCCAGAATTATATGCTTTAGCCCAACCCGGTTACAACGGGCGCTCTACTGTACCGGTGCTGTGGGACCTCAAAACCAACACCATTGTTAACAATGAGAGTGCAGAAATTATTGTCATGCTTAACGATCAGTTTAACCAATGGGCAACCCATCCTGATCTTGATCTCTACCCAGAAAGCTTAAAAGCCGAAATCGACCAATGGAACGATAAAATTTATCACAGGGTTAATAATGGGGTTTATCGCTGCGGTTTTGCCCAAACACAGCAAGCTTATGAAACGGCCTGTACTGAAGTGTTTGACACGCTGGATGAGATTGAGGAGGTATTAGAGACGAAGCGCTATTTATGTGGGAATCAACTGACTCTTGCTGATGTGCGTTTGTTTACCACTCTGTTTCGTTTTGATATTGTTTATTATGGGCTGTTCAAATGTAATCGCCGCCGCATCGCTGATTATAAAAATTTAGGCGCTTACCTACGAGATTTATATCAAATACCTGGAGTCGCTGATACTTGTAATCTAGAACAGGTGAAACAAGATTATTATGGCAATCTTTTTCCGCTTAATCCGGGGGGGATCATTCCCCTTGGCCCAGATATATCAAACTTACTTGAACCTCACGAACGTCAAATTGGTGCGCTAGGGAACGCACCCTAGTGGGGAACTCGTTCCGCACCCCAGCTAATACATTAACCCACTTTAACTAAACTGCCCATAGCACGCCCCATATTTTCAGGTTTAAGAGCATCCATCGCCGCCGTAGGTTCATAACCGCAATGCACCATACAATCAGCGCAATTTGGATTGCCGCTTTTGGGCCCGTATTTTTCCCATTCGGTTTTTTCTAGGAGTTCTTGATAAGTTTTATAATGCCCTTCATTGAGGAGATAACAGGGTTTTTGCCAACCGAATAAACTGTAAGAAGGACTTCCCCAAGGGGTACAATCATAATCTTTTTCTCCGATGAGAAAATCTAAAAACAGAGGATTGTGATTAAAGTTCCAAACTTTTTTACCGGTTTTCCAAGGCGCTAAAATTTCTCTAAACAGGGCTTTCGTTTGTTCTCGCTTGAGAAAATGTTCTTGATCCGGGGCCCACTCGTAGCTATACCCTGGAGAAATCATCATCCCATCAGTGCCTAAACTCTCTAAGAAATCAAAAAACTCCTGCATTTGTTTGGGATCGGCTCCCTCAAATACTGTAGTATTAGTGGTCACTCGGAAACCTTTCGCTTTAGCCGCTTTGATCGCCTTAACCGCTATCTCAAATACGCCAGGGCGATCCACACATTTATCATGTTGTTCTTTTAAACCATCGAGATGCACACTAAAAGTTAAGTAGGGAGAAGGTTCAAATTTATGTAAGTTTTTTTCTAGTAAAATCGCATTTGTACACAAATAGACAAATTTTTTCCGTTTGACTAACCCTTGAACAATTTCATCAATTTGAGGATGGAGTAACGGTTCACCGCCCGGAATCGATACCACAGGAGCGCCACATTCTTCTACGGCGGCAAAGCATTCTTGGGGAGTTAGCTGTTGTTTGAGGATCTCTTTGGGATGTTGTATTTTTCCGCATCCTGAACAAGCTAGGTTGCAGCGAAATAAAGGTTCTAACATCAGAACAAGAGGAAAACGTTTGCGTCCCCTCAAACGCTGAGTAATTATATAAGTGCCTACTGCTAGTGCCTGTTGTAGTTGAACAGCCATTCTTTTCCTCACACCATAGTGTTTTCAATTAATTATAGATGAGAGGATCGAGATTTGGCCCAACTCGAGAGTCATGGTCAATTAACATAACCCCGACAAACTTAAGGATAGAAAAGACTGTTTAACTGTTGGTTTTTGTTCCGGTTTGGCGGCACGATTTTGATGGTGCAAAGCTTGTATGAAGGCTTCTATAGATAGTTGTCTTGAAAGAGTTTGAGCCGCTTTTAAGCCGAGCTTAGATTGCCAATCCGGATCATCACTAATAATATCTTCTAAATTAGTAGCCTGATTAATAAACCAATTGTCTAAACAAGCTTTCGTTAAATTAGCGGCTTTAAAGTTAGTATTTAAGGCGTTAATATTGAGCGCGGTTACTTGAGTTAGATTAGCTCGTTGCAAATTAGCACTACTCAAGTCGGTTTGAGTTATATAAGCTTGTGTTAGGTCTGCTTCAATAAGTTCACAACCTCTTAAAACTGCTTTATTTAAGTAGGCCTCAAGTAAATAAGCTTGATTTAAATTCGCTTGTTTGAGAATCGTTTGATTTAAATCGGCATGACAAATATAAGCTTTAGATAAGTTCGCTTTAGAGAGATTTGCTTGAGAGAGATCCGCTTGAGTTAGGTCAGCTTGACTCAAATTGGCTCTTTGCAAATTAGCACCTCTTAGGTTGGCTTTTCGAGCTATTACACCTTGTAGATTAGCATCTATTAAGTTAGCTCCACTAAGATTAATATTGCTTAAATTAGCATTTTGGAGATCGGGAATAATACTTGGCTGTTTTGAGCGCCATTCATTCCAGAGGCTGATACTTTCACGAAGTAGGGTTAAGTGCTGTTGATTCGCCATGAGTTTGAGAAAGTTAAAAGCGTTACAAAAGTTAACGTTCTTCAAGATTACCGAGAAAATTTTGGCTTGAGTATTGTGGTAAATACTGAGATGGTACTTAAATTTCCTGTTAAAATTAACAATTCGGCTCTTAAAATCTCAGCAAGCTCAGTATTTTTACTGAAATACTCAGTATTTTTACCTACGTAATAACTCGCAAATGTCAACAGAGCAGTAGAGAAATAGACCTAAGTGTAAAGAAAATATCTATTGATTTTGAAAAAAAACAATAGTTTTGGTCAGTTCAATAGATAAATATCAATGATTACTCGCTAATCAACTGGGGATGACGGTAAGCCATCCCGAACACTTGTTTAATATTTCTTTACTTTAGATGGGGTAAGCTTACCGTAGTGGCCACCAAGAAACCTTATCTCGAGTGGCACTATAAACCTCCTTGAGAGCTTCTGGGTCGATCACTTGAATTAAATCTCCTGAAACCTCACTATCTTTCACCGCTTCAATTAAATTTTCTTGTTGCATTCCTTTGAGAACTTGCTCTACAGTACGTTGGTTAAGTTGGCACGCTCGGGCGATCACATCTACCGGCAGATCGAACCGATAACGCCCATGACTATCGGGTTGGTTGCCTAACTCTCGTTCTTGATAGATTAATCCTCGTAATAAAGCGGCTACGGCTTGAGGTGGATAGGTACTGCAATTAAGCAGATGATACTGGAATTTTTCGCGTAATTCAAAGAGCTTGGCATAACGTTGCCGGAATTGATCGCTATTTTCATAAATTTTCTGAATGTTTTCTAAAGGAATTTTAATGACGTGGGTAGTTTTGTAAGCTTCTACTAAACTCGGAAAAGCCCGACTAGCTAACCCGTGACTAAAAGGTAAGCTTCTCATACCAAAACAATCACCAGGATAAGTGATGGCAATAATACGATCTAAGGGGGCACTGCGGATAATCACTAATCCTTCATCCACGATGACGTAAAGGACATCTAGATATTCATCCGCTAGAAAAGCAGTATAGACGGGACGATTGGAAAAAAGCTTCTCAACTTTCAGACTGTCTATACTTAGATATTCTGCTAATAACTGTTCCTCTAAGCCCTTAAACAGGAAATTGCTGTCAATTAGCTGTTTAAGAGGGTTAATTTTCGGCTGTTTACTCACTTTTGCCATATCATCACGGCTATTTATCCCCTTTTATCATGACACACTCTTGTTAATCCTAAATTTGAAAGCAACAATATTTTAAAACGTATTGCAAAACATTTAGGATACAGATATGATTGATCCAACTCATAAAATGGTTTTATCAAAACAGACTCAACTAACTAAATGATGCACAAATCCTTAAAATACTTGAGCTTAATGTTAGTCGGCTTGGCGATGAGTGGAGTGATCGCCGCTTGTTCAGGTTCCGGTGGAGATAGCAATAAGGCGGCTAACCAACCCGTCGAAGTCACTTTGGTATCTTATGCAGTTACTCAAAGTGCTTATTCTAAAATCATCCCGAAATTTGTCGAGCAATGGAAAAATCAAACCGGACAAGAAGTCATATTTCAACAAAGCTACGGGGGATCAGGCTCACAAACTCGGGCTGTGATTGATGGACTAGAAGCCGATGTGGTTGCTCTTGCTCTGGCATTGGATACCAAAAAGATTGAAAAAGCAGGATTAATTCAAGCCGGTTGGGAAAAAGAATTTCCCAATGAATCGATTGTTACAAAATCCGTAGCCGCTTTAGTCAAACGGGATGACAGCGTTAAAGTTTCCACCTGGGCTGATTTAGCCAACAAAGACATCAAGGTGATTACTGCCAACCCAAAAACCTCCGGGGGAGCTAGATGGAACTTTTTAGCCCTTTGGGGATCAGTCACAGTTGCAGGAGGAACGCCTCAACAAGCCGAACAGTATGTCGCTCAAGTCTTCAAAAATGCCCCCGTTTTACCCAAAGATGCGCGGGAATCTAGCGATGTCTTCTATAAACAAGGGCAAGGAAATGTGTTGATCAACTACGAAAATGAGGTAATTTTAGCCCAACAAAAGGGAGAAAAATCTAACTATGTTGTGCCAACCGATTACAACATTTCTATCGATAGTCCTATAGCTATTGTTGATACCAACGTGGATAAACATGGCACTCGGAAAGTGGCCGAAGCCTTTGTCCAATATCTCTTTACCCCAGATGCTCAACGAGAATTTGCTCAGGCAGGTTTTCGTCCTGTTGATCCCACTGTTACCAAAGAATTTGCTAGTCAGTATCCCGAAGTTAAAAAGCTTTTTACAGTAAAAGACTTAGGGGGATGGAGCAAAATTCAAGCCAAATTCTTTGATGATGGTGCAGTTTTTGACAAAATTTTGACAAAAAATGGGAAATCTTAGAAGCGGAGGAGAATCATGACTACCCCTCAACCTTTACATCTAGACCAATCAGAATTTGACCGCCCAACTGAAACTCGTCTTAAAATAAAAATTCCACAAAAATATCAACAACAGCCGATAATTTCGCGCTTAACTTCTCATCACGGATTAGAAGTCAATATAGTAGCTGCTCTTTTAGGTGCTAATAGTCAAAATGATGGTTGGTTTGATTTAGAAATTCGGGGAAGTTCTCAACAAATAGATAATGCGTTACTAGACCTAGCTGAATTAGATGTAGAGGTTTGGTATCAATCAGGACAAGAAATAGATGGATGGTAATTCACAAATGACAAAAGTTGACACGAGTTATTACCCAGGTAAAACAAAAAAATTATCTAAGCAAAAATTAATTAATAGTATTTCTTGGCCTTGGTTAATTACAGTGATCTATATTCTGATCATTCTCATCTTACCAAGTGCCGCCCTATTGACTAAATCTTTAACCCTAGGATGGGGAAAATTTTGGGAAATTGCTACCAGTCCAGTGGCCATATCAGCCTATGGCGTGAGTTTTCTGACTGCTTTAGTGGCTGGTTTAATTAATGGATTACTGGGAACAATTGTGGCCTGGGTATTAGTACGCTATGAATTTCCCGGCAAAAAAATTATTGATGCTTCGGTAGATTTACCCTTTGCGATTCCCACTTCGGTAGCGGGTTTAGTCTTAGCAACGGTTTATAGTGAAAATGGGTGGATAGGTCAAATTTTTGCTCCTTTTGGCATAAGAATCGCCTTTACCCGTTTAGGGGTATTTGTCGCCATGCTCTTTATTTCTCTTCCTTTTGTCATCCGAACTTTACAACCGGTTTTACAAGAAATGGAAACCGAAGTAGAAGAAGCGGCATGGTCTCTAGGCGCGTCGGAAAAACAAACCTTTGTGCGAGTGATTCTACCTCCATTACTTCCCCCGATTTTAACCGGGGTAGCTCTGGGTTTTTCTAGAGCAGTAGGAGAATATGGCTCAGTAGTTATTGTTTCTTCTAATATTCCTTTTAATGATTTAATTGCGCCCGTGTTGGTGTTTCAAAGATTGGAACAATATGATTATGCAGGGGCAACCGTAATTGGAACCGTTTTGTTAATTATTTCCCTGGTAATCTTGCTCGTCATTAATCTTTTACAACAGTGGGGCCGTCGCTATGCAATCAAGTAAATCACCTCAGTATCCGTTAGTTTTATTAGCTGTAGGCTATTTAGCCTTAGTGTTATTTATTCCGGCTGCCTCTGTATTTTATGAAGCCTTTCATAAAGGCATAGGAGCTTTTATAGAAGCCGCCAGCACAAGAGAATTTCAACAAGCTGTTAAAATGACCTTGATTGTAGCGGCAATTTCTCTTCCTTTAAATACTATTTTTGGACTCTGTGCCGCCTGGGTAATTGCTCGTAATCAATTTCGAGGACGTGCCTTATTAATGAGTATTATAGATTTGCCCTTTTCCATTTCTCCTGTAGTAGCAGGCTTAATGATTGTTTTACTCTATGGAGACCGTAACGGATGGTTTGGAGAATGGTTAGTTAGTCATGGCATGAAAGTGGTATTTGCCTTACCTGGAATGGTCATGGCGACTATATTTGTTACCTTTCCCTTTGTGGCCCGAGAAGTTATTCCGGTTCTAGAAGAAATAGGCACAGAACAAGAAGAAGCCGCTAGAACTTTAGGCGCAAATGATTGGCAAGTTTTTTGGAATATTACCCTACCGGGAATTCGTTGGGGGTTACTTTATGGTGTGCTGTTAACCAATGCAAGAGCAATGGGAGAATTTGGTGCAGTTGCGGTGGTTTCCGGTAGTATTATCGGTCGCACCTCAACTTTACCTATCTTTGTTGAACAAGCTTACAAAAATTATCTCACTGAAGCGGCGTTTAGTGCTGCGGCTGTTCTCGCTTTATTAGGGTTAGTGACGCTAGTTCTCAAAGAAATTTTAGAACGGAAAACTGCCCGACGAGGAAGCCATTAATAGTTAACTAATGACCACTGTCCCTGTAATTTATATTAGTTAGGAGATCAATTAACATGAGTATTATTGTTCGTCAAGTATCAAAAAAATTTGGGAGCTTTCAGGCTTTAGAGCAAATCAACTTAGAAGTTAAAAAAGGTTCATTAGTTGCTCTTTTAGGCCCATCTGGCTCGGGGAAATCCACTCTTTTAAGAGCCATCGCCGGTTTAGAAAAACCTGATAGCGGTTCCATCATTATCAATGGACGAGATACCACTAATTTAGATATCAGACAGCGCAATATCGGTTTTGTGTTTCAACATTATGCGCTCTTCAAACATTTAACCGTTCGCCAGAATATCGCCTTTGGTTTAGAAATTCGTAAACATGGACGCAAAGGAATTAAAGACAAAGTAGAAGAGTTACTCGGTTTAATTCAATTACAGGGGTTAGGTGAGCGCTATCCGGCTCAACTTTCAGGGGGACAACGACAACGGGTAGCCCTAGCTAGAGCTTTAGCGGTACAACCCGAAGTATTATTATTAGATGAACCCTTTGGTGCTTTAGATGCCAAAGTCCGTAAAGAATTACGAGCCTGGGTAAGACGCTTACATGATGAAGTTCACCTAACCAGCGTATTTGTCACTCATGATCAAGAAGAAGCGATGGAAGTTGCCGACGAAATTGTGGTAATGAACCAAGGACGAATTGAACAAGTCGGTACGGCTGATGAAATCTATGATCATCCCGCTACTCCTTTTGTGATGAGTTTTGTCGGCGATGTGAATGTTTTACCGAGTCATTCTAATTTTATGGATCTATTCCCGGATCAGTTCCATAAATCAGTAAATCATTCTTCACCCTTACAAGTCTATGTTCGTCCTCATGAATTAGACATCAATACTATTCAACAGCCAAACAATATATCAGCGAAAGTTAAACGGATTACCCATCTGGGGCGAGAGATTCAGGTAGAATTAGAATTAGCTGAAAATATGGAAATTTTGGCTAATATCACTCGTGAACAAATGGATTCACTTCAATTAAGATTACAGCAAGAGGTTTTTGTTAAATCTCGCAAGGCTAAATTGTTTCCCGTGTCTAATAATTTGGAATTACAATTAGCCGCAAGATAGCAAACAACGTCTGGAGACTACATTAGAGAACAAGATGCCGCGAGGTGGGGAATTTCCCACCTTTTTTTGCTTTTTTGTGTTTGAGAAACCTAATTTTTGGGGAACACTAAAATAGAAGCTTAATCACGTAAAACTATGACTAGATGGCATTGGCTAGAATTAGCAGAACCGATTTCCTTGGTGGGAACTGTAGCAGGTTCAATTGTAGCGACTGTTTCCGGACAGGTGGTATATGCAGTCACACCTCTAGCGTTGACTGTTTCTGTTAACTGGGTTAACCGACATAGACTGCAACAACTACAGAGTCAACAGTTACAACAGTACAGTGTTAATGCTATCACTGAAGTCGAACAAAAAACCCAAGCTGTACTGGTTGCTTGTGAAACTCAAATTAAAGCGCTGATAGAGCAACAATCTAGCATTTTATCGGGTTATTTCGAGAAAGAACAACCAGAAACCCTTACTCAAATTCGGCAACAGCTAGGCTTAATTACTGAATCTTTAAGCTTGTTATCCTCTGACGCTCATAAGCCATCAGAAACCCAATTTTATAATCTTCTTAGGGAGCAACTCTCTGAGATAGAATCACAAATCAATAACCAGGAAATCAGCGAAGCCTTAAAAGCTTTAGCCACTAAACAGGAAGTCAATACTGTAAGTGTACAACTCACTAAAGCTATTCAGGAAGAAATAGCTAATTTTCCCGTCCCGATACAACCATTTGAGCCATCACTATTGATGGAGCAGATAGAGAAATTAAATGCTGAAACAATTGGCGAAATACAGTTAACTTTTAGTAAATTACAAAAATTATCGGAAACGCTCAATCAAAATACTCAGAATTTAGAGCCGCTCAAATCTAATGAACTAACTGCATTGACTCTTAAACAAGAATTAGATAATGTTGCCGAGGTTTTTACTGAGCTTGTGGAAGATATCGTTAATAGATCGCTAACTTCTAATTTAAATGCTAATCTAGCTGATTCACTTAAAAATATTAATCATTATTTAGAAAATGATTATTTGAAAATTTTACTAGAAAATATTTCTCAAAGTATTGCTCCTATTATTGTTAATAAAATATCGGAATTTACTGAATTTATTACCTACAATAATTCTGGTTATCAGTATAAGTTAATTTTTGATCGCAGTGAAGGTCGTCAAGTTTTGATAGAGGCTTTAAAACAGGCTAAAAAACAACTAATTTTAGTGTCTACTGGGCTGACTGAAAATTGTCTAAACACCCATCATTATGAAATTCGGGATTTATGTAAGCAATTTTTAGAGCAAGGAGGTGTTTTAAAACTTGGTTATGGTAAATTCAAACATATCAACCCCCAAAAGTTAGATAATGAAAAAATTTATGGAGGACTTAATTATTTTAAAAAATTAGCGGCTAATTATCCTAATCGTTGTCAAATTAAATTTTTAGGAACTCATGAAAATTTTCTCGTTTGCGATGACAATTTTGCTATGTTAGGGAGTTATGAGTTTTTAACTTATGGGGATCAAAGCGAAGAACGAGAATTAGGATTAAAAACTAATAATCAGAGACTGATTGAGCAGTTAATTAAACGATTTGAAAATGCCGCTAATCGTCAGAGTCATCAAAAAAATAATAAACTTTCCCTAGAGGGAGAATATCTCTTACCCTCTAATTCAGAGATTTTATCTGATAGCTGTCGATTCTGTGGCCGCCCTTCTATGCCGGGTCAGGATTTGTGTTTTAATTGTATGAGGTAAAATAGACCATTTTTCAATTGAATCTAAAATAATTTTTGTTCAATTGTAGAGTAGGAAATGTCGGCGATAATTTCTCATACTACAAGGAGTTTAAGCGAGTATTATTGAGAGCCATCCTAGGCTAACTATAGTTATTCCGTTATTAAAGTAAAAAAATACTGAAATAATCCCTCTAACTCAATCAATAGACCTAAAATGAGAAAATAGTGAGCTTTGAGGGGGTGGGGAAATGGAAAAAGTTGTCAGTGTGATGTTGGTTTTACTGAATGGCGTTTTAGCTTACCTCATTAACCAACTGCCGGCAAAAGACGAGTTATTATCTTCAGATATTCCTAATTCCTTAATATTTTGGCTCACTGGGGCCTGTTTTGCCCTCATTATTTGGCTAACTTTAAAGGCTAATAGTTCATCATCTACAGGAACCACCACTAACGGAAATTGGTTAAGTAGTTTACTTCCTTTAATTGGTGCAGTTATTCTATTTGGATTACTAAAATTTGCTCATCTACCTGAACAATTTAATCAGGGGTTATTTTATACTTCTCTAGGTTTATTTATTGTCGGTGTTTTTCTACCCGTATTAGTATTAGCACAGGGAATCTGGCCAACTAATCAAACTCTATTTTTACGGATTTCCTACTGGGTTTTAATGGGGGTTGGAGTTTTTGGAGTTCTTGGCTTTTCTTTTAAAGCTCAGTGGGGCTTGGTAATCCTCTGCTTGTTCGGCACAATAACTCTAATATTGTCGCCGATTTTGCAAAAGTTAATTAAAAATATACACCAGAGAGTCACGCCCTATTATCAAGCTTGGTTAGAAAATTTATTAGACAAAATAGCCAGTAAATTTGAATTTGGATTATGGGAAAAAATCTCATCATTTGAAAATAAATATTCTAAAAGTTTAATTGACAAATTAAGCAGTTATAAGGTAGAAGGCTTTCGGATTGGCTTACCGGTTTTAGAGTTAGAAGATGTTTTTATTTCTCTCCAAGTTGTCACCGAAATTCCCGATAAGGTTAGCGGCTCCATGATTCAGCCAAAAATAAATCATGAAAGTCATGAAATATGGAATTTTTTAGCCAAAATAAAAGATTTTGATGCTTATCGCTGTTTAGCTATTCTTGGCGCTCCTGGCTCAGGAAAAACCACTCTACTGAAATATTTAACTCTCACCTATGCCAAAAAGAACCATAAAAAATATAATGTACCAAAATTCACCCCTGTATTTTTATATTTGCGGGATTTGCGCCACCAAATTATCACCCAGCCACCTCCCAATTTAGCCGATTTAATTAAAGAACAAATAGAAAAGCTTCCCGCTTCTTCTCCTTTAATTCCCCCTAAGAATTGGATAGAAGAGGAATTAAAACAATCTTTGGTTATGTTAGATGGATTAGATGAAGTAGCCGATGAAACAGAACGAGACGCAGTGAGTCAATGGGTTAATTCTCAAATGAAAACCTACTCTAAAACTGCATTTATTATCACTTCTCGCCCTCATGGTTATACCTATTTAGAACAAGTGGGCACTGTTTTACAAGTGTTGCCTTTTAATATCCAACAGGTGAGGCAATTTATCAAGAGTTGGTATCTCCACACAGAAATTAGAAGCCATGCTAAAGATAACCCGGCTGTTCGCCAAGACGCTCAACAAAATGCTGAGAAATTGATTGAAAAAATTATCTATAACCGAGCTATTGCAGATATGGCGACCAATCCTTTATTAGTCACCATGATTGCAACAGTTCACTACTGTGGGAGTGCTTTACCGGGTAGAAGAGTAGAACTTTATGAAAAAATTTGCAGTCTTCTTTTAGGAGCTAGACAAGAAGCTAAAAAGATACAAAGACCCCTCACTGCCAAGCAAAATCAAGCGGTTTTACAGGTTTTAGCCTTGGCTTTGATGCAAAAGCAAAAAAGAACCTTTACCCTGTCTGAAGGAGAAGCAATTATTAAACAAGAACTGGCTCAAGTCGCCGGAAATCGTCTCACACCTCATGATTTTTTAGAAAAAGAAATTAAACGAATCAGTGGGCTATTAATAGAACGAGATTTAGGTAATTATGAATTTGTCCATTTAAGTTTTCAAGAATATTTAGCCGCCGTTCAGGTGAAAGACTTACAACAAGATACCCTGTTAACTGATAATATTCATGATCCTTGGTGGGCGGAAACCATTCGCCTTTATGCGGCTCAAGCTAATGCTACAACATTAATTGAAAAAGCTTTAGAAAATCACACCGTTGCTTCTCTGTGTTTAGCTTATGATTGCCGTAAAGAAGGGTTGAGAGTTAAACCAACTGTTGGTCAAAGACTTGATGATATTTTAGAGAGAGGATTAGAATCAGATGACGCAATTATTGCCAAGCTTGCCGCAGAGGTTAAATTATCACGCCGGTTGAATAATTTATTGAAAATCAAGGAAACCTTAGCAATAGATACCGGTTATATTAGTCAGGCTGAGTATTTTATTTTTGCCCAAGTAAAACAAAACAACACTTCTGGGGATTTTCAGCCGAGTCAAGCTAGACATCCCAAAACTGACATTAACTTAACAGATGCTTTAGCATTTTGTGCTTGGCTAACTGATAGGGCTTTAGCCAGTCAAACCCCAGTTTATTATAGGCTACCCACGATTAACGAGTGTCAATCCTATCCTCCGAAAGGACAGATAAGCT
The DNA here is from genome assembly GCF_000147335.1 of Gloeothece verrucosa PCC 7822. Taxonomy (NCBI): domain Bacteria; kingdom Bacillati; phylum Cyanobacteriota; class Cyanophyceae; order Chroococcales; family Aphanothecaceae; genus Gloeothece; species Gloeothece verrucosa. The sequence goes on from NC_014501.1 coordinate 625,683, forward strand.
TGAATAGTTGGACGGTAGGAAATCCCTTGACCTCTCCCCCAACCCCTCTCCTACAAGGAGAGGGGAGCAATTCTTTGCCTCAAGTTTTAGAGTATGGTATTCGAGTTGTTGAGGCACAACTGCCTTCTGAATACGTTATCCTGGCTGGTTACCTTGCAACCAGTGATTGGCAAAAAGCAGACCGTGAAACTACTGCTATCCTGCGTCAGGCTACTAATGATGGGGTACTTGATGCGGCGGCTTTGGCTAACCTCCCCCGTGAAACCCTATGTATTCTTGATTTCCTCTGGTTGTCCTATTCTGGAGGGCGCTTTGGTATCGGAATACAACTTAGCATTTGGAAAATTTTGAAAGGAAAACCACTTCCCAAATACTTTCCCCGTAATTTCTATTCACAAAACCCAAACAGTAGGACAAATATGTTTTCAGCCCTAGATGAGCTATTTGTTAAGTGTCGTATTGAGCGATCACTGCTAAGATTTAACTTTGAGATTGTTACAGTCAACCGTCCTGGAAACATAACTCAACAGCAAACAGGACAAGCTTGTTACTTCATTGAAGATTTAGGTCAAAACACTTTCCTTGAGATGGTTGACATTCCTGGGGGAACATTTATGATGGGGTCATCGGATAATGACAACGAAAAACCCCAACATCAAGTTACCGTATCTCCCTTTTTTATGAGTAAATATCCCATCACTCAGCAACAGTGGAAAGCGGTTGCATCTCTACCGAAAGTTAAACGTGAACTACATTTAGATCCCTCCTACTTTAAAGGAGATAATCGGCCAGTAGAAAAGATATCCTGGTTAGATGCAGTGGAATTTTGTCAACGATTATCGAGCAAAACCGGACGAGACTATCAACTCCCCTCAGAAGCTCAATGGGAATATGCTTTTGACATCTCCGTTGCTTAAAAGACAACGGATTCTAAGCTGAGATTGCTACGGCGGTTTAAAACGCGCCTCCGCAATCGGTCTTACGATATAATTTTTTCATGTCTGTGAATAAATCGTACCGTTTTGGGAGTGCCAAAGCTCCCCTAGTGACCTTGGCTAAATCTAGGTTTAGCTGTGTCATTACCTTTTTTAAAATATTAGCTGAACCGTTACAGTCACTATTAATTAATAGCCCATTTTTTGTACGATACAGCCCTCTTTTTATTCTTTTTCCTGAAAATTTGTACTGACTGGGTTTTTCACCATGTCTAGGCACTAAATCATTATCAAGAAAACTTGCTTTAGAAGAGTACGCTTCTTCAGTTTCAGTAAAAATTATCCCATAATAATCGCATAACTCCTTAATTCTATTCTTAAGTCTGGCTGTGGGAATTTGGACAAATTCTTGGTTGTTCTTTTTGCCTATATTAATTTCGTTTTTACTCCCAGTGTTCCAACCAAAAACAATATTGCCTATTGTATGTTTAAGACAGTAATTAATTACAAATTTCGCTGCTTTATTAATAACGTCTCTCATTTGGTTATTCCTTTTTTCTGTTACGCTATCTAGCACTTTATCCCAATATTTAGCCGGGTTACCTTTTTTAAGCTTGGCTACTTTACGATGATAATTTTGATTGATAGATTTAATTTTTCTGCCATCAATGATAAAACTTTTTCCTTTATTTGACAAGCAAGTTAACCAATTTGTTAGACCTGGGTCAATTCCTAATGCTAGAGAATAATCAAGTTGTATAGAGGGGGGTTCTTCAACTTTGTAAACATACTCTACATATAAACTTTGATTTTTAGGAATGATCCTTACTTCGGCTATTTGTTCTATTGTTATTCCAGTGCAGCCGTTTATCCAAATTTCTGTTAATCCCAAATCCGTTTTTATATCGTTATTTAATTCACAACTAATAGGAAGTTTGCACTTACCTGTTTCAAGATTGAAAGATATAGCTTGAGCCGGATAAGTAATAGGTGCTAAACCTCCTTTTTTCCTGTAATTGGGGACTTTGGGCTTATCTACTTCTCCCTTCCAATAAGCTTTTAGAAGACCGTTATAACTATTACAGGATTCTACTACCGTTTTTAATGTTTGTTGGGCACATTGTCCTCCTAAAATCTTGTAACTAAGTTCATCCTTCATTAATTTACATAACTCCGCATAAGTTATCTTAAGGAATCTATCTCTACGTCCACATCTATAAAACCCTTCTCGGTCAAAGTAACATTTAGTCTCACAAGATTCAAAATGTCTTTGGCGGATTAGATAAAGAGAAGAGTTGATTAGGTTGTTAGACTGCTGACATAAATAAGTCAAATGTGCTTTAACGGCATCTGATACTTTTAATTTAACCGGTTTTGTCCCATACATTAGTTGACTACCTCCTCATTATTTAGGATACTAAAATATAGCTATTTTGGTCAAAAAAGTTAACAAAATTTATTCAATTTTTGAGAAATAAAAAAACTAAGATTAGGAGATAAATTGACTATCATCTATTAACTAATAAACACAACGGGATAAATCCCGTCGCGTCGGGTTTCATCCGTTGCTTGAAAGCTTGCCCTGAGCGAGCGAAGGGACAACGGCTCTCACCCTCCCGTATTATTTTGGTAGAGCAGGGACAACTACACCCTTTTACTTTGGGGAAACTTTAACAGATCAGTTAGCTAACTATAATGCTCAACAGACTTATGCCGACGAACCACAAGGACAGTATAGACAAGAAACAACCTCAGTAGGACAATTTTCCCCTAATGCCTTTGGCTTGTATGATATGCACGGGAATGTCTGGGAATGGTGCGCTGATGATAGGCATAACGACTATAAAAATGCCCCTAATGATGGAAGTCCTTGGCTTAATAAAAATGATAATCGTTCTCGAAAAATAATTCGCGGCGGTTCTTGGTACGACCTCCCGAATAACTGCCGTAGTGCCAACCGCTTCAACGGCAACACCGACTACGACGACGATAATATTGGTTTTCGGGTAGTGTTAGGTGTGCCCAGGACTTAATTCCCCTTGGCGCTTTTGCCCTTTTTCCCTTTGCCTTTTCTCGGCCGAAGGTGGATCGCTACAAAAATAAAAATATTAAGTTTTGTTAAGTTAATTGTCGGGTGGGAAATGTCGGCGATAAGTTCGAGTGGAGGGGTGTCAAAGCTTCGCTCCGATATTTGTCACGAAAACCCCATAGTTGAACGCTAAACCTCGAAATGGGTGCGTTACGGCGGATTGTTAAATCTATGTCATGCTCATTGATGGTCGCCGCCTAACACACCCTACATTTATACATTTATTCATTTATTCATTTACAACTGATCGGGATCAACCCCTAGCGCCTTTAATTGTTCAGCCAGGAGTCTTGCTCTTTCTTCGGCATTTTGGGCGCGTTGTTCGGCATTTTGGGCCTGTTGTTCGGCATTTTGGGCGCGTTCATCTCCAGTTAAGAGAACATTACCATCCTGATAGCACCAACGTAACCAAGTATCCTCTCTTCCCTCAAATTTTCCCTCCCATAAAGTTAGCCCTAAACCCACTTGTTCTAACCAAGTTTGATCAGTTTGAAAATAGCGCCTTCCTCTCAGTTCAAAAATCTGTAAAACCTTCTCTCCTAGCTGATGACTGGGATCATAAACAACATAATAACTCGCCCGCATTTGCTCATAAATCCCTAACTTTTTCCCTAATTCTTCCCCTTCCTGGTTAGAAACTATTTCAATAACCACTTCTGGCGGCTTGCCAAATTGCCACATTAAATAACAACGATGGGATTTTTCCCACCAGTTTGGCGGCACTTGCACATCTAAACTTAAAAACACATCAGGAACAATCGGCGGCTGACCGAGAGCGTGATATATTCCTACATTAGCCGCAGCAATAAAAATTTCATCAGCTTTAGCACTGTAGAGAACGCTGGTTAAGAGGCGCTGTTGCTTTTGTGAAGCGAAGTTATCCACAGGGGTATCATCCTCGGTCACTAATTGGCTAACATCAGGGTTGAGGTAATCCTCATAAGTTAAAGTAGGGTCTATCATGGGTTGTCTTTTGGGGTGAGCGATTTTATAATTTTATCTACTAAATAAGGTAGGGCTGTTTCATATGCACAAATTCCCGCAGGCTGAAGCCTCTGGCTCTACGGACAAAGCCTGCCTACGCAGGCTTCAATATTTAATATTTATTAATAACAAAAAATTCAGCCCGCGCAGGCGGGCTTCGCTCGTGTAGCTGCACCCTTCAGGGTGGTAGCGCAAGATAAAATGAAACAGCCCTGGGCCTTATTAAGGGGAGAGAATAAGAATTATTTTTATCAAAGTGCTTAAATCATCCAACTATAAAGATATTCAGAATCTTCCAATAAAAGCGCCTGCTTAGTGAGCCGCAGAGGACGAAAAGTATCAATCATAACCGCTAATTCATCAGTTTTTTGCTTACCAATAGCTCCCTCATACATACCCGGATGAGGACCATGAGGAAGTCCCCGAGGATGAAGGGTAATTGATGCTTCCTCAATACCCTTGCGCGACATAAAATTGCCCCGAACGTAGTAAAGCACCTCATCAGAATCGATATTAGAATGATTATAAGGCGCAGGAATAGCCAGGGGATGAAAATCAAAAAGACGCGGCACAAAAGAACAGACCACAAAACCCGCACTTTCAAAGGTTTGATGTACTGGCGGCGGTTGGTGAATACGTCCGACAATGGGTTCAAAATCTTCAATATTAAAGCGATAGGGATAAAGATAACCATCCCATCCCACCACATCTAAAGGATGATATTGATACAGATAGCTACAGAGGAAGTCTCCAGTTTTGACTCGGACTTCAAATTCTCCTTTTTCATCATAAGTGATCAATTCCTCCGGCAGACCCAGGTCGCGCTCATTATAAGGGGAATGTTCCAAAAATTGACCGTAACGGTTGAGATAACGCGCTGGCGGCTCAATATGGCTATTAGCCTCTATAACTAGCATTCTCTGGGGGTTTTCATCAGGAAGAATACGCCAAAGCACACCGGTAGGTATGACCAAATAATCCCCCGGACCATAACGCACAATACCAAACTGACTCTCTAAAATCCCAGTGCCTTCGTGAATAAAAATCAGTTCATCCCCATTGCCAAAACGATACCAATAAGACATCGGAAGAGTAGGACAAGCTATCGAAATGCAGACATCTCCATTGGCCATTAAAGGAACCCGAGAATCTATGGCATCCCCTTTACTTGTTACTTTTGCCGTCCGTAAATGGCGGTGATGTAAGGCATCCTGTTCTTCATAGACAAGCTCAACTTTTTTTGAGTGCAATAGTTTACAAAGTCCAGTGGGGGGATGTACATGATACAGTAGAGACTGAATACCCGAAAACCCCCGAGTGCTAATTAATTCTTCATGATATAAAGACCCGTCAGGTTGGCGAAACTGAACGTGCCGCTTTGATGGTATATTCCCTAACTTCTTGTAATAAGGCATAATCTTATTTAGCTATAAATTTCCTCTTAGAACCTGTTCTCGTTCAATAGCCTCAAACAACGCTTTAAAATTCCCCTCTCCGAAACCTTGAGCGCCTTGACGTTGAATAATTTCAAAAAACAGAGTCGGACGGTCTTGCACCGGTTGGGTGAAAATCTGGAGTAAATACCCCTGATGATCATAATCCACTAAAATTTCTAGCTCTGCCAATTGCTCAATAGGTTCCTCGAGATTTCCCACCCGTTGAGCTAAATTTTCATAATAACTTTTAGGGGTATGGAGAAACTCTACCCCCGCCTTTCTCATGCGAGTTACCGTTTCAATAATATTATCCGTCGCTAAAGCCACGTGCTGAATACCCGCCCCTTGATTATATTCCAAATATTCTTGAATCTGGGACTTACCCTTACTCAACGCCGGTTCATTAATAGGAAACTTAATTTTACCGGTACTATCTTGCATCACCTTAGACATTAAAGCCGAATACTCTGTCGAAATGGTCTGATCATCAAAATGCACCAAAACACTAAAACCCATTGTCTCCTCAAAAAAGCGTACCCAATGGTCCATCATTCCAGACTCAACATTTCCCACAATATGATCGATGGTCTTTAAACCCGTATCTTGAGAAGTCACCCCATAGCGCCGCTCAAAATAAGGAGCAAAAACCCCCTTATAATCACTACGGTCTACAAACTTAATTAACACATCCCCATAACCTCGAATAGCCGCATAACGAAAAATCCCCTGTCCATCTTCATCCTCAGTCGGTTCAATAACCCCCACAGCACCACGACTGGTAGTTTCCTTATAAGCACTCACCACGTCAGGAACCTCCAAAGCAATAACCGCAATAGCATCACCATGCTTTAACACACTTTGAGAGATAGGATGGTCAGGACTTAACCCCGAACTTAAAACAAAGCGAATCTCACCTTGTTCCATCACATAAGAAGCAATTTCACGGCTACCCGTTTCCAGTCCCCGATAAGCTGTCTCAGTAAAGCCAAACAACTTAGAATAAAAAACAGCCGCCCCTAAAGCATTCCCAACATAAAACTCAAGATGATCAAATCGCTTAATCGGACAAAAATCCTTCATTGACAACTCCCCTCTAAAGTGCATGGAAACATTGTAACAATTTCCTAAAAAAATTGCTTTTATGCACCAAATATGATAACCATAAAGCTTACTCAAACCTCAACTCTTTGCGCTATAGCGCGAAAATTTATCCATAAACCCCCATGCTGACCCCAATCAAAACCTTACTCTCATCAATCGTCGACTATGCAGGCCTCTTTCCTCCTGCCAAACTCGACTTACCACAAGCCATGACCCAATATAGCGAACAACGAACAGCCGCTTACGAGTGGATGTTAGGAACTTTTGTATTACCAAGCTCCCGCCTAGACGACTTGGAAAAACTCCTCCCTCAATTTACCTTACCCCAATGGTCACTCAGCCTAATTCTCTCTCAAAACTGGCAGGCAGACCTAGAAAAAGCCTTAACCCTCCAAAACCCAAAAATAACCATTACCGCCTTAGAATTCCCGCCGCTTTCTCCCACAGAAATAGAAAAAGCATTGCATCAGCTTCCGACAAAAATAAACGCCTTTTTTGAAATACCTTTTAGTGAAGAAATCACGCCATTTTTAGCCATCTTAAAAAACCCATCAGCATCAGCCAAACTGAGAACCGGAGGACTAACAAGTAATGCCTTTCCGAGTGCCGCTAAACTCGGTGAATTTATTTACGCTTTAGGTAAAGAAAAAGTATCCTTTAAAGCCACGGCCGGACTACACCATCCCTTAAGGAGCGAACAACCCTTAACCCCTGAACCTCTTTTAGTTAAGATGCACGGCTTTTTAAATTTAGCCCTATTTGCCGCCTTAGTTTATGGACAAAAAGCCAGTTTAGAAGCAGGAATAAACCTATTAGAAGAAACCCACCTTGATCATTTTCAATTTCTGACAGACAGAATTTTTTGGCGAGATTATGAATTAAGCTTACCCGAAATAGAACAAAGCCGGCTTTCATTTTTTCAATCCTTTGGTTCCTGCTCTTTGAGTGAACCCATAGAAGACCTAAAACAGTTACAATTAATTAGTTAAAAACCGAGTACCCATGAGCGCGAAAGAATCTATTAATCCTACGATTGATGAGACTCATAATCCTAACTTACGGAGTTGGGTAGAATCAGCCAATCAAAAAGACACTGATTTTCCGATTCAGAATCTACCTGTTGGGGTATTTCGGCGCAGAAATGAGCTATCGCCGCGTCTTGGTGTCGCCATTGGCGATCAAATTTTAGATTTAGCCGCCGTTGGTGAGGTAGGTTTATTAGCCGAACTTTCAGAGGATTTGCAAGCGGCTTGTGGTGCGTCTAATTTAAACTCTATGATGGCCTTGGGGCGTGAGAGTGCGTTATTACTACGCCGCCAGATTAGTCAATTGCTACGTTATAACTCAGACTCATCACCTCCAGAAAGTAAAATTTTGCTGCCTATCTCTGAAGCACAATTATTATTACCCGCCAGTATTGGTGACTATACCGATTTTTACGCCTCGATTTTTCACGCCACCAATGTGGGAAAACTATTTCGGCCTGATAATCCTTTATTACCTAACTATAAATATATTCCTGTCGCCTATCATGGGCGTGCTTCTTCCATTGTAGCCAGTGGGACTCCCATTCGGCGGCCTGTTGGTCAGAGCAAGCGCCCTGAAGAGTCTGTTCCCAGTTTTGCGGCTTCTAAACTTCTAGACTATGAAGTAGAGGTGGGTCTGTTTGTGGGTGCTGGTAATGCTTTAGGAGAATCGATTACCATTGATAGGGCAGAGGATCATATTTTCGGACTTTGTTTAGTCAATGATTGGTCGGCACGAGATATACAAGCTTGGGAATATCAACCGTTAGGCCCTTTTCTGGGTAAAAGCTTTGCCACCACGATATCTCCTTGGGTAGTGACCCTAGATGCCCTTGCCCCCTTTCGCTGTGCGGCTATGAAGCGTAATAGCGATGACCCTGCACCTTTAGCTTATCTTGCTTGCTCTACTAATAGCCAATTCGGAGGCATTAATTTAACGGTTGAAGTCTTACTACATTCGGTCCAAATGAGAGAAATGGGGATAGAACCATTACCTATCAGCCGCGCTTCTTTTACTCAAATGTACTGGACTATCGCACAGATGGTTACTCATCACACCAGTAATGGTTGCAATCTGCGTTCAGGAGATTTATTGGCCAGTGGTACGGTTTCCGGTGCTGATGAGGGTTCACAAGGCAGTTTACTAGAAATTACGCGGCGGGGTGAGCAACCTATTCAACTGCCAAGCGGCGAGACACGCTCTTTTCTAGCCGATGGTGACGAAGTTATTTTGCGCGGCTATTGTGAAAAAGAAGGTTATGTAAAAATTGGTTTTGGTGAGTGCCGGGGTAAAATTTTTTCGTATTAAATAATAAATTATATAATCGCCAATTAAAAACCCCTGAGAAAATTCTGCAATTTCAATTAAAACCCCCATGAAAAAGCTGATCAATCATCCCGACACCGTTGTCCGCGAGACTCTAGAAGGAATGGCACTGGCTCATCCTGAGCTAATTAAAGTCCATTTTGACCCTCATTTTATCTATCGTGCGGATGCTCCTGTTAGCAACAAAGTCGCCCTCATTTCTGGTGGCGGCAGTGGCCATGAACCCATGCACGGGGGTTTTGTGGGAAGAGGAATGTTAGATGCGGCTTGTCCGGGTGAAATTTTTACCTCTCCTACCCCGGATCAAATGTTAGAAGCGGCTAAAACAGTTAACAGTGGTTTGGGGGTACTTTATATCGTCAAAAATTATAGCGGCGATGTAATGAATTTTGAGATGGCCGCAGAATTAGCCGCATCAGAAGACATCAAAGTGAATAATATTCTCATAGATGATGATGTAGCCGTCAAAGATAGCCTCTATACCCAAGGAAGACGAGGAGTAGGAACAACCGTCTTAGCTGAGAAAATTTGCGGAGCGGCAGCCGAAGCCGGTTATGATTTAAAACAAGTATCGGATCTCTGCCGTAAAGTCAATTTAAATGGGCGTAGTATGGGAATGGCCTTAACCTCTTGTACCACTCCTGCTAAAGGCAGTCCCACTTTTGAGTTAGGAGAGGATGAAATAGAATTTGGCATCGGAATTCATGGCGAACCCGGACGGGAGAGAATGCTTTTAAAGTCGGCTGATGAAATTACAGAAATGTTAGCCTTATCCATTATTGAAGATACGAATTATAGTCGTACCCTGCGAGAATTAAATCTCAAAACCGGAGAATGGGAAAACTTAGAATTAATTGATCCACCTTTTGAGTCGGGGGATAGAGTATTAGCTTTTGTCAATAGTATGGGAGGAACACCGGTGTCTGAGTTGTATATTATCTATCGGAAATTAGTCGAGATTTGTGAAAAAAAAGGCTTAAAAATTGTTCGGAATTTAATCGGTGCTTATATCACCTCTTTGGATATGCAGGGATGTTCTATTACGCTTCTAAAAATGGATGATGAGTTAATTAAATTTTGGGATGCTCCAGTAAAAACGGCGGCTTTTCATTGGTAAGCTGTTGTGCATTTAAACTGGATATTATGATCTTAGGAAACAAACCCTAAAACTCTTCCCCCACACCCTACGATGCTCCGCGCTCCTTCGTCGCTTGTGCTAGGAGGTCACCCTACACCCTACACCCTGTTCATCTGCGTTCATCTGTGTTCATCTGTGGATAATTTTGAACAAAATGACGCTCACGTTCGCGGTTAAGCGGCGTTTCCAGGATCAGCGAAAGCACCAAAGCACTTAGAGCCAATAAATGAAGACCAAAACGTGCGGCATGGGAATATTCCCATTGATCTCGTAGTCTTGTCCAGTCTGCCGGTATTGACTGAGGCGTTGTCACCCCACTCCACACAGCATTGACAGGAGCATTAAACCAGAAAAAAAGCACAGGAAACGCGATCAACAGACACACAGAGGCGGCAAGGGTTAAGAAAAAAGCGGGTTGCCGCTTACGAACTAGGAACGCCAATACAAGAGTTGTTACCACTGCACTTACTTCAATATAGGCCCCGACTCCTTGGGGGCCAAACATCCAATACAGACTTTTTTGTAGAGTAATGTATAAAACCGCCGAGTAGCCCATCTTAGCAGGTAATTCTAAAGTATGGCAAAAGGTTGCCCCTGTTAACAGGGCGGTAAATAGAACCGTGATGAAGCGCCAAGTTCTTAAAAACATAGGCATCTCCTAATTTAGCCTAGATATTTCTATTGTCATCCTTTCAAGTGTGATCCTTCTCAACCATCCGATATATTTTGAGCGAGTTAGAATAAATATTTAAATCTGTGGACAATTCTCATTAAGAATGATTACCAAAGACCAAATATTACAATGGCTAGAAGCCTTAGCTAAAAGCTTCAACGAAAATAAAGACTATTTGACAGAATTAGATGCGGCTATTGGCGATGCGGATCATGGGAGCAACATGAGCCGGGGTTTTCACAAAGTCCGAGAAATATTACCCACTGTTGCTGATCAAGACCTAGGTACGATTTTTAAAACCGTTAGTATGACCTTAATTTCTACGGTGGGGGGTGCGAGTGGGCCTTTATACGGGTCTTTTTTTCTCAAGGCCAGTGCTACAGCCGCAGGAAAAGAACAATTAACCAGTGAAGAATTAGGAAATTTATTACAAACCGCAGTACAAGGAGTTATCCAACGGGGAAAAGCCAGTCTAGGCGATAAAACTATGATAGATGTGCTTGTGCCGGCGGTTGGGAGATATCAAGAAGCTATTGCTAGAGAAGATACTATTCAAGAAGCACTTTTCAAAACCGTAACTACCGCAGAAACCGAGATGAAAAATACTATCCCTCTAGTAGCAAAAAAAGGACGAGCGAGTTATCTCGGCCCTAGAAGTGCTGGACATCAAGACCCCGGGGCAACCTCTTGTTATTTAATATTGAAAGCTTTATTAGAAACCGTTAAAGATGATTCATGATGATACACTCGGATTTCCAATTTTAATCCTAGTTTTCTTTAATTAGACCAATGATAGTTACTACTAACTCCTGTAGGCTTTTTTAACTTTAGTAACCCAACCTTGACAAGATTGAAGAATTTCTGAATAGGAAACGCTGCTTTCCCAGATTTGATCTGTAAAGACAGGAGGGAAAAAGTTAGGTAATATTTTATGAAAAAAACGACCTATATTTAATCTCAGGAAAAACTCAAAAAATAATTTTTTATTACCACGAGGAAAAACATAATTAGACAATTCTCGCAAAGCCTGAGCATCTGTAACTCTTCGTCGGGTAAATTCTGGTACAGCTTGTGACCAATTATCCCCCATTTCATCCAAGAGATTATTGAAAATTTCTACATCTTCTAAAGCACTATTGCAGCCTTGACCAAGAGAAGGCGAAACAGAATGAGCCGCATCTCCAATGATTAACACATTATTCCCTTGATGATAGCGGTTACAATGAACGGTTAACACCCTTGAAATAGGACGATTAAGTAATGCCTTGGCTTCTTCTTCTGGGAGAATTTTACTCAGTTCAGGAAAATAATCGGCAAAAAATTTGAGGATGTCTTCTTTTGTCGAAAAATTTTCCAATAAATTATTTTTAGCCTCATAAATAATCACGCCATTAAGGGCTTTTTTGGCTTGTGGGACTAAAATAATGCGGAGCGACTCTCCACTTCCCCAATTATGAATTTTTCCCGCTTCTAAATTTAGTTCTCCTTGCTCATTATTCCGATGAATAAAAAGAGTTTTATAAACATCTTTTACATAACTCAGTTCACATTCAAAAGGTTCGTTTTCGCTATTAATAAAAGCATTTCTAACGGCTGAATTTGCACCGTCTGCTCCAATTAATAAATCATAATTATCGGTGAATTTTTCTCCGTCTTCTCTCGTGAATTCTAAGGTTTTTTCCTGTAAATTCACTTGAGTACATTGACAGTTAAAATAAAGCTTAAGGGACTGGTTTTGATTTTTCTTAATTAACTCTTGTAAAAGGGTATTAACTAAACCAAAACGATCCATCATCAGGAGTGGTTTTTTTCGGGTATTCCGACGAACTTTTCCATTTTTTTGATGACTTAATGACCCTGTTATGAATGTTCCCTGACTTAAAACACGTTCTTCTAAACCGGGTATTGACCTGATGGCTTTTTTGGCTCTTTCTGATAACGCGATGGGAAAAGTTCTATCATTACTAAAAGAGACATGAGTTGGGTCACTCCGTCGCTCATAAATACTAATTTGATAGTTGCCACGACGTAACAAATAATGAGCTAGAAGCAGTCCCGCCGGTCCTGCGCCAACAATAATTACTTTTGTAGTCATAATAGCTAGGTAAATCATTAAAATTACGTTCGTAGCCTGCTTGACAAATTTATTAAAATATGCTTATGCAATAACTACGAACTGAAAAGCCTCTGTTTTATTCTGCTACATCTAAGCCAAAAACGCGGCTAAAGGCTTTTTGTACCTTATAACCAGAATCAATAGATTCTAGGGGATCTTTACGGAGACGATGGCGCAGACACAGAGTAATAACTCGCTTAATATCATCGACGGTTACTTCTGTGCGTCCTTCAAAAGCGGTTAAAGCTTTAGCCGCTCTATTGGTAACAATATCACCTCGCAAACCATCGACATCTAATTCTGAACAGACTTCGGAAATTTTCACCCGTAAATCATAATCAATATTAACTCGGGATAAAAGTTGTTGAGCATTGACCAACTTTTGCTGTAAAAGGTCTTGTTCAGCTTGATATTTTCCACAGAAAGCTAAGGGATCTTGGTCAAATTCTGCCCGTTGCTCTACAATTTTCACTCGTAGCGGCGGCTCTTTAACGGTGTGAATTTCGGCGTGCATTCCGAAACGGTCTAATAATTGAGGTCGTAATTCTCCCTCTTCGGGGTTTCCTGAACCCACCAGAACAAAGCGGGCCGGATGACGGATAGAAATCCCTTCGCGTTCTACCGTATTCCATCCACTAGCGGCAGAGTCGAGCAACACATCCACTAAGTGATCGTCTAATAAGTTCACCTCATCTACATAGAGGATACCTCGGTTAGCTTTGGCTAAAAGTCCAGGTTCAAAAGCTTTGACCCCTTCTGATAGGGCTTTTTCTATATCGATCGTGCCGCAAACTCGGTCTTCTGTAGCTCCCAAGGGTAAGTCTACCATCGAGACTTTTTTCTTGGCGGTGGTTAAGGGAATTTGTTCTTCTAGTTGCTGTCTGACTTGATCACTCATCAAGTCCGGGTCTTCGGGATGGGAATTAAAGGGATCGTTAGCTACTATCTCTATTTCTGGCAATAAATCCGCTAAAGCACGGATAGTAGTCGATTTACCGGTTCCGCGATCCCCCATAATCATCACACCACCAACTTTGGGATCAATTACGTTAAGGAGTAAGGCCAGTTTCATTTCTTCTTGGCCCACAATAGCAGTAAAAGGAAAGACGACTCGGCGGGTTGAGCGAGGAGCTTGGAGAGTGGCAGTCATAGATTAATAGGTTTTTCTTTAAGGCTTGTGTTTTCTCAGTATGCTAAAAAGGCGTGTTTCTCATTGTGCCATAAAAGGGCGCAGGAAATAGAAATTGTGATTAAATGATTCTACTATGATGAATTATGATTAATTTTTTCATGATTATATGTTAGTTATAATTAGGTTATAAACTATTAGAAAAAAGAAAAATTTTATTTTTTAACAAAATTCTATATCTCTAGAGGGTTGTCAAGTTGAATAAGTCAGTATTCGTTAACTTAGAGAAAGGTTTTTAAATTTAATGAAAAATAGGATTTTAAAGCTTATATCTAAAGATAGACGCGATCTTAAGGGTTTTTGTTTGTCATAGATTATATAGATAAAATTTTTTGAGGAAAAAATTATGGCTTACGAAACTGTTGAGCAAATTCCTAATGATGTAAGAGAAAAACTGCCTGAAGGAGCGCAAAACATTTTTAGAGCGGCTTTTAATAGCGCAAGTGAAGACGGGTTAAATGAACAAGAAGCGACCCAAGTCGCATGGAACTCAATTAGAGTGAGTTATGTGCAGGGGGAAGATGGAAAATGGCAACCTAGACCCGAGGAAAAAACCGATCATAAACCTATCGGTAATATGGGTGCCGCCTAATTTCATTTTCGCGCACCGAAGCTCGCCTGGAGTTATAGGAACAAAGCCCGCAGGAGCGGGCTAAAATATTTATAATTAACTAACCTATCTTTCGGAAGAGACTAAAAGCTTACCCGCGATAGAAGCCAAAAGAAATACAAACCCGAACAATTAAAACAGTAAAAATTTGGCTGAGTGGAAACGATGGGAATGCAGCTTAAAGACAAAATAGCCGTCATTAGTGGTGCCGGTTCAGGAATAGGCAAAGCAACAGCATTATTATTGGCTCAAGAAGGCGCAAAAATTGCTACAATCGACCATACACCCGATGAAAGCCAGAAAACGGTAGATCAAATTCACACTGAAGGCGGAGAAGGACTGGTAACCATTGCTGATATTTCCCAACCTGAGCAAGTCGAGCAAGCATTTGAAAAAATTAGCGAATATTGGGGAAAAATTGATATCGTTTTTGCTAATGCCGGTATTAATGGTGTTTGGGCCCCCCTTGAAGACCTCACGCCCGAAGAATGGGATAAAACCCTATCAACCAATCTCAAAGGAACATTTTTAACGGTAAAATATGCCCTTCCTTATCTCAAACAACAGGGAGGTTCAATTATTATTAATTCCTCGGTTAATGGCACTCGAATGTTTAGCAACACCGGTGCAACCGCTTATGCTTGCTCAAAAGCCGCTCAAGTGGCACTCGCCAAAATGATAGCCGTAGAACTCGCCCAATATAAAATTAGAGTAAATGTCATTTGTCCAGGGGCGATCGATACTAATATAGATGACAGTACCACACAAGAAAACCTAGAAGAAGTTAAAATTCCCGTAGAATTTCCCGAAGGGCAAATACCCCTAACCGGCAAAGAATCCGCTAAAGCGGCACAAGTGGCGCAAGTGGTCTTATTTCTTGCCTCAGATGCTTCAAGTCATGTCACCGGTACAGAATTATGGGTAGATGGAGGACAATCATTATTACAAGGATAATCAGTACCGAAACTTTCATGAAAGTTAACAAAGTAAAAACGCTCTCTATCTTTACTATTCCCTGCTGCCTGAATCATTAAAAATTATGCCGCAATACTTCGGACAATTACCCATTCTTGAGCAACCCTGGTCAATCATCGGAACAATAAAAACCTTTAATATTAATGATCGCCATATAGACTTTAGCTGTACCAATGCCCGCTTTAGAATTACTATCCTTGCTCCTAACTTAATTCGGGTACGCTTTACCCCAAAAAACGAATTTTTACCCCGTCGTTCTTGGGCCGTTACCTTAGATGATTCTGAATGGGAAAAAACCGATTTTAAACTGGAAGAAACCCCCGAAACCATCGAAATTAAAACCGAACAAATACAGATAAAAATTTTTCGACAAAATAGTCATCTTCATTGTTATGATCAATCGGGACAACCCTTTGCTTGCGACGCAGAAACCGGTTTAGGGTGGCGTAGTGCAGAAGTAGCGGCATGGAAACAAATAGAGGCCGATGAACACTTTTATGGGTTTGGAGAACGGACCGGGTTACTCGATAAACGTAGCGAAATCAAAACCCACTGGACAATAGACGCAGTTGACTATGGCCCGCTAACCGATGAAATGTATCAGGCCATTCCCTTTTTTATCGCCTTGCGGCCTCATCTGGCCTATGGATTATTTTTAAATTCAACCTATTGGAGTCAATTTGATCTCGGCGTAGAAAAACCCGGCACTTGGCGCATGGAAACCCAAAGCCAAGAACTAGACTACTATATTATCCATGGCCCCCAACCCGCCCAAATTTTACAAACTTATACCCAACTCACCGGACGAATGCCGCTTCCTCCGGTGTGGTCCCTCGGTTATCATCAATCTCGTTGGGGATATGATACCGAAGAAGTGGTTCGTCAGGTAGCCCAAGAGTTTCGCACTCGTGAAATTCCCTGTGATGTCATTCATTTTGATATTGATTATATGCGGGGTTTTCGCGTCTTTAGCTGGAGTCCAAAACGTTTCCCTAACCCCACCGGCTTATTAGGAGACCTCTCTCAAGCCGGCTTTAAAGTGGTTACAATTATAGACCCTGGCGTGAAATATGAACCGGAAGCCGACTATACAGTCTTTGATGAAGGAATACAGAAAGACTATTTTGTGCGGAAACCGAACGGACAATTATTTCATGGCTATGTCTGGCCCGAAAAAGCGGTTTTTCCGGATTTTTTGCGTCCAGAAGTGCGTTATTGGTGGGGTGAATGTCATAAAAGTTTGACCGATGCCGGGGTAGCCGGGATTTGGAATGATATGAATGAACCCTCCATCGCGGACCGCCCTTTCGGTGAAAAAGGTCAAAAAATCTGGTTTCCGATGGATTCTCAGCAAGGGCCATTGGACGAAGCCGCTACCCATGCAGAAACTCACAACTTGTATGGGTTAATGATGGCCCGGTCAGCTTATGAAGGTTTAGAACGTCTGCGTCCACATGAACGGTCTTTTATCTTAACCCGTTCAGGTTATGCAGGTATTCAACGCTGGTCATCGGTTTGGATGGGCGATAATCAGGCAGTATGGGAACATTTAGAACAGTCTTTACCCATGTTGTGCAATATGGGGCTTTCTGGAGTGGCTTTCGTGGGTTCTGATATTGGCGGCTTTGCCCAAAATTCCACCGCAGAAATGTTTGCACGTTGGATGCAAGCGGGAATGCTTTATCCGTTTATGCGGGCCCATTCTTCTATGGGGGTAGGTCGGCGGGAACCTTGGGTCTTTGGTGATACGATCGAAGGGATATGTCGAAAGTTTATTGAACTACGTTATCAACTCATTCCTTACATCTATACCTTGTTCTGGCAAGCCGCTTTAACGGGTGAACCAATTTTGCGTCCTCTGTTATATGAATATCCTAATGACCCCAAAACTTATGAGTTACACGAGCAAGTGTTTTTAGGGTCATCTTTAATGGCGGCCCCGGTTTGTCGTCCTGGGGTGGAATATCGGGCGGTTTATTTGCCGGAGGGGGTGTGGTTTGACTGGTGGACTGGGGAACGTTATCAAGGTCCAACTCATATCTTGGCCCCTGCGCCTCTGGAAATTATGCCGCTTTATGTGAAAGCCGGTTCTATTATTCCCATGCAACCGGTAAAACAATATCTTGATGAGGAAGGGTTTTCTCAATTGAGTTTGCGAATTTATCCCGGACAGGGGGAATTTACTTTTTATGAAGATGACGGACATTCTTTTAATTATCGTCAAGGAGAATGGGCCACAACTGTCATTAGAGTTTCTCAAAAAAACGATCAGGTTATTGTCGATATTGCCCCCCGTCAAGGACAATGGAAGCCGCCAAGCCGCACTATTATTATTCAAGTGGTTGGTATAGGTGAGAAGGAATTTGTTGATGATGGAACAGGTTATCAGTGGCAATTTCCCTAACAGTTGAGAGAGTTGTTTTTTCTTCCATGTTCCTGCATAAATGCTGTTTAGGGCACATTCATTTATACTTAGATCAATACTAATTGACAAGAGATATTAAAATGCAACAGTATGACAGTCAGCCTCTTGTTTTCTTAGATACAAATGTGGTGGCGGCTTATATACGTGGTGAGTCACCTAGTTCGCGTCTATTTTCTGATGAAATACGTAAAAAGTTACGTCTTGCCATTAATCCTATTGTGCTTCAAGAACTCCTTTTTTTACCAGAAACCCAGAAGAATCCTGAAAGACTTGACCAACTTCAACAGCAAGTTGAGATGCTGTATTTCAATTACGAGAAGGCAGAAGAATATTTTAAAAATGCTTCGGACTTGCGTAATCGAGGGGTTCATGCAAGTGATGTTTTAATTCTTAGTAGTGCGGCAGAATGTGATTACTTAATTACTTATGACCAAATATTAAGGTCATTATCTAGCGAAAAGCTTGAGATCCTCACACCTGAACAACTACAACAATTTTGTAACAGGGTGGGAAGTTTTTAGAAGTTTCACCCTAATACTAAGCCTTTTTAATGTCAATATAATTAGTGATAACTTACTTCCCACCTAGTTACTGATTAAACCACAGACAAACCAAATTCCTTGTTATAAGGAACTAATTCGGCTAAATTAATAGCACCATCGCCAGTAATATCAGCCGTCGGATCATATTTACTGTCTCCTTGACGACTGCCAAAAGCCGCGTTTAAGGGGGCTAAATCTCCTAAGTTGACTTTCCCGTCGTAGGAAATATCGCTGTTATAAGTTGACTTACCCGTTAAAGCTACTTTTAAGGCTGAATTATTGGTAGCATTACTGTGAATAATTAACCCATCATCCAGGGAGAATTTTTCTCCGGCGGCATCGGGAGCATAAGTTAAATAGAAACGTTGTGTTTTGCCGGGTTTGATTAAAATATCTCCGGAGGGTAAATCAATACTGACCCCTGATGCCTTAATTTCTATTTGGGAAATCGATAAATTATCGGCATCGCCAACGGCATTATTAGTAATATCGATATATTTGAAAGTATCAGCAAAATTGGGGCGGACAAATGCGCTATCTGTTGCACCATTACGGTATTTAGATAGAGGGGTACTAAAGGTTATGGCGGTTTTATCGAGGCTAATAGTTGTTTCATTGACGTTGGTAATATTAACCTTAAAGGTTTTTTCGATGGATGTTTTGTATCCATCAGATGCAGTAATTCCTAATGTATAAGCAGTAATGCCGCTTTCAAAATCAATGGTTTTTGCGCCGGCTTCAGTTAGGGTAATTTCTCCGGTAGTTGAATTAATGGCAAATAGGGGGTTATTTGTCTTATCAGTGGGGACAGTTTTTAGGGTAAAAGTGGGAGTATTACCAAATTGATCATCATGAACTTTAACATCAGATGCGGCAACAATTACCTTGCCTTTTGTACTTAATTCGGGTAAATTAACATCGCTGATGGGATCAAGGGTGGGTGCATCATTAATGATCAGGGTTTTGGTAAATTTAAGCTGTGTATCCGGATCAACAAAGGTTCCATCAGCAAACCCGGTTTGTTTTGAATCAAGGTCAACGACAATTTGAGAATCATCTCGGGTTCCCACTACTTTAAAATGTAGCAGACTAAAACGCTCATTTTTATTAATCCCAATAGCAGAACCTAGTCCCCCGGCTGGAAGTGAACCCCCACTGAGGTTATCAATTAAACCTTTTGTATTGTCTAAAGTTCCGCCTCGGTATAAGGTAAAATTCGAGGTCACTAAGGGACTATTGACATTAGTGGGATCGAAGGGATTATCAATATTTTGTACCACATCAGCCCCAAAAGCGAGGTTGAGGGCGCTAGTAATGATTCCCGCCGCATTGGTACGAAGATCAGCGAGATTAATTTCAACGAAGAAACTATCTTTTAAGATGACATTTGTAATTTCATTGCCAACGCTGCCGTTATTGTCTTCCAATAGCTTAATCTGGGAACTGATGGGATTAGTATTGGTGAGGACATTAAAGGTTTCTTCGCTGGAGGTATTAACGCCGTCAGAGGCGACGACACCGAGTTTATAGGAGTAGGTTGTGTCGGTAAATTTGAGATTGTTTACCCCTGTTTGGGTGATGGTAATTTCGCCGGTTTTGGAGTCGATGGCAAAAAAGGGATTACCGGATTTATCTTTGGGGACTGATTTGAGACTAAAGGTTAGGTTTTCTACTGGGGTATCGGGATCGGTGGCGCTAACCTTATCTCCTGCGACAATAATTCCTCCTGCAACGATACCCTTTTCTACGCTGGTGTCTTTGATCTTGCTAACGACGGGACGGTCTTCATCAATATTACTTAATTGAATGGTAATAGCCGCATCATCTTGAAGTTTTCCATCACTAGCAGTAACCGTTAGGTTGAACTTAGGATGAGTTTCATAGTCTAAGTCATCCGCATCGGTGACGGTGATTTTCCCTGTGTTATCGATGGCAAAAGCGGCGGTTCCATCTCCATCTACATCCAAATTGCCGCCAGTGATGCTATAGGTAAGGGCATCTCCATCAGAATCACTGGCAATAACCGTTCCCACAAGGGTATTAACGGCGGTCTTTTCTGCTAGGGTAAAGGTGACATCATTGGCTACAGGGGCAACGTTAGCAGGTGTAATGTTGATAGTCGCTTTAGCGGTGTCAGAAAGTTGGCCATCGCTGACATTTAGGGTGAGGTCAATTTTTGTGTTTGTGCCAAAGTCGTCGGGATCGGTAACGGTTATTTTGCCTGAGTTATCGATGGCAAAGGCAAATTTATTATCTTTATCTAGGTCAGGATTGCCGGCGGTAATACTATAGGTAAGATTGGTACTATCGGGATCACTGGCGGTAACGGTTCCAACTACTGTATTGAGGGGGCTATTTTTGGAGATGGTAAAGGTGGCATCGTTGAGAACTGGGGGCTGATTCGTGTTTTGGGTGTTTTCATAAGCGCCGATGTCAACGCTTGCACCAATGAGGCGGGGAACACCCTTTAAATCTATAGGGATAGATTCGGTTTTATCTCCATCTTTATCTAAATCTTGACTATCTGCGGGTAATGCCCCAGGATATCCGCCATCAATGGCGGGGGAACCAGAAGAAAGACGTAAGTCATCAGCGCCAGGGTTAACAAATTTGGGGTCAGCGTTTTTGTTGCCGGTTCCTGTATAGCCATTTTGAACGATACTGTAGGTAACGGTAGCAGTTCCGTAACTGGCAACATTAACAATTTGAGTTCCTGTCTTGTTACTATCTTCATTGCCCCAGAAGATACTATTAGTGGCTGTTACGTTACTTTGGTAATAATACCCACCGCTGTAGTATCCAGTATTGTACAGCCCACTGCCACTACTAGCGGTGTTAAGACTAAAAGTAGTATTGACTACAGTCGGGTCACTATTATAGTTATAGATTCCTCCTCCATTCCCCTTGGCATCATTGCGGCTAAAAACTGAGTTAGTGATTTGAGCATTACTACCATTATTGTAGATAGCTCCTCCTTCATCACCAGCCTTATTGAGGATAAAACTGGTGTTAATTAAGGTCGGTGAGCTACTAAGATTAAAGATCGCTCCCCCATAGTTGGACTTGTTTTCACTAAAACTGGTATTGGTAATGATGGCGTTACTACTGGTATTGTAAATCGCTCCACCGTAATTAGTAGAAGTATTCTGACTAAAAGTTCCTTCGTTGAGGATAATAGCACTAGAATTGTTATAAATTCCGGCTCCATAATTAGTAGCACTATTGTTACTGAAAGTAACTTTAGTAAAAGAGGAGGTACTACTCTCATTAAAAGCCCCACCGCCGTTAGCCGCTTTATTATTGCTGAAGGTAACATTAAATACTATCGGACTGCTACCCCCGCCATTGTAGAGTCCTCCTCCATTACCGACAGCATTATTATTGTCGAAAATAAGATTTTTCAGGGTTGGACTACCGCTACTACTCCATAATCCTGCACCATTAGCATTATCTCCACTTCCATTAGCATTCCCGGCGGTGATAGTAAAGCCGTCTAAGATAGCAGTATTAGTAACACCTGTCCCTGTCACAACATGGTAAGAATTATCGGCTGTGGTATTGACAATATTGCCAATTTCCCCGCTAAGGATAGTCACGTTTTTTTGAAAATCTCTTTGACTGAGATCGCTTTCTATGCCACTAAATCCCCCATAAATGGCGACGTGATCTTTAAGGGCAAAAGTAGCGCTGCGATTTGATCCTGATGTGGGTTTATAGGTTCCTGCTGTGACCCAAATTTCGTCTCCTGCTTGTGCTGCGTTTAAAGCGGCTTGTAAATCACTAAAAGCATTAGTCCAGGAACTTCCATTATTACTACCACTGGCATTACTATTAACAAAAAGGATTTTTTTCTCTAAAGTTGGGGGAGTGGGAGAAACCGCAACTCCTTCATAAGCACCTATATCAAGGCCACTTCCTACAAGGCGAGGATTATTAGCTAAATCCACAGGAGTAAGTTCAGTTTTATCGCCATCTTTGTCTAAATCTCGGCTATCGGCGGGTAATGCCCCAGGCAGGGCGCTATCAATGGCGGGTGAGCCGGCAGAAAGACGTAAGTCATCTGAGGCAGGGTTAACAAATTTGGGGTCAGCATTGATATTACCGGTTCCTGTATAGCCATTTTGAACAATACTGTAGGTAACGGTGGCAGTTCCATAACTGGTAACATTAACAATTTGTGCCCCTGTATTGTTACTATCTTCATTGCCCCAAAAGATACTATTAGTGGCTGTTACGTTACTTTGGTAATAATACCCACTGCTGTAGTATCCAGTATTGTACAGCCCACTGCCGCTATTCGCCGTATTACTACTAAAAGTAGTATTAACTAAAGTCGGGTCACTATTATAGTTATAGATTCCTCCTCCATAACTCGTAGCATCATTGCGGCTAAAAACTGAGTTAGTGATTTGAGCATTACTACCATTATTGTAGATAGCTCCTCCTTCATCACTCGCCTTATTGAGGATAAAACTGGTGTTAGTTAAGGTCGGTGAGCTACTATTATTGTAAATAGCCCCCCCCATCTAGGGACTTGTTGTCAGTAAAACGGGTATTGGTAATGATGGCGTTACTACTGGTATTGTAAATAGCTCCACCGTAAGTAGTAGAATTATTCTGACTAAAAGTTCCTCCGTCGAGGGTAATAGCACTGGAATTGTTATAAATTCCGGCTCCATAATTAGTAGCACTATTATTACTGAAAGTTACCTGATTAAAAGAGCCTGTACTGCCATTATTGTAAGCCCCACCTCCATTAGCCGCGCTATTATTGCTGAAAGTAACATTAGTAAGGTTCGGCTTACTATTACTTTCTGTATAAAGTCCCCCGCCATTAGCCGTTGCATCATTATTATTAATGATCAAGTTTTTAAAAGTAGCGCTGCCAGCAGAAATATAAATTCCTCCTCCATTTCCCTGACTTGCACTCCCGTTAGCATTGCCGGCGGTAATGGTAAACCCGTCTAAAACGGCTGTATTTGTTGTTCCACTTCCCGTAACAACATGAAAAGAATTATCGGCTGTTGTATTGACAGTATTACCAATTTCTCCACTTAAAATAGTGACATTGTTTTTAATATCTCTTTGAGTAACGCTAGTTTCTGTGCCCTTAAAACCTCCATAAATTTTGACATTTTCTTTAAGGGTAAAAGTAGCTGCACGATCAGTGCCCGTTGTGGGCTTATATGTTCCCGCCGCTACCCAAATTTCATCCCCGGCTACCGCCTTAGCGAGGGCATCTTGTAAACTTCCAAAAGCACTGCTCCAAGAAGAACCATTACCAGTTGAACCTTGACTTACAAAGATAGTTGCCATGAGTATTTTTCCTCAATTGTTGTACAATAATTCGTCATCAACTTCTCAAAAAAGTTGTTCTGATTTGTTGCTCGCTATCCCATATCTATTTGATGAATGAATTCACCAAGGGAAAGATAGAAAGATGTTAGAGCATCTATTCACCAATAATCTAGGACTGGTAAATGATAAATTCGGTTAGCTTATAGATTCTAAATGTCAAGAAAAAGTTGGGATAGCTTCATGTAATAACTCACTAATCTTGCGAAAAAGTTAGACAATTTATCCTTGATCAACTTGCCATTAACAATCAAGGACTAAGAAAGATTTTCCTAATTCTTTTCCCAGAAGATTCCCATCTTTACACGAGAAAAGGAATCTACCTAAAAATAAAACTTACATAACTGGTTAGGGCTGCTCTAATAAGCTTTTTTTCACCATTGATGGCGTATCAGGGCTTTGAGCTTCTTCAAATTTATAATGCCCAAAAAAATTGTAAAAATAACATCATTAAGATTTTTTTCCTCAAGAGCTTGGTACATCAGAATTAATTTCATCTCTTGATTAAGTAAGTAAACCTAAAAAAAAATCAACTTTCATTTAAAGTTAACTCAAGCTCAATGATTAACCTCTCAATATTTTATCGGACTACAAAAGGCAGAAACTTTACTGAATTTAAATATTTTTACTTCAGTAAAATTACTGAAATTGCCATTAATTTTTGTTGACTTTGAAAATTTATGCTTAATTTCACTGAAGGGTTTTTATTTTCCCAATTAATTTACGTATAATTACGGTTTAATCGGTTGAAAAATAAGCTTATAAAAAGATTAGATACTTAAAAAAAACTTAAGTATCGGTTAAAGTCGGTTGAAACATATTGCCATATTTAGAGTAAATCTTAATAGATTAAATAAAAAAAATTATGTCTAATTTTAATACGCAAGTTCATCTACTAGCTGACAATGCAGGAACTCCAGGACAAGTTATTACTAATCCCAATTTTCAAATAGGTGATCGTTTCTTTATAGAAGTCCTGATGAAAGATTCTGATCCCTCACCAGTAGGATTAATTAGTTCAGCCATTAACGTCAATTTTAACCCCGCTATCATACACTCACTAGATAGTTTCTCGGCTCCTATCGCCTTAAACAACTCTTTAGTGACTCAATCTTTTCCTATGTTT
Organism: Gloeothece verrucosa PCC 7822; assembly: GCF_000147335.1. Classification (NCBI taxonomy): domain Bacteria; kingdom Bacillati; phylum Cyanobacteriota; class Cyanophyceae; order Chroococcales; family Aphanothecaceae; genus Gloeothece; species Gloeothece verrucosa. Next base: position 650,729 of record NC_014501.1, read on the forward strand.
CGCACAGGAACATTAGACAGCCTCAATGGTTCAATTATCAATTTAGGAGGCGGCTCTTTTCCGGCTATTGGGATGGGTTCAGTCATAGGCATTAATCAACTGGATCGTTTTAGTTTAATGCACTTTGAAACTCTCGCCGGAGGAAACAGCAATTTAGAGGTCAATGTAGATTTAAGCCAAACCGGTTTTGCTGATGGGAGTATTGCTAACTCCAATAATCAAAATCAGTTTACACAAAATATAGTAGTTCTCTCAGAAAATCCGCCGCCCTCAGTGCCTGAATCCACCCCCACTGTTGGATTATTGCTCATAGGAATACTAATGGCCCTGAAAATTTTTGGCTTTCCTAGACAGAATAAAAATCACGATCCAGGGTAAAGGGAAAGGCTTGATTAACGTTCCTTTAACCTTTCCCCCCATATCCTAAACAAAATTTTCTGTCTCAATAACGCTGAGGATGACACAATAGGTGAAGATTGTCTCTCAATCATCATGAATCCATGCTGTTAGCCTTTCAATTTACCTCTCCTGGACCTGTCATTTTTGAGATCGGACCCATTGCTGTCCGTTGGTATGGCTTTTTAATCGCCTCTGCGGTTCTCATTGGCGTAACTTTATCGCAATATTTAGCCAAGCGCCGCAACATCAACCCCGATTTAATCGGAGATGTCGCTATATGGGTCATTATTAGTGCTATTGTCGGAGCGAGAATTTATTATGTGCTGTTTCAATGGCGAGAATATGCCGGCCATCCTGGTGATATGATAGCCATCTGGAAAGGAGGAATAGCGATTCATGGGGCCATTATAGGGGGTACTTTAGCCGCCGCTATCTTTTCGCGCCTCAATAAAATCTCTCTTTGGCAATTAACCGATGTATTTGTTCCCTCTCTCGCTTTAGGACAAGCCATCGGGCGCTGGGGCAATTTCTTTAATTCAGAAGCCTTTGGAAGACCTACAGATTTACCTTGGAAACTGTTTATACCCCCTAGCCGCCGTCCTCCTGAATATCTGCAATATGATTACTTTCATCCGACCTTTTTATATGAGTCCTTATGGAATTTGCTGGTTTTTGCTGGGTTGATCTATTTATTTTTTTGGGGGTTGCGTCATCGCGATCGTTTTAAAGTGGGAACATTAACCCTCATTTACTTAATTGCCTATAGTTTAGGGCGCTTTTGGATCGAAGGGTTACGCACCGATAGCTTAATGTTAGGACCTTTAAGAATTGCACAAGTGGTCAGTTTAGTGGGTATTATGGCAGGAATAACTGGATTAATTTGGCTTTATCGACTGAAGCGACCTTTACCCGATGTGGTTTCTTCAAAACGTCCTGTTAATCAAGATGTGGAAAATTAGGACTTTGATTAAAATGATTTTTTGATGGACTGTGATTTTGGATTTTAGTTAGATGCCCTTAATCCCTTTAAAACCTGCGGTTTACATTATTGGTGCTGGTCCGGGCGATCCGGACTTACTGACCATGAAAGCTTACAAAATTATCTCTCAAGCGGATATTATCCTCTATGCTGATTCTCTTGTGCCCAAACAAATCTTACAAAATAGCCGCCCTGATGCCCAATTAATCCCCACTGGTAACAAAACTCTAGAAGAAATTATCCCCCTAATGATTGATTGGGTAAAAAACAACTGTTCGGTTGTTCGTCTTCATTCAGGGGACCTTACCCTTTATAGTGCTATTCATGAACAAATGCAGGCACTTAGTGAGGCTAATATTCCTTTTGAATTAATCCCTGGAATTAGCGCTTTTCAAGCCGCAGCCGCTAAACTGGCAACAGAATTAACTATCCCTGATCTAGTACAAACCATTATCTTAACCCGTATTAGTGGGAGTGCTTCGGCTGTTCCTGATGCAGAAGAATTATCTTCTCTTGCCGCCCATCAAGCGAGTTTATGTTTATATTTAGCCGCCCGTCATGTGGAAAAAGCACAAGAAAAGCTGCTCCAACATTATCCTCCAGATACCCCGGTTGCCGTTTGTTTTCGAGTGGGTTGGCCTGATGAAAAAATTTGGGTCGTGCCGCTCTTAAAAATGGCAACTTTTACACAACAAGAAAATTTAATTCGCACCACACTATATATTATCAGTCCGGCTTTAAGAGCCGTTAAAGAAGCTAGGTCCCGTCTCTATCACCCCGAACATTCTCATCTATTTCGTCCTTCTGGAAGAAGTCACTCCTAGAGGATAGACATAAAATACACATAACTTAACATGGTCTAAGTACAAACTACTAACAATGGAAATACAAACACCAGATTGGGTAAAAAACGCGGTTTTCTATCAGATTTTTCCAGATCGTTTTGCCAGAAGTAAACATCCAAAATATGGCTTATGGCAGTCTTCTAATTTAGAACCTTGGGACTCTCCGCCTACTTATCAAGGATATAAAGGAGGAGATTTATGGGGGGTAATTGAAAGGTTAGATTATTTAAAAGATTTAGGCATTAACGCTATTTATTTTACTCCCATTTTTCAATCGGCTTCTAATCATCGCTATCACACCCATGATTATTATCAGGTAGATCCGATGTTAGGGGGAAATGTGGCCTTTGATTTTTTAATAGAAGAAGCCCATCGACATAATATTAAAATTGTTTTAGATGGGGTGTTTAATCACGCGAGTCGCGGGTTTTTGTTTTTTAATGATATCCTTGAACATGGTCCTTATTCGGCTTGGTTAAGTTGGTTTAAAATTGAAAAATGGCCCCTGTCGGCTTATGATGGCAATTATCCGGCTAATTATGTGGGTTGGATTGGCAATCGGGCATTACCTGAATTTAATCATGAAAACCCTGAAGTGCGAGAATATATCATGCAGGTAGGGGAATATTGGCTGAAAAAAGGAATTGATGGCTGGCGTTTAGATGTTCCTTTTGAGATAAAAGTACCGGGTTTCTGGCAAGAATTTAGAAGTCGGGTAAAAGCTATTAATCCAGAAGCTTATATCGTCGGAGAAATTTGGGAAGATGCCAGTCAATGGTTAGATGGGACTCAGTTTGATGGGGTGATGAATTATCCTTTTGCTGAGGCGACTATTGCTTTTGTGGCTGGTGATCGCGTTCTGAAAGAGTATTATCAATCTCAAGATTTTAAGCCCTATCCGGCTTTATCAGCCGCTACTTATGGTGAGAAGATGCAGCAATTGTTATCCCGTTATCCTTGGGATATTCAGTTAACTCAATTGAATTTATTTAACAGTCATGATACCGCTAGGGTATTAACTACTTCGGGTAAGGATAAATCTAGTATAAAACTAATTACTTTTCTCATGTTTACTTTCCCCGGTGCCCCGAGTATTTATTATGGGGATGAAGTGGGATTAGAAGGCGGAAAAGATCCCGATTGTCGGCGTACTTTTCCTAAAGAAGAAAACTGGGATTTAGAGGTTTTAAAGTATCATAAAGAGATTATTGCTATCCGTCATCAATATGCGGCTTTGAGAACCGGAGATTATCAGATTGTTTATGCTGATGATACGGTTTATGTCTTTAGCCGCACGTTAGATAATCAGACTGTTATTGTGGCGGTTAATGTGGATAATTCCGAAAGAAATGTCAATTTTGAGGGAAAAAATGGCGAAGTTTTGGCTAATCAATTAGTCTATGGTGAGGGTGATCTTTCCTGGGACAATAATCAAGCATCCTTAAAAATTCCTGGGCGAAGCGGCTGTATATTTGTATGGTAGAGTCGAGGGAGGCTATTATGCCTCGCCCCTCTCTTTTAAATCTGGGCGTGCGACTTTCACCGCACCCAGCTTCCGACTCAATTAGGGCTTGATTCCCTTTTGCTCATGTGTATATCTACCCTATTAATCTAATTAATCTAAAACATGATCAATTAAAGCGCCTGGACGCTTTTGTCCCATTTGCATGAGTTGATCTAAAAGATTCCTCGGTACACCTGAACGACGAGAAGCACCGTCTAGTCCTGCTCCCCGCCTTAGTAAATGAATAGCGGTTTGGACTTTTCGATAGGTTGTTGTACCGTATTTAATGTCTCCTTTGTCTTGGGCGATGGTTAAACCATAGGCGATATCATTAGCGAGTTGAATAGATACCTCATGGTTCCTTCGGCGGCTTTGTGTCTCGCTAAGATGGGCTAGATTTTCGGTTTTTAAATTTTTCTTGTCTATTAAGGAAACTCTTGTTCGGTTTTGATAGTCTAATAAACTAGATTTCAATAGTATGTCATGATCATGAGCATTTTTAGCTAATAGAGCCTGAGTAGGATTAGCTAAAACAATTCCAGTGAAAAGAAAGCCAATGGCGTTCAATTGCCACGTTAAATGCTTTAACAATACAGATTCCTCCCGTCTCAAGTCAGTGCTAGTCTGCTTTGAGAGCCTAGAAAGTTTTTTCTCAGTTTAACGGATTTCTATTTTTATTTCAAAAAATTTTGGCGAGAGGGATTTTTTTTTATTCAGCGTCTTCTTGTTCAAATTCTACGCCTTCATAAAGGTCGGCAAAGTTGATTTCAAAGTTAATAGAACTCAGGGATAAAATATTATCTTCTCCTTCGTATTCAGTTAATAACCATTTTCCTTCATTCGTTTTGGTATATTGCATGATATAATAACGCTTCTGATCGATTAATAAATATTCTTTAAACTGAGGGATAGAACGATAATGAAGAAACTTATCCCCTTGGTCATAATTTTTAGTTGACTTGGATAATATTTCTACAATAATAGAAGGGTTGGTGACTATTCTTTTTCCTGTCCCCTCGTAAATGGGTTCTCCCTCAATCACCATCACATCCGGATAAGTGCCATGTCGATAACGGGGTATCCACAAGTTAACACCACTGAGAAAAATTTGGTAGTTTTGCTGTCTTAGGGCTAATCTGAAGTTAAAAGCAAAGTTAAAAGCAATTTTACTATGATCGGTTGTTTCTCCTGGCATAGCTACAATCTCTCCATCTCGATATTCACTTGGATACTCGGCTTTTTGTTCGAGGTTGATATACTCTTCTAAAGTATAAAGCCGCTTGGTAGTTTGTGCAGTCATGGTGATTTTCTCCAACAATTATTATCAATGGGTGGGCAACTGCCCACCTCAAGTTTAGCGTTCTATATCTTCAATATGTTTAGGAACAGCAGAGGTTAATATTTCATGTCCATCCACCGTCACTAAAACATCATCTTCGATACGCACTCCAATTCCTCGCCATTTTTCGGGGACTTCGGGTTGTCCTTCTGCGGGTTTAATAGTAGGAGAAATATAAATTCCCGGTTCAACTGTTAAAACCTGACCCGGTTGCAAAGTTTGCCAGGTTTCTTCCCCGCATTTATACAACCCTACATCATGCACATCTAACCCTAACCAATGACCGGTTTTGTGCATATAAAAGGGTTTATATTTCTCTTCTTTGATGATTTCTTCGGTGTCTCCCGTTAATAACTCGAGTTCCTTTAAACCCTCAACAATCACTCGCACAGCCGCATCATGAAACTCATGGTAAGGTTTGCCGGGTTGTACCTGTTCAATAGCTTTTAATTGGGCTTCTAAAACTATCTCATAAATAGTTTTTTGTTCAGGGGTAAATTGACCACTGACGGGAAAAGTACGGGTAATATCTCCGTTGTAATAGCCATAAGAACATCCCGCATCAATGAGCAATAAATCATTTTCTTTGAGGACAGAAGTATTTTCCACATAATGAAGAATACAGGCATTAGCACCCGAGGCCACAATAGAAGGATAAGCAGGACCGATCCCCCCAAGTTGACGAAAAGTGTGTTCTATTTCGGCTTGGATTTGATATTCATATTGTCCTACTTGGGCAAATTCTCGCGCCCTGTTATGCGCTTGGGCAGAAATGATTGCCGCTTGACGCATTAAAGTTAACTCTGTAGGACTTTTAATTAGTCGCATCGGATGCAAAATAAAGTTAGTATCTTCGATGGCTATCGGTCCGGTTCCTCGTTTAGGATAGGTGGTCAATAATTTCTGCCAGTGAGCAATAATTTTTTCATTAAAGTATTGATCTCGTCCTAAATGGTAATAAATGCGGTCAGCTTTTTCGAGATACTGAGGTAATTTCTCATCCAATTCATTGATCGGATAAGCTTCATCAGCACCAAAACGTTCTTTGGCTCCCTCTACCCCATAACGATATCCTGTCCAGGTTTCTTTTTCAGGGTCTTTTGGTTGTACAAAGAGGATAAAACGGTGTTCAGGGTGATGGGGAGCAAAAACGGCCACCGCTTCTGGTTCATTAAACCCTGTAAGATAGAAAAAGTCGCTGTCTTGACGGAATACATATTCTACGTCGTTGTGCATTACGGCAGTGGGAGCGCTGCGAAAAATCGCTGTTCCTTGACCGATTTTTTCCATCAAACGTTCTCGTCGTTGTTGATACTCGGTTGGCTCTATATGATCAATACTCATCTGTGCGTATTTGTTTGAGATTATAAAAGAGTATCTCTTTATTATGCTTTGTTAGTCATTAGTCATTGGTCATTAGTCGTCCTACATCTAGTTGTAGCCGCTTGGCCATTGGGTTTTCCCTATTTTAACTTCCACTAATGAGTAGGGACTAAGGACTAAAGACTATTGACTATCTTGCTCACTTTAGCGCCAGCGTGTTTTTTTCGGTATTAAAACACTTCATCCTCTATGCCGCGCCACCATTCACCTAAACGCATCAATTCTTGATGTAATTGTTCAATTTCTTGTAAATACTCATGCTCTGCCATCGTTGAGCGGCGTTCTTGTAATTTTTTCAGCCGCAGTTGAATCAGCAACCAAGGTTTAGAAATCCCATTAGTCGCTTCAATATATTTTGCTAGTTCTTGACTATCCATATAAGTTTTTTTTAAGACAAATTTTCTCTGATTATAAACGATTTAAAAAAAAATGTACCCATTGAGTAGCACTCCTCAAACTTGAATGGTGTGAGTCTTTTTCTTCTTCGGGAGAAAATAGGGGAGAAATCAAACCAAAGACAATCCCACCAAACACAAAAATTTCCACGAGGGACAGAACCCTATTATTGTTTTTCATTGCCTTGTTTCTTTTCTAGATTTAATAAATTCTTGAATTTTTTGTCTCCAAAGTCGAGGAGAGTCACTGGGGCGATATTGTCTACGAAACATAGACATAATTAAAGGTGTCCCGCCAATTTTTAACCCCATTAAAACATGAATGATTAAACAACCGAGCAGAACCAGCCAAGCCGATAAATGGAGTTGATACCAAGTTTCATTTAAATTTCCATCAGGTAACCATTCTTCTTTCATTTGTCTGCCCGTCATCAATGCCCAAGTTCCAGCCAGTAACATGACAGTATTAATAATTCGATAGAGACTGTACCACCAAATCGGTTTCCCCACTGCGGTTAATTTATTAATCGTATCACCTTGAATTAAGCGTTTTTGTCCTGGATGAAAACTATATAAAGCCAAAGCCGGAAAAACAATTAAAAACAATACTCCGAAGGTTCCATGAATACCAATCATGTCAGGAATATTGGGCAAAGGAAGCTGAATTAATCGACCATCGTAAATATTATAAACCCAAAAAGCCGTAACCATCGCCAACAAGACAACGATAAGATTGACTCCGTGAAGAATTCGCAGCAGTAAAGGCTGGTAAGGTTGAGAACGAGCCACTCGGGTTTTCCTCTTTTCAATTCAATGATAATTAACCGATTTTAGCACCATTTTAAAATTGTTTGGAGGAGCGATAGTTAAGCCGCGTCTTACGGGTTTGAGGGGACGAGAATTAAGCAACTCTAACTGAAAACGCTGCAACAGGGTTGCTAATACCAATTTCATTTCTAGTAAAGCCAAAGCCATGCCAATACAGCGACGGTTACCGCCGCCAAAAGGAATATATTCATATAAAGAATACTGTCGTTCTAAAAAGCGTTCAGGTTTAAATTGATCGGGTTGAGGATAAAGATCTTCTCGATGATGTAATAAATAGATACAAGGTGCTAGGACGGTATTAGCCGCAAACTTATATCCTAATAATTCCATATCCGACTTGAGAATTCTTGGGAATGTCAGAGGAGCAACCGGGTATATTCTCAAGGTTTCTGAACAAACGGCATTGAGATAGGGGAGTTTACAAATGTGAGCGAGATTTGATTTGTCTTCCACACTCGATAATTCAAAACGTAATTTATCGCCCACTTCAGGTAAATAATGAATCCAATATAATGCCCAAGTTAAAATGCTTGCGGTGGTTTCATGTCCGGCAATTAACATCGTCATTAACTCATCGCGTAACTCGAGTAAAGTCATGGGTTCTCCGTTTTCATCCCTTGCACTGAGCAAAAGGGTTAAGATATCTTCCCCGTCTAATTTTTCTTGTTGTTGGCGTTCTCGAATTTCCTCACAGATCAGTTGATCTACTTGGGCTTTCAGACGCAAAAATCTACCCCAAGGACTCAAAGGACCCCAATCTTTTCGCAGTTGCCGAAAAAACAATATGCTAGAACTTAAAGGAGAACTGATAGAGTCTAAGACAGTGGTGAGCAGTTGTCTGAGTTTATGGTAGCGTTCGCCTTCTTGTAAACCAAAAACGGCTTTTAAAATTACTCTGAGGGTAATTTCTTGCATAATGGTACGAACTCGAAAAGGTTTACCCACCTGTAACGGTTCAGTGACTTGTGCGGCGATGTCACAGATTAATTGTTGGTAAGTTTGCAAGCGTTCCCCATGAAACGGCGGCGTTAACAGTTTTCGTTGACGTTGATGAGCAACCCCATCTAACAAAATCAGGGAGTTTTCCCCAACGAAAAATTTTAAAATTCCGTTGCCTCTGCCACTGTCAAATTGTTCAGCAGGAGCGGTCATAATTTGTTGTATGGCTTTCGGGTTACTGATATAGACAAAGGGAGTTTCCGATCTCCCTACCGCAAAGCAGTCTCCGAAGCGTTTACCATTTTCATCCATATAGTCGGTGGGACGAAAAACAAGCTTTAACATTCGCAGCATTTGAGGTTGGGTTGGACGAGGCGGCAGCGTCATGATCCAGTTATGGAATAGGTGAACTATTTAATAGTGTAGCGTCTGTTCACTGAGTGTTTCTGAGTTGGGCAGACCCAGATAAATCTATCTTTAGTTAGAGACATAATAGAAAAAATTTTTTGTTATATTAGTGGTTGCTTCAAATAAAAATTAACAGAATTAAAAAAGGAAATAACAAGCTTATCCATTGGCAATCAATGAAAATTTTTGACTACATTTATTGAGGACAGACGCTTCAATAAAATTAATAAAATTTAAAAATTGAAAATACAGGGTTGCTTTTATAATCATCAAAAGCTAAGTTTATTTATAGAGTTTACCCGACCATCACGCAATTTCTGGAGACAAAAAAATGGCAATTACCTCTAATCCCATTCCCGAACTGATTAAAAAATCTTCGCTTTCTGTAGGCTTACAAGAAGTGGCCCACATTCCTAATAGTGGAACAGGTAGTAATAGTGCCGCTCGCTTAAATTTCCTCTCCTCTGCTAATGATGGTAGCGGACGGTTATTTGTTAATGATATGCGGGGAAAACTTTATGTTATTGATAATGGCAATGTTAGTGTATATTTAGACCTTAAAACTCAAGTGGTGTCAAATTTTTTATCGACTTCTGGACAGCAGGGATTTACGTCTTTTGCTTTTGATCCCGATTTTAAAACCAATGGCATATTTTACACCGTAAATAGTGAACAAAAAAGTACCTCAGTTCCCGATTATCCCATTACTAAACCGATTTATGACAGCAAAGGCAACCTGATAGCAAGCTCTCATCATGATGTCATTCGACAATGGCAAGTGAGCAACCCTACGGCTAATACCTTTTTTGGAACGATGCGCGAATTACTACGCATTGAAGAACCCTATGCGGATCATAACGTAGGACAAATCGCCTTTAACCCCAATGCTAAACCCGGCGATCCAGATTATGGAATGCTTTATATCGCCACGGCCGATGGTGGAAGTAATGGATTTCCCGTAACCGATACCGATCCTTTAGATAACGGACAAGATTTAAGTGTTCCTCTGGCAAAAATTCTGCGGATTGATCCTAAAGGCAATAATAGTGCTAACGGAAAATATGGCATTCCGAGCGACAATCCTTTTGTTAAAGATAACAACCCTAATACTTTAGGAGAAATCTGGGCTTACGGATTGCGAAATCCCCATCGTATTAGTTGGGATACCGGAGGCGATGGCAAAATGCTCATTGCTGATATTGGCCAGCATTTTATCGAAGAAGTCAATTTAGGCATTAAAGGTGCTAATTATGGTTGGGGAAATCGGGAAGGCACTTTTGTGATTAATGACAATAATGAATATGCTCTCTATCCCTTGCCGGACAATGACGCAGACTACCATTATACCTATCCCGTTGCCCAATATGACCATGATATTAGCGGACTGGTGGCTATCGCTGGCGGCTATGTTTACCGAGGTTCAGCCATTCCTGAATTAGTGGGGCAGTATATTACTGCGGACTTTGCTAATGATGGACGATTTTTCAACGTCAGTGCGAGTCAACTGGTGAATGGTCAACAGGCGACCTTGAGTGAACTAAGACTATTTAATGGCACTCAAGAAACCTCTTTTTTAAAGCTTCTCAATAGCACTCGCAGCGATGTAAGATTCGGCGTTGATGAAGCCGGGGAAATCTACGTTACCAATAAAATAGATGGAATTATCAGAAAGCTTGTGCGTTCACCGGAAGTGACTAACCTTAACCCCGAAGGTAGCATTCAGACCGCTTTTTATATTAGTGATAGCAGCGTCACCGAAGGAAGCACTAATAATTTATCGGCTAGTTTTACCGTGAGTCTGACGGGTGCGGCTAATTCTACTGTAACCGTTGATTATGCCACAGCAGACGGACCCGCTAAAGCCGGACTTGACTATACTGCAACCAGTGGGACACTAACTTTCTTGCCTGGAGAAACCAGCAAAACGATTAATGTCAACATCCTCAACGATAATACTAACGAAAACACCGAATATTTTACCGTTAATTTAAGTAATCCCCTGAATGGGTTGCTAATACAGCCTGTGGGAACCGCGACCATTTCTGATACTTTATTTTCATCGGTTAGTGTCACCTTACCTTCAGGGGTTGAAAATTTAACTCTGACTGGCAGCAATAATATTAACGGCACTGGTAATACTGGCAATAATATTCTTACAGGCAATAGTGGGAACAATATCCTTAACGGTAAAGAGGGGGCAGATATTCTCATAGGAGATGCCGGCAACGATACCTATGTCGTTGACAACGCCGGCGACCAAGTGATTGAAACCCTCGATCAGGGAACCGATACGGTTCAAGCTAGTATTGATTATACCCTGCCGGAAAACGTAGAAATTTTAACCTTGACAGAGAGCAATAATCTCACAGGCACAGGTAATCTTCTCAATAATACTTTGTGGGGCAATACAGGCAATAATTCGCTTTACGGTGCCCAAGGGAATGATTATATTAATGGTAAGGCGGGTGCAGATACTCTCACAGGAGGAGAGGGCAATGATAGCTATGTCGTTGACAATGCCGGCGACCAAGTGATTGAAACCCTCAATCAAGGAACTGATACCGTTCAAACCAGTATGAATTATACCCTGCCAGAAAACGTAGAATATTTAATTTTAACTGGGACAGATAGTGTTACAGGCACAGGTAATGTTTTGAATAATACTTTGTGGGGCAATACAGGCAATAATTCTCTCTACGGTGCCCAAGGGAATGATAATCTTAATGGTAAGGCGGGTGCAGATACTCTCACAGGAGGAGAGGGCAATGATAGCTATGTCGTTGACAACGCCGGCGACCAAGTGATTGAAACCGTAGCTCAGGGAACTGATAAGGTTCAAGCCAGTATTGATTATATCCTGCCGGAAAACGTCGAACATTTAACCTTAACAGGGACAGATAATCTCAGTGGCAGTGGAAATCTTGTTAATAATTATTTGACTGGCAATGCTGGTAACAATACTCTTAGTGGAGGGGATGGTAATGATACCCTAAGCGGCAATGATGGAGATGATACTCTGATAGGAGGCAATGGAAATGACCTTGTCACAGGCGGCAATGGGAATGATGTTTTCTTGTTTGAATCTAGAATAGAGGGAATTGACACCATTCAAGATTTTTCTATCACTAACGATACAATTCAGATTCGCCGCAGTGGGTTTGATGGGGAATTGCTATTAGGAATACTCAATCAAGCTCAATTTGTTTTAGGCTCTAGTGCAGGGGATAGTGATGATCGTTTTATCTATCAACAAAGTACAGGAAAATTATTTTTTGATCAAGATGGAACCGGCAGTATTGCTCAAATTCAAATTGCTACTCTATCTAATAAAGTTAGCCTGAACTTTAATAATTTAACGATTGTTGCTTAGTGGTAAGAAGGGTGTAGGGTGTGGGGTATCCCCATCAAGAAATTGAGGGGATTTAACAAGTAAATTTAAATTAAATCTGTGACAACTTATCAAAGCGGCTTGGGGATTATTTGAACAAAATATTTTTTTCTTGCTCTCCAGTATTTTTATTAAACAACTTGATCAGTTTAAAATATTTAAACAAATGTTGTTTGAGCAAAAGAATAAAATCCGGATTCTCAAATAATTCTTCTTGATTTTGCAAAATATGTTCTGATTCATCCAGGTGTTTAAATTTTTCGTGGTAGTCTACAATCAAGCGAATAAAAGCAGAATTAATAAATTCTTCGATGCTTCGTAATAGACTAGGCTGTAAAAATAATGAGTATTTTTCCACTGTTCGATTCAAAGTTTCTTTAGTGGAATGGCATTCTTGAGACAAATAATCAAGCCAATTCATATCTTCAAGGGAATACAAAAGATTATCTGTACTTTTGATGGATTCAGATAATTGAGAAACTTGTTCTGTATCTAACTTATCAAAAATCTCAGAAATTTCTTTTATTTTAGATGTTTGATGATCTAGTTTAACTTTTTCAAAAGTTTCTTGCAAGACATAGAAATGATGAAGGAGCGGTTGTTTTATTTGTTGCATAGCCACTCTTTCCTTTTTTTTATCCTTTTTGTCTCTTTCTGATTCTATTACTCTATCTACGGCAAAAAGCACTAAAAGTATTCCCAAAATTTCCGTAGCCATGTTAATAGAAAAATCTTCGATTAAGCTATTATTAGAATGAAGAATAAGAGCCGCACAAAAACAAATTACCAATAATCCCACTAAAATAAAATAGGTTTTTCTTAATTTCGGCTCAATTTCTTTTGGATACAGCCAGGAGAAAAAATCGATGTTATTATCTTCAGATTGATTAGCTGAAAGGCTATCAGATGCTTCGGGTTTGATATCAATGACAAAAATAACACTCGCTAATCCCAGAAAAATAGCGCCTATCCCCCCTCCAGCTAAGGTGGCAATTAAAGGAGAATAATATTTTAAAAGACTGATAGCGACTAAACTCGTGCAGGTTCCAATTAAAAAACCCAAGAGGCTTTTCAGATAAATTTTGAAATTACTATTTTTTAAGTTTTTCAATTGACTAGCCAAAAAGGATTGAGAAATTAAAAAATAAAATTTCTGAATAATTTTATGAGAGAAAGGAGTCATCGGTTCTGTGTCGGTTGAAGATTCTATATCTTTAGGGGGTATTTGGATAGTTAAATGTGGTTTCATTAAAATCATATACTTTTACTTTAATTAATATAGTTTAAAGGCTGATTCTATGGTCTAAAAAAAAACCGCTTTTGTCATCACCCGCAAGAAATGAATATTGAGTTGCCGTGAAACAAGAAGTATATCAAAAGAAATAGAGCCTTTTTTGATTCTGTCTAAAGACTGAGAAAAATTCGAGAAATCCTCTTTCTATCTAAAGATGATACTTCGAAGATTTTTCCTTGTAATAGAAATATATGAACAAAAATTTTCATAGGAGATTTATTATGAGTGAGATCAAGCAAAATGTTGATAATAAAGAGCCAATAAAAGAAGAAGATCAATACGAGGGACGTTTAACGGCTAACCCAGGTGATCGCATCAGTGAAGAACCCCAAACGATCGAAGAAAAAGCTCAACAAGTTGCTGTAGATAGTTGGGATATTGTGGGTTACCAACAAGTTCCGACTTATTTTGTCGTCGATAACCCAGACGGAAGTCAAGAAGCGTTGCATCATGTCAAAGATGCCGATAAAATTTCTGATGTGATCCGTCAGGCGAGAGTAGATGAAGATGGAAATCGAGTTTGGTGGTAATTAACAACCGGTTTAAACATCTTTGCCGCACTTTTTTTCCCTCATAATCTGTCTTTTTAGGGAGCATTTTAAATAGGTATTTAAGGCTTATCTATGGCATTAAAATATAATTTAAGATGTTCCCCTAACTTTTAAAATATTTTGTGGAGATGAGAGTATCTCCGAGTTTATAATATAAAATTATTGATGACATTTCCTGAATAAAATTTTATCAGTCAAAAGAATTATTTCCCGAGTTCGATTCAGCAAAATCAACCTTAAGCCTATTTATTACTGGGGTTGGATGCTAGGCTAAAGCGTTAATTTTATTGTAAAGGTGTTGAGAAAGAAATTTGATATATTTTCAAAGAGCCTAATTATGTATAATCGTCAAAATAAAGGAAAAATAGCTTTAATTTCTGTGCATGGCGATCCATCTATCGACATCGGAAAAGAAGAAGCCGGCGGTCAAAATGTTTACGTAAGGGAGATCGGAGAAGCTTTAGGAGGAAAAGGGTGGCAAGTAGATATGTTTACCCGCAAAGTTTATGCCGAGCAAGCTAATATAGTTGAGCATAGTCCTAATGTTCGAACCATTCGTTTAGCCGCAGGGCCGGAAAAATTTATTGGCCGAGATCATTTATTTGAATATTTACCAGAATTTGTCAAAAGTTTTTTTAATTTCCAAGCACAAACACATACTTTATATCCGATCATTCATACAAATTATTGGCTTTCTGGGTGGGTAGGTTTAGAGCTACGCAAACACCATTTATTTAGACATATTCATACTTATCATTCTTTAGGTGCAGTCAAATATAGATCGGTCACCACCGTTCCCCTGGTGGCCAATACCCGTTTATCAGTAGAAAAACAATGTTTAGAAACAGCAGATTGCATTGTAGCAACCAGCCCTCAAGAAGAACAAGATATGCGCTCGCTAGTTTCTCGTGGCGGCAACATTGAAATAATTCCCTGTGGTACTGATATTAAACGTTTTGCCAGTGTAGATCGTGATAGCGCCCGAGAAAAGCTCTTAATTGACCCAGACGCTAAGGTTATTCTCTATGTAGGACGCTTTGATCGTCGCAAAGGCATAGAAACCTTGGTGCGAGCAGTGGGCCGTCCTGAAGTGAGAAAACATGAGAAGTTACAGCTAATTATCGTTGGTGGAAGTCAACCCGGACAAATAGACGGACTCGAACGTGAGCGCATAGAAACTATAGTCGAAGAACTGGGTCTAGAAAAGATTACTTTTTTTGCTGGACAAATATCTCACAGTGAATTACCCAACTACTACGCCGCCGCCGATGTCTGCGTTATCCCCAGTTATTATGAACCCTTTGGACTGGTAACCATTGAAGCGATGGCATCTGGTATTCCTGTGGTGGCCAGCGATGTAGGAGGATTACGGTTTACCGTAGTTTCATCAAAAACAGGATTATTGGTAGAAAGCAAAAATTCACCCGCTTTTGCTGAGGCCATTAATCGCATTTTATCTGATCCCGCTTGGGGCAAAGAATTAGGCCGAGCCGGACAACGCAGAGTTAACTCTTTCTTTAGTTGGGATGGAGTGGCCTCTCAAATGGAAGACCTTTATCAATGTCAACTGGCTCATCTACATCGAGAATTCTTTGCTACCAAAGTTGTTAGTTAATTTTTACTTAATTTTTACTTAATATAAAGGAGTTAGACCATGAAAGTTTCTCAATTTCTCAGTGCAAGTCTTGTAGCCATTAGTTTAACCACTTTTCCGATTTATTGTCCGGTTTTAGCACAGAGCGGCGCGGGAACCGGTGGCGCAAGCGGTACTACTGGTGGAACCGGCAATACAACTGGTACCACTGGCGGCAGTAGTGGACTAGACACAGGTAGCACCACCGGTAACACTGGCGGCGCAGATAGTACAAGTGGACTCAGTGGGACTGGAACCACCGGCACCACTGGAACCACCGGCACCACTGGAACCACCGGCACCACTAGCACTGGTAGTCAACAAAGCCTGCAAAACTCTCAAGCCGAGATAGAAGCAGCCACAGATGCCGCACAGCAAAGAGTTCAGACAGCCCAACAGCAAACTGAACAAAGAATGCAAACAGTCAGACAACAGATTCAAGACTATGCCAGAACCGCTCAACAACAAATAGACGCATCTGTAGCGCAAGCTCAACAACGACTCAATCAAAGTACCCAAGATGCTCAACAACGTTCTAATTTAGGATGGTTAGGGTTATTAGGTTTATTTGGCTTGTTAGGGTTGTTAAGAAGAAAACGCTACGATGAACCAAAAACTGTTCATCACAGCCGCACCGTCTCATCAGTTCAAGGTGAATCACTCAACGAGGTACCACCATCAGTTAATTATCCTTCTGAAACCACAACACAAACCTACCAAACTTATAAAGAATAACTCAAGCCCCCTCTTAGATTATGCAAAGGAGCGGTTTAAGTAAGCCTGTGCGGAACGAGTTCCGCACCCCAGCCTAGGCAGGCTATCAATTTTTTGGGAGCATCCCTTGGGAAACTTAAGCCGTCAGCCGCTTGTGGTGTGATCAATCAGGTTCAGAAGAGGCTATTAATTTTTTTGCTGGAGAAATAGAGATGGACGAGCCAACAATTTACAATCTTTCTCAAGATAATTTATTAGAAATAGACGATGACAATACTGGCACTGAAAGCCTTTTTGAAGAGTCAGAATATATTGAAGAAGAAGGAATGACCTTAACGGCTAATGATCTTGACGCTAATCATTATCAAGCTGAAGTGGCCGGAGAAGAAGCAGTAGGAGGTTTAACCCCTACACCTGAGCAAAGTATTGTCGAAGATCTTGCTGTGGCCACAGGGGTACAAACCGATGATAATAAACCCCTTCGAGTTAGAGACAGACTCGAACAACGAGACGAGCAACGCTGGGAATTAGACCCCGATTCAGCCGAAGATCATTAAATGATCCCCAAATCTGTAGCAAGTGGTATCATAAAGTTAAAACTGTTCATGTTTATCACTCATCTTTAACCATTAATCACTTCCCTTATCACCCCAAGTAAGGGAAGTTTATATATCAGTAAACAAAAGTCAAGTTAACTCCGAGAATAGCTACCTACCTCTCCACTCCGCTTCCCGCGATTCGCGCGACTCTTGGAGATTTGTTAAAAAGGGAGTGGAAGCTTAAGCCAGGCAAAGAAGAACAATTTCGTCAAGGTTGGCGACTCCTAAGCGAAGCGATTTATAAAACTTATCAAACCCTGGGTTCTCGATTGCATCAAAATGAAGATGGAACTGGAGTGGCTTATGCTCAATGGAAGGAGCGGCAATCTTGGGAACAAGCCAGAGAACAAGGATTAATGATAGATGAAATTGGCTATCAACTGATTCGAGATAGTATTGAGCCTGATAATGAATTAGTTTCTCCGGTTTTTTGTTAACAGTAACTGATGATTTATTTAAAGAAAAAAATAAAAATTTTTATTTAAATTTTAATCTGCCGAGGGTTATAAATAATAAAAATATAAAAATATAAAAATTCAATGAACTATATCTAGAGTTGGATGAAAATGTATAGGGATAACCTTTATCTTAATTAATAAGAGCTAAAAAAAGCGAAAATAATAGCAAAAAATCCAATATTGAGAGGTTCAGATATGGTTCAGTTCCAAGCTAATACTGACAAAGTCGTTAACGAATTTACACAGTTTAGTATTGATGATCAATTAGCACTGTTGTGGTTCGTGTATGAAAAAATGGGGCAAGGAGTAACCCCTGCGGCTCCGGATGCTTCCACTGCTTCACCTGGAATTGCTGAAGGTTTATTTAATCAAGTCAAAGAAAAACCCCAAGAAGAACAATTACAAATTATGCGAGATATTGCTCGGGGTAACAGCACCGAAATGAGCCGTCAATATGGGTCTTTAAGCGCCACCACTAAGTTAGATTTTTGGTACTTATTAGCTCAAGGCATGGATCAAGGAACCATTATTCCTATGCCAGAAAATTATCAAGTATCCCAACAAGGAAATGACTGGCTAAAAGCCCTTGAAGGATTAGAATTTCAGCAACAAATTACAGTATTACGCTCTATTGCTTCTAATATGGGAGCAGAACCCGCTTCAGGAGCGGCAATTTAGATTGCTAAAAGTTTTCTCCCTGTATTGGCGTGGCAAGGAGTACAAGCCACAAAAGCATAATTTTAGGTCTGGAATGGTTATTTTTAACTATTTCAGGCTTTTTTTAGCCAAGAAAACTTTTGAAAAAAAAATGCCCTCATAATAGAGGGGAAATTCAATTAGGCAAAAAGACTGTAGCTAATTGCCAATATTTGCCAATATCTTTTCTAACTGAGAGATGTCTAATGCTCCAGAAAATGTTTCAATCTTGCCGTCAGGTTTATTAGGGTTATAAATCACTAAATAAGGAGTTCCTTCTATTCCCAAGTTTTCAGCCACCGCCATATCTTGTTCAATGGCCGATCTCGCCGCTTCGCTATTACGATCACGGTTAAACTGTTCTAAATTTAGAGCAAGCTCGTTAGCAATATCAAGATATAACTTTTCTCCTAACTTATCCTGTTGACTAAATAAACGATCATGAAACGGCCAAAATTGACCTTGTTGGGATGCCGCCCAAGCCGCCAAGGCTGCCGGCATAGCTTCTTTATGAATCTGACTTAAAGGGTAATGTTTATAAGTTAAACTCACTTCTTGAGAGTGCTTACCGAGAAATTTTTTCAGATTTACATACATCTTGCTACAAAAGGGGCATTGAAAATCTGAGAACTCTACCATCACAAGTTTTTGTGCCGAAGCGGTGAGAGTCGGGGAATTACCCAGCACTTTTTCAGGATTATTTTTCATCTCCTGCAAAGCGGCTTGTTTTTTTTGCTCTTGCAGGGCATACTGTTGATTTTGGTATTCTTTAACCGATTCTAGAATGACATCAGGATGGTTACGAATAATTTGTAAAACTTGTTCTTCTAAGGGTGAATTGAGAGAAGTTGTTGTGGCGGCATATACCGGCAGTAGAGTGCTACAAAATACGAGGCATAATAATAGCACTTTAGCTAAATAAAAAATCTTCTTGATTTTGAGCATAAACTTTGATTAAAAAGGTTAAGCGATATAGATAAAAGTCAAACAACAACCGGAGCATAGTCTCATCAGCTTGACTCGACTATACCTAATTGATATTTGAGGCTATTTCCATATTTTATTATCTTTGATCTTGTTACTCAAAGAGTAAAAAGTTATTTAGAGAATTTAAGACTTTTTGAGCGACTAGAGAATTATTACTTAATTACAAGGCTAATATTGATAGTGTCTAAAGCGACTGGTGTCAAGCGGCATCCCTGAAATTGCTACACTAGCAGATACAGGAATTGTTAAAGCCAATCAAGGAAACCGAATCTATGCCACCCACCCTACTCATTTCCAGAGAACTGCCCACCCTACAATATAGCCCGACGTGTGATCGCTTCGACGGGACTTGGGAAAAACCCCTATCAACCCTATTGGGGTTAGGACGTGCAGCCGGAGCAGATTTTATCGAATTTTTCTTAGAAAGAACCAATTACATTAGTTGTTTAGCCGAAGATGATCTGATCACTAGCATTTCCCCACGTTTGTCTACCGGTGCCGGGGTAAGAATCTTCAAAGGAAGCGGCGACTGTTATGTTAGTACCAATGATTTATCCTTTAGCGGCTTAAGATCAGCTTTAGAAAAAGGATTATCAATCTTAGGCTTAAACTTACCAACCCCTAATGCTTACATCCCAGAAACCAATCTAGAGATATTTCGAGATTATGCGGGGACAAAAGGGAAAGAAGTTTGGTTATCTCAATGTAGTTCGATGCAAGAAATGGGCGATATACTCCTAGCCGCTAACCATCAGCTATCCCTCAAAGCTAATCATGTACAATCTCGACGGACTATTTATTTCCGGGACTGGCAAGAGGTGATGGTGGCCGCTAGTGATGGGACATTTGCCCGAGATATCCGTCTGACTCAATCTGTAGGATATAATCTCTTGTGTGCTGATGGAGAACATCGCTCTTCTATTGGTAAACGGGTAGGAGATACCAGCGATCCCAATTTCTTGCGAGGTTGGCAGTATCAAAGCGATGCCGAACGAGTGGCAGAATCTGCCGGCAAAATGCTCTATGCTGATTATGTAGAATCGGGAAATTACCCAATTATTATGGCTAATGAGTTTGGTGGGGTAATTTTTCATGAAGCTTGCGGACATTTGTTAGAAACCACCCAAATTGAGCGCCAGTCTACTCCCTTTATCGATAAAAAAGGAGAAAAGATCGCCCATGAAAATTTAACCGCTTGGGATGAAGGGCTATCCGATAAAGCTTTTGGCACTATTGACATGGATGATGAAGGAATGCCTACCCAAAGGACTTTATTAATTGAAAATGGCATTCTTAAGAACTTTTTAGCGGATCGCACGGGTTCGATGAGAACCGGACATCCTCGTACCGGTAGCGGCAGACGACAAAATTATACCTATGCGGCGGCTTCAAGGATGCGTAATACCTATATTGCCCCTGGTGCCTATTCTCTAGATGATTTATTTGCCTCTGTGGATAAAGGCATTTACTGTAAAAATATGGGTGGCGGTAGTGTAGGGGCTACCGGAGAATTTAACTTTGGGGTTTCTGAAGCTTATTTAATTGAAAACGGCAAAATCACAAAACCCCTTAAGGGAGCTACTTTAATTGGAGAAGCTAAAGAAATCATGAATAAAATTTCTATGTCTTCCCAAGATTTAGGGTTAGCGGCGGGTTTCTGTGGTTCAGTTAGCGGCAGTGTTTACGTAACTGTTGGACAACCCCATATCAAGGTGGATTCTATTACCGTTGGGGGTAGATAATTGTCTCGAGAGTGTGATAAATAAAGTGATCAGGGGTGGTGGGTAACCTCCACCCGAAATATTGGTCATTAAAAATCGAGTGATGATTGATTATCTATTTTGGGAAAATGTGCTTTTTTCTCTGGTGGCAACAGTTTTTCTATTGATCGTTGATCGCGCTTGGAAAGACCTTAAACCTTTTGAACTACCATTACCCCAGCCAAAATGGTTTAACTATTGGTTTGTCCCTGTACAAATTTTTGGTCTTTTCCTGCCGCTTGTTGCTTTGGTGTGGTGGGGATTTGTCTGGGGTTATCAAAGCGTTATTGTCGCACTCCTCCCCTATTTAATCATTTTAGTATTACAAATTGCTTCCGAAGTTTATACCCTGAGAAAAAAGTCCTCAGTGGTCTGGGTTATGGTTCCTTATGTTTATTTGCCCTATCGCTTTTGGCAATTATATGAGGCATTAAATTTTTTACCTTCTAATCCTCAATTAATTTGGGTACGTTATTTGTTAATGATTAATCTTATTGTTTGGATAGCCAATTATCTTTTAGATATTTCCCAATTGCCCAGACTGTTTCGTTGGCCAAGTTCCTCAGTTTAAGTTGAATTTTACCCTTTACCCTGTTTCTATGAACCTACCCAATTGGATTACCTTTTCACGTCTTTTAGGAATACCCTTTATCGTCTATTTATTGCACGATCCTACCCCTAACCATCGTCTTATCGGTGTCATTATCTTCTTAATTGCCGCCGCCACTGACTGGTTAGATGGATATTTAGCCCGTAAACTCAACCAAATAACCGAATTAGGCAAATTTTTAGATCCCTTAGTGGATAAATTACTGGTATTAGCACCTCTGTTATCCCTGATCGAATTAGGGCAGATACCCGCTTGGGGAGTCTTTTTAATTTTACTCAGAGAGTTGTCTATTGCTGGTTGGCGGGTTAATCCTCAACTAACCGGTAATAGTAGTATTAGTGGGGCTAATTTCTGGGGAAAACTCAAAACCGTGACTCAAATTAGTGCCATTGCCCTATTGATAGGTCCGCTTCCTCCAGCATGGACAACTCCTGGTTTAATCCTGTTTTGGGTGTCGGTTATTCTGACGTTAATTTCTGGGCTTATTTACGTTTTACCTCAGAGAGTTGACAAAATTTCCTCATCCACCGAGAAATCAATCTCCGCTTGATGGCGACCACTGGGGAGATAATCATGTTCATAGGAGTCTTTTAACCCTGATACAAGGTCAAATTCCGGTGTCCAGTTTAACTGAGTCATGGCTTTATGAACATCAGCAAAAAAGTGTTGTACCCGTAAAGGAAAACTCTTGCGCTTACCAAAATCAAACTTTTTGGGATTATAGTGAAGGAGTTTAATTTCATCAGGGGACTTACCAACGGCGACGGCGCAAGCTTTAGCTAACCCATCAAAAGTTACATAGCGTTCCCCAGAAATATTATAAATTTGTCCGATCGCTTGATCATTGCCTAATACAGCAGCCATCGCTGCCGCTAAGTCTTGAACATGGCCGAGTTGGGTGATATGCAAACCATTACCCGGAATCAAAATAGGACGGTCTCGAACAAGGCGGTCAAAAAACCAGGCCTCTAAATCATTATAGTTTTGAGGCCCATAAATATAAGTAGGACGAATGGAAGTCCAAGGAATACCCGCCTTAGCTAAATAATCTTCTGTCTCGAATTTTCCTTTATGGCGGCTGTTGGGATCAACAGGATCTCCTTCAATATGCGGCATTTGGTCGGATTTTTGATAAACACCGGCTGAACTGACGTAGATAAAGTGTTGAATTTGATCCTTAAAAATTTCTGCTAAAGGCTGAGTATCATTTAATTCTCGTCCATTATTATCGAAGATGGCATCAAATTTTTGATTCGCCAATTTCTCTTTTAATTGAACCGGATCTTGGCGATCGCCGTGAATCTGTTCTACCCCTTCAATGGGTACAGGTTTGTTTCCTCGGTTAAACAGTACCACCTCATGGCCTTGTTTGACCAAGATTTTAGTTAAAAATACCCCGATAAAACGGGTTCCACCCATGATTAAAATTCTCATCGCTATTATCTATCCTCCGATTAGAGTTAGCAGTTAACAGTTAACTCTAATAAGTTATCAGTGATGAGTCAAGAATTGTAAACCCTGTGGAGTGACCAATCATGAAAACCGCTAATCCAGGACTACAAGCTGTTGAATACCTCTTTGTTGGCATTTCTATGGTGGGGATAGCGATCGCCACTTTGACGCAAGAGATCACTTATGCCGCTATTCCTTTAATGATTACTTTATTGCTGAATATCTTTAATAGACAGCAAGTGGAAGAAAATATTTTATTACTCGAACAAAAACTCTTAGAAAAACCCCAAGAGGAAAAAGAAGTTCATCAGGAGTCTCCTAATGTAGATTATTCTCTTGACATCAAAACCTTGCAAGCCAAAATTGAAAACACCGAAGCAACCATCAGCCAATTTCAGCAAGATTTACAAAAGTTAGCCGCTTCTTTTGATAACACTGAATTAAAAGCTAAAATAGAGGGCTTTCAGACAACCCTCAGTCATTGGCAAGCGCGTCTTGATAGCCTTAATGCTGTGGACCTAAATCCTCTTCAAGAACAATTAGCGAATTTACAGCAACGATTAGATAGTTTTGCCCAAGTCCAAGCAGAAATCCTTCAGCTTAAACAGAATCAGCAAAACCTAGAGCGAACTTTAGAAAATTCTCAAAGTGAAATTCATCAGGCTTTTAATCTAATTCAATCTTTACCCACTCGTTCTGAATTAGAACAATTAAAGCAATCTCTTGATTCATTAACTTATTTAAAAAACGAAGTGAATAACTTCGTCCATCAGGACTCATTTAATGTGCTTTCCGGTGATTTTAATAATTTAGTGCAACAGTTCAACCATCGACCTGAAGGGCAAATGATCGAAAGTTTATCTAATGAAGTTAAAAAACTCTCTGAATCCTTATCTAATCTTAATTTTGATCAATTTGGAGAACAGATCAAAAATTTACGAGAACAATTTGAAGCCATCCCCCAAAAAGATTTGTTAGAAACTTTAACGACTCAACAACAAGAGATAAATACAATCCAACAACAAATCGAAAATTTACCCCAGCAAAACTTGACGAATTCATCGAGAAAAAATCCGAAAATCCAACAACGAATTTTTAAAAGAAAACCGAGACGAGTTAGAATTAATAAAAGAAGAAAATAAGCTAAAAAAGGCGGTTTAAGCGAGAAGCGGCTCTACTTAAAAGCCGAAGTCTAGGCGCGGGTAATAACTAATAAACTCAATTAGTACCAAGCAGTAACGTAACCGCATAAGCCGCTATTCCTTCTTCACGTCCTATGGGGCCAAGCTTTTCATTAGTGGTGGCTTTAATACTAATTTGACCGGGATTAAGTCCCAAGGTTCCTGACAATTTAGTCTGCATATCCTTAATATAAGGTTTAATTTTAGGACGTTCAGCCACAATCACCGTATCAATATTGCTTACCTGCCATCCCCGGTCTATGACTAACTGATGCACCTGTTTTAACAACAATAAACTATTTGCCCCTGCCCATTGGGCATCAGAAGGAGGAAAATAATGGCCAATATCGCCTAAACTGAGTGCCCCTAGCATAGCATCCATAATCGCATGAGTTAGCACATCAGCATCACTATGTCCTAATAGTCCGACGGGATGAGGAATTTCTATTCCTCCCAAAATGAGGGGTCTTCCTTCGACGAGTCGGTGAATATCATAACCGTTGCCAATGCGGATGTTCATAGGGACTTTAGGGCTTATTCTTTAATCAACTGTTAATTCAACTATACTAAAAATCGGACCTCTAAAACTCATTCTTAGTGCTAAAAAATGGCATTATCTCCACAAGAAAGAAAACAACTCTGCCAAGCGGCAGAAAACGCGGCTCAACTAGCTTATGCACCTTATTCTAAATTTCGGGTAGGGGCGGCAATTTTAGGAAATAAAGGTATTTATCAGGGTACCAATGTAGAAAATGCCAGTTATGGGTTAAGTTTATGTGCAGAGCGTGCGGCTTTTGCTCATGCCATTGCTCAAGGAGAGCGAGAATTTAGGGCGATTGCTGTGGCTTGTATTGATGCTAAAGAGCCAAATAATATTCAATTGATGATGCCTTGTGGTGCTTGTCGTCAATGGATTGCAGAATTAGCGCCTAATGCTGAAATAATTATTTGTGCGGCTAATCAGTCTTTTTGTTTAGAGGAATTGTTACCGAATTCTTTTCGCTTGTCATAAGTTGGGTATTAGTCATTAGCTTAAATTCATTTAAAGTTAAGCTTTTTTTATAAAAAGCACCATGACATTAAAAAAAATATTAATAATTTAAATTTACATTTTAAAAATATGTAATAATACTCAACAGAGTTGTAAAAATGCAGAATGTTTCCCTAACCTGCATTAGCAACCAACGCTTATAATGATCATAAAGAAACTAGCTAAAAGAAGCCCTAACAAAGCTTAAATAATCATCTTGAATGCTATCCTGTAAATTTTTTAATCAACCTTTGCGCGAGACAAAAACATCACATTTTAGATAAAAAACCTTTAACAGTTTGATTAAAAGCCTCGGGTTCCACTAAAAAAGCCCAGTGATTGCCCGGAACTTCTTCAATTTGTAAATTTTTTAAATAAGTTTTATAAGGTTTCAGTTGCCATTCTGTGCGATTAAGTCCTTGTTTCGGTTTAATAAAAAGTGTCGGAATATCCAGAGGTTTAGTTAATCCGGCTACTCTCATCACATCTTCAAAAATTTCATCTCGCGCCGGTTTGATAAATTTGCTTCCCCAAGTTCCATCAGCTTTTTGTTCCATTCCTTCTTGAAAAATTTGCTGCTGTAAGATTGTCCATCCTCGGTATTGTTTTAATCCTTGGGCGATTTTTTCTGCCGCTTGATAATTGGGAAAAGGGCCCATCACTTTGAGAAAGGGTAAAACTTGGTATAAGATGGGAAAAGTTAAGTTAAACCAACTGGGCATTTTATCGATAAAGAAGGGATCAATTAAAGTTAAACTGCGGAATCTTTCAGGATGTTGTGTTGCCCAAATAGCGGCTAATTTCGCTCCCCAAGAATGACCTAATATATGGGCATTCTTCCAGCCTAAATGATTCATTAAAGCTTCTAAGTCTTGAATATAATCAATAAAGCGATAGCCTTGAGGCGGTTTGCTACTTTCTCCATGTCCCCGTAAATCAGGGGCGATAATATGATATTCTGCCGCTAGATAATCTCCTAAACTTGACCAAACTAATCCATGATCGGCTAGTCCATGTAGGGCGAGTAATGGGGTTTCTGCTTGGTTCCATTCTAAGTAGGATAGTTGTAGGTTGTTTAGGTTTAAAGTTTGACGAGTGGGCATAGTTGTTTTTTTCGCGCAAAGATGCAAAGGTTATGGTCAGGGCTATTTCATTCTTTTGAAACGCTCACAGGCTAAAGCCGCTAGCTCTACGAACCAAGCCTGCCTACGCAGGCTAAAAGGCTCATAATTCGTCAGATAGCCCGCGCAGGCGGGCTTTGTTCGTGAGCAACTACCCTTCAGGGTTAGGTGTTTGAGAGAATGAAATAGCCCTGGGTTATTTTTAATTATATAATTGATAAACGTGACGGGCGTTTTCGGATAAGATGGCTTTGCTAATTAAGTCTACTTGTTTGGCTGTTAAGTCTGTGTCTTTTATAGCCGCTTCTAAAACGTCAGCTAAAATTTTTCGTCCCCACTTGGCAGCTAAATAATACAATTCTGGAATGTGATGAGCATCCGAAGAATACATCAGTTTTGTGGTGGGTGTTAGTTCTAATAATTGTTGTACGCAAGAACGCATTCCCGCCACGCTTAAAAAGGGTACCGCTAAACCCGTATCTAGATAAATTTGGGGATATACAGATGCTAAATATCCCCCTTCTCGGGTATAGGGATAAGATGCGTGTAGCAAAATAATCGGTGCATTTTGCCAACGTTTGTCTTCTAATAGGGGACGTAAATAAAGGGGGTTTGACAGCTTTAAATCTAAGTCTGGATCGCCAAATCCTGTATGAAATTGGATCGGAATCCTATATTTATTGGCGATTTCTAAAGCTTGGATTAATAAAAAATCAATTAGATGTTTATTATTCAAGCGGCAAGGTTTTTCTTGACAGGCTTGTTTCACTTGCTCAAAACTTGACTCGGCAACTTCTAGAGAAACCAGATCTATATTTAAACCGGTTCGATAGGAGACAATACTTTTAAAAGCCACTACTTCTCTAGGCGGCGGATCAATTTCACTGCGAAAGGCTTCTAAAAAGTTCTTACAATTCTCTGCTCTAGGGATTAATTGTTCGGCTAAATATTCTAGTCTCAATACTCGCTTAACTTTCACAAAATTTTGATGCCACTGCCAAGGAAAAACCTCTGACGGAAAAAAACCATCATCTAAAAAAATGGCTTCTAAATTGGCGGCTTTAAAACAACAGTCTGCCAATTTTTCTAGTCCTAACTCTTGCCGACGTTCTAAAATAGCCGCTTCGGTCGCCTCACAATTTAATAATTGAGCTATTTCTCGCAAACTGCGGTAATAAAATAAGGTGTGTCTGGCGTGATGATTAATAATTTCTGGGTCATAACCTTCGGTAAAAAAAGCCGCATAAGCATATTTTTGAGCTATTTCTGGTTTTAAAAGATTATGAGCATGATGATCAATAGCCGCAAACTCTATCATATTAATAATAGTTTAATAAAAACTTGACTTGTTGTTCTAATGACCAATCTTTCATCGCTTCCCATTCGGCTCGACGAACGGCTATAAATGCCTGCGCTAAATCGGCTCCTAATGCCGCTAAGAGAACTTGATCTTTTTCTAACTGTTGAATGGCCTCTCCTAAATTACTGGGCAATCTTTGAATAGCTTTTTCTTGTAGCTCTTGATCGGTTAACGTTCCTGGATCTACTGCCACCGGATCAACTAAGGGAAGACTTCGGTTAATTCCATCTAATCCCGCCACAATTACGGCTCCTAAAGCTAAATAAGGATTAGCTGTAGCATCGAACGTTTTGAATTCTATATGAGTTGGACTGGGGGGTTCTGGGTTGGTGGGGACTCTAATAGCCGCTTCTCGGTTATCATATCCCCAACAGCAAAAAGCACCACTCCAAGTTTGAGGTTGTATGCGTCGGTAAGAATTGGGATTCGGGGCTGTAATTGCCATTAAAGCCGGCAAATGCTCGAGTAAACCGGCGATAAAGTGACGCGCCAGCGATGATAATTGTCCATTACCCTGTGCATCTGGCAAAATATTATTGCCCTCTTCCCACAGCGAAAAATGTAGATGAGAACCGCTTCCTGGATAGTTAGCAAATATTTTCGGGATAAAAGAGGCAATCATTTGATTTTGGCGAGCGATCGCTCTGGCGGTTTCCCAAAAAATGATTTGTTGGTTAGCCGCGCTTAAGGCCTGAGTGTACAGATGAGAAATTTCTTGCTGTCCTGGGCCGGATTCTGAGTAATATTGTTCTATTTGGATTCCTTGTTTAGCCAGTGCATCAGCAATTTGGTCTATAATGGCTTGCTGCATATCCATTGATAGGGTAGAGGCAAAATTGGTTTGGTCTACTGGGGTAATTTCGGGTTGGTAAGCTCGCAACAGATAAAATTCATTTTCAAATCCTGCCATCAGTTCTAACCCTTTTTCTTTTAATGAAGCGATGGCCCTTTTAAGAAAGGAGCGCGGACATAATGACCAAGGTTGTCCATCGAGGATCATGTCTCCCATGACTCTAGCATGACGAGGCGCATAAGGTAGCACGGCTAAGGTATCCCAGTCCGGTACCAGACGAATTTCCCCTACTGGTCCCCCTCCTGAGCCGGGTACAGGACCATCATACATGATAGAAACTGATTGTTGAGCGGCGGAAATTCCTACCCCATGCTGATAGTAAGCTTCTAGTCTTTGTCTATGAAATGCTTTAGCTCGAATTTGGTTTGCATTGTCACACCAGAGAACTCGTACAAATTGCACTCCGGCTTGCTCAAGGGTTGTCAGGATTGTTTTATCCATTGCTTTATTTATTATTGACTATATAATTTATCATTTTAAAAGTTCGGGAGGAATGATCTTTACATCCACATAGGAAACGGATTTAATTCTTCTTCTTTTAAAGGTTTTTTTAACCATCCCATACTAACCGGCACCTCATACAATCTTCCTAACCCTAGCCGCTTCCACATATGACGCATCCCTGGAACAATGACTTTAGCGACTCTTAAACCAATATCAGCACGAGTCTGATCTAAAACTAATAGTTCCATGCCTTGTTTTTCAACGATTTGTTGACATAACTTAACATTCTCTAATAAATCATCACTGGCTAATGGGAGATAATCACTACTTTTTTTGGCCATCATTTGCTCATTAGGGATTAAATAGCTTTGATTGGTTAAAGTGGCAGTTTTCCACCATTTTATCGCTAAAACATCAGCAAAATTAGGATATTGTGTCATTCCCTTATCGTTAAAAAATCGCACATTAGGGAGAATTTGATTCACCTCAGTTAAAGCGCGGCTAAGGGCGATTTTCGGGTCAAAATGTGCCCCATATCCCAAGATAATATCCTGCACTTCCCTATCCTTTCTTGAACTAATCGCCGCCATACAAGGAATATTCAAATCACTGGTAATATCTAATACCCATAAGTCTCGATTTAGACTCTTATAATACTGTTTTAAATGCTCAAAATAAGGCTCATTAAAACTCTCTAAATCTACTTGAGGTTTCGACAAACGATTATACCACCATAAAGCCACAGAATCTCGTTCTACTAATTCCATAAATCCTTGTAAAATTGCTTCTTCTATGGTATTTCCGGCGGCACAACCATTAGAATCTGCCCAACAGTCAAAAGGATGAGATTGCGGATATCCATAGTAACAATAAGCAGTGGGTAAATATTTAAAATCTTGATAAGTTAAAGACCAGACCGGAGTCCAATCAATTACTCTCGTTTCATCAAAAGGTTCTGGAACTTTTTGAAACCATCCTTTACATTCAGCATTCCATTGTTGACGATTTTGATATTGTTGCTCACTAAAATTGAGACAATCATGAGGATGAATCGCTGTATCTCCTAATTGTTGATAATTAGCTTTTTGTTGAATTTCATCGCCTTGATATACCCCAGAATAGCGTTCAATTGCTTCACAAAAGCCGCTTGCTTTGGCTTGACTATCCGTTTTTCCTTTTCCCGAACTTCTACCCCCTAAATTTTGTCGTAAGTTATCTACATTATCAAAAACATTCCGAAAATGATGTTTAGCTATATAAGTATGAATTAAACCAGGACTGGGAATTTTAGCTAATTCTCGCACCACACCTGTAATTGGACTAATATGATGTTGATATTTTCTCAAGGTTTCTTCAGGAGAACAAGAACGATATCCTCCATCGCTGCTAAATGTGGTTTTACAGTGCCCTAAAACGACAGGCAACGGAGATTTATTACAAATTTCTCCACAACTGGGACATTGAGGTCGTTTAACCAAAATGTGGTCTTGAGTTTGTAGAGTTAGAGTATCATAAGTAATCAGATTTCCTTCTATTCTTTCATTCTTTTGTTGAACAATCCACTTAAAAATTTCTGTGGCAGCCATTGTTAAACCCGTTTGCATTGTCGCCTCAGAAAAAGCCAGGGGAGGAGTTAAAAGTGTTGTAGAATTTTTCTGTCTGTTAATAAATTCTTCTATGGGTCGATTATCTCGCCAACGTTGGGCAAAACAATGCCAACATCCCGTTTTCTGAGGAGAAAATAAAGGCCCAATCCAAGAAATAGTGCCTAATGGTTTGACCAACATCCAGGGGGTTTGAGAGGTCAAGGCTTGTTGGTTAAAGTCCTCTAAATTTGGGTGAAGATAATCGTCAGTTAAAATAATTGTTAAATCGCCTTCATCAGCCGCTTGAATATGAAAAGATTTTAAAAGATTAATGAAAAAATCATCAGGGACTTTTCCTAACGTCTTGACAGACACTTTAGTGGATTGTAGTTGATGATCAGCTTGTAACTGAGGAATTTTTAAATGATGGCAAAGAATAGCTAAATTAGAGGGTAGGGCTTGAGTATTTTCGAGAATAAACCCTTGTTGGTGTAGTTGGAATAGGGCTTTTTGAACTTGAATACTAAAATCCAAAGAAGCTTGGAAAAAGTTAGATATTTCTTGAGTAAATATTGGGTCTTGTAGCAGTTCTAATAGAAGAATATCAACAATTTCATCAACATTGCGTTGACCATCAATTAACCTAACTAAACGGTAATAAAGAGGATCTTGTAAACAGACTGATTCTCGCTCAGATATAAAAAATATAGTGTCTGGTTCTAGGATTTCTATTAAGTAAGCCGGATTCAAGCAAGGGTAATTCAGCATATTGGTTAAAGCTTTTTGTCAAAGTATTTATAATCATACAAGGGACAATCATAAATCAAATTGTTAATCTCCTAGCACAAATGTTTTAGAATCATCGCTTTTTCGCTTATTTTACAAGATTGTATCAAACAATACAAAAACCCTTAGAGAGATTGATGTACTTGAAGCCCAAATTTTCTCTAAACAAAATAACAGATTAAAAAACAGTATAGTCTAAACTGTATAACTAATATATACTGAATTTAACTTGTTTTTCCGAAAATTTCTGCTAAAATCAAGGCATTTCCCCAAAAAATTTTATGTTAAACGGATACAAAATTATTGATGCAGATTCTCATGTTATTGAGCCGCCTCAAATGTGGGCCAAATATATTGACCCTAAATTTAAGGACTTTGCCCCGTCTTTGGACATGAAAATTAAAGGAGAATTGATTACCGAAAAAGTCTCTCAGCAAGTCGAAAAAGAAGGCAATAAGCAGATGATGCAAGCTCATCCCCATGCTTATCTGAGTCGTTATAGCCCTGAATCCCAAGTTGAAGAGATGGTTAAAATGGGGGTGGATATCGCCTTTATTTATCCCACCTATGGACTTTGGTTATTTGCCATTGATTCCTTGCCGCCAGAAGTCATAGATGCTTTTACCCATGCTTATAATACCTGGTTATATGAAGAATTTTGCAGCTATGACCCAGCGCGATTAAAAGGTGTGGGGGCGATTAATCTGCATGATCCGGAAACAATGGTTAAAGAGCTAGAACGCATTGCCAATTGGGGCTGGAAGGCGGTTTTTTTGCGCCCTAACCCCGTTAAAGGCAGAATTTTAAGCGATCCGTCCTATGAATCTTTTTGGAGTGCTTGTGAAGCTTTGGATATAGCTGTAGGCATCCATGAAGGAACCCATAGCCGCCTACCAACAACAGGGGCAGATAGATTTAATAGCCGTTTTGCCCTCCATGCTTGCTCCCATCCAATGGAACAAATGATGGCATTATTGGCTTTGATTGAAGGGGGAGTTTTAGAGCGGCATCCTCAACTTCGAGTCGGTTTTTTAGAGTCGGGTTGTGGTTGGGTACCTTATTGGCTCTGGCGATTGGATGAAGAGTATAAGAACTTACGTTGGGAAGTTACAAACTATGTAAAAATATTCCCAACGGAGTATTTTCAACGTCAGTGTTTTGTGTCAATCGAACCTTCTGAGCCTTACTTGGCTCAACTGATTGAGTTCATTGGGACTGATCACGTGATTTTCGGTTCGGATTATCCTCACATGGATCATCAGCCGGACATTGTGAAAAAAACTCTAGCGCTTGAGTCACAGTTACCTCAAGAAACAGTACAAAAGATTGTTTGGGATAATCCCAGACGTTTTTACGGTTTGAATTGAAAATTTTTCATTTTTTGTTAACACTAAACAAAGGTAAATTACTATCATGACTAATTCTATTGAAGTAACTCCATCTATCACCACAGATAGAGAAGGTGACGATAAATATTATCAGATTTTAATAGTTACTCCGCGTCCTGGGGTAACAGAACCAAAAAACATAAATGTAAAAATAGTAACTAAAACGAAAAAAGACTTTAGCGACAAAGGAGATCCACTAAAAGGAGCATATTATTATCTTGATCTTGATAAAAATAATAATAAAACCATAGGTGATGATTTACCCTCTAATGGATTAGCTTTTGCTGATGGGTTTATAAAAACAATGTTCCCCAATTCAAAAGACGGTACAAATACAGAAATAACCGCTATAAGTAATGTAAATAATTTGTATATAACCACGCGATCACTATATATTACCCGCAAAATATCCCAGTTACTGGCCAAAAGTTGGTATGCTTATTTAGAGGCAACGAATCCCAAAAACTCTGATATTTGGAAGAATTTTGTCAATGGTAACTGGGCCAATATTGACTTGAAAATATTAGATGGTCTCATAATCAGAGAAATTCTATTATTTGATAGCCAATATTCTCCTGATAATTATGAGTTTAACAAAGAAGAGATCAAAATGATGTCTAAAGGCCACTCAAACACTTTTATTTTACCTACCAGTAAAGCTTGGCAGGGAATTTGTTTGAGCCTTTTATTGGGAGGACAGGTATATTATGAAATGGGTCAATATCAAACAGAATATTATCAACCGATAGGTGAAGGAACAACAAATAATGAAACACAAGAAAATCCTAAAATAACAAAAGAAGGAGTTGATTACGCTCTGAAATCCAAATACTACCATCGCGTTTCTCAACCTATTCTTAGTACATTTGAGATGGTTGCCAGATATACAATAGAAGTGAGTCGGAATAGGTTTGAAGGCGAAATACAAGAATTACAAATCAGTCCAAATCAAACCAATTCTATTTTCAAAGCCATTATTCCCTACCCTCCAATACCTTCAGAAAGAAATCTTTCTATAGAGGATATTGAAAAATGGGCTTACGCTGAAGATGATGAAGATGATCAATCTAATGAGACAAAACTGCCCTTTTATGATAAAGATCAAAACGACCGAAAGAAATATAACCTAAATGTAAAATATGTATCACCTCCTTTTCCCTATTTACCTTTAAGTACAACTTAGAAAATTTGAGATTGGGAAGTCGTGAAGTACCCCTCTCTACTTCCTTAAAAGAGGGGCTTTCTCCCCTCAAAGTTGCGTTGTCTTCAAAGATAGCGCAACTACTGTTGTTACAGATTAGCAAAACAAATAAATTCATCTATGATATCAATATAGTATGGATACAATAATAAATTACGATTTGACTGAGAAAATTTATGAAAGTGCTAATTCATTAGTCTACCGAGGAATTCTCAAGCATAATAATCGACCAGTAATTCTGAAGATTCTTAAAGAAGATTACCCCTCTCCTTCAGAATTGACTCGATATAAACAGGAATATAAAATTACCTGTTCCTTAAATGCAGATAACATTATTAAAGCTTACGATTTACAGCGATACAAAAATAGTTTAGTGATGTTCTTGGAGGACTTTGGAGGACAATCTTTAAAGTTATTAATGTCCAAAGTTCCGTTTAGCTTAGAAGAATTTCTTATTATTGGCATTAAAATTGTTGAAGCTTTAGCCGTTATTCACGCTGCTAATATTATCCACAAAGATATTAATCCTGCCAACATTGTTTATAATCAAGAAACTGGTAAACTGAAAATTATTGATTTTGGCATTTCTACCCTTTTATCTTCAGAAATACAGACCGTTTCCAATATCAATCAATTAGAAGGAACTTTAGCTTATATTGCTCCAGAGCAAACTGGAAGAATAAACCGAGGCATAGATTACCGGGCTGATTTTTATTCTTTGGGAGTAACTTTTTATGAAATGTTAACTCAACAACTTCCTTTTGAAAGTAATGATTTGATGGAGTTAGTTCATTGTCATATTGCACAGGAACCAAAAAGACCTGATGAAATAGTTTTATCTATTCCCTCGATTGTATCTAGTATAGTCTTAAAATTATTATCTAAAACTCCCGAAGAAAGATACCAAAGTGCTTGGGGAATTAAAGCAGATTTAGAAATTTGTCTTGAGCAACTAAAGACTATAGGACATATTTCTCAGTTTACCTTAGCCAATCAGGATATTATTGATAAGTTTCAAATTCCCCAAAAACTCTACGGTCGAGAATCAGAAATTACTCAATTGTTAACTACCTTTGAAAGAGTCAGTCAAGGGAGTTCAGAGATGATACTTATTTCTGGTTATTCAGGAATTGGTAAATCGGCTTTAGTCAATGAAATTCATAAACCCATCACACAACAAAGAGGATACTTTATCAATGGCAAATTTGACCAATTGCAGAGGGATATTCCTTATACAATCATTACACAGGCTTTTCAAGACTTAATTCGTCAACTCTTAAGTGAACCTCAAAAAGCAATAGTAACTTGGAAAAAAAAGATTTTAAAAGCTTTAGGAAATAATGGAAAAATCATCATTGATGTGATTCCTGATCTAGAAAAGATTATTGGTAAACAACCGTCTGTTGAGGAATTAAAACCAACTGAAGCACAAAATAGATTTAACTTATTTATTGAAAGATTTATTAAAGTTTTTACTCAAAAAGAACATCCTCTAGTTATATTTTTAGATGATTTACAGTGGGCAGATTTGCCATCTTTGAATTTAATTGAAAAATTAATGACCAATACTGACAGCCAATATTTGTTGATAATAGGAGCCTATCGAGATAATGAAGTCAGTTCTACTCATCCTTTAATGTACACCTTAGACCAAATTAAAAAAACCCATACTAGAATTAATCAAATCACACTTGGTCCCTTGGCAATTAATCATGTTAATGAATTAGTTTCTGACACTTTACTTTGCTCACTCCAAAAGGCAAAATATCTAGCAGCTTTAATCACAAAAAAGACTGGTGGTAATGCTTTTTACATAACTCAATTACTCCAGACTTTGTACAAAAAAAAATTAATATTTTTTAACCAAAATTATTTTAATCTAAATGTTGAAAAAACTAAGAGAGGATATTGGCAGTGGGATATTGAGCAAATTCAAAGATTAGAAATAACTGATAATATAGTTGATCTAATGACAAAAAAAATCAAAAACCTGGATCAGACCACTCAGAATATATTGAAATTAGCCGCTTGTATAGGAAATAAATTTAATTTAGAAGTTCTTTCTATAGTTAATAGAAAATCACAAACAGTTACCTCTCAGGAATTGCAAATAGCAATTAAAGAAGGATTGATTATTCCTTTAAGTAATGACTATAAAGTCCCCCTGTTATGGAATCAGGAGGAAATGTCAACTGCTCCTGAAGAAATTTCCTCTGTTTTTATACCTAAATACCCCGAATATATTCCTTATAAATTTTTGCATGATCGAGTTCAGCAAGCTGCTTATACTCTGATACCAGAAGACGAGAAAAATGCTATTCATCTACAAATAGGTCGTCTATTATTAAAAAATACTCAAGAACATGAGTTAGAAGATAACCTTTTTAATATTGTTAATCAACTCAATAAAGGATCTGTGTTAATCACTGAGCAATTAGAAAAAAGTGAGTTAGCTAAATTAAATCTTAAAGCGGCTAAAAAATCTAAAGTATCTACAGCTTATGAAGCTTCACTTAAATATTTAGAAATTGGAACAGAACTATTAGAGACCAATAGCTGGAATTGTCAATATGAATTAACCTGGGAATTGTATATAGAAACCTTAGAATTGCTCTACTTGAACATTCAATTTGAGCAATTTGAAGAAATGGCTGAATTGGTTATAAAAAAAGCTAAATATCTTCTCGATAAAGCAAAGGTAAAACAGCTAAAAATATTATATTATTATACGACATTTAAACCTAATAAAGCTATTGATACTGCTCTGGAAACTTTATTAGAATTTGGGATAAATATTTCTCTTTCTCAAGACCCTGGCAATATAGTCAATAAAATTACACAAGCACAAGAATTAATACAATCATTTTTGGGAATTAAAAAGATTGAAGAACTAGCTAATTTACCTCTAATAAGTGACCCTTCTCAAATAGCAGTTACACTAATTTTACAACAAGTTGTTACAGCTACACTTACAACAAACTTTCCTTTATTTGTAGAAGTAATATTAATCCAACTTAGTCTCTGTATAAAATATGGCAATCCACCTCACGCACCTTATATATATAGCACTTATGGAATGGTTTTGTGCAGCTTAACAAAAGATATTAATTATGGATATGAATTTGGCAATCTAGCTCTTAAGTTAGTAGAAAATTTTAACAGTCCCAAATCAGAAGCTTTTGTTATACAAATGTATTATGGACAAATATGGCACTGGAAAGAGTTTCTCAGAAATACAGTAGCACAAAAAAAATTAATACATGGGTTTAAAATAGGTATAGATAAAGGAGAGAATGAGTTTGCCTCTTATGCAGCTATAAATTATTGTTTAGTCAAATTTTTAAGTGGGCAATATTTAGGAGAAGTTGATGAAGAGTACCAAAAATATTCTAAATACCTCAAAAATTTAAAACAAGAATTTTGTATATATTCTATAAATATATTTCATAAAATTGTGATTAATTTTTTGTGTAATAATGATAATGGCTTGATTATTGGCAATTCAATAAGTGAAGAAAAAGCCTATTTAAAAAAATGGATTGACAGCAATAACCAATGGTTAATATTATTTGTCTATTTTGCTAAGACTATTTATTTTTATTTTGCCAAAAATTATATTCAAGCTTATAATAATTCAATTAAAGCTGAAAAATATGTAATGGCTTCTAGCTCTTTTTTAACATCTCCTCAGCATAATTTTTATTCTTCTCTTTCTTTTCTTGCTCATTATGGCAGTTGTGATCTAAAGCAGCAAAAAGACTTGATGGAGCAGGTAGATAAAAATCAGGAGAGTATGAAAATATGGTCTAACAACTGTCAAGAAAATTTTCAACATAAATATGATTTAGTCGCCGCCGAAAAAGCGCGAGTCTTAAAATATAATTGGCAAGCAGAAGAACTTTATGAACGAGCGATTCAAGGAGCTAAAAAATATGAATTTCTCCACGAAGAAGCCTTAGCTTATGAACGAGCCGCAGAATTTTACCTGAACCTTGGCAGAGAAGAAGTTGGACAGTTATATCTAAGAAATGCTCACCATTGTTACAGCCGTTGGGGAGCCAAAGCTAAAGTCAAACAGTTAGAAGACGAATATCCACAATATTTTATATTAACTCCCAACCAAGGAACAGTTCTTAGCACAACTATTTCTACTAAAGGCACTAACGGAGAAATACTTGACTTAACCACAGTTATTAAAGCATCTCAAGCCCTAGCTGGTGAAATTGTTCTGAGCAAATTGCTGGCAAAATTAATGAAAATCATGATAGAAAATGCCGGCGCTCAAAAAGGCTTTTTGCTGGTACATTCTGATGATAACTGGGTCATAGAAGCCGCAGGAACAATAGATTCTGGTGACTTTACCATTCTACAATCTATTCCTATATCCTCACAAGATGCCGCCACAGAAACCCCGTTGCTCTCAACCGCCATCATCAACTATGTCGCTCACACTCAAGAAAATGTCGTTCTTAATAATGCCGCCCATAAGGGAATATTTACCCAAGACTCCTATATTGTTGCCACTCAACCTAAATCAATTCTTTGTTTTCCGCTACTGAATCAAGGCAAATTAAGCGGTATTTTATATTTAGAAAATAATCTCACAACCGACGCATTTACACCAGATCGCGTCCAAGTCTTAACCATTCTTTCTAGTCAAGCGGCTATTTCTATTGAAAATTCTCGCCTCTATGCCACCTTAGAGGAAAAAGTCGAACAGCGTACACAAGAATTATCCCAAACCCTAGAACTTCTCAAAGCCACTCAAGCTAAATTAGAATTTGAAAACGCCCTGCTCAAAAGTGCTGAACTTGCCTCAACTTATGATTATCAAGTTGGCGGTAGTTTGCCGGTTGACGCTCCTACTTATGTGGTACGTTCCGCCGATCGTTACCTCTACAAAGCTTTAAAAAATGGAGAGTTTTGTTATGTTTTAAATACTCGGCAGATGGGTAAATCGAGTTTAATGGTAAGAATGATGCACCATTTACAGCAAGAGGGTTTTTGTTGTGCGGCTATCGATATGACGCGAATGGGCAACGAAAATATTACCCCCGAACAATGGTATAAAGGATTAACGGTGGAATTATGGCAAGGGTTTGAACTGCTGGAGCGGGTAAATTTAAAAGCTTGGTGGCAAGAGCGATTGGATCTTTCTCCTGTACAGCGATTAAGTCGATTTTTTGAGGAAGTTTTATTAGCTGAAGTCCAATTGCCAGAGAATACACAACCTAAAATCGTGATTTTTTTAGATGAAATTGATACTGTTTTGGGTTTAGATTTTACCGTTAATGACTTTTTTGCCTTGATTCGATCTTGTTATAACCAGCGTAATATTAATTCCCAGTATAAACGCTTATGTTTTGCTTTATTTGGTGTTGCTACTCCTAATGATTTAATTACTGATTATCGCCGCACACCGTTTAATATTGGCCAGGCTATTCAACTACATGGCTTTCAGCTACACGAAGCGCAACCCTTGCTGCAAGGACTTACAGACAAAGTTAGTAACCCACAAGCTGTATTAAAAGAAGTCTTATTCTGGACGAATGGGCAACCGTTTTTAACGCAAAAGATTTGCCAAATGATCCGTAGTTTATCGTCTTCTGTTCCTCACAAAACCGAAAAAGCATGGGTAGACAATTTAGTTAACACAAAGATTATTGAAAATTGGGAGGCTCAAGACGAACCGGAGCATTTAAGGACAATACGTGATCGCATCCTGAAAGGGGAACAACAAGCTACCTCATTACTAGAACTTTATCGACAAGTTTTAGAGCAGGGAAAGATCAAGGCAGTTGATAGTCCAGAGGAGCGAGAATTGGTCTTATCAGGGTTATTAATTAAAGAACAAACTTATATAAAAGTCCACAACCGAATTTATGAATTGATCTTTAACAAGAGTTGGATTGAGCTAAATTTATGATATATTAATATTTTGTAGGTTCCCCATACTATCTTTCTTAGGTTTACTCTTGGTCATTATGAATTTTAATTTAGATGAGGCAATAGGAATCGCTAATCAAGCCGTTTTAAAAAAGTTCTCGAGAAATTTAACTGACTTAGAAATTATTATAATTAAAGGCGCTTGTGAACGCGAAGAATACGATCAGATAGCGGCTAAACACCAGTATGCCACCAGTTATATTAGCCAAGATGTCGCGCCCAAGCTTTGGAAACTGCTCACAGAAGCACTAGGAGAAAAAGTAAAAAAAAGTAATTTTAAGGAAGCTCTAAAACGACATTGGGATCATCAATCTACTCATGAATATTACTTACTAAGTCCTCAAGCAATTACGGTTAATAAAGAGAAGCACAATGGCAAGCTAAAAGAATCCCCGTCTGCCAGCTATTCAAGCCAAGGTAAAGCGGATTTTACCACTTCAGAATTGTATGTAGAGCGTTCTAGTATTGAATTGCTCTGTTATGAAACTCTGTTACAGCCGGGTTCTCTGATTCGGGTAAAAGCGCCTAAATTAATGGGAAAAACTTCCCTGATGGAACGGGTATTAGCTAAGGTGAAAAAAGAGGGATATCGTACAGTGAGTTTAAGTTTAGAAATGGCAGACCGGCAAACTCATCTGACTAACCTGAATAAATTTTTACGCTGGTTTTGTCTTTATCTGACGCGAGAGCTTAAGTTACCCAATAAGTTGAATGAATATTGGGATGAAGAGGCTATGGGGGCTAAGGTAAGTTGTACAACTTATTTAGAAGAATATCTCTTGGCGGCGGCAGATAGCCCTCTCGTTTTATACTTAGATGATGCGGATGTGCTTTTTCCTTTCCCTGAAGTTTATGTAGACTTTTTTGGGTTATTACGTTCTTGGTATGAAAAGGGGAGAAGCCGCCCAAATTGGCAACAGTTACGATTAGCCATTGCTCATGCTACTGATGTTTATATTCGGCTCAATATTAAACAATCGCCATTTAATGTAGGATTACCTATTGAGTTACAAGAATTCACAAAACAAGAAGTTCACGTCTTAGCCCAACAATATGGATTAGCCGAAGATTCATCTTTAATCGCTCCTTTAATGCAACTGGTTGGGGGTCATCCTTATTTGTTACAACTGGCATTTTCTCACCTGAAAAGTTACCCCAATGTCACCTTAGAGAAATTATTAGCTGAGGCTTCCACAGATGCGGGAATTTATAGTCATCATTTGCGAGAACATTGGTTGAGTTTGCAAGAAGAACCGAAGTTAATGGCGGCATTGGAAACGGTGATTACTTCTAATAATCCCGTGCGATTAGAAACCATATCAGCTTATCAGTTACAGAGTATGGGTTTAGTGAAGCTTGCCGGTAATGAAGTTGAGCCGCGTTGTCAGTTGTATCGGAGTTATTTTAGTGATCTGATTGGAAATCAGGGGAACAAAAAGCCCAATTAACCCAGGATTCAAACAAGAAGAGGAGAATAAATGACAAACGCGCGAGTGCCTTTATAAAACAAAAAGTGATGCCACTTTAATTTTATCCACGTTGATCTGCTTGCAATGCAACTATAACAGTTTCGATGTCATCCCCTCGAGTAGCTGATTGGATGAATTTTATTGTAACTGGAGCATCTTTTAAGTTTTGAAACTTGTAAGATTTCCACATAGTCATATTTGGAGAAAGTTCTATTGTATCTTGAGCTTGATCTTGAACTTCAAGTTGAACTGTCACTTGGGAGACGAAACTATCGTTTGTATAAAGAACTAACAGATCTTGCTGGGGGTTAATCGTAAGATTATAAGGTGAATCAATTTTATCCATCTTTAAAATACATGGTTGGGTACTTAATACGCGGCAGGAGGTTTGGGCATAGGCAGGTTGTTCCTGGAAACCAAAAGCAAACACGATAGCAAGAGTAAGTATCAGAAAAATTAGACGCTTCATAGTTTTTTTCTTTCCTCATTATTATGATTTTTTCCTATCTGCCTGTAAGACAACTACAATCAGATTCGGTTTTCCTATTGCAGATGAAGCTTGAAATTGCACACCGTTAAAGTTCTGAATACGGTATTTTTCCCAAACAGACTCATTAGCTTCAAGATTTGTTATATCTTGAGACTTGCCTCCAACTTTTAAAGTAACTGATCCTGGATAAGTGAAATTGTTGTTTGTATAAACAACTAACAAAGGTAGATTCTGCGTGATATTCACATTTACAGGCTTATGGTTCTCTAGATTAAGAACACAGGGTTCGTAACTGGTCACAGTACAAGGGATTTGGGCATGGGCAGGTAATGCCTGGAAGCCACAAGCAACCACGATAGCGAAAATAAATGCGAGTAGATCTTTAATTACACGCTCCATCGTTTTTTTCCTTTCTTATTGTTCTATTAGGAACAGCAGAAGCGAACACCTGCTGCCTTATTATTAGACATCTCCAAAAATCAAAGATCGACTTTCCTCCTCCTTTATCTGGACTAATAATTTAGATGCGTAACAGCTTATTATCCACCTTGTGAGTCTGCCTGTGCCGCAACGATGGTAACATTAGGTGATCCTACTGGAGAATTAGCTTGAATGGTAAAACAAGGATATGCATGATAAGGATAATTTTTCAGAACAGACTGATTAGGCTGAAGACTTATCGTCTCTTGTACACCACTAACCCCAACTGTAATCTTTACTGGCCGCTCGAAATCGTTATTTGCGATAACAACTAACAAATCTTGTGCAGTTTCAACTCTCACTGCCCGTACCCTTGTGTCGGTGAGTTCAATGATGCAGGGATTAGTGCTTGTCGCCTGGCAGACCTGGCAGATATCTTGAGCATGGGCAGGTAATGCTTGGAAGCCACAAGCAACCACAATAGCGAAAGTAAATGCGAGTAGACCTTTAATTACACGCTTCATCATTTTTTTCCTTTCTTATTGTTCTATTAGGGACAGCAGGAGCGAACACCTGTCGCCTCATTATTAGACATCTCCAAAAATCAAAGATCGACCCTTAATATATATGGATTTTGTCATCATTTTTAGAGATATCTATTGTTGACATCATCAATACAAAGAGGTCATATTTTAGATGTCAACTTATTTGGGTAACTTACCCGATTATGAATCAGCTTGTGATTCTGCCTGTGTCGCTACGACGGTGGCATTAGGCGTTCCTATTGGAGAATTAGCTCGGAGGGTAAAACCATTATATTTCTGAAAAGGATAACTTTTCCAAACAGACTGATTAGGCTGAAGATTTCTTGTATCTTGAGGTACACCCCCAACCCCAACTGTAATATCTGTTGGCTTACTGAAATCGTTATTTGTGAAAACAAGTAACAATTCTAGCCCAGGCGTAATTCTCATTACCTGACTCCTCGAGTTGGTTAAGTGAATTGTACAGGAATTGGTACTTGTCACTTGGCAAGGGATTTGGGCATGGGCAGGTAATGTTTGGAAGCCACAAGCAACCACAATAGCGAAAGTAAATGCGAGGAGACCTTTAATTACAAGCTTCATAGTTTTTTTTCTTTCTTATTGTTCTATTAGGAACAGCAGGAGCGAACACCTGCTGCCTTATTATTGTTGATATCGTTAATACAAAGAATTATGTATTCGATGTGAGCCTATCTGGGTAACTTGCTTCCTTATGTTTGCTGCGAATCTGCCTGTACGAAGACCACAGTTGCATCAGTAGCCCCATTGGCAGTGGTAGCCTTTACAGAAACTCTATTAAAGCTATTAAACCGGTATTCTTTCCAAACAGACTGACCAGGTTGAAGGTTGACTTGCGATTGTTCTGATGTCCCCGTTTTCAAAGAAATACTCGTTGGACTTTCATAACTGTTGTTAGTGTAGACAGCTAACAAGACTTGACCCGTCGAAATTCGAACACCTTGTTCTTTAGTATTCGTCAAATTAACGATGCAGGGGTTGATGCTTGACACGGTATCGCAAACCGATTGAACCGTTTGGGCATGGGCAGGTAATGCCTGGAAGCCACAAGCAACCACGATAGCGAAAGTCAATGCGAGTAGACCTTGAATGACACGTTTCATTGTTTTTTCCTTTGTTACAAGACTATATTTGAATTGAGTGGTTTTTTCTTCCCACACCTGTTAGACGTTTACCCCCTCCCATTTGGGAATTTTTCGAATTACGGGCAAATTTTCTGCCAAAAAATCTCTCCTCATCCCCTAAAACCTTTTCCCTTATTACCTTTCAGCCTCCGCAAAATCTTCTCAACTTCTCCACGAGCCGGATACAACAATTGCTCACTCAAAGCACTTTGAGTTACCTCTATCGCTCCCAAATAATCCCAAAAGCCAACTAAAGCTCTCCCTAACCCATAATCAGCCGCAGCCGGATTAAACCCTCTTAATTTCTAGTTTTTTTATAAAGCATAAGGTGGGTTAACACTTCTCGTAACCCACCAAATTTAATCATAAAAAAGGCACGTTATATTTAATTAACGTACCCTACAACTTATAAGCTTTTCTTATCACCACAAGTACGGGAGAGCCTTTTTTTACCAGTTTTTTCAGCCATCGCTTTCCCGATAATTCAGAAGGTGCGTTACATTGCATTA
This sequence comes from Gloeothece verrucosa PCC 7822, assembly GCF_000147335.1. NCBI lineage: Bacteria > Bacillati > Cyanobacteriota > Cyanophyceae > Chroococcales > Aphanothecaceae > Gloeothece > Gloeothece verrucosa. The sequence goes on from NC_014501.1 coordinate 695,361, forward strand.
ACGCACCCTACAAGAGCAGCGATCACACTCAAGATTTCGGGGTAGCCTTAGGTATTAGGTAGCTTGTCATTCAGCTTTGTGATTGCTGTACGGTAATCACCCGGTTTATTCTCCTTTCCAGTAAATTCATCGAACTGATAGTAAAAATAGTCTTCTGGTGTCAATTCTTGCTTTAGATAAGTTTGTAATTTGTCCCATGATGTTTTTCCAGTGTACTTTGCACTGTTGTTATTAATTACGTAATGATGGACCTCCTCAATATTCTTCGCATGATTCCGTAAGACAAGAAATTCTTCATTCGGCTCTGTAATATCGTTTCCACAATAAAGTGATTCAGGCCCGTGTTGGGTAACGTGAGAAGAAAGAGTACCTGATTGCTTTTCCAGGCAATCGTAAAGCCATTGGGGAAGAATATTATGATCAGATTTATTCATAGGTTGATCAACTACCCTATAAATAGACTTTTGCATAGAACCTGGTTTGGGTTTGGAAACTCCCACCAAAACAAGATCCCAATCCGCCAAGTATGGGGCTGAGTTGTTCCCAAGGAAAGTACATAATATTTTTCCTTTGTTGCTAAGCTCCTTAAAATCCTCCGTATCTTCCCATGAGAGTCCGCGTACGCGGTCGCCTTTGTCGCAACACAAGTATGATTTACTGTTTCCTGTTGTTTCTTTTTTTACGATTTTGTATTGGGACCAACCGTCTACTAACTCAATGAAACCATTGAGATATTTTCCTTGTGCCGGTTTCGCTAATTTTTTTTGAATAGGAACTAAGCCTGTCAAACGACGAAAATCGTCATTGTTGGAAATTAAGTTAGGATCAATGCTTTTGTCTTTTACGGTAAGAGGTTTGGATGCGAACTGACCTAAGCCGCGCGTTAATCCACCAATCGCCACTGCCCGGTAAATAAAGAACAGCTTAGGCGGTACTTTTGGTTTGTCCGTTTTATTAATGTGACTGGCACACGCCCGAAAAAGATTTTTTGCATCCGTCAATCGAAGATTGTTTCCGTTTCCGAGCGAGTCCTTCTCAAAGTTTGAAAAAGTTGGTTTGGTAACGTCTATATTGCTACCAATTAAGTGCAAATCCACAGGCGTAGGAATAGGAGCGTTAGCCTCCTGTTCGTGTTTTTGAATCGATATTTTATAGTCCATCTTGTGTCTTCTCCATTATTAGTTTAGTAAACTTCTTTCCACATCTTTTTGACGTTTCCCCACCCCTATTTGGTAAGTTTTCGAGTTACGGGCAAATTTTATCCTCGAAAATCTAGCATCATCCCCTAAAACCTTTTCCCTTATTACCTTTTAGCCTCTGCAAAACCTTCTCAACTTCCCCACGAGCGGGGTATAATAACTGCTGACTTAAAGCGTTTTGATATGCCCCTATTACGCCCAATTTATCCCCCAACCCTAGCAATGCTCTCCCTAACCAGTAATCAGCCGCAGCCGGGTTAAATGTCCTTAATTCCTGACATCCCTCACAAGCCGCTTCCCACCATTTTTTACTAGCCTTGGCATCCTTTAACACTTTGTAACTCTCTCCTAACCACACGGCAGCCGCAACAGATGGCAAACAACCCCCGACGGGTAAAAGCTTCCATCCTTTCTCCAACGCTTCTACTGCTTCTTGGTGTTTTCCAGCCAAAGCCAACACCCGCCCATGACGAAACCAAGCATCAGCTAACTCAGGCTGTAATTCGGTCCCTTGTTGGGAAATTTGACAACCCCGTTCAATCTCTTGAAAATGTTCGACTAATACCCGCCCCGCCGTCGTCCAAACACTCCAACGTTCCGGAAAGCGCCGCAACATCTCCTGCACTATGGAAGCAAGAGTTGTCTTACTCCCTTCTCCTCGTAGGAGAGGGGTAGGGGGAGAGGTCACAAAAGGTAAAATTTCACACAACCCCCGATAAATCTCATAATCATGGGGATAGAGATGATAAGCTTTTACCATCATCTGTGCCGCCTTGTAATATTCTCCTGTGTCAAACAAGCAGCGCCCATAGTAATACCAACCATAAGGATGCTGAGGGTGTTCTGCGGTAAACTCGGCTAAGACCTTCACCCCTTCTCGCCAATCTCCCCGTAAAATATGATAATAGGCTAGGAAATTATAAGCCCCAACTCCATGAGGAACCTGTCGCAGTAGAGAGGTAATCATTTTTTTAGTCTGTTTCCCTTCTTCACCAGATACCCATCTCATCTGCAAACGCTGTTCTATTTGTCTTTGCAGTACCCGTAAATCATCGCCAGATTTGGCTATAAGCTGACTCAACCGCACTCTAGCCGCTTGCATATCCCCCACCGCCAAGAGTGCGTCATAGCTGTTAATCAAAGCTATCATATCATCTGGATTGATAGACAAAACCTGCTCAAAAGCCCTGAGAGTCCCAAGCGGATTTTCTCGCTCCTGATGTACCTGTGCCAAAGCCAGCCAGTGAACCACTTGCTCAGGTTCTAAACTAGCGGCTAAATTAAAAGCCAGGATTGCCTTCTGACTCTCACCGGTGCAAACAGCCATCAATCCTTTGATATGATTCTGAGTCCCTTCATTTTCAGACAACAATAAAGCTTGTTGATATGTTTCTCTTGCCTCTTTTTTGAGTCCCATTAGCTGCAAAATTTTTCCCAATTGTAGCCGCACATCGATTAATTGAGGTTGCCGCTCAATCACTTGACGATATTCTGTGATCGCTTCTGGCCAGTTGCCCATCTCGTAAAGCAAATTAGCCAGTTCTAATCTTTTTTTCCATCCTTGAGGATATTTTTGCACATATTTACTGAGAGTGATCAGTTTCTGCTGTTGTCTAGTTGGCTTTTCTGAGACAACCAACTGAGCATTCATCTCCAGCCCAGAGAATTGACTGAACTGTACCAAAGATGTGACAATGTTTCCAGACATAATACGGTTACTTGATAGTTAATTTCTTCTTGTTTGCTTTTTGTTGGGATGGATGATTCCCAATGAGAAATCACCGTTTCATCAGATTGAAAGGTTTCTCCTTTTGGAATATCCTTGGAGGATGGTGAAAAGGTATGTAGAGCGGTGTTATCTTCCCCGGCAAGATACTTCTTTAATTGCTTTTTTAAAATACTTCGTGCCTTTTGAATGCGTTTACGAGTGTTCTCCTCAGAGAGGGCCAGTTGTTTGGCGATATCTTGATAGGATTTCTCATAGTAACAGTGTAAAATAAAAGGATGGCGTAGTTTATCTGGTAATGATTCAATTAGGTGTCCCAGATATGTCTGCATTTCCCGATTCAAAAGATTAGATTCAGGAATGCCTACCTCAGAAACCAATGCTCGATCATCGGCAAATTTAAGATCATCAATATTTTCAATTCCTCTGGCTTCTCGTTGGCGTTGGCGATGTATATCCATGCAGAAGTTATAAATAATTCGAGCTAACCACGCTTTCGGAGATATAATTTTATTGGCAGATTTTTCCCATTTATTCCAGGCTTTGAGCATGACTTGATTTAGGACATCTTCGGCATCATGAGAATTCCCTCCCATCCACCGTAGGCAAAGTTTGTAAAAATATTTTTGCTCTGATTCCCATAATTGCCAAAAAGCCTGATAATGATTTTGAGACACGGTTTTGAATTGGCTTGATTTTGACAATACATTGCCGATTTCTAGATCTGATAAAGAAAACAAGGGTTCTGCTTTTGGGTAGGCTTGTATAGTTAAGTTGCTGTTGACCATCTAACACCTGAAGAATAAAAGAATGTACAAACAAAAGAAAATTTGTCGCTCTCTATAATTCCTGGCTAAAATAATATTTGAGTTCTTGAGCCAATAGTTCAGTTAAATTCAGGACTTGACATCTCAGTTAAATTCAGGTCATAAGCTGGCACGGATAACAATTGTCTATTCAGATAAGGGAACAGGTAAGGATTTCAGCTTGATTTCTGCTCCTTGATGATATAAAGCTTAAATGCGTATGAGCTTATCCAAGCTAATCAGTTAAAATAAGATATACAAAAATTCATAAATATGAGATAATTCTGACTAAGTTAGGTTTTTATCATCAAAAATACCCATGTCTGCCCAACTCAAACCCATTTATCAGCCTGGTGGTAGTCTCCCGCCTGATGCGCCAACTTATGTAGTGCGGCAAGCAGACAGAGAACTGTACGAAGGTTTATTAGCACTTGACTATTGCTATGTCCTCAATGCTAGACAGATGGGAAAATCTAGCTTACGAATACGAACCATGAATAAATTGCGGACTCAAGGTTTTGCTTGTGCTGAAATAGAATTAACGGGAATTGGTAGTCAACAAATTACCGCGCCTCAATGGTATGGCGGAATTATTCAAGAATTAGTTAGTGCTTTTAAGCTAGAAATTAATCGGCGTAGTTGGTTAAAAGAACGTGATGATCTTTCTCCAATTCAGTGCTTGAATCAATTTATTGAAACTGTATTGTTGACCCAGATTCAGCAAAAAATTGTGATCTTTATCGATGAAATTGATAATGTGTTGGGCTTGAAGTTTTCTACCGACGAATTTTTCGCCTTGATTCGCCACTGTTATGAAAATCGAGCTATTAAGCCAGCCTATAAACGACTGGCATTTGCTTTATTAGGAGTTGCTACCCCTTCAGATTTGATTCAAGATAAACACTATTCTACGCCTTTTAATATCGGTCGAGCTATTGAACTTCAAGGCTTTAAACTCGAAGATAGTAAACCTTTAATTAAGGGATTAGTCGGGAAAGTTAGCAACCCAGAAGCTGTCTTAAAAGAAATTTTATATTGGACTAATGGACAACCATTTCTTACCCAAAAACTCTGTTTATTAATAGTCAATTACTGCAAGAATAGCACAGAATTTACCCCTCTTCAAGAAGGTGAGGAGCGGCAGTGGATTGAGCAACTTGTCGAGAACAAAATTATCCTCAATTGGGAAGCTCAAGATCAACCAGAGCATTTAAGAACCATACGCGATAACTTGCTCTATAATACTCCCAAAACTCAACAATTATTACGGCTATATCAACAGATTTTACAACAGGGACAAATTCCGGCTCTCAACTCTCCTGAATACTTAGAATTACGTTTATCTGGGGTTGTCTCCCAACAGCAAGGCAGTTTAACGGTCAAAAACCCTATTTATGCCCAAATTTTTGATTTAGACTGGGTAAATGAAAAACTAACACTAGAACTAGCTAATTCCCAAATAACAGCTACTGACTCTGACTCTACGTTTAACTTAGTGGAGAACCTCTCTAATACACCAGAAAAGACAGCCACTTATCCCGATAATTCACATATTTTAGCGCAGGAATTGCAACCCATAGGTCAGTGTGACCCAGGGTCGATTAATAATACTGCCAATGTGGATTTACCTTCTTACCCAAGTGGTGCAGTTCCCCTCGATTCTCCCTTCTACATCGAAAGAACTGAGATGGAAATGCAAGTTTTTCAAGAAATTAAAAAACCCGGTGCCTTAGTCCGGATTAAAGCACCTAGAGAAATGGGGAAAACTTCTTTACTGTTGAGAGCCTTAGATTATGCGGCTAGTCAAGGCTACCATATTGTTAGTTTAAATCTAGAGCAAATCGACAATGTAATTTTAGACAATTTACCTCGATTTTTGCGTTGGCTCTGTGCTAATATTACTCACCAGTTAGAACTGGAAATGAAATTAGACGATTATTGGGATGAAGATATTGGCAGCAAAATTAGTTGTTCTCTCTATTTACGCAACTATATATTAAAGCAAATTAATGCACCTCTTATTTTATCCTTAGATGAAGTTCAAGCTCTCTTTGAGCATCCTCTAGTAGCCAAAGATGTTTTACCTTTATTTCGCTCCTGGTATGAGGAAGCTAAAAGACAACCTATATGGCAAAAATTACGGCTAATTATCGTTCACTCTACAGAAATTTATGTCCCTCTTCAGTTAAAACAATCCCCATTTAATGTAGGGTTGCCCATCGAGTTAAACAACTTTAATTTAGAACAGGTACAACACTTAGCTCAACGCTATGGACTCAACTGGTCTGATGGACAAGAAGCTAGACAACTGATGGCGATGGTAGAAGGACATCCAGCATTAGTACATTTGGCTATTTATCATCTCAGTTGCGGGGATATTACCTTTGCTCAATTCATTGATACAGCCGCAACACCAAGCGGCATTTATTCATCTCATTTACAACGTCATCAAGTAGCATTGCTTGAACAACCTGAATTAGCAAAAGCCTTAGATACCGTTCTCAAGGCTCAAGAACCAATCTCATTAGATTCAATCTTGAGTTATAAACTCAGCAGTATGGGACTGATCAAAAAGTTAACAGATAAAGTCATACCCAACTGTGAGTTATATCGGCAGTATTTTACAACCCACATTCCGCACATGGGTGACAACTTAAAACGGTATAAAAGTTAAACTTTTAAAAAGTAGTCCTAACTACAATTATTGATCACAACATAATTATATATTTCACCCATCAAGCCAACTCCTGTTATTTGCCTGTTGAGGTAAAGCGATGTTAAAAAGCGATTTATCTGTTATGGATACAGTCCAAGAGCCGGAAACGTTTGATCCAGTGGCTCGCCAGAAAACTAAACATCATCAAATTCTCTCAGTTCAAGAACTAAACGCCTTAAATGCCCGTTCTAATTGGCAAGGTTTCTTATATCTTGCCGGACATCTCACCATTATGGGAGTCAGTGGTTATCTGTGGGGGACACATCTGAATCGTTGGGAGATAGGTATACCAGCCCTAGTGGTGTATGGCTTCTCTTTCGCTTCTATGTTTGCGCCTATGCACGAGTGTGTTCACCGAACCGTATTTAAAAATAATCGCTTAAATGATCTTGTCGGTTGGTTTGCTGGTTTGCTGTCATTCTATAACAGTACCTTTTACCGCCGCTATCACAAGTGGCATCACCGTTACACTCGCATTCCCAATAAAGACCCTGAATTGACTGACCTCGAACCGAGCAATATTTGGGAGTATCTATTAGTCATGAGTGGGTTGCTGTGGTGGGTTGACAAGTTACGGGGCTATTTTCGTATGGCTTGCGGTCAATTTGAGGGTTGTCCTTATGTTCCTGAAGCGGCTCAAAAAGAAGTAACCCGCTCGATCAGACTACAATTAGCCGTTTATGGAGCAGGTATCGCTGTTTCCCTATTTGTTGGGCAGCCCTGGTTTTTCCTCTACTGGTTGCTACCTCTAGCAGTGGGTCAACCCTTTTTGCGCTTCATTTTGCTGGCTGAACATACCGGTTGCACCAAAGATGATAATCATTTGAGCAATACCCGAACCACCCTAACTTTTTGGCCGATACGCTTTTTAATGTGGAATATGCCCTTTCACGCCGAGCATCATTTATATCCTTCGATTCCTTTTCACGCCCTGCCGGCGGCTCACCAAAAGTTAAGGGAGCATTTCACCCATGTTGAACCCGGTTACCTCAAAGTTAACCGTCAGATCATTGAGACTTTTAGGGAGCATCAGTCAACTTAGCCATCATAAAAGAAAAATCACTAAAAAGTCCTTTTTCAATAGGAGAACTTGCTTGTTCATAAATGCCTTGCTCTTTTAATAGACGATGAACCATTGGCAATTTGTAACAAGGTACTGATGGGTAAAGATGATGCTCCAGATGATAATTATTGAAGAAATATAAAATAGACATTAGCCAAGAAGTTCGAGTTCTTGAATTACAAAATGGACCTATACCCGTTTCAGCGTGTTCCACATAAAAACGAAATCCACTTATTCCTATCGATAATAAATGCGGTAATAAAATGCCAATTATTCCTGTTAAGGGATCAAAAATTGTAATAGCAATGTAAATACTTAACCAAAATATTAAGGTTAAAATATTCACCACAGCAAAGACTCTTATCATCTGCTGATTAAAGGGTAGCCGAGCGTAATAATCCGGCAGAGAACGACCCAATAATACATCAAAAGTATGGCGGACATTTTGGCGATTAATCGCTAATCGAGCTAAAAACATTCTTTGCCAAACGCTTTTGTATTTAACGTAAATCTGACGGTCAGGGTCTTGACTTTGATTGGTGTAGCGATGGTGTGTTGGATGAACAAGAGCGTAACCGATGGCCGGCCATCCCACAATCATCGAGGAGAAAAAAATGCTCGCAAAAACGCTAACATATTTATTAGGATAGAGGGAAAAATGAAAGCCATCATGGGCGACAAATCCTAATAAATGTAGTCCTTGTTGTGCCCCTAATAAACAAATAATCATTAATGGAATACGCGCAACCAGAGGAATATTATCAGTAGCAACAATACGCGCCAGGAGTGCAAAAATAACAAACATTCCTCCTGAATATAAAATGAATAATGTTGATAAAAATATGTTAGGCTGGTAAAAGTTTAAGGGGAGTTTAATACGCTTTTGCATAAAAGTCTAATCCGTAAGGTGTTTAAAGATTATCTTAACATTGCTCAAAAATTCGAGCGTTGATTAAATCCACAACACATTATTAATTAATATTTATTTATGACTACCCATCTGTTAAGCGTATTGATGCACCGGTGACGGCTTCTGGTGCTATTTGGTCTTCTAAATTAGTGTCATCTATGGATTTTTTGATAATTATCCACAGATGAACACCGATGAAATTTGGATAGATTTAAGGTTTTATTGGATTAGGGAACGATTGCAGGCGGCAAAGCTGGCTTTTTAACTGAATAGTTGTAATTTTCTCTCGAATTTTTTTCCTCCTGTAACAATAAATTACGGATGAGTCTAGCGATCGCTTTTTGGGCTAACCCTTCAGCTATTTTTTGGCCGAGTTGTTGAGTTTCAGGTTTAGTAACTACTTTGCTTAATACCGGCACTAACCGCATCGGATCAAATCCCCGAGTTTCTTGTAAGATATTCCAGATATTTTTTAGATGTTCTACAGTCTGAGAATTATCTCTTAATTCCGGTGGGGTTTCCTGTACGGCTAAACCGACTTGTTCTCGCACTGAAGACGAAAAATTAAACCAAGTTTTGCGCCCAAAAATATCGATAGCATTGACCACTTCATCGACGATTTTATTGCGAATAAATGTGCCTCTTTCGGAAAAGAGAAAATCTACGGCTTGATCCACAGCACTATCAAAATTATAATCGGGAGAGTTTTTAGCATTTCGCAACAGGTTTTCTAAGCGATTCCAGCGAAAACTTCCTTCTTTAAAAAGAAGATCGCGCAGAGAGTTTCGTAATTCGTCTGAAGGATCAGTTAAAAGCCGCTTGGCAATATAAGGATAGGCTTTGCTGAGAACTTTAAAATGCGGGTCTATACCAATGGCAATTCCTTCTAATGTCACCATTGAACGGATAATTAAAGCATAATAAGCCGGCACACGGAAAGGAAATTCATACATCATTGCTGACATTTGATCCGTAATGCTTTTAAAATTTAATTCCGCAACACTCGCGCCTAACGCATTGCCAAAAACCTGTGCTAATGCCGGAATAATGGGTCTTAAATCGGTATCGGGTTTTAAAAAATCTAACTTCACATAATCATAAGCTAAAGATTCAAAATCCCGATTCACTAAATGAACAACGGCCTCAATCAATCCATATCTTTGATAAGGTTTAATCACACTCATCATCCCGAAATCCAGATAAGCTAATCTGCCATCATACATGGCTAATAAATTACCCGGATGAGGGTCTGCATGGAAAAAACCATGTTCTAACAGTTGACGCAGAGAACACTGAACCCCAACTTCAACTAAATGGGTGGCTTCAATTCCCCTTGCTTGAATTTCTTTAATATTTGTTAATTTAATCCCATGAATCCATTCCATCGTCAGCACACGCCGCCCGGTATATTCCCAATAGATTTTGGGGACATAAATCTCGGGGATATGTCCATACAGTTCGGCAAATTTTTCTGCATTCTTACCCTCTTGGACATAATTCATTTCCTCAAAAATCCGTCCGGCTAATTCATCGGTAATGGCTACTAAATCCGAACGAATATGTTTAATATTTCTTTGCGCCCAACTGGCTAGACGACGCATAATATATATATCTAAAGTAATGCGGCGTGATAAATCAGGACGCTGCACTTTAACGGCTACTTCTTCTCCAGTTTTTAATTTACCTCGATACACTTGTCCCAATGAAGCCGCAGCAATGGGTTGTGGGGACAGTTCTGCATATATTTCTTGGGGAGTCGCCCCTAATTCTTCTTCAATGAAACGATAGGCAATTTCATTAGGAAATGACGGCAGTTGATCTTGCAGAGTCGCCAGTTCTTCTAAATAGGTAGGGGGAACTAAATCCGGTCTTGTGGAGAGTGCTTGTCCTATTTTAATGTAAGTGGGACCCAGTTTAGTCAATATTTTCCTGATCTGGCTCGCGCGTTTTTTGCCATTTTTTTCGGCTTTTCCGCTTATTTTGTCCCACCATATACTGAGGGTAAAGAAGACAAAAGGAACGATGATATTAAATAACCTTCCTAATACCTGTAGAGGACGCTTACTATAATGAGCATAAATACGTTCTGGATTGTAACGCCAACTCTCAGGCGAAGTATCGCTGATGGGACCGAGTTCCTCTCTATGTCCTTCAGGGATGTGAAGCGGCTGAATATCAACGGTTAGATACTCTTGAGACTGTATTTCAGGCAAGTTGCTAATGGGGGCCATAGGGGTTTAATAAAGGGCAATCAATAATGATCTTCTTTGTAAACTATTGTAACAAGTTCTGTCTTGAGTCCTAATGGAGATCATCCCCTAATCAGCAAAATAACCTGATCGGGTGTTTATTGGTCTGGAGTTGTGGACAATGTTAGCTTGGAGGGAAACTCACCGCCTCAGAAACTGATACAAGTGATCTATAGGCTCGACTCAGTTATCTAAGAAAAAGCCGCTAAGTAGTCGGACTCCCAATAAAGTTAACTGTGAGATTGGGGAATGGGGAAGGGGGAAAGGGCAATGGGTAAGAGTTCGGACACTAAAACATTTCTTAATATAGAGTGCTTTATTTATGTCCAGGTACTTAGGTGGGAGCATCCCTGGGCCTTGAGGTGGGGAAGTCAGTTAAACCGAAGTGTATTCCGAGATTTCTTGGAAATATTCTAACGTTTGTTCGGCGGCTTCTTCATCAACTTTACTGATGGCAAAACCCACATGAACAATGACATAATCTCCCACTTCAACATCGGGAACGTAGGCTAAATTGACCTCTTTAATAATCCCACCAAAGCTGACTTTTCCTACTCTTGTCAGGGGATCATCTCCATTGATGCTCACGATTTTTCCAGGAACAGCTAAACACATCGTTTAAACCTCTTGATGATTAATAGAAACTCTGGGTTTTAGTGCGGCTATAACTTGTCCTAAAGCAAGTCCACCGTCATTGGGCGGAATCTGTTGATGCCAATAGGGACAATAATTTTGTTGTTGTAACTGATCAATTGTGCGTTCTGTCAAATAACGATTTTGAAAACAGCCTCCCGTTAATATTATCTGATGGCAGGGGAAACTCTTGGCAATCTCAAGAATTATTTTAACTAGCGTGTTATGAAACTTAGCACAAATTTCTGGCAGGGGAAGCTCATCAGAAACATCTTTTAAAATTGCTGTGATCATCGGCGACCAATCAATAATAGCGGGAACGGATGAGGAGATAGAAAAATTATAATAGTTATCAGTGATCATTTCTCCTATTTTAAATTCTAACTCCATAGCCGCTTGTCCTTCAAAACTGGCTTTCTGACGAATTCCTAACAGTGAAGCGACCCCATCAAATAATCTGCCGACGCTAGAAGTTTTAGGACTGTTCAGTCCTTTTTTAAGCATGGTTTTCAGTAAAAATAATTCTTGAGGAGTAAAGGTTTGCTCAAGGGGTGTATTGTTAATAAGACCTCGCCCTTCAAGGACGGGGTTTAAAATTAACAGTTCTTCTAACAGTCCTAAAGCAATTCGTCTAGGTTCTTTGACCGCTTGTTCGCCGCCCGGGAGTTGCCAAGGGCGAAAATGGGCCACTCGTTGATAGGTTTCTTCGGAGATATAAATAAATTCACCCCCCCAGATCGTCTCATCTTCGCCGTATCCGGTCCCATCCCAAGCAACCCCTAAAACGGGCGGTTCGAGTCCATGTTCGGCCATACAAGAGAGAACATGGGCATAATGATGTTGTACTTTAATGAGGGGTAAGTTTTGAGAAGCGGCGAACTGACTCGAGATATAATCGGGGTGAGCATCACAAGCAACCAGTTCAGGTTCAAACTCATAGAGTTCCCTTAAGCTAGTCATGACTTGTTGAAAATAGTTAAAAGCGGCAGGGGTTTCCAAGTCTCCAATATGTTGAGAGAGAAACACTTGAGGCGGGCGGGCGATGGCTATGGTATTTTTTAAATGGCCGCCTACTGCCAGAACAGGGGTTAAGGGAGAGGGAGTAGGGGATGGGATAATTATAGGAAAAGGGGCGTAACCTCTAGCGCGGCGTAGAACCATTTCTCGACCTCCCATAGTACGGACTACAGAGTCATCTACTGGCCGGGCGATGGGACGGTTATGAACTAAAAATACATCTGCTATTTGGTTTAATTTTTGTAGCGCTTCAAGTTCATCAACACAGATAGGTTCATCGGATACATTCCCACTGGTAGCAACCATAGGAAACCCTAATTCTCTCATCAGGAGATGATGCAAAGGCGTATAAGGTAACATCACCCCTAAATAAGGGTTCCCGGGTGCCACCTCAGAAGATATGGTTCCCCCCTTCATAAGGGGGGTTAGGGGGGATCTGAAGTTAGGGGAGAGGTCAAACTTTAACAAAACAATAGGACATTCAGCAGACTGTAATAATTCCTCTTCGGTAGGAGTCACCTGACACTGTTCCTTTACCAAGTCCAAACCCGGATACATAACAGCAAAAGGTTTATCGGGGCGGCCTTTACGCTTTCTCAGTTCTGCTACGGCGGCGCTATTTCTCGCATCAACCACTAAATGAAACCCACCTAATCCTTTTATAGCAACAATTTTTCCCTCTCTGATGGCGTTAGCAGCCGCTATCAAAGCGCGATCACCAGCCGCTAAAACTTCACCTTGGAGGTTCCATAATTCTAAATGAGGCCCACACACAGGACAAGCATTGGGTTGTGCATGAAAGCGTCTATCTAAAGGGTTTTCATATTCTGCTTGACATTGGGGACACATTTTAAACCCTTTCATGGTGGTATTACACCGGTCATAGGGTAACGCTTCAATAATGGTATATCTGGGCCCGCAGTTGGTACAGTTGGTAAAAGGATAACGGTAGCGGCGGTTATGGGGGTCAAAAATTTCTCTAAAACAGTCTGGACAAGTAGCAAGGTCCGGCAACACTACGGCGGTTTTTTCGCCGCTAACACTATGACGGATCTCAAAAGTAGTATATCCGCTCAGGTCTAACCATTGGGTTTCGATGGTATGGATCTGCGATCGCGGGGGTTTTTCGCGTTGTACCCGTTCTAAAAAAGACTCTAAAGTATTTCTGTTACCTTCAACTTCTATAAACACCCCTACAGAAGAATTATTCACCCATCCGACTAACGCTAATTCTGTAGCGAGTCGATAAATAAAGGGACGAAACCCCACACCCTGCACTGCACCTCGGATAATTAAGGATAAGCGCTGTCTATTTGTTTGATCTGCCATTCGGGTTTTGGCTATAAATTAAGAATTGTTATCTAACCAGGATACTAAATCTGACATTGATTGAAAGTCTAACAAAGCCTCCGCTAAATCTTCTATTTGTACTGTAGATAACTGATTCATTTTATCTTCTTGTTCTCGCGGAATTTTCCCAAAACGGCGAGTCAGAAGACGCATAACTAATTCTAATTTGCCTTGTTGTAAGCCTAATTGTAACCCTATGCGTTCTCCTTGTTTCTGGCCTTTTTGCAGAATATCTTGATAAGTAACAGACTCTCTCATAAGTTTATCTTTTATATGTATTTGATGAATCAAATTGTATTTTATCTGTACTTTTATTTTAGATTGTAACTTTTTATGTGTTTAAAAGGTTGATTTTTATTGAAAATTAAACTAAATAAGCGATTTTTTGTGGTTTAATTAGCAATAGGTTGAACTTAAAGGAGATCGGTATGACTCAAAGCCAAGAGAGTAATTGGTTATGGGATGGGTTAAAGCGTATTGTTCAGCTAGTTGTAGTTGGCGCAACAATGTGGTTTGCGGGTGTATATCTTGTGCAATTAGTAGAATTTGGGTCTTACAGTGGAGATCTAACAAGTGTTTTATTAGATCATATACCAGCAGCTATTGGAATCCCCCTGGCGGCCATAGCGGCAACCTGCATAGTTGTTGTTCTAGACTTTTCAACCCAAGATACTATTAAGGTTGACGCAACTGGATTCAAATTTGAGGGTGCTACTGGACAAATTATATTATGGGTTTTTTGCTTTTTAGCACTCGTTAGTGCCTTAAAACTCTTGTGGTAAGGCTTGTAGTTAATTGTATCTCTAAGTTAGGTTGAGCGCCACAGAAACCTAAAATGATTTAACTTAAGTAAAGAGTTGGGTTTCGTTCCACTGGCTCAACCTACAATACAATTACTATCTGTACCCTAATCACTAGCAATGACTGATTTTACCGTCTCTTGTCCTATCCCTATAGACCAATATCCTACCGTATTACTGGCTCACGGAGGCGGGGGTAAATTGATGCAGCAGTTGCTAGAAAGGATGTTTTTGCCGACTTTTGGCGCGGCTAAAAGTATTCCCCATGATTCAGCCGTTTTAAGCTTGCCTACCGATAAAATCGCTTTTACCACAGATTCTTATGTCATTAACCCTCTGTTTTTTCCGGGGGGTGATATCGGTTCATTAGCCATTCATGGGACTGTTAATGATCTTGCCATGAGTGGGGCGCGTCCGTTATATCTGAGTGTGGGGTTTATCCTCGAAGAAGGTTTACCGATGGAAACTCTGTGGCGTATTGTTCAATCTATGCAGCAAGCCGCCGAAAATGCTAATGTCCAAATTATTACGGGGGATACTAAGGTTGTCGATAGGGGAAAAGGGGATGGTATTTTTATTAATACCGCCGGAGTGGGAATAGTAGAACATGATTTACTTATTGCTCCCCAAAGTGTAGAACCGGGAGATGTTATTTTAATTAATGGGGACCTTGGTCGTCATGGTATTGCCATTATGGCGGTTCGAGAAGGGTTAGAGTTTGAGACAACGATCGAAAGTGATTCAGCGCCGCTTGCTAGTATTGTGTTAGAACTGATAGAAGCCGGGGTAAAGATTCATTGTTTGAGAGATTTAACGAGAGGCGGTTTATCGAGTACCTTAAATGAAATTGCCGCCAGTGCAAAAGTAACGATAAATATTGATGAAAATGTGATTCCAGTACGAGAAGATGTGCAAGGCGCTTGTGAGATTTTAGGGTTCGATCCCTTGTATGTGGCTAATGAGGGACGCTTTGCGGCTTTTGTTCCCCAGGAGTCGGTAGATAAAGCGTTGGAGATATTGCGATCGCATAATGAGCAAGCTTGCATAATTGGTCAGGTAACGGGCAGGAGTGACGCTAAGATGGGGTTAGTTACTGTACAAAGTCTGATCGGTGCTAGTCGCATTTTAGATATGTTGAGTGGAGAACAGTTACCGAGAATTTGTTAAAGGAAACAATCTCTTATTGTTTGCCCAATTTTAGTACATTAGTTTGCCATTTCTTCTTCTGTAAATATTTTAATATACTAGACAATTAGAAAACTCTGCTATAATAGTTACGTAGTTGTACAAAAGAAAAGTTAACTATGAGGGTAGGGCGTAATATGAGATATAAACTTGGTAACAAAAAACCAAAAAGGGGGGATATTCTTACAATTACAAAGAATATGGAGAAAGATCGCTGGTTAACTATCTATTTTTTAAGAAAGCTATGAAGTATAGACTCGGTAACAATAAACCCAAAAAAAAGAGCAATATGCTTACTATTCTAAGCAATATGGAGAAAGATCGCTGGTATGAAGAAGAAGAGTTATATCAATTGGCACAAGAGTTAAATCTCAATCATTTTACGATTCCTAACTTGCTTAACTATGGAGTTAAACACGATTTTATTATACCGGAATCGCAAAATACTACAACAACCGAATCTATTTTTAATGATGATGACGAGGGGAGTGGCAGTGATGAAGGTTCTCTAAAAAAAAGATGGTTACAAAAATGGCAAGATAATTACGAAAAAAAGGCTCAAAAAGAGAAAAAAATTGCTAATTTAGAGAAAGAAATTGCTAATTTAACAGAAAAGCTTGAGCAAGAACGACAGGAATTTAAAAAATTGCATCAGGAAGCAGAAATTTTGCAGGACTTACTCAAATCCTAAATATAGACATAGGGTAAGGGTGTGTTTTGCTCTGCCTTACTAAATTATGTATAGAAATAGATATGATATATTAAAAGAGTGAATTATATAAATCATTTATGACAAAAATAATCTACATTAAATACTACTAAGCTATTTATCTGTAGCTACAGCAGTTTTATGTCGAGGACGGCGAGGCTTACCGTATGTAATCTTAATTTCATCAGCATTAGCCGTCCAAAAATCTTCTAATTCATCTATACTGACCTTAACTGTTTCGCCATTTTTTAACTGAATAGCTACAAAAGTTGTTTCATGTTCGGATAGAGGTTGATTGGTCATCTGTTGTCTCCGCTTTTTTTAGCAACTGTCAGAGTTAGTAAGCTACACTTATACACTGATCTTACTTTAATACATACAAAGCATAACCTATCTTTGTAGAGTTTTGGTGGGTTACGCTATCACCTAACTCACCCTACAAATATAATTTAGCCCGCGTAGGCGGGCTTCGCTCGTATAGCCCCACCCTTCAGGGTGCGGGCTTATTTTGTGAAAATCTCTCCAAAGACTCTCGCAGAAGAAGCCGCCTTTTAATCAAGATTAAAACATCAACCCATAAAAGCAGAATCTCATGGCGGGAGAATCCGGAAAAAAATCGATATTTGCTGCTATCGGGGCAAACTTAGCCATAGCTATCACCAAATTTATTGCCGCCTGGTTTACAGGAAGTTCGGCCATGCTTTCAGAGGGCATACACTCAACAGTTGATACCAGTAATGAATTGCTGCTATTGCTTGGAATTCGTTTAAGTAAACGCCCTCCTGATGCTAACCATCCCTTCGGCCACGGACGGGAATTGTATTTCTGGACGTTAATTGTCGCAATTTTAATCTTTGCGGTGGGCGGTGGTATGTCTGTCTATGAAGGCATTACTCATCTAATTCATCCCCATCCCATTGAAAACCCCACTTGGAATTATATTGTACTGGTATTAGCTATCTTTTTTGAAGGATTTTCTTGGTTTGTTGCCTTTGGTGAATTTGCTCCCTCCATTGGCGAACAAAGTTTTTTTGAGGCAGTCCGTACCAGCAAAGACCCCACCATTTTTACAATATTGTATGAAGATACTGCCGCTTTGTTGGGGTTAATAGTGGCATTATTGGGCATTATTTTAGGTCAGATTTTTAATAATCCTTATTTCGATGGAATAGCATCTATTGTTATTGGCATTATTTTAGCGATTGTAGCGGTGCTTTTAGCCTACGAAAGTCGAGGATTATTAATCGGGGAAGGTGCTGATAATCATACTGTACAACATATTAGAAGACTAGCTATTGCTGACTCTGCTGTAGCCGATGTATTGCGGCTTCTTACGCTTTATTTCGGCCCTCATGAAATCTTATTAAATTTAGACATTCAATTTCATCGTCATCTGTCGGCGGAAGATATTGCTCAAGCTATTGATCGTATAGAATTATCAATTCGGACTCAATACCCTGATATTAAATATATCTTTATTGAAGCCCAATCCATTACTCTTGGACGCAATCAAGTTCTAAAATTAGATTAAATAACAGGGAACAGGGAACTTTAATTGTGTCCAGGTACTTATAATTATTTTTATCGCTGACGTTTCAACATTTTCCCTGTCGTTGTCCAGCCTACAAATTTGCTATTTTTGTAATTTTTACTAACTCTTCGTCTGATAAAGGTTGAGCAATCAATTCAATATTAAAACAGCGACAAGCCGCATCCGTTAGAGTAGAGATAATGTTTTCTAAAAAAGCTTGATCTTCAAAAACATTCTTAAATTGAGCTTTTGGGGCAGCCTCACCAAATATAGCTTGAAATAAGTTAGGATCGGTATCCAGTTGCATCGATCCTTGTTGAATAATTCCCTCATGGCTGCATCGTAAGGCGCTACCAATAAATTTATTGCCCTCAGCATCAACTAAATCTGCATTAGTCGCTGTGCCAAAACAACTAGCTTTGTGGATATAGCCGCGCCCTGCCTCACCATAATACAACTCTAAACCCAGATCGCGCCAACCTTGAACGAGAAACTCGCAAAGCTGCTGATAAATTTCGGCACGTTTTCCTTTGATATTGGAAGTAATGACGCTATAACATAAATCATTGCTATGTAGAACCGCTCTACCCCCTGTAGGACGACGAACTCGCTCAATCTGCAAAGAGTCCCAGTGTTGAGGATAGGTGCGTTGCAAAAAACCCAGGGAAATCACAAGCGGCTCGAAACGGTAAAAACGCAATACAGAAGGCTGGTTTCCTTTGAGGTGTTGTTCTAACAACCAAGTATCAACGGCCATCTGTAGCCGCCCAGAAGCCGCCATCAGAGGAATAAAACGCCAGGGAAGAGGTGCGCTAGTTGACATAGGGGAAACAAAGATTAATGGTTTAGCAAGAGGTTGCCAGGGCTAGTCTCTACTTTTAACATGGTCTGTGACCTTGCTCACCCTATAATTTTTTTAGGGAAAGAGGTTAGGTTTTTTTATCCTAAATAAGCTTGTTTAACTCGCTCATCTTTTAATAATTCTGAAGCTAGGCCGCTTAGTACCAGTTTTCCGGCTTCTAAAACATATCCTCTTGTGGCAGTTTGTAGGGCTAAAGTGGCATTTTGTTCTACTAATAAAATCGTAACTCCTGACTCATTTAATTGACGAATAACTGAAAAAATTTCTCGCACAATTTGCGGGGCTAAACCCAGACTCGGTTCATCTAATAATAATAACTTGGGTTTACTCATCACCGCACGAGCAATGGCTAACATTTGCTGTTCTCCGCCGCTAAGAGTTCCGGCCAATTGATGACGACGTTCTGCCAAACGCGGAAAAATAATAAACTGCTTTTCTAAATCACTTTTAATCCCTAACTTATCCGAACGAGTATAAGCCCCTAATTTTAAATTATCTAATACTGTTTGTCGTGCTAAAACTCTACGTCCTTCTGGACTTTGAGCAATGCCTAATCTGACTACTTGATCCGGACGAGAGCGAGTAATATTTATTCCTTGGTAAACAATCTGACCGCGACGAGGAGGAATCAGCCGCGAAATGGCTCTTAGGGTGGTACTTTTTCCCGCACCATTAGCCCCAATTAAAGTGACAATTTCTCCTTCATAAACCACTATATCAATATCTTCTAGCGCTTGAATAGCACCATAGTTAACATAGAGATTTTTGATTTCTAGTAAAGGTGTTTTTATATCCATTTTTTATTTTATTCATCTCCTAAATAAGCTTCTATCACGGCGGGATCATTCTTAACAATTTCCGGTTGACCTAAAGCAATTAACTGACCAAAATCTAAGACCGCAATCCGATCACATAATCCCATTACTAAAGGCACATGATGCTCAATTAATATGACCGTTAAATTAAAATCTGAGCGAATCTGCCGAATTAAATCACTCAAGGCGAGTTTTTCGGATGGGTTCATACCGGCTGCCGGTTCATCTAATAACAAAATTTTCGGTTTTAACGCTAAAGCGCGGGCAATTTCTAACCGTCGCTGATCACCATAAGCCAAATTTCTGGCCAGTTGTTCTTGTTTATCAATTAGCCCCATCAATGATAATAATTCTTTCGATTTATTATAAGTTTCTTCTTCCTCTAACCGAGTTGGCGGCAGACCAAAAAGGCTTTTTAATAAATTGGTTTTATAATGAATATGATGAGCAATCGCTACATTTTCTAACACCGATAAATTCCCAAATAAGCGGAGATTTTGAAACGTTCTCGCTATTCCTTGGCTGGCAATTTGATAAGCTTTACATTTAGTAATACTTTCTCCCTGATAAATTAGCTCACCTTGGCTAGGCGGCAGTAACCCAGTAATAATATTAAACAGAGTGGTTTTGCCTGCGCCATTGGGGCCAATTAAGCCAAAAATTTCCTGTTCTTCCACAGTAAAAGAAACCGCATTGACTGCCACCAAGCCGCCAAAGCGTCGGGTAACATTTTTTACCTCTAATATAGTGCTTAACTCTTTAGGGGTTGACGAGTCCATTAGACTGATTTTTTCCATCTTATGCGCTTTAATAACTCTGGTGTAATAATCCCTTGAGGGTAGAATATACTACCAATAACAATTAAAAAACCAAAAATAATTAACCGACCATCCCGCAGAAAATTGGCTAAAGGGAGCGGTAACCCAGAAGTTCCTGCCATAGCGCGAAGCACTTCCGGTAAAGCCGTTAAAATCATGCCGCCAATAACAGGGCCGACAAAAGTTTTTGAGCCGCCAATTAGCACAAAAGCTAAGAAGATAATACTAGCATCAAAAGTTCCCTGACGAGCATTCCAAGTATTGAGAAAGTGAGCGCTAATTACGCCAACTAATCCTGCTAAAATCGCGCCTAATGTAAAGGAGAGAACTTTATAATAAGTTTGATCAATTCCCATCGCACCACTGGCTAATTCATCTTCTCGAATGGCTCTTAAAGCTCGACCTACACGAATTTGTTCTAAGCGATAAAGAAAAATCATGCTTAAAATTAATAAAGGAATAGCTAACCAAAGATATTCTATTTGAGAGTGAAAGGGTTGAGGAATAGCAAAAATTCCCACTGCGGCTCCGGTGATGTCTAAATTTAAGGCCAAAATACGCAAAATTTCGACAAAAGCGATGGTGGCAATGGCTAAATAAATTCCTCTCAGACGTAGAACAGGAATTCCTAAAAGAATTGCCAACACAGCAGAAATTACGGTAGTTAGAAGCAGTTCTAAACCTAAAAAAGGTAAAGGAAATAAATCACCCGTATATTTAAATACTTGAGTAGAAAGAATAGCCGCAATATAACCACCCAAAGCATAAAAACCTGGACTTGCTAAAGATAGCTGACCGGACATTAAGGGTAAATAGACTGAAAGTCCTAAAATCGCTCCTAAAATCATGGAGACTATTAAAAAACCATAGGTAGTAAAGAAATTAGACATTTTAATTGATAATTGATAATAACTAATGACTAATGACTAATGACCAATGACTAATGACTAATGACTAATTAAACTTTTTGGATGCGTTTACGTCCCAATAGTCCTTGAGGTCTAACCAATAGCATAATAAATAATAGAGCAAAAGAAATGGCCTCACGATAGCCCGAATAATCTGTCGGAACAAATGATTCCGCTAGACCGATAATTAACCCTCCAATGACTGCACCTGGGATATTGCCTAAGCCGCCCAAAACAATTACCCCTAAACCTTTCAGTCCAAAGGTAATCCCAAAATAAGGACCAGCAATACTAACACTAGAACCCACTAAGGTACCGGCCATTCCTCCCAAAAAACCACTCAAAAAGAAAGTAAATACAATATACTTTTCGGGATTAATTCCTAATAAGCTGGCTGTGGTGGTATCTTCGGCCACTGCTTGTAAAGCCTTGCCGATTTTGGTAGAATTAATTAAATAGGTTAAGACCGCTAAAGTTAAAGCAGATACAAGAAAAATAATAATTTGAACAGTACGCACCATCACGGGTTTTTCCACTGTTCCCAAATTGATTGCTACCGGTAAATTGCCGTAAATATTATCGGGAAAAGTATAGATTTCTGCTCCGACTAATAATTGAATTAAATTGACAATAAAAACTGCCGCTCCTAAGCTGGAAACCAGGGTTAATAAAGAATCTGCTCCTCGCTCTCTTAGGGGTTTAAATGCC
Source organism: Gloeothece verrucosa PCC 7822 (assembly GCF_000147335.1). Classification (NCBI taxonomy): domain Bacteria; kingdom Bacillati; phylum Cyanobacteriota; class Cyanophyceae; order Chroococcales; family Aphanothecaceae; genus Gloeothece; species Gloeothece verrucosa. The sequence continues at coordinate 717,366 of NC_014501.1, forward strand.
AATCTTTCTACTATTATTGCCACCAAGCCGGCTAAAACACTACCTAGCAGTAAAGCAATAGCAAAAGGAAAAGAAAAAGGTAATTGAGCATTACTCAGCCAACCATTAAAGCCGGATGCTCCGCCGATGAGAAAATAAACGAAATAAGCCCCTAGAGTAAAAATTGCTCCGTGAGCAAAATTAATAATTCCTAGAATAGAAAAAACTAGGGTATAGCCTAACGCAAAAATAGCGTAAACACTTCCTACGGATAGGCCATTTAAAAACTGTTGTAGAAAGATATTAAAGTCCATAAATTTATTTTAAAAAATTAAATTTAGTATTTTTACCATCGGGTTCAACTTTTATTTGTGCCACAAAAAACTGTTCTTGTTTAATTTCTCCTTCGGGATCAAAAGCAATTTTTCCGAGAGGGGTTTCATAAGTTCCCGCTAAAATTTCTTGATTCAATTTAGAGCGTAAATCCGCTAAAGATAAACTCTTAATAGGGGTTTTTTTATCTAAAGCCGTCAGAGCTTCGACAAAAACTTGAACCCCGCTAAAAGCTTGGGCGCTAAATTGAGGAGGTTCTTTTTTATTTTGAGCTAGGTAAGCTTGCCGAAAAGCTTTATTAATTTCATTGTCTAACTCAGGGCTATAAGCTTGAGCGATTAAAACCCCATCACAAAGTTTTTGACAGACAGGGAACATATTAGATGTATTTAAGCCATTCCCACCAATAATTAAGCCTTTGTAACCTAACTCGCGCAATTGTTTAATTAAGTTGCCTCCATCGGCGGCTAGTCCCGATATAATTATCAAATCAGGAGCAAGGTTCATGGCATTGGTGGCCTGAGTTTGAAAATCCGTATCAGTGGTTTGAAATTTTTGAACAGTAACTAATTCTAAATTTTGATCTTTAATCGTTTTTTGAAAAGTTTCTGTTTCCGATTTGCTAAAGGCATCATTTTGAGCAAAGAAAACTGCTACTTTTTTAATTTTAGGATTAATTTTTAGGGCTTCTTCTACGGCATTAGGCGCAACAACAGCTACCGGTGCAGAAACACGCGCAATATAATTACCAATCTGAGGAATTCCTTTAGCCGTATTAGAAGGCCCAAGTACAGGAACTCCTGCTCTTTCAGCAATGGGGTCAGCCGCAAAAGCTTGTTGAGAAAGAGTCGGCCCGACAATTCCTACTACTTGATTTTGGGTGATTAAAGTATTAAAAGCATTGATAGTTCCTTGCTCATCTCCTGCCGTATCTTGAAAGATTAATTTAATCGGTTTGCCGTTGACTCCACCCTTTTGATTAAAAAATTGTTCGGCAATTTTTGCTCCGACAACTTGTTCCTGACCCAGTAAAGAAACATTGCTGGTTTGTGCTACAGCAATACCAATGGGGATAGCTTCAGAAGTTGAGGCCGGACTGTTTTGAGTATTGGATGTGGTGGTAGTCGGTGTATTGGTTTGACTACAAGCGACCACTACCACAAACGCAAACAAGGCCAATAAAACTTGAGTGAATAAGTTTTTCTTCGACATTCTAAAATTTTTATTAAAGGAGTATCTGATAGATTATCGCATTTAGGGTCAACCATAAAGCACCCTGTTGAAAAGTTGTCGCCAAAATCGCTTAAAAATATTGATAATCTGACAGAATTTTCCGTTGTTGCCACAGGAGCAACAGGCCACTAAAAATGATAAAAGAGATGACCAATTGACGAAAGCGCCGCTCACTAATTTTTTGTAAAACCAGATGGCCTAACCAATTGCCCGGAAAAGCCGCAAGGCCCAAGAGAACACCATAGCTAAAATAGGGTAGCTCTAAAAGTCCAAAAACGCCATAAGCAATGACTTTGACAATATGAATAACCGTCCGAGTCATGGCTTGAGTTGCCAGGAGTTCTTCTTTTTTCAAGCCATAATTAATATAAAAAGGAGCTAATAACGGACCTGTCCCCCCTAAAATTCCCGATATAAAGGCAAAAACAAAGCCCGCAGGGAAAAAATACCAAGCCTTTACCTTAAAAGATGCTGTTTCTTTTTTAAAAATGTAATTTATCCCTGAAAAAATTAAAAAAATAGCAATTAAGATGGTTAACCATTCTAGCTTAAGGGTTGTTAAAGTAAATACACCTAAAATTGAACCGATTAACGCCCCGGGTAACTCCCAACGAATCACTTGCCAATTAATCCTGTCTCGATAAGCCAAACTGCGTTCACCATTGCCAAATATACATCCAATGGTAATCACAGGGGGAATAGCGGCTGTTCCTAACATCATCCCCACGAGGGGGATTAAAATTAAAGAACTGCCCCCGCCGGCTAAGGTACTCACAAACCAGCCTAATATACTTGCTAAACACAGCCAAATTAAAATCATCGGTTTGTTTTTTGAGGTTTTGAGTAACCTGATTAAGTTTTGTTTATTTTAACCTGATGTTGAGCCGCTATTTTGACATACTCGCCGGACTAAAGGGGCAAGCTGTTGCAATTTTGGGCAAAAGCTTTTAATATAGCAAAACAAAGAGATTTAACCTTTACAGGCACAAAAACCGTGTTTAAAAATTGGACTTTCGATGATTGGATGAATCATATTCTGTTTGTGGTCACAATTTTATTGCTCGTCTACTCTTTCTTATTTGTGTAAAAATGCAACAAAATTTGAGCATTTAAGCCGCTTTCTCAGAAATTTTGAAATAATAAAACTAAGCACCACAATGCCGTTCTAGAAGTCGCTTAAGGGGAATAGCATGAATATTAAAGCCATAATTTTTTCAGGAATTATCACAGCACTGGTGGGAACGATGCTAGGGTTAGCGGTATCGGTTATCGCTCAACGCCCAGAGAGAAAACCCGTTATCATTGCCACCGGTGCTACTTTAGGATTTGTGATTGGTTCTTTACAAACGATTGTGCGAACACAACAAGAGCAAAGAGAAGATGATTATCAAGAGATCAAACGGTGAAAGGTTTAACGGTTTTGACGACGCAGACGCAGTCGCTCTTGAGAAGAAAGTAATTTTGCATGATTTTGTTCGCTAAGATCGTATAAATCTCGATCTAGATTGTAATCATAAGAATCTTTATCATAGCCATCATAACCGGCACTGAGATCTACGCTAGGGGTAGTATTAGGAGTTGAAGGGGCACTATCTGCTCCCCCATAACCAACACCTAAACCAGCAGGCGTTTTTTCTCGTCGCCCAGAGCGGTAAACTTTTCTCACTCCCTCTTCATGCTCAAAATCAACCGTCATATCTTCGCTATATTCGGGTAAATTTTCTACCTGTTCTTTGCTGAGAGTGTCTGCATGAACCCGATGTTCAATATAATCAATACGAGCTAATCCTACAGGGAGTAAAACTTTTTTGCCAAATAGCCAAATTCCTGTATTAATTAAAAAATAGCGAAATTGTCCTTTATCATCGACTAACAGGTCGTCTATTGAACCTACTTTATCATTTCCGACGTAAAGATCGTATTTTAATATGTCGTCGTGATCAAAATATTCTTGATAGTCGGGAATAAAATCTCTGAGTTTATAGAGAGCCATAATATTTTTGCGTAAAAGTTAATTTTTTTATCGTTATTATATAAATTGTAAAAAAATTGATCAGTCTTCTCTTCTCTCGAAAGATTGATTAAAAACCCGGCTTTAGGGCTGAATTCCCTCTATCTTAAGTGTTATAGTCACGCTGATTCCTTGGTGAGAACCAGATCCCTGTATTAACTTACCACGCTCCTTGCTTCCCTCAAAAAAGGGGTAATATTGATTAAATTAGCTTATAGCCAAGGCTTAACTGTTATTTTTCTTTAAAATTTGGGAACCCTTAGTCAGGAGAGATGTTTTAATAGAGGTAGGTATCGGCCGACTTTTAAATGTTGAAAAAATCCTTAATAAGCCAGTAGATAGTATTTTTTTATACCTCTAAAAAATCCCTAATATGGGTAGAGCCTTTTCCTAATGGTTCTATTGAAAAGGGAAAAACTTCCTTTAGCTAAACTCGTGCGCCGGTTCGGAGGGATCAAAAACAATGAATGGTCATATTAATCAAAGCCAGTTAACTAACCCTACACAGAAGAATATTAAGAATTCTCAAAACCGATCTTCTTTGTCTGAACAGTTTGTTCAAGAAATCGTTCTTGCTCCTAGTTGCCCTTATTTAGAGGACCTACATCCCTATATAAAACCGATCCCGGTTCACGAAACTCTTTTAGGCAATAGTAAAATCAGTCAAAAATTAGCGGCTCAAGTGCAAGAAGCCTTGACAGATTTAAAGCCAATTCTTTTACAAGGCCCCCCCGGGAGCGGCAAAACTTTTATAGCTGGATTTATTCATGCTCATTCGGCCATACAAAAAGGATTATTTATTGAATTTAACCTCAGCAACTTATTACAAAATCGAGCCGAATCACTAAAGCTTGATATTTTATGGATTATTGAACATCTCAACCAGCATTTAGGCCGAGGTACAGTTTTATTTGATAACGTACATCTGTTACCGGAAGCTGACCAAGTGCGGCTATTAGAAGCGATTACCAGTGAACAAGTTTCTCCTTCTATCCGCTTTGTTCTTGCTAGTGCTAAACCCCTCTCTGCGGGAAAGTTCAATATACACCAAATCAAGCTTTTTTGTTTAGCACAACGGAAAAAAGACTTGGTAGAATTTGCCGACTATTTTCTCAAAAAATATTGTCAAGAAAGGGGGCGTTCCCTGTTAAGCCTTAGTCAAGCAGGCCTGCGGCGTTTAATGAGTTATAACTATTCAGAGAATTTAGGGGAATTAGAAATCATTCTCAAGCGGGCTGTCATTATGACTCAAAAAGAGCAAACTGTCATTCCTGAACAAGTTTTATGGTCAGTACAGTCCCCGAAAAATACTTTCAGAATCGATTTACTCAATCAAATACCTATTTTACGTCGTTTTTTCCTCAGTCAATGGTGGGTGCAACCTTTCTGGCTGTTGATGATGGCGGTTTTTATTCCTGTGGTTATTTTGGGGTTAGTTGGGCCACAAGAGCGAGAAAATAGCTTGACTTTAAATTTATTTTGGGCTTGGTGGTGGCCGTTTTATCTATTACTGTTTCCCCTGGTTGGTCGTCTTTGGTGTAGTGTTTGCCCTTTTATGATTACAGGGGAATGGCTCAGAAAAATTTCTTGGCGGCTATTTCATTATCGTCTCAAACCCTGGCCGAAAAAATGGCTCAATCGTTGGGGTGCTTGGCTACTTTGGGCGGGATTTGTATTGATTTATTTATGGGAAAAGCTTTGGAATTTGCCCCATAGGGCCTATCTTTCTGCTTGGTTACTGTTGATTATTACAGCCGGTGCGGTGGGATTTAGCCTGATTTATGAGCGTCGTCTTTGGTGTCGTTATCTTTGTCCCATTGGCGGCATGAATGGAATGTTTGCTAAACTCTCTGTGCTGGAATTGCGTTCAATAGAACATATTTGTGGGAATTTATGCAGTGCAAAAAGCTGTCAAAAGGCTAATGGTGCTGTGCCGGCCTCTTTTCCTGAAGCTTTTGCTAATGAAGGACAAGCGAGTCAGGGTTGTCCTGTATATTCTATTCCAGCGCAATTACAAGATAATCGAGATTGTGTGTTATGTATGAGTTGTTTAAAAACCTGTCCTAATCGTTCTGTTCAGCTTAATTTACGTTTTCCGGCTGTGGATTTATGGGAAAATAATCAGGGATTTTGGGCAGAAGCGGCTTTGTTATTATTGCTTTTAGGGGGTGTTTTGATGCACCACTCTCGAGTTTTTCTCGGTTGGTTCGGTTGGGGAGATTTGCCGTTAGATTCTGAGCATTTGTTGTTAGCTTTGCCGAGCGTTTTAGGTTTATTGAGTTTGCCGGCTATCGCCATTTATTTAACCCATCGTCTCAGCGTTTGGATTGATCCAGAAATGCCCGATTTTTTAACGGTGGTTTATGCTTATTTGCCTCTGACTTTGGTGGCTAATTTGGTTTATTATATCCCGACAATAATTCAAGAGTCAGGACAGTTTTTGCCAGTCATGGCTAGAAGTTTTGGTTTTAGTGGAGTGGGTTTACCGAGTTTAGTTTTTAGTACAGATGTTTCTAATTTTTTAGTGGGAATTGTTTTACTGACTTTTGTTCCTTTTAGCGTTTTTCCGTTATTGAAAATTACTCAGCGCCCTTGGTCAAAAAATATTCCTCACCTGGTTTTAATGTTGGGATTTTTGGGGCTGTTTTGGCAGTTAATGCTCAATTAGGGTTGCCATAACCTCTGTTAGTCTGGTGGGCACAGGAAGGAGCAACGCATTTAAATAAAACTTAAACCCTTACCTGTTGCCATTTCTTAAAAACTATAACTCATCACTATTAACTGTTTGGAGAGATTCCACTTTAACTTCCTTAGAAAGATATCTAAACCAAGTGAAATATAAACCAATAGACAATAACAGAAAAGTGAGAGATAAAACTTTTAAATTATCCCACTGTTTCATGATGAGCATAATTCCCATTAAAAATAAAGTCAACTGCCAAGGAACGGCTAAACAAGTTCCCCAAATATCTCGTAAATTTTCGGCTTTAATTTTGGCTTGAGTATTCGGTTTTAGGGTTTTGCTAAACTCCCCCCAAATGCCAAAGGGACGAGTAATATTATAAAAATTCTGAAGGACATCCGGTTCAGTGGGAGAAGTCAATAAGGTTCCCATGATACACCCCGCTAATGAGCAAATACTAGGAACTAAAAAAAGCAGATATTCTTGATATTGAGGATAATTGTAAATCGGAAGAATAACCAATTGAGTGAGGATAGCGGCAATCATTCCTGCGGCTGTACCAATGGCAAACCCATAACCATTAAACCGCCACCAATACCACCTCAACAATAAAGGAACAGCTAATCCGACTCCTAAACCTGTAGTTAGCCAACCCCAAATCTGGTTAATATTGGTAGCATTAAAGCTTAATAATAAACCGATAATAACAATTAGGGCTGATGATAAACGACTTTGAAAAACCAGTTCTCTTTCTCTGGCTTGAGGCCGCAAATAAGCTTGATAAATATCATTAGTCCAGTAAGCCGCACTTGCATTAATAATTGAGGAAAAGGTGGACATAGCGGCGGCGAGAAAAGCGGCAATTAAAAGACCTTTAAATCCAACCGGTACATAATGTTCAATAACAACTGGTAAAATGAGTTCTGGATCGGTAATCATTTTTTGGGTGACTCCATAATGAATCCCCAAAACAGCAAAAGCAGTGACTAACGGCCAACGAAAAGCTAATAAAAGAATCCAAAATAAAGATAGTAATCCGGCATCTCGATCAGTTTTAGCCGCTAAAAACCGTTGTACGATATATCCTCCACTGCCGCTACATCCTTCGATAATGGTTTTTACCATATAGAAAAATACCACTCCACCGAAAAGATTAAAAATAGAATAATCTCCCGGTAAATCTACTTTCCAAGAGGGAACAATACTACTCCACTCTTGTAAATTCCAAGTTTTTAAAGTTTGAGTTCCCGCAATTGATACTGAAAAACTTTCCGGTAAATTTACAGTTTGTAAAGCCACAATAGAAACATAGATAACAGCCACTAATATCAAAAAACCTTGAAAAACATCTGTCCAAACTACCCCATAAAATCCACTAACAACGGTATAAGATAAAGCCAGTAAAATTAAAAGAATAGAAGCGAGTCTATCATCCATGCCTAAAAATTGTCCGAGAAACTTTCCTCCCGCGACAGAAAAGTAACTCATTGCCCCAACAGAAAACAGTAAATTAGCGATAGCACTGAGAAGTCTAGCAACTTTTCCCTGAGTTCCTTGGCCAAAACGAAACTTCATCCATTCCGCCTCAGTCATTACAATAGCCCTTCGATTCCACTTACCCGTAAAGGTCATCAAAAAGGCCATAATTAAAACAATTCCCCCTCGAATTTCGATAAAAAATCCTTTCGTTCCTAGGGCATAAATGAGGGCAGAAATAACCATCGTACCGGCCATATCCACATTGCCAGCCATTCCTGATGCTCCCAAGGCCCACCAAGGAATACTGCGATCTCCTAAAAAATAAGCATCTAATCCTTTAGCCGCTTTGCGTTCAAAAATAATGCCTAAGACAATAACAAAAATTAAATATAAAGCAACAATCAAATAGTCAATTATGTGCATGGAGGTTAAATTAAATCATCGAAAAACTGTGTTTTCACAGGGTGTACTTTAAGCTTGACGGTAGCTTAGTATAAAAGGTGCAATTTGTAAAGGGGTTTAATTTTTAACTTTAAACACAGAGATTTCGGCTTGTAAAATTTGGGCAGCTTCATTTAATCTTTCTAAAACAATATTTGTCTCATGGAGAGAATAACCAGTTTGTTCTGATCCTTCACTTAATTGTTCCATTGATTCGCGAATATGACGAGCTTGAAGAGATTGTTCTTCCATACTTTTACTGACTAATTCAAACTGAGGGGTAATACGCTGAACTTGTTCAATCACTTGAGCGATTTGGCGGCTAATATTTCCGACATCTTCTACACTATTTCTCACTTCTTTATTAAATTTATCCATCTCCATTACTCCATTAGAAACGGCTGTTTGCATTTCTTTAACCATTTGTTCTATCTCTAAAGTGGCCACAGCAGTTTGATCGGCGAGTCGTCGAATTTCTCGAGCAACCACCGCAAATCCGGCTCCATATTCTCCGGCTTTTTCAGCTTCTATGGCGGCATTTAAAGAAAGTAAATTGGTTTGATCGGCTACCTTAGTAATGGTTAATACCACACTATTAATATTATGAGCTTTCTCACTCATATTTCCTAATTTTGAAGAGATAGAAGTGGTGGCATCCAACAACTGACGCATACTTTTTTCCATTTGCACTAAATCATTTTGACTTTGAGAAGCCGCTTGGGCTGTACTTTGAGCTAAGTCGGCCACTTGTTCCATAGTGTGGACTAATTCTTCAGAAGTATTAGAAATATCTTGAGCCGTTGCGGTCACTTCATTGGTGGAGGCAATTTGTTCAGTTAAAGTGGCTTCTAATTGTCTTCTCGAGGCCGCCATTTCTGTCGTTGAACTGGTGATTTGAATCCCGGAATGCTGAACTTTAGAAATGAGAGAATTAAGATTTTCGGTCATGGTTTTCAGGGAAATTAATAATTGCCCAATTTCATCATTAGAAGTGACTTCTACTTGAGTGGTTAAATTACCGGCAGAAACTTCTTCAGCGATTTTGACAGCCTTAATTAAAGATTTGGCGATCTTACGAGTAATCCAAACTCCCAAAGCGAGATCAACCATAATTCCGACGATAAACAGAAGAACAACCTGATTAACGGTTCTATCTTTTTGTTCTTGAGCCTGTTCGGCGGATTTTTGCGATAGATTAACCACTTTAGACATCCCTTGCACGGTAATGCCAGCACCGATAACCATAATCACAGCAGACAAGAGAAGGATGCTGATTAATTTTGATTCTATAGATTTCCAAAGTTGGCTTTTCATAATGGGTTGTCTCTTAATTTAAACAGTCGTTGAATACGTTGTCTGATTAAAGTTGCGCCACTCAAGTCGCCTCGAGATTCTTTAAGAAGGGCAAGGTGTATTAAAGCTTCCTCGCAATTGGGGTCTAGATAAACCACTTTCTGAAAATATTGTTCAGCTTCAATTTCTGAGCCTAATGCTTGATAAATTTGACCTAGTAATAGATAGGCTTGAGGGTCACTAGGGGTTTGATTCAGATAGGCTCGACATAACGATGCCGCTTGTTCTAAGGCTCCTGAATCAGCTAAATCTCTGGCTTGAGCGAGTGGATTTTTAGGGGGGGATTGTGGATGGTTAGCAAGAGATAAAGGAGAAATTGTTTGCCCTTTTTTAAGATGTGTTTGTGCTTGAGCTAGAGAAGTAAGCTCAGTTGGGTTGCTAGGGCGAATTTTTTTCTGAATAATAGATTTTTCCGGTTTTGGGTTTTTGTGTTTGGCTCTTTTTTCATTTTTTTGATAGACAAAAGCATAAGGATAATCAATAACTTGAAATCGGGGAGAAGGCAGCAAAGCAATTTCCGGAGATCCGACAAAGAGAAAACCGCGAGGAACTAATAACTGGTCTAACCTATCTATAGCACGAGAACGAGCCGAAACATCTAAATAAATCAATAAATGACGACAAAAAATGATCTGATAAGGCTTGTGAACCGGTAAGTGAGGACCTAAAAGGTTGCCTTCTTTAAATTGAACCGTTTCTCGAACTAGCTCAGACAATTGATAGCTTTCTTGAATTTGATGAAAATAATGATTTTTGGGGAGAGTGAGGTCTTCTCGAAAAGAGTTTTCTCCATAAACCGCTTTTTTAGCTTTTTCTAAGGCTCTATGACTGATATCAAGCGCATCAATTTGAAACTGGTTAGAGGTTAATCCTGCTTCTAACAAGGTGATGGCGATAGAGTAGGGTTCTTCTCCTGTAGAACAAGGCAGACTCAAGACTCTTAAAATTGAGACAGGCTGGGGGGCCGAACGAGTTCTGCACTTTGGCTTTAACCACTCAGTTTTGACATATTTGTGCAAAAATTTAAAAGCTTCCCGATGGCGAAAAAACCAAGTTTCCGGGACAACAATTTGGTCAATCAGTTCCCACCATTCTTGAGAAGAGGTTTCTAGAAATTGCACATAACTTTTTAAATCTGGCAAATCACAGGCTAACCGGCGGTTTTCTAAAGCGTTGGTGATTTGTCTAGCATTAATGCTATCTTTTTTTAAACCGATTTTTTGTTGTAATAAAGCTTCTATTTGTTTTTCTTCTGGAGTCATTAGCGATTAGTCATGAGTCGTTAGTCTTTCCCCTACTCTTTATATCCTACTCCCTACTCATAGGTCGTCTTTAAATGTGGAGTGGAAAGCTAGAGAAGCTCTTAAAAGTCTGTACCCAAATTAGGCTCAGTTGAACTATTCAACAAATGGACACTCCTCTTTATGTGAGTGTGTATGGGGAGAAATGATGGATTATGGACTGGGGGACCGAACGAGTTCCGCACTAAGGACTATAGACTAAGGGCTATGGACTAATAACTGTATAAAACTCGCAGTTGTTCTATCTCAGGAAATAGAGACTCCACACACAACAGTTCAATGATCCGATGACCATCCATAATAATATTTCCCCGAACACTTTCTGGTTCCTCAACAGATGATTTATTTAATGTATCAGTAACTTGTTCGGCCATCAGTCCTAAATAATCCCTCTGTTCGGGTTTACCTGGATACTGGACTATGATAATTCTTGTACTCAAGCAAAGACTACAGGGTTTTCCTTGAATTAATAGAGATAAATCAATAACAGGGATCACTCTGCCTCGGTAATTAAATAAACCGGCTACGTAGTCCGGTGCCTGGTACAGTTTTCTAACATTCACCCTAGGGATCACTTCAACAACCCTTAAACTGTCTATGGCGTATAGCTGATCGCCCAAATAAAACAGTAACAGTAACATCGGTGCTAGTGTTGGTTTTTATGCTTTCCCCATTGTCTCTCTATTTGGTCTATAGTGATACAAAAAAAACATAATTTTTCTGCGGAACTTGATAGGATGACAGTGTAGCTAATCTTGGCAAGCTGTTAAATAGATACATCTAGGAGCTTTTTTATGAACAAACAACCTACTTATTCTAAGTCTGAAGATGCTCTCGTCACTGTTAGAAGCGAATTGCTAAGTTCCATCTTAGAAGAAGAATTTGCCTACTCTTGGAATCAGGATGCTCTCTCGGCTGACCTGTATGTGACTGAATTAGAAGATGATTTTGCTCTTTGTGACTGTTTAGATGATGAAGAGCTAACTAGCGGCGCTGATCAGTTATTTTCTAATCTCCATCAATGCTGGAGCCAAGCGGATCACTCTGTGGTCAAACTCACTCTCTGGGAACGCTTTGGTCAAGTTGTCCCTTCCCATCAATTAGATAAAATTATGGATTATGCTCAAAATATTGCTTCTTTAAATTTGTCACCCTTAGAGCAATTAATCCAATGTGTTAAGCCTTTACTCTCCCATTGGTCAGAAGACGATTTACAAATTTTTGCTCGTCCTTTGGTTTATGCGATGCGAGGCACCACAGAATTACGCCAAGCACCTTGGGATGAACTGTCGGAAATTGATCAAGTCCGTCTAACTATGAAAATTGCTCAAGAAGCGATTGTCCAATTTCAAAAACAAAACTCATCTACATTGTCAGAATCAGAAGGTTAGGAATTTTTGCCGCTTTTCCTAACCGACTTTTTTTTCAGCTATCTGGATTATTTTTGATTGGCTCTGGTATCTTGAACCGCCGCCCAGAAGAATAATCCAGTTAGGGGGATACTCGCTGCTAAAATTAGCCCGGTGATCGTGTTTCCTAGATCAGGGGTTCCCGAAGATAGTTCAAAAATACTGCCGACAGCAGCAATCGCAGCAATACAAGATCCCAATAACAACACCCCACTTTTTGGCGTCACTCTTCTTAAGCTCCTCTAATTAGATGTAAAAAATTAAGCAATGGGTTTAACAGCTTGCAGACTGAACCCATGCTTTTTTAATTCTTCAGTTAATGCTAAATTATTCCCTACCCGATCGACAAACATAACGCCATTAAGATGATCCATTTCATGTTGAATCACCCGGGCTAAGAGTCCGGTGGCTTTCAGTTTTTTGGGCCGTCCGCTTTCATCTTTAAAGCTGACTTCGATGGCTTTAGGACGCACTACATCTAAATAAACTCCCGGAATGCTGAGACATCCCTCTTCAAATTGACATAAGTCGCGGCTAAAGTGCGTGATTTGAGGATTAATTAAGATTATGGGCTGATTGGTGGCATTATCCGGTTCACAGTCCACCACGAGAAGTTGTTTATTAACCGCTACTTGAGGCGCGGCTAAACCGATCCCATTAGCACTATACATGGTTTGAAGCATTTCTTTGGCTAATTGCCGCACTGCGTCGTCAACTTTAGCAATGCGTTTAGCCGGCTGACGCAACACGCGATCACCGAGATAATGTATTTCTAGGGGAGGATTTTCTAATTTTTGCTTATCGACAGTAACAAGGGATGTCATGGACTTATCTAAGGTCAATATCGGTTTATGGTAGCTTTTTTGATCTTAGCTTAATTATGGGGTGGACAATGCCCAGCCAAAAACCCTAGGGGATGTTAAGCAACTGTAACCCACTACAGCTAATCTGAGTAAAATTCTCGGTGATTTTAATGTATACTTAAAAATAGGGGTGACTAGCTCAATGGTAGAGCATCGGACTCTTAATCCGCTGGTTCAGGGTTCGAGTCCCTGGTCACCCACTTCTCTTAATCCTCAACTGACATAAACTGACATAAAAACTGACATAAAAATCAGCCCCTTTTTTAGGTACAGATACGAGGCTACAATTGTCCTTTATAATTTCTTTACCTTAAATTAAGGTTTTTTTCCGATTCCTTTACTCAGTTGTAGAGGGTAGCTTAGTAGTAGGTTCTTAAATAATAGATAGGATTGACTATGACAGCTTTTACCTCTTCAGATATACCAGCGACAATCAACACATTAGAGAAATTGCACGTCTGGTCTGGGATGATTTTAAATTACCTTTACCCAGAAACAACGGTTATCGAATCTACGGGGAACGCTGCGCGAGTAGCTACCTCCGCACCGTTTGAAATTACCGCAGTAAGCCCCCCGGAATGGCAGAATATCAGCCGCACTAACATCAAATTGAATAAAAATTGGCAAAGACAGGGAAAGCGCTGGGAACACGCTAATGATATCGGCTCCGCTTCCATCCCTGCTGAATTTAAGATATGAATTTTAATTAAATAAATGACTACTGCTACTGCTTCCCCTCCGGTTGGGACCCCAGGGGGAACCGCTACCCCTACGCTCCCTCCAACCGGCAATCCTGGGGGAGCGGCTAATAATATTGTCCCCTACAGTCGCCCTTACCAGTTCCCCCCAGAAGGAAAACCCCCGACAACTCCTCCAAAAAACCCCTTTCGATTACCAAGAGGGCTTTCCAGAGCATTGTTTAGAGACTTTAACAATGCAAAGCAAGGAATCGCAGCAGAAGGAATGGTGCCGGGGATTCCCATGAGTACGGCTCAATTTTTAGACCCGGGCATGGCTTGTGATTTGGGATTAGGGCCTTGTTCTCATTCTCCTGAAATGCCAGCCGATTCGCCTTTCAAAGGCGGTCAAGGTTTTGTTAATTATGTAGTTGAGGGAGAGGCAGAGTGTCTGTTTGAACCTCCCTCTGGTAAGCCAACCCCTTATACAGCCTATTATCGGGGAGTTCTTAGAGGAAAAATAGTAGGTACCGGCGAGTTGAATTTTACGGGGGGAAATTATTTTTATGGCCCGCCATTAAATATAATTCGCCAAAATGCAACCGGAAGCCAAGAAAAAACATCGATTCCAGCTTATTGGAATTCTCTGCAAACTTATAATTTAGTTCCTTGGAATAACCGACAAATAAGTTTAAAAATTACTAAAATAACTAGAGAAGACGGAAAACCTGACATTGACGGGAATCCACCGCCGTTAGCAGACGCTAAACCTCGCCCCATTAGCCCCAGCTATGCGACCCCAACGATCGCACCGCCTCCAGAAACTATACCTGATGCGCCTCCCCCTCTTCCTGAGAAATTACCAGATGAAGACGGAGAGAATGATATTGTCCCCTTTAGACGACCTCCTAAACCGGTAGAACCCGAACCGGAGGAACCGCCGCCGCCTGAACCCGAACCGGAGGAGCCGCCGCCGCCGCCTGAACCCGAACCCGAAGAACCTAAGCCACCAGAACCAGAAGACCCACCTAAACCAGAGAAACAGCCAGAACCCAAACCACCCGGACAACCTAAGCCAAAGGAAAAAAAACCGGAAGATCCAGATTTTTGTCCCTTACCACAACAACCGATTCCCCCTCCTGAACCGGTTCCTGTACCGGTTCCCGTTCCTGTGCCTGTACCGGTTCCTGTGCCTGTACCGGTTCCCGTTCCTGTGCCTGTACCGGTTCCTGTGCCTGTACCGGTTCCCGTTCCTGTACCGGTTCCCGTTCCTGTGCCTGTACCGGTTCCTGTGCCTGTACCGGTTCCCGTTCCTGTACCAGTTCCTGTGCCGGTTCCCGTTCCTGTACCAGTTCCTGTGCCGGTTCCCGTTCCTGTACCAGTTCCTGTGCCGGTTCCCGTTCCTGTGCCTAGTCCTCCTGTATACATTCCTTATCCCGTTCCTAGCCCTCCTATATATGTTCCCGTTCCTACCCCCTACCCTGTTCCTACCCCCTACCCCGTTCCTACCCCTTACCCTGTTCCTACCCCCTACCCCGTTCCTAGTCCTTACCCTGTTCCTACCCCCTACCCCGTTCCTACCCCCTACCCCGTCCCAAATCCTAACCCTAATCCAAACCCCAACCCTAATCCTAATCCAAACCCTAATCCTAATCCGGTTCCTGGACCGAACCCAAGCCCTAATCCTAAACCTGGGCCGGTTCCTAATCCTATTCCAGACCCAACACCAAATCCGACTCCAAACCCAGGGCCATATCCAACCCCTGACCCAAGCCCATCTCCTAAACCTAAACCCAACCCTAAACCATGCACTTGTATAGAAGATATGGATTGCGACCCATGCCAAAGTTTAGAGGTGTCTATTAAGGGCACGATTGAAACGACAGACTGCGAAAAATTCGCTGATATTCCAGAAGGAGCATCCCAAGAAGAAATCAACGAACTTTTAACCAAAAAAATTTCTTACCAAGGCAAAGGATTAGAAGGATTATCTTCTCAAATGAGCGCCTTAGCAGAATTAATTAATATGCTTCGAAGTGACATTTGTAAGATTGAAACTACTGCCTATGCTCTAGTGCCTGAATGGTGGCAAGTGAGGAGAGGCGGTGATATTCCACAGTTAGTAGTAGGGTATCGAAAAGATAGGAGCTACTATGCTCTAACAATCCCTCATTTTATGGAACAAAAAAGACTTCATTTAGAAAAAAACAAACCGATAACTTATAGAAAAGGGCAACAAGAGATTATCTGCACTCTTGACGATAATAGTAAATTTATTGCCAATTGTTACAGTCAGCAAGAAGCGATGAGGTTATGGGAATTCTGGAAAAAATACATTAATCCAGAATTTATGAAAAAGCCTGTTAACATCAAAATCGGCCCTCGTAAAGGAGTTGACTTAAAAGATTATCAAGTAGAAGCTGCCCTCGCTAGATATTTTAAACAAGGTCAAGAAAACACAATCCCTGAGTGGGAAATTCAATGGAGAAAAAAAGGTAAATAAAATGATTATTAAATATCAATCAGTTCAAGAATACGCGAAACAAAATTTTATGTGTCCTCGTAACGTTACTCGTAAGTGTAAACTCGGAGAAATTAAAGCTAAAAAACTAAAAGGGCAATGGCTGATCATCGTCTCATATTGATCATTCACTGGACTCTCATTAGACTCTCATTCACGCTTTGCCCTTAACCCCTAAGCAGACATAATGTCTTGATCATATAGACATAAAACCCAGTCACAGACTAGATTTAAGACAGTTAACAAATCGAGGAAAAATTTATGTCTGCTCCAATCCAAACCTCTGCCACGCATTTACCCGGCCAATTAGTAGAAGTATCTCAAGCTTTAGCTTTAGCGGAATTAGCCTTGCCTTCAATTACCCGGCCTAATAACATCGTTATTACCCACGATACCGAAAACCAAACGATGACAGTCACCGCTACTCTTCCTATGGTTCCTAGTATCGGAATAAATGGAGTTTCTTATGTTGCTTCTGATTATTTGAGCACTTAAATGTGAGTGCTTAAAATCACCGCTACTTTTAATTAAAAAATCAGAACTAGGAAAATAACATGGCAACAGATTCAAAAACAGCAATATTCTATATTAATCTTGCTGGGACTAAATATAGTTGGCGAGCCAAAAAAGATGATTATAAAGGAATTGACAAGGAATTGGGAGTGACCCTAGCCAAAGACACAGAAGACAATCTAGTCTTTGGTGTGGATCGTCCGAAGCCCGTAAGAGTCCGAATTAACCTCGCAGGAGCTAGACCCATTATTCGTTTCGCAGACCCTCAAAAAATAGAACCTCTGACCGTTAAAGGAAGCCTAAACGGTAAAAAGTACAACGGTAAAAATATTAACTCTGTAACCGTTGTACAGGGCTAATTAATTAGAAAAGCTAGGTTTTTAACCTAGCTAAAAACCATGAAAATTCCCATAGAAGAATTCGCGAGACGTAACAATATTTGCGTCAGAAAAGTAAAAGCGTTGGCTGACCTAGGGAAAATAACCTTAATTCAGCACCGAGGCAAATACTACGTGGAAGTCGATTAAACCCAACAATCAAAATCGAGGAATGCTTTTTAACAGAAGGAATATGCTTGCACTTTTAATGGTTGCGAGTATTGAGGGAACCATCCGGTTTTCTCAGGTTTCTCGTCATCAAGAATGTCCCCTACCTTTAAAAAAATCGGTTCCTAATTCTCCTCCTACTTCCCAAAATTTTCCTTACTTCTATCAGCTAAATAACAAATACGACCCCTATGGGTCTTGCTTGTTAACATCGACAGCAATGGTTTTAGGCTGTTTAGGGAAAACAGTTTCTCCGGATTCTCTTTATTTAGAATTCCAAAAGAGAAACTTAGACAGATTTTTACACTCTGATATTCAATACTTACTCAATGAGTATGAAATTGATGATAATTGGAGTACAAATCACCAGTGGAGTAGGGTTATTTCTCATCTAAAGGCGGGTTATCCGGCAATATTTAGCGGACCGGTTTCGTTTACCTCTAGAGGCCACGTCATTGTCCTTTTAGGGGTCGAAGATGACAATTTCAGTTGTCATGACCCTTATGGGAAGTTTGACGGAACCAAATACCTTAACAAGCCAGAAGCCGGTAAGTTTGTTCATTATTCCCGTGAATTAATTTTCGCTCAATCTGCCGGCGGCTCTGCTACTACTTGGGCGCATTTATGCCAGCCTCACCAGCCGCTAAAGCGAGTCATCGGTGACGAAAATTGCTCACAGCAGTTTAAGAATAAGGTTCGGCTTGTTGCTAAAAAAATCAACTGCGATCCGTCAGACCTGATGGCGGTCATTAGTTGGGAAAGCGACGGGACGTTTAGCCCCAGTAAACAAAACTATGCTGGCTCTGGTGCTACTGGATTAATTCAATTCATGCCGCATACAGCCTTAGCATTGGGTACAACAACCCAAGTCTTGGCTCAAATGACGGCTTTAGATCAGCTTGATTATGTTGAAGAGTATTTCAACATGATTGATCCAGCAAAATTAAAAAAATCTTTGGCCGATCTATATATGGCTGTGCTGTATCCCAAAGCCATAGGGAAAAGCTTAAACTATGGGCTTTTCACGACACCAGGAATAGCTTATCAACAGAATTCGGGCCTAGACATTAACCGAGATGGGACTATCTCTGTTAGTGAGGCAGTAGCCAAAATTCAAGCCAGGTTCATCTAAAATTGACTCATCAATTCTATCTATTTTGTTTCCTGAAATGTAACGTTACGTTTCAGGATTTATTTTTTGGGGCTAAGGTTAAGCTGTTTGTGTTAACCATGCACAGACGGGGGTTTTCGCTGATGACGTTAATATGAGCTATATATAGGGTTTTTCCTGGGAAAATCCTTTGATAATGCCCCTTTCCATCGCTCCTTTTTTGGTTGTCCAGCTAACCTCGTCTCCTATTTCGAATTTGGGTTGTTTAACCGGTTTTAACTCGACCACATTGCCCACATTGCCCACATTGCCCACATTTTGATTTTCAGGGGGTTCTTTTGGTTCAGGTGAACTATTAATAGGTTTGTGGTCATTGTGGTTATTGTGGTCATTGTGGGCAGGAATTTTAAATTTTAAACCCTTCCCTACACCCTCGATGATTCCCTTACCCATTTCGGCTAACCGAGCAAACCAGCCTCGAATCTCCTCACAGGACACGCTTTTTTTGATTGAAGTGGATAGGCTGTGATAAACGTCACGGGCTGTAATCGCTTCTGAGTTGTTCCGCTTACAAAGCTCAATTACCTTAGCGAGGTTACTCGGGAGAGACTCACCCAAGCCGCCATAAATACTCTCAATCTGTGCGGCGTAAAAATTAGCCAGTGCGATCGCGCTGTTAATCGTATGAGCGCCTATCGATTCTGGCGGCACTTCTCCCTTCATAGCGTATTCAATGCAGTGAAGATTTAAGGCTAGTTTGCCTACAAGCCCCTCTGCTTTGCCCCAAACGTGTCGCATCGGTGTTGAAGTGTGTATGCTGATTTTGCGCTGTTCATATTCGTTATAGGCTTTGCAGTATGCGCGGAAAGCATCACGAGAAAGCCGATAAGTCATCACAGGAAAACCGGCAATTTGTTCATATAATTCCACTAATAGCGGGTTTAGGTCTATTGCTCCTCCATCCTCGCTCATAACTGACGCGGTTAACGGCTGCTGAACAAAAATAAACCGCGCCCATTTGCCGTTGTCGTCTTCCCCGTTTCCTAAAAGGTTGTGCAGAACTTTTGGCTGTATTCCTCCGAAAATGGAGAGGGGAACACATTCTAGGTCAACGACTCCCGATTCTGATGATTTTCTCAGCCTAACCTCACCAGCGCCGTCATATTGGCTTAGAAAATCCTGTTCATCAGACCCCTTGCCGCCTCTGTAAGCGTTCATACCACTGAAGACCCCGGCCAATTCATCTTTAAGGTAAAGCAGGGATTGTTCAGGATGCTTATCAAATTGGTTAATTATGGCCTCAGAGGTCGCATTAGTAAAATAATAGATTTTGGGGTGGGGTTTTTTTGGCTCCCCATCGGGGAACTCTTCTAAGAGGTTTTCCTTGTCATTTTTCTTCATCCTCTCGTATTTGTTAATAAGTTGCTGATATTCTTCTAATTCTCGGTTATAAACCTCTCTTGCTCGGTTTTGAAGCTCCCGCAAAGGCTTAACAATCATCGCCTTGATTAGAGGGCTTTTTTTCTGAGAGCTAGGGGCTACGATTCCCCCGTATAAATTAGGGGTAACGCTGAAATCGAGCGCTTCATTTATGATCAGCTTGGTTTTGGGGAAATGTAGGCCGCTGACTCCACAGAGTAAAGCCGTAAGGTAGCATTCCGGCTTTAGATTAAGCCAGCCAGCTAGTTTTAAAACAGGGGTAGCCAAACACTCTGGGAGAATTTGTCTTAGAACTAGGCTCATTTCTTGGGCTGAGAGGATTTTGTCTGTTTCTTCCTCAATGCTGTCCTTTTCTTCTATATCTCCTAATTCTTTCTTGATTGGCTCTAAATACTCTTTGCGCCATTCCCATGAGCCAATCCGCTCTTTTTTCCTCAGTTCCTCTAGTTTGATCTGTATTTCGGTTTCTGTTAGGTCTGCACACTGAAGAATCTGCTTAATTTGCTCATACAGAAATTTAGTCTCAGATTCTCCTGGGGTGAGGTGGTTTAAAGCCGTGATTTTAGTAATTAAATCTTGTTGTAGCTGGAAAGGGTTGTTTTGCCGGTCTTTCACCTCTTCTAGAAATTCATGGGCTAAATCTCTCAGCCGCCGCCGCTCGTAGTGGGTAATCAAGATCCCAGCGTACCCTTTAATATTAGCCGCCGATGCTGTGCGTTCAATTAATTGGAGTAACCGATTTTGCCCCCCAATTTTTTCTAAAACTTTTTTACTTTCTAATGCTTCCTGCATAAGCATTAAGTCGGTTTTACTACCCTTGCGATGAAGTTCTAGGGCGAGCTCGTAGATTGTAGCGTGACCCTGAGCATAGAAATGTTCAGGTTTTAGTAAATTGGCTACCTTTCCTATGGCGTGAGGATCAAAGAGAATTCCACCTAATATAAGTTCCTCGGCTTCGAGATTAGCCATGTATTGATATTCGTCGTCCTGGGTCTTTAATTGTGCGATCATAATTCCTCTTTAATTAAACGGGATATTTGGTTTATCATTGAGAGGAACCAACTTAATCAAGCGACTCTATTAATTCTTCGAGTTGTGCGATAAAGTCAATTCCTATCTACTACGGGCGGTTTATAAACCGCCTTTATTAAGCTTTTCCAAAGCCGGTAAAGTCTGAAGATGTTCAATGTAAGCCTTTAATTGTAAAGGCTGTAATTTTTGGGGCATAAATAAAATTAAATTGGTGTAATTAGAGAAGTGAGAATATTTCTGGCGAGAACCCCAGCCTAATCGCTTATATTCTTTCTCTAGGAGGGCTAATAATTCTTTTTCGTCAGCCGAAGGAAAATGCTTCTTATAGTAATTTTCCCTTTTCAGTTGACGGATATATTCTGCCCATTCGTTAATATCTAAAAGATACCGTGAACGCTTGTTAAATAAGCCTTCTAGATGGGTTTTGGCTTGGTCAATCGTCCATCCAAGCTCTAGAATTAATTGATTGGATTCTTTGATTAGTTCGCCAATGTCACTACTCATCTTCCATTCCGATAGTTATTTTTTTAAGTTCTTGTTCGGTGAAATACTCAACCTCATTATTGCCTATTGAAAATAGGTAAACCCATCCACTCTCTGTAACATCCCACAAACGAAAACTGATTTTTCTAAAATATGTTCCGTTTCTGGAAATAGGGGTTTTTACCTCTTCTCCTTTTTGAAATTTAGGCTCTGGAATTTTGCTATCGAGTGTCATAAACCCTCCACGTTGTAACCTAATTTAGTGAAAAAAGCCTTAAGTGAAATTCGATAATATTGACAAAACTTAATGATTAGTTCGGGCGGTATTGGTTCATATAACCAAAAAGTCGTCCTGTCAAAACTTACTTTTTTAGTCATTTTTAGTTCATACGGCTGCTTAAGGATTATCATTCTGTGTATAGCCAAAAGCTTCGGCTAATTCTTTAGGTGAACAATCTAAGGCATAACAAAGCTTCATCGTATTTTTTAGCGTTATATGCCTACGACCAATTACATAGCTCGTAAGCGAATCATAAGAAACTCCAGATATACGGGCTAAAGCTCTACGGTCAAGATTTTTTTTCGCCAATAAAATGTCTAATGGATGTTTACTGCTGTTGTCTTTATTTTCTAGAATTTTGCTTAAGCAGTTACAATTCTTGTTAGTAACATCTTGCTCGAGTCGCGCTAACAACATATCAGCCAATTTAACCGCTCTATTGACCAACTCTTCGTCGTGGTCTTCTTCTTCCTCTGGTTCGTTTGGGTCAAAAATTAGCTGGTTCATCTCGATAAACTTGAGCATAAAGTCAGTGGCTATTTTAGTCCGATCATTCATACCAAATCCTCTCTTATTCGTTATTGGTTTGTATTTTGTGAATTGGCAGTCTGTCTAAATTTCTGTGAATTGGGGGTTAAGGCTGACGATCACGGTTAGTGATCGTCAAATTTTTTAACTCTCCCTGTGGTTTGTCAATCAAGGTTTAACCTTGAGAAGTATGGTTGTTACGGACTAATTCTTTATCGTCAGGAATTTGAGAAACATCGATTCCTAATTCAAAAAAAAGCGTCTTTAGGCTAATACCATACAGTTTCGCTAATGCGGCAGCATTTTCTAGACTGGGCATCGCTTTACCAGACTCCCAATCTGCTTGTCTTCTTTCGCTAACCCCAATCAGTCTTTTGACATCAGGTCTAGTTAAATTGGCAGATTCTCGACGTTTCCTCAAAGGTGTTATGTTTTTATCACTTTCAGTTTCTTTCATTTTAACAGACGTTTGCTTCATGAAGTAAACGTCTTGACAATCTGGTCAACAGGACGTAAACTTCATGTATAGCGGTAAACGACATCCTACCCCCCTAGGGAACGGTGCAAATGTTCATATGTAGGGGTTAGTAGGCTGTTGTAATTATCTCGCTTGCTTTGCTTAGGTGAATTATTTTTCACCAACCCGTGAGGGGCAAAAATATATAGTTCCCTAGCCTTTTTCATTCATCGGGAGGTGATGCCTATAAATAAGAAAAACCCCCACCAAATAGCGAGGGTAGAGGATTCAAAAAGACAGCATGAGCATGATTACCGTGTTAATTCTTCCTATTAAGGAATAAGTAACGGGCTTGGTAAAAATAAGCAAGAACTACCAAGAAAATTATTTTCAAGTAGTTCTCACAGTCTGAGCCGAGAACAGTTGCTAAGTTGACATAACCGTTATAGCGAATATATTCAGCTATCGTGCAAATTAACAAAGCCACTGCACAAGCCAACCAACTCCAAAAACCATCAATCCAACTTCCGATGCTAGGAAAGTCAAAGGAATTTTCCTCAATTCCTTGATTGAGAAAAGCCAGGAAAATCAAGGGTATTACAACTAACCAAATAAAAGACTCAAAGCCCGAAGCTTCAGAGATTGAGTAGTTGAAAACCCGCGCCATAAATATCAATGGAGTTAAGGCAACAAATAAAACTACGGCTCTGAACCAAGCCCCAGGAGAAGGAAACCAACGGGGATAAACCATAAACATAACTCTTAGCTGTCTATTAACAGTATTCCCAAATTTTCAGGAAAATTATGACTTCAAACTCCGAAACATAGTTAGCTACTAAATAAAACTGTAGGGAGTGGACGGGGATAACCACTAGGAACGCGGAGGCGGCGGAAGGTCAAAAAACCCCACCACCAATTCACAGAGACTTTAATAAGTTCAGTTGGTTTGAGATTTTACTTAGTTAAAAAAAGGAGGTGCATACTCTCTTGTAAGCAGTCTTTTATATTGGGTGAGTTGCTTACTTACTCACCCTTTTCCTAACATTCTCAATTTATTCTTCAATAAAAATGAGCAAATCCTTCAACTTTTTAATGACAAGATTTACTATCACTGAAGGCTCAGATAAAACGTACTTTTATCTGACACTGAGTAAACGAAATTTTCCGCTTACCTGGGAAAAATTAATCTTATTTTTCTGTAATGGGTTTATTGATGATTGGGAGGTTAGCATTGAAAACTCAAGGGCTAGGCTTCATTATTACTGGTTAATGAATGACTTAGAACCCTACCAAGGCAAAAAAGACGAGTACACCGACTTACCCTGCTGGGCTAAACCTTTTGTAGCTCCTCCACACAATCATCTCCCCTCCACTTTGGCTGAAATAGAGAAGCAATGGGAGCAAGATTTAGACAGTATCCCTTTTTATTTTTAAAACCAGTCATCAGAACATACAAATTAGAGGAACTATGAACGAACAAACAACCAAAAAAGAAGCCCTGAAAGAACAATTACACATTCTTGTCAATCGTATTCGATTTTAGAAATAGTCACCGCTCTTAAGGAATTAGCCGCAGAAGCCCATACGAATAACCCCGGCTTCGGCTTTGATCAAGATGCTGATGCTTTGGCAAGGGCTGAAGAATTTATCAATAATTAGAGGAAAGAAAATGAGTATAAGGTTTTTATCTTCCACTGAACCTAATAAATTAATCGAACAACCGGAATGGCTTTCTTTTGCTCCTGCTTTCATCAATTTCTACTGCTACGAAATTGATACAACAAATCAAGCTTTTGAAGAAACAATAGAGGGGGAATTTGACCAGCCGATTGAAATTGATGATTTATTGTTCGGCTTTGGTTTTGATAATATCCATTTCCTAGAAGAAGATTCATCTACTCTCGAATTTAACTTAGCCTAATTGCATCTAAGGACAAAATTAATGGAAACTCAAACAATTGAAATTTCTCAAAGCAACAAAAAACTTCTTGGCGCTATTGGGATGAAATCTTATTTGCTAAGTAAAAGATTCCAAAATAAAGTAAGGCTAATCAAAGATTTTGAAGGAGATCCTTTACATGAAGACTTAAAAAATTTGGAACAAACAGAAAAATCCATAATATGGTCGTTGATAGATGAACCCGACCTAACCATAGGAACTATGGTTTTTACCTACCATTGTGCAATTCATACCATTGAGGATTTATTGCAAAAAGGTTATATCGAGATAGAAGAATCTAAAAGGAGGTAAAAAAAATGCAAAGTAAGCCGCGATACGAACAAGAATTATCAGACGATGATCTGGAAACTTTAAAGGGACTTGTAACTCAAAACAGCTTATTAGCTGTTGTCCACAGCCTTTATGATATTTGCGAGCAAATGTCCTTCGAGTACCCCTCAGACAATTGGCTCTACGACGCTGATTCCTTAGCAGTAGCAGCCGAAAAGATCAACAACTAAATTAAAGGCTATAACTCTCTAAAACCTTAAAAGGATAAGCACTAATTTAACCTTATCTAAACCAAAAAATGAAAGAAAAAATTGACGAAATTAAACAGATTTTAGGGGGTTTAGCTGAAGAGTTTGATAGTTCTTCTAAATCTTCTCCCCAGTGGAAGAAAACAATCATAAGCCAATCCCTAGGAGGCATCTCACAACAACTAGAGATAATTGAACGAGCTTTAAATTTGTGTAGAGATTAGGAGTTAAAAAAATGAGTTTTATGCCTGAACACTGTAAATTTATCGCGTCCCTATCTTATAGGGGGTGTGATTGCATCTATTATCACAATATCCAGACAGATAGATTTTTATCCCTTGTCTGTTCAAGATATGTTTCTATTGACGCAGACATAATATTTTTACAGAAGAAAACTAAAGATATGATTGATAACTTACTGAGGAGGTAGTCTTTTTTAACTTTAACCAATTCTCACACTAAACACTTAAATCAAATTACGTTCTTAATGAGATGACCTGTTACCTGCTTCACTTTTTACCAACTCCCATAGGTTCGGAGAAACACTCTGCACAGCACTATTTAGGCTACACAAGCAAATCCATCAAGAAAAGGCTAAACCAGCACTTAAATGGACAAGGTGCGAAAATCACAGCCGCCGCTATAAAGCAAGGAAAAACTTTGAAATTAGTCCGCACTTGGCCTAAAGGAACTAGAGCTTTAGAAAGACAACTCAAGCGGCATAAACGACACGCAAAGTTTTGTCCGATATGTTCTATTAAAAAAGTTAAATTATGAATCAACTAACTCTATTCGATATCTCTAAGTATCACTCAGACTTAGATAATCTTCAATTTGCTTCTAAGCTATCAAGATTAAATTCTAAAGAGCTTAAAACTTTAGTTATCAGTTTAATCAATGTTCAAAACGTTAAAGAATTAAAACAATGGATTAAACAGAACTGGAAGGTAATCTTACCTTATCTGAACCAGATTAAATCTTTTGCTAAGGATGGCTTACCTAATTTAAAGCTTGCCCAAACTTGGGTCAATTTGGGGATAATTATCAATAAAATCCTTAAACATCAAGACTTGAAAGCAAAGATTAAAAGATGGAATAAAATGACCCAATTAGAATTAAGGATTGAGTTTTTGACCGTGATTAAACTTCCTTGTTGCGGCACTAAATCTTACTTAATTAATTACCTGACCAGCCATTATACAGATTATTCAGAGGTGATTTAATGTCTGTACCCGTAAAATGTCCAATTTGTAATAATGAATTTTTGGCGGCTAGACCTGACCAGCAGTTCTGTAGTAACGCTTGCCGCCAAAAGAACTACCGCCAAGAAAGCAGGCTCAAGGCTACTGGTGGGATTGATGTTGACCAATTAGTTGACCAATTAGTAGACGGGCTTTTAGCTGAAGCGGAACAGAAGGGAGTTCTTGAAGAAGTTCTCTTAGAGCTTCTATATAGACAGGTAAAGAGCCAGTTAGACAGGTTCCCAAGGAGATTAAAGGAACGGTTCGCCGCTCGTTTACTTGAAGAGTTTTTCAAGGAAGAAAATGTTTTTGTCTTAAGGAAGAAAATGTAACGTTACGCTTATGGAATGTCCTTTAGATTTTGAATGTATCCCTATTACTCATTATCCTTCTCGGTGCATCAATCGCGAGTATTGTGACAATTTATCCCAACCTTTACCTTTACCTTATGAGCGTTATTTTGATAAAAATTTAAATTGTTGGGTTTTAGAAGTTGAAAGATACTGGGATAGATATCAAGAAAATACTATTAAAGCTCTTGAAGAATGCGGTTGGTACTCACCTGTAGAATTGCCTTATTTTATGGGATTTGACGATAAATTAAACTATCATTACTTAATAGTTCATAATTATCCAAATAATTACAAGGATAGATATCCGGGGTGGAGTGCGGCCCAAGTTTTACCTTATCATTATGTTTGGTCTAAGGAAATTAATAAATTTTATGTAGCTGTACATTTGTCTTTAAAAGAAAACTTTCATTGTGCTGAAAAACTTCCTTACGAAATTTATAAAGACGAATGGGGATGCAATGTATTAAAAGTTATTATAGATATAAAGGGTCTTTACCAGGTAGCCGATGTAAATCTTACTTTTCAAACAAATTTTATTAAGGAAGGTAAGTATAGAACTTTTTATTATCATGAGGTAGTTAAAAATCGTAAAGACTTAGGGTTTGTATGCTCTGAACCACTTCCCTATAAAAGAACGAAAAACAGACTAACTGTTACCAAAAATTTACCAGAGTATGGATATCAAAAGGCTGTTTCTGTTGAGCCTGAAAGATGCAACGGTTTGATTTTATATAAATCATCTAATTATAACTGTATTCCAGAAAATCTAAAAACTAAAACTCAGCTTAAAAAGATGAGATTAAAACCATCTCCTAATCAACAGCCTAAAGCTTACTACGGCAACTATTACGACAATTACCCCCTTTATGATATTAACGAGTGTGAACTATGAAAAAAATTAAACCAATAAATAACAACGGTTCAATTATTATTAGGTTTTCGTTTGAGGGGAATCGCTTTAACCTATCTACCGGAGGAAATTTTAATAATAAAGCCGATTTAGACAAAGCTAATTACATAGCGGCTAAAATCATGCTTGACATTAGTCAGGGTGAATTTGATCCGTCTCTTTTAAGTTACGGTGGGACAGCAAAAAATCCTGAAGACGACCTTAAAAACATTTGGAGTAAATATAGGAATTTCAAAAGTGCGACTCTAGCAAAATCTACCTTAAAAAAAGATTTTGATAAAAGAGTAGGAAATTGTTTAAAAAAACTGCCAACTACTGACTTAAACAATTCAACAAAGATTAGGGACTGGCTTTTAGCTAATAAAACAGCATCAGAAGCCAGGCGTATCTTAGTACAACTCAAAGCTTGTTGTAAGTGGGCAACTCAATCAGGATTAATTTTTTATAATCCATTTGATGAAATGCCCTCTCAGATTAAATTAAAGAGATGTACCCAAGAAGATATTAACCCTTTCACCCTAGAAGAAAGAGATAAAATTATTCAAGCATTCAAAAGCAGTACATACTATAGTTATTACTGCCCTCTGGTAGAATTTATTTTTTATACTGGGTGCCGGCCTTCTGAGGCTCTAGCCTTAGAATGGACTGATGTTATTTTAGGGAAGAAAATTATATTTAATAAGGCTTGGGTTGAACAAGAAAAACAAACCCATTTAAAAACCCAGAAAAAACGAATAATAAACTTAAACGAGCAAGTTGAAAATTTAATAGGAAGTATTCAGAAGAGAAATTATTTAATCTTCCCTTCCAAAGGGGGGCATTATATTGATTGGCATAATTTTCATGCCAGAGCTTGGAAAAAAGTTCTAGAAACTTTACCAGAAATTGAATACCGGAACCCTTACCAGATGAGGCATACCCACATTACTTTAGCTTTAAATTATGGGGTTTTAATAGCAGATATAGCCAAAAACTGTGGTAACAGCCCTGAGATTATTTTGAAAAATTACGCTGGTGTTACCCGTGATTTTGTCATGCCGGTTTTTTAAGGAGAAAACAACATGGGACGCTCAAAAGAATTAAAATTAGCTTCATTTGAAATCGACCCTCAAACTTGGGAAGAGTTTAAAGAAAAATGCAAAAAATCGGGAACAAGTGCCCGAGCGGTGCTTGTTGATTTCATCAAACAATATGTAGAAGCCCCTGGCGTAGAACTCGACCTAGAACCAGATGTAGAAGCCCCTAGCGTAGAACCCGACCTAGAACTTACAAACTCCAGGGCGAATTATTGGGGACTTAAGCCAGGAATGCTCGTAAAGCATTATATGTATCAAAAACTCAAAGGGAAAATTATAGAGAACCTTCCTGATGGACTCGTAAAAATACGTTGGTTGAATGGAGGAAATCTCGAAGGCCGGCTCGAAAATCATAACCCTCTTTTCATTCTTCCACTTAAATAGTCCCCTGCTCTAGCCTGTCTAAAAATCAGCTAAATCTACATAAAAACTGACATAAAAAAAATCATGTCAGCTAAAACCTTTATAAAATAACTGTTTCAAGTTCTAGACCTTGAGACTCTTAATCCGCTGGTTCAGGGTTCGAGTCCCTGGTCACCCACTTCTCTTAAAATATCTGAAAATCTTTCCGGGTAAAACTTTTAGACTTTTTCTTCCGTCTATCTCGTGTCTATCTATGGTACTATATTTTAGTCATTCTTGGTCAGAATTGGTGGGAAGAAAGTGGGAAGCACTTTTAACTTAGAAGAGGCGATCAAAGCGAAGAACGAAAAACTTGACTTCGTAACCATCCGCGCAAAAAATAATTCAAGCTGTCTATATTTAAGAGCGACCCTACCCAATCCGGACGGAACCAAAAAGAAACGCGAGATTAGCACCGGTGCCAAAGCTTCTAAAGAAGGATTAAAAATAGCCTCGCACTAGCAACCCGACTCGCTGGCGATCTTCAAACTTGGCGACTGACCGGCCAATTCAACTGGGAGCAATGGGACAACAAAAAGCCTGAACCTAAAGAACTTCCTGCTTTTCCCGCGACTCCTGGCGATTTTAACGCCCCCGGCATTTCCGTAAAATACTGGATTTCTCTATTCGAAGCCGAATACTGGCATGGGCGGCCTAAGACCCCCACTAAACTTGAAACTTTGATTGTAGGTATCCTGCTTGATGGCATTTTTTAAGCTCTGTCCTTCAGCGTTTTGGTTAGATGTCGTTTCTAGATAAATTTCAGGTGGTAGAGAACGCACAATCGTTATATTGTTTTCATCCCGACTAATTTGCCCCATCTTCAATGGCGGCTTTTCTTCTTCCTCTTCTGCTTCTGGGTCGGGCATTTCATAATAGTCATTTTGCCAATTTGAGCTAGATGCGGCAAAAGAATAATCTTCGGTATTTTCATCTGCCGGCAAATCCTTGTAGTATTTATCTCCAGCAATGGCGGCTAAACCCGGCACGATGATGCCTAATGGTTTTCGGGCATAAATCCAAGATTTGATCGTCGAACCTAAGAAAATTCGGGCAAAAGTTAGTTGTGCGGCACTAATTTTATAGATAATCTGACAAGCTAGGGCATATCCTCTAGGGATGGCGGCATTTAAAGCAAATAAGTATTCTCCCGCCGTGAAAATGTAGCGTCCTACGTCGGGGAAATTTTCGTCTAATTCTCCAGTTGCGCGGCGCACTAATCCCAAAATATCAATTAAAATTCCTCCTGATAATGCGGCTGATAAACTGGGATCTTCATCGACTTTGTTGTATAAGGCAATCTCATGCCCGATGCCGATTTCCGCTTCGTTGTCTTCTTCAAGTCCGTTGAGTAACCAAATTTTTAAGGGGGTTGATTGGCTGCCGTTGGGATTATAAAGGGGGAGTAATGTGATATCAGCCGTGTTTAGTTCGTTATCGTCTGCCGACAGAACTAAAATAGCGAAGTCAAAATTTTGTCTTCTTGGAAAGAAGTGCTTGAATTTTATACAAGATTCCGATGGGTAGCCATCGGTATATTCAATAGTGTTCAAGTGGATATATCTCTAGAAGAGATAACCAAAAGGCAACAAATTCTGCTAAATTTTCTGCCCGTTAAATCTATTTATTTTTGTCCAAATATAGAAGGATTAGAGGTGTATTGGTGATAGAAATGAAGATAGAGAAGCGGCTGCCAATGCAAATATTAATTTTATTTGGAGTGAAGATTTTTTATCAAGATGGGGATTGATTTTTAAATCCTATAAATAATAGGGTTTTTGTTTGTTATTATAATCATTCCCATAGAAACTACACCTAATACGCCGAGAATTAATGAAGGTTCAGGGACTGAAACTACATTTTGAGCGTAGGTTATTGGCCCAGAACCTTGTATTCCTGATAGCTCATAGGCAAACGAAGCATCCTCAGTGTCAAATGCCCCTGCAATTAAACCAACGGATAAATTCATAATCGGTCAAGAATAATATTGTATTCCTGCGAAAATTCCATCGACGTAAATTGCTTCTGCACTTCCTCCTATATCCGCATTTGAGTTATTAAATATTTTTCCATTGAAGGTTAACTCAAAGTTAGTAGTGGACACTGATTCATTTCCTGATCCCGTAATACTAGAATCATCAAAAGTAGCTGTACCATTATAACTTTGTCCAGTAAGAGGCCCGAAATCAGCAGTTCCGCTAAAGGTATTATTAATAATTGCGGCAGATACGGAGTTTTGTCCAATGAGACTTAAACTGAGAATTACAAAAGCTAGAGACTGATTGAGTTTTTTCATGATTTGATTATTGTGATAGGTTGTTAAAAAAAGGAGAAAATTAAGGAGTTTTCGCTTTTGAAGTTAACTAAAATTAAAGCAAGGGGATAACACCAAGGTTGACATTACCACCAGTAAGGAAGTTGTTGTCTGGGTTACCAATGATAAAATTATTGATGTTAGCTAATTGAGAAGAAGATACTCCATTTACACGGGCTAAAGATACAGCCCTAGCAGAACCCCCTCCATCTGGATCTATTTGTAGGACAGTGCTACCGTTCTTTTCAATGAATTTTAAATAAGAATCAGCGATGGGGTTTGAGCCAACATATCCGATTGAGTTTTATTGAGAAAGATTTGCAGTTTAGTCAGCAAATTAGATGTCCGCTCAACTAAATTGAGAACAGTGGCCATAAGAGCTAAGAGCTTTATGGCTTAGGGATTATAGAACTTATGAAAATTCTTAGACTAAGCAAACACTACAATAAATAACACGATTGGCTGTATAAGTCTACCGAATTGAATAACTTCATAAAATCTTCAAAATTCGGTTTTCCAGGCTAAGGAAGGTTTTTTTTGGCGTAATTTACTAATTGACAAAAATTATAATCTATGTGTTAGGGAAGTTCTATAAATTTATTCCGCCCGCTTACTGGGGACAAAATAAAGAAACTCCCAACAAATCTAAAGCTTTTTGTTGGGGTAATATTTATCGACAAATTGACCGCACGAGAGTTTAAAAGTGGGTGTGTGGATAAGGAGGAGTTGGAAAGGTTGGATAGTGAAAGGCGGGTGTTAAAGGATAAAATTAGTGATAGTGTGTCTCAGTTATTAAATTCCTGATAAGGAGGTTATTTAACCCATGAATATTACCCTAAGTCCTGAACAAGAACAGTTTATTCAATCCCAAATTGCTAGGGGTAAGTATCAGAATGTTGAGCAGGTTATTAAGGAAGCATTGACAATTCTTGAAATTATTAATCAAGAAAATGACCAAAAACGCTTAGAAGAATTAAAAGCAAAAATAGCGATGGGATTGGAAGATGTTAAGCAAGGAAAAGTCACCGATGGAGAGTTAGTTTTTGAGCGTTTACAAGAAAGATTACGGTCTGAATTTGGGTTAGAAGAATGAGTTATTATTCTTTTTCTGACCAAGCTATTAAGGATTTAGATGAAATTTGCAATTATATTGCAGAGGGTAATCCTAAAGCGGCAAGTCGTCTTTTTGATGAGATTCGCAAAAAGTGTAAATTGGCGGCTAATTTTCCGAATATGGGAAAAAGCTATGATAAGTTAATGTCTAATTTAAGAGGTTTTATTGTCAATGATTACATTATTTTTTATTATCCAAGTGATGAGGGAATTTATGTGTTACGGGTTGTTAGTGGATACCGTGATTTAGAGTCTCTTTTTTCGGATGAGGAGGAAACATGATTATGATTATTCTTTGTCAATGGCATAGGAGAAATAGACGTAGAACGATTAAAAATAAAAAATGCGTGTAGTAACCTAATTATTACTCAGGACAAAATTTAAAAATATAGTGGAGGATTTAAAATATGCACAACCGCCCAATGGGAACATTTCGGCACATGGAAACGCAGTGATAACGAAAATGACATCGGAAAAATTAGCCTTGAAACCTTAATTAAAGGCACTTGTAAGCCGCTTTTCCACTCAAGAGGTAATGACGGAAGTGCGGCAATATTAAGCAATTGAGGATTAATCATCGAAGTTCACCCCCAAATCCAGGTTTAAAGCTTTTTCTATCTTTCTCAGAGTTTCTTCGGGCAAAGAGTCTCTAATTCTTTCATTTTCTATGTCGTACCAGTAAACGCGGCTAATACCAGCCTTACCCGCTAACACCTCTATAGTTTCACCCGATTCTTTTCTGGCTTTTCGGATGCGATCCCCCAATCCTTGCACTTCTTTGTCTATGTACCGCCTAACTTTCACAAAATTCATAAATAATGTACTCCTTTGATTCTAAATTATTGGCTACTATCTAATATAAAACATCAGACAGCAGTTGAAAAATATAAGCCAACGCTTTACAATTAAAGCTATAAGAAAAGCGATCACCCACCGTCTAAAGTTTGTGATCGCCTTTCTAAAAAACTCTTTACCCTTAAAAAGGGATTACTAATATGTTAACAACACCAGACGCAATTGTCACTATCCAAGCCGCAGAGGTAACCAAAGGCGGCATCATCCGTCACTTCACCGGCGATGTATGTCAAGTAGCCGCACAGCCGCAATCGACCAAATCCAAGTCCGAGATAGACGCTACCGCAAGACAACTACTCTCAGATGGCGGCAAGCTTAAAAGCCTTCTCAACATTCAATTAAAAATCAAAGACATCTAACCGCAAGGGGGAGCCATCCCCCATCTATCCCTTCAAAAAGCGAGGCAAAACAAATGTTAAACCATCCCCGATTAACAGCATTAGAAAGAATGTTCCTCTGTGCGCTCATAGAAAGAATCAAACTATTCTTAGGCAAAACCGTCATCAGATTCGAGCAATGGGCCCATGTTTTGCTTGTCCGTTTCAAGAACGCCAAAGACCAAGAAATATGCCGCTTCGTGTCCAAAAAAAGTCTTCTCCCAGTTGCTCCCCCAAAAAACGGGAACTATTGGGTTACATTTTTAGGGAAAAGGGTATTAGGGAAAGTTGTCTATTCAGACAAATTTTTCTATCTATACAACACCAAAAACAATCAGTTAATGGGCTTTTTCCGCACTTACCAAGGAAGAATACTAGAAGCTTTTACTGGCGAAGGGGAATGGATTCATCAAAAAGAATGGGAAAAAATAGAATTCACAGATAATCAATTATTTATTGAAGCCGAAAAAAGAGCCGCACTTCTTCAGCAAGAATTACTCAACAAAAGATTAGAAGCCGCAGAAATGGCCAGGCAACACCGGCAGTGCGGAACTCGCATTCTCCCCCAATCAACTCAAGTGCGGCAACCTCCTAACAACTGGCTTCAATCTCGTCCTTTAGATGATATCCCCTCATCCCAAGTTAATGAAGGGCTATAGGTTTTAAGGGTTTTTCCTTCTTCATCTTTAATTTCCTTGCCATTGTCGTCTAAAAGCGGGGTAATGAGCGTGTATTGCGGCTCTGGTAAGCTGTTACGCATCTAAATTATTAGTCCAGATAAAGAAGGGGGAAAGAGGAAAGGGGAAAGGGGAAAGGATTGAACCTTTGTACCAAAAATAAAGTTATAAAAATTAAATGCGTCTTAGCTTAGCAGGATCGACGTAAGTTGCCAAGTTGGTGCCCATTATTTTTTATCCTTGAATGTCTTCCTCATTATACATAGATGTATGTGAATGAGTATTTATGCCAGTTGTCAATTTCGCGCGCAGTTGATAAGGTAGGAACAGACATTTATGTATTTTTAGAGAAAAATGAAAGCCTCAGATCCAAGACGTAAAAAATTAGCCGAATTAATTTTAAAAAAAAGAGAACAAGAATTAAAAATGTCGCAACAAGAATTTTGTGAATATGTCGAGCGGCAGACGGGAATTGAAGTGAGTTATGGTGCTGTTCAGGGATGGGAAAAAGCTAATGGGTCTGGAACGCTCCCAAAGACCGACAATTTTTGGGCAATCGCGCGAATAACCGGTATGACGATGGATGAACTTTATAACTATTTAAAAGGCGAAATAAAAGCCGAAGAAGTAAAAATGCCTGATTTTAATCTGGATTTAGAAAATCTAAAGCAAAAAATCGCGGTTCTTCCCCCAGCTACAAAAATTGAAATTTTAAATTTTTTGCAAGCCGATCTATTTTCAAAATTGCCGGCTTGAACTGGAATAGCTAGTAGGGTTTCAAAAAATATTATTAGATGCTTTTGATAATACTGTCGCTGACCAGGTCATTAAGCCTCAGCTAGACATATAATCTCTAATTCTTTTCAATCCCTTCTATCTCGGTAAATTTCCGTAAATATACCATGTGTGATAAACCCTGTAATATCATAATCTGAAATATAGCCCTAACCCTCATCGCAGTGACTCAATCGCCTAATTTAGCCGTTCTGGTGCGGGAAACTTGCGCTCGTTTGGGGTTGACTCAAACCCAATTTGCTCATCTGTTGGGCGTTTCCTTTCAGACTGTCAACCGATGGGAGAATGGGAAGACTCAACCTTTACCCATCGCTAGAGAAGCAGATTGAGCAACAGTTACATCAAATGGGAAGTCAGGGAACCGATTTACTAGAACAATATTTTTCTCATTAGACATCAATTTTGGAGCAATCAGTGCCTAAAAAGCAAAAAACAGAAACTACTGCATCAAATGGTAATACTGTCAAGTTAGAGGATAAACTCTGGAAAGCGGCTGATAAGTTGCGGGGACATTTGGATGCGGCAGAATACAAGCACGTTGTTTTAGGGCTAATTTTCCTGAAATATATTTCAGATGCGTTTGGGGAACTCTACGATAAATTGTCAACAGATGAGTACGCAGACCCCGAAGATAAGGACGAATATACCGCAGAACATATTTTTTGGGTTCCAGTAGAGGCGAGATGGTCACATTTACAGGCTAAGGCTAAAACTCCAGATATTGGTAAATTTGTTGATGAGGCGATGGAGGCCATAGAAAAGGAAAACCCATCGCTTAAGGGAGTGTTGCCGAAAGATTATGGTAAACCTGCCCTAGATAAACGCTTATTAGGGGAGTTAATTGATTTAATTGGCACTATTGGCTTAGGAGATGCTCAAAATCGCTCTCAGGACATTTTAGGGCGGGTTTATGAGTATTTTTTAGGACAGTTTGCCAGTGCTGAGGGAAAGAAAGGGGGACAGTTTTACACGCCGCGCTGTGTGGTGGAATTGTTAGTAGATATGTTAGAACCTTACAAGGGACGGGTGTATGACCCTTGTTGCGGAAGTGGGGGTATGTTTGTACAGTCGGAGAAATTTGTTGAGGCGCATGGGGGAAAAATTGGCGATATTTCGATTTATGGTCAGGAGTCGAACCCTACAACCTGGAAACTCTGTAAGATGAATTTGGCGATACGGGGTATTGATGGGAATTTAGGGGCAAAAAATGCTGATAGTTTCCGCAATGATTTACATAAGGAGTTAAAGGCAGATTATATTTTAGCTAATCCCCCGTTTAATGTGAGTGATTGGGGAGGACAGCATTTAAGAGAAGATAGCCGTTGGATTTATGGAACTCCGCCCGTAGGAAATGCAAATTATGCTTGGATTCAGCAGATTATTACCCATTTAGCTCCCAATGGAATAGCGGGGTTTGTGTTGGCTAATGGGTCAATGAGTTCTAATCAATCAGGGGAAGGGGAGATTAGAAAAGCTTTGGTAGAGGCGGATTTAGTGGATTGTATGGTGGCTTTACCTGGGCAGTTGTTTTATAATACCCAGATTCCGGCTTGTTTGTGGTTTTTGACGAGAAATAAGGGTCAATCCCCCCTAACCCTCCTTAATAAGGGGGGGATGCGTCAGCGTAAGGGAGAAACCCTATTTATTGATGCGCGTAAGTTGGGGGTGTTGATAGATAGGGTTCATCGGGAGTTAACTTCTGAAGAGATTACCCGTATTGCTGAGACTTATCATAATTGGAGAGGTTCGGGTAAGGGTGAATATGAGGATGTGCCGGGGTTTTGTAAGAGTGCGGCTTTAGAAGATATAAGGGGACATGGGTATGTATTAACTCCTGGGCGCTATGTGGGCGCTGAAGAAGTGGATGATGATGATGAACCGTTTGAGGAGAAGATGGAACGGTTAACTAAGTTGCTAGAGGAACAGTTTAGCGAATCAGCAAGATTAGAAAATGAGATTTGTCAGAATTTGCGGGAGTTTGGATATGAACTTTAAAAGCACAAAATGGCAAGTAGTAACTTTAGAAGATATTGCTCAAAAAGATGGACATGGCTTTGTAGATGGGCCTTTTGGTTCTAATCTTCCTGCTTCTGAGTATGTACCTTTTGGTATTCCTGTCATCCGAGGGACAAATTTATCTCTTGGAACTACTCGATTTAAAGATGACGAGTTTGTATTTGTTTCTGAGGAAACGGCTAAACGTTTAGAGCGAAGTTTATGTGAACCTGGTGATATTATTTTTACAAAGAAGGGAACATTAGGACAAACAGCAATTATTCCCTTTAATCACAAATATCAAAAATTTTTACTTTCATCAAATCAAATGAAATTGACTGTAGATATTCAAAAAGCAGAGCCACTTTTTGTCTACTATTATGTTTCTTCTTTTACCAGCCGAAGCAAAATTATTCAAGATTCAGAAGCAACAGGAGTTCCAAAAACTAATTTAACCTATCTTCGTAAATTTCCAATCGTCCTTCCTCCCCTACCCGAACAAAAAGCTATTGCTCACATTTTAGGAACACTCGACGACAAAATCGAATTAAACCAACAGATGAACCAAACCCTAGAAGCAATGGCGAGGGCAATATTTAAGTCTTGGTTTGTGGATTTTGACCCTGTGCGGGCGAAGATGGAAGGTAAGCAACTTGTGGGTATGGATGAAGCAACGGCGGCGTTATTTCCTGATAGTTTCGAGGAGTCAGATTTAGGGTTAATTCCCAAGGGGTGGAGGGTTAGTACACTTGATGAAGTAACAGAATTTGTATTAGGTGGAGATTGGGGAAAAGATTTGGCTTCAGAACAATATAATCAACCTGCTTATTGTATTCGTGGTGCTGATATTCCTGATTTACAAAACGCGGGATTAGGAAAAATGCCTATTCGTTATCTGAAAGCATCAAGTTTAAAAAAGAGAAGTTTACAAGCAGGAAATATTGTTATTGAAATCTCAGGAGGAAGTCCGACTCAATCAACAGGAAGACCAGTATTAATAACTCTTAATTTATTAGATAGATTATCTTATCCATTAGTATGTTCTAATTTTTGTAGATTAATTTTTTTAAAAGAAGATATTTCACCAAATTTTATTTACTTATGGTTACGATGGTTATATGCTTCTGATTCTTTTTTACAATATGAAAATGGAACGACAGGAATTAAGAATTTAGCCTATAAAATATTTAGTGAAAAATATGAATTAGTTTTACCTCAACAATATGTTTTAAAAGTATTTGAAAAAACTACTCAACCATTATTTAAAAAACGAGATGCTAACGGGTTACAATCAGAAATTCTTGCCACTATCCGAGACACCCTATTACCCAAATTAATGTCAGGGCAGATACGGGTTAAGGAAGCAGAGAAAATGATAGAAGAGGTGTTATGAGCGAATTAGATAAAGATAATTTACGTTTTATTTGTCATGGAGCAAGAGAAGTATTAGAACTTTCTGTCGGAGCCGTACATATTGAAAAGCTAATTAATGCACTTGAAAGAGCAGTAGAAGAAGATCCAGGGTTAGCGTTTGATTTAGCAAAATCATTAGTTGAAAGTATTTGTAAAACTATTCTTAGTGATAGAAACGATGAAAGTAAAGACAAATTATTAGAGTTACCTAAATTAGTTAAATATACAACAAAGCAATTAAATTTGATTCCTGAAGAACATTTGAATCCTGAAGTAGAACAAAGTTTTCAAAGCGTTATAAATGGACTTATAACTACTATTCATGGATTGTGTGAAATTCGTCGTTTAGAAGGAACAGCCTCTCATGGACGAAATGGATATATAAAATCTTTAGAACCTTTACAAGCTTTATTTGCTGCCCGTGTTGCTGATGCTATTGCCAATCTTTTATTTAAAACTCACAAAAATAATTTAACTTCATCCAAAATTCCTTATTATGAAGACAACCCAGAATTTAATATTTATTTAGATAGTTTGTATGAATGTTCTATTGCTGGCTTACCTTATAAAACCAGTGATGTTTTATTCAAAATCGATCAACAAGCTTATATTAATTTCCTTCAAGAATATTTGAGTGATTTGTCCGTGAATCCTGAAGATTTATCAAATGAGGATGAAAAAGAATGAAACCTAACTTTTCTGAATCTGTTGTTGAAGATGCGACCCTAGCTTGGTTTGAATTATTAGGCTACACCGTTTGCCACGCTTCAGAACTTGACAGACAAAGCTACAGTGACATTATCCTAACTGATTCCCTTCAAACTGCCTTAAAAAAAATTAACCCTCAAATTCCCTCCGAAACTCTCCAAGAAGTCATCAAAAAAATTACCCGTAGCGACACCCCCAACCTCATCGAAAATAACCTGCGCTTTCATAAACTCCTCACCGATGGGGTAGATGTAGAATATCAACAAGACGGACGCACCAAATACGATAAAGTCTGGTTAATCGACTTCAAGCATCCCGAAAATAACCAATATTTAGCCGCTAATCAACTTACCGTCACCGAAGGCAAAAATACCCGCCGTCCCGATGTCGTCATCTTCATCAACGGTTTACCCATCGCGGTTATCGAACTCAAAAATCCTGCCGACGAAAACGCCACTATTACAGGCGCATTTAACCAACTGCAAACCTATAAACAAGAAATACCCTCTCTTTTCTCTACCAACGAACTCTTAATCATCTCAGACGGAACAGAGGCTAGAATCGGCACATTAACCGCAGATTGGGAACGATTCGCCCCTTGGCGTACCGTAGACGGAGAAAATATCGCCCCTAAACGAGTTGCAGAATTAGAAACCCTTATTCGCGGCGTATTCCCTCCCAAAACCCTCCTAGACATACTACAATCATTCATCGTCTTTGAAACCGACGGCGACACCATCACCAAAAAACTCGCCGGATATCATCAATATCATGCTGTTAATAAAGCCATTACTGCTACTTTAGAAGCTACCCATCCCCAAGGCGATAAAAAAGTCGGTGTGGTTTGGCATACTCAAGGAAGCGGAAAAAGCCTCACAATGGCATTCTACGCCGGTAAAATCATTCAACAGCCCGAAATGGCTAACCCTACCCTCGTTATCCTCACCGATAGAAACGATTTAGATGACCAATTATTTAACACCTTCTCTCTGTGTACCGACTTATTACGCCAAACCCCCACACAAGCGGAAAGTCGAGAACAGTTACAGGAATTATTAAAAGTCGCCTCTGGTGGTGTCATTTTCACTACTATTCAGAAATTCTCTCCCGAATACGGCAATCAATACCCTTTACTTTCCAATAGACGCAATATTATTTTAATCGCTGATGAGGCACACCGTAGTCAATACGGATTAGAGGCTAAAGTCATTAATAAACAAGAAGAAGCTTATATATCCTACGGATTCGCTAAATATTTGAGAGATGCCCTACCAAATGCCTCTTTTATCGGCTTTACAGGAACTCCCATTGAAGCTGGAGATATTAACACCCCTGCTGTTTTTGGAGACTATATCGATATTTACGACATCCAACGCGCCGTAGAAGATGAAGCCACCGTTAAAATTTATTATGAAGGCAGACTCGCCAAAATAGATCTAGAACCCTCAGAAAGACCCAATATCGACCCCAATTTTGAAGAAGTCACCGAAGACGAGGAAACCACTACTAAAGAGAAGTTAAAAAGTAAATGGGCAAGATTAGAAGCATTAGTCGGGGCAGAAAAACGGATTAATCAAATTGCCCAAGATATTGTTACCCATTTTGAGAACCGGTTAGCCAGCATAGACGGTAAAGCGATGATAGTCTGTATGAGTCGCCGTATCTGTGTTGACCTCTACAACGCCATTATTAAACTTAAACCCGACTGGCATCATGACGAGGATAAAGGGGGCATAATAAAAGTCGTTATGACCGGTTCAGCCTCCGATGACCCCCTTTTTCAGCCGCACATCCGCAATAAAAAACGCCGTAAAGACCTAGCCAAACGCTTCAAGAACCCTAATGATGAGATGAAATTAGTCATTGTCAGGGATATGTGGTTAACCGGCTTTGATGCACCCTGTTTGCATACCCTTTATGTCGATAAACCCATGAAGGGACACGGGTTAATGCAAGCCATAGCGAGGGTAAACCGTGTATTTAAAGATAAACCAGGGGGGTTAGTTGTTGATTATTTAGGCATTGCCGACCAACTTAAAACAGCCCTCAATGACTATACTAAAAGCGATAGGGACGATACAGGAATTCCCGTTAATGAAGCGTTAGCCGTTTGTTTTGAGAAATACGAAATCGTTAAGGCCATGTATCACGGGTTCAACTATCAACCCTTCTTTACGGGAACTCCCGCACAACGCCTTAATACCATTCCTGCTGCCCTCGACCATATTTTAGGCATTGAAGACGGCAAAGAACGCTATGTTAAAGGTGTCACCGAATTATCTAAAGCCTTTGCCTTGGTTAGCAGTACCGATGAAGCGATAGCCATACGGGATGAAGTGGGATTCTTCCAAGCTATCAAAGCGGCAATGGTTAAACATACAACAACTCATGGTGGTAAAAGTCCTGAAGAAATTGATGCCGCCGTCCGTCAGATTGTCTCCCTTGCTGTTGCATCCGATGAAGTTATTGATATATTCGCCGCAGCAGGGTTAAAAAATCCCAACATCGCTATTTTATCTGATGAATTTCTCGAAGAAATTAAAGGATTACCCTATAAAAATGTTGCCCTTGAAATTCTTAGAAAACTCATCAACGATGATATTAGATCCCGTTTGCGTAGAAATCTAATACAATCTCGTTCTTTCCGAGAGATGCTGGAAAATACTATCAAACGTTATCAAAACCGTTCTCTTGAAACTGCCCAAGTCATTAATGAACTTATAGAATTAGCAAAAGATATCAGGGAGGCATACAAACGAGGAGAGAATTTAGGCTTAACTGAAGATGAAATCGCCTTTTATGATGCACTAGAAGTTAATGATAGTGCTGTTAAAGTATTAGGAGACGATACCCTTAAAGCCATTGCTAGAGATTTAGTTATAGCCATTCGCAATAATTTAACCATTGATTGGACGGTTAAAGAAACCGTTAGGGCTAAACTGCGGGTGACAATTAAGCGGCTGTTAAAGAAATATGGTTATCCTCCAGACAAACAAGAGAAAGCGACTCTAACTGTTCTACAACAAGCCGAGTTACTTAGTGTTGATTGGGCGGCTTAATACTTTAGAACTTCTGTAAAGTTTTGTAACTTAAGGGCTGAAAAGGTCATCAAATTTTCGGGACTCACTTTAGTGCAAACTTATTATTCTAGTTAGAGGAGATAAGCAACCTACAATTAAGAATTATAGCACTACGCCTTTATGGCGCGGACATCATCTGAGATTCCTCGTTGCCTCGCTTGGGACAATTTAACATTTTCAAAGTGTCCTAATGTATTTTGGTATTGCTATAGTTGCTCAATTGTCCCCAAGTTAATGAATTCAAAGGATAGTATTTCACGGTTGCGGTAAGATGTAATTCTATAGTCCCAATTCCGTGAGCCATGCACGCTTATACTTTAATTGCCCCTGGGAAAATTAATCTGTATTTAGAAATTATCGGCGATCGCCCGGATGGCTATCATGAACTGATCATGATCCTCCAAAGCATTGACTTAGCGGACCGCCTGACTCTACGTTCTAACGGGTTGCAAAAGTGCCGCCTTTCTTGTTCTCATCCCCAAGTCCCCCTAGATGAAACTAACTTGGCCTATCGAGCGGCTGTCTTAATGGAGCAAGAATTTCCCAAAGAATTTGCTAACTATGGGGGAGTAGATATTACCATTGACAAACAGATCCCAGTAGCGGCCGGATTAGCTGGCGGCTCTACAGATGGGGCGGCGGTATTAGTGGGATTAAATTTAATCTGGCAACTCGGACTCACTCAACTGGAATTACAAAATTTAGCCGCACTATTAGGGTCTGATTTGCCTTTCTGCGTGTCAGGGGGAACAGCTATAGCGACAGGAAGAGGAGAAAAACTCGATCAAATCAATAATTTAGCTAATCTTTACCTTGTTTTAGCTAAATATGATAGTATTGCCGTATCTACCCCTTGGGCTTACCAAACTTATCGGCAACAGTTTAGTGATAGCTACATTAATCATCTGTCAGGAATTGAAGCCAAAACTCATCAAGTTCATGCCGGTCCATTAGTGGGTGCAATTGTACATAAAGATGGAGCAAAAATCGGCCAATTATTGCACAATGACCTAGAAAAAGTCGTTTTACCCGCCTATCCCCAAGTAGCTCAACTTCGAGAAACCATGCAGCAGGCTGGCGGTCTAGGAACCATGATGTCCGGGTCGGGTCCGACGGTGTTTACCCTGTGTGAGTCAAGAGAACAAGCAGCAGAAATTCAACAAAAAATAAGACAGAAACTCCCCGATTCAGATTTACAATTATGGGTAGCTCAATTGTCAAATCGGGGAATTCAAGTAGAAACTGCTAGTTAATAATTAATACTAACTTGCCTAATCAATCGAGGCTGCGGAGTTTTATGAGTCAATCTACCGATCCAAAAAAGCCAGAATTGTCTAATCCTGAAGCTGATCAAAATCAAGTGACCCCTTTACGGTGTTTATTAGGGGCAGCAATTTCTGCTACATTGGGAACAGGGATGTATTATCTGACCTATTCGATCGGGTCAACTTTTGCCCAGAAACCAATCACCTCAAGTAATCAACTTGTCATTAATATTGGTTCGGCTGTGAGAACTTTGGTCGTGGGGGTAGCTTCCCTGGCAACATTTATCTTTGCTTTTGTAAGTTTTGGTTTAGTTCTTTTAGCCATCCAGCTAACCCTACAAGCCATAAAGCAACGTTTGAGTTCTTCAGAATAATTCACTATGAAAATTGATCAAGTTTTTGACCTGCACGTTGTTGAAACCCGTTCTCTGTTAAGTCCCGAGACAATTCATTGTCTATGTCCTCTCACTGAAGGGGCAGCCGCATTAGTGACTCAGACAAGGCAAACCATTCGGAAAATTTTAGAAGGCGTTGATCGACGAATATTGGTCATTGTTGGTCCTTGTTCAATTCATGATGTAAAAGCGGCTTATGAATACGGAGAAAAGTTAATCTATTTAAGAAATCAATTAAAAGACAAATTGGAAATTGTCATGCGGGTTTACTTTGAAAAACCGCGCACCACAACTGGCTGGAAAGGAATGATCAATGATCCTCATCTAGATGGGAGTT
The DNA here is from genome assembly GCF_000147335.1 of Gloeothece verrucosa PCC 7822. Classification (NCBI taxonomy): domain Bacteria; kingdom Bacillati; phylum Cyanobacteriota; class Cyanophyceae; order Chroococcales; family Aphanothecaceae; genus Gloeothece; species Gloeothece verrucosa. The sequence goes on from NC_014501.1 coordinate 761,822, forward strand.
ATGACATTAATACAGGACTACAACGGGCACGGAAGTTATTATTAGATTTAGCCGATCTAGGCTTACCGGCGGCTACGGAGTTACTTGATCCCATTATCCCTCAGTATATCGCCGATTTGGTTTCTTGGACCGCCATCGGCGCTCGCACCACTGAAAGCCAAACTCATCGCGAGATGGCATCAGGTTTATCCATGCCGGTTGGGTTTAAGAATGGAACTGATGGCAGTCTTGAGTCTGCTATCAATGCGATGATAGCCGCCAGCAAACCCCATCATTTTTTGGGAATTAATTATAAAGGATTAGCGAGTATCGTCACCACCACAGGCAACCCTGACGGGCATTTAGTTTTACGAGGGGGAAATAGCGAAACCAATTATGATGCTGTTCATGTTGCAGTGGCGGCAGAGTTTTTAAACCGTAAAGGAGTTGCCGCTCGTTTGATGATTGATTGTAGTCATGGTAATAGTAATAAAGACCATAATCGTCAGTCGATGGTGTTGGAGAATATTGCTGAACAACTCAAAGAGGAAAGTCCTGATATTATGGGGGTCATGATTGAAAGTCATTTAGTGGCAGGTAATCAATCTATTCCAAAAGATTTAAGTCAATTAGTGTATGGTCAGAGTATTACTGATGCTTGCGTAGATTTTCCAACCACAGTATCTATGCTATATAATCTTGCTGAATCAGTCAGGACTTAATTTTTAAGAGTATAATCTTGCCTAATTGACTTTTCCCTCAGTTCTTCTACATAAGTACAAGAGTGCTTTTTTTACCTAGCAGATGTGAATGGTGCAAGAGTGCTAGGCAATTTCTCTATTTAAAAGCACTCATTTTTTATTGTTGCAGAATCTTGTGCATTTTTTTCGGTTTCAAAATTTTTTCGTTTAAATATAAAATAATTGTCAAGGCGAGTTAATAAAATTCATTATTTTTAGAGTAATCTTTACACAAATTAAGTGTTTTTACTATTGGCGGGTGAACTGGCAAAAAAAATATTCAGAAATCATTCTGAAGTGATTATTGTAAATTGCTATTAAAATTGTCATATAAGGTAGTTAAATAGCCTTAATTTCTCGAGGAAAAATTAAAAAATATAAGTGCAAAAAGTAGAGTCAGATAAAAGTTATAAAGGTTGAAATAAGGGCATTCAGAACAGGAGCTATTATGGTCAATTACGGACTTAAAGGATTTGAATTTAATTTTGATCCTCAAATTGCTAAAAAAGCAATGGAAAAAAATGAAATGTTAGTTTTGGGTCTTGATTTTGCGCCGATATGTCATTTAAATTGTAGTTATTGTGATCGCATTGAGGCGAGAAGAAAGATCCGTAAAGAGCTAACAGTTGAACAAAAAGTAGAGCTAATCAAAGAAGCTAAATCTTTAGGATGTCAAACAGTAGAAATTCCGGGAGCCGGAGAACCTTTATTAGACCCTCATTTTTGGACTTATCTGGAAACCATAGCTGAACTCAATATGATTGGGCTAGTATTTACTAGCGGCTATTCTAAAAAAGGAGCATTAATTAACGATTATACGGCTCAAAAACTGAATGAACTAGGAGCTTCAATTGTCCTAAAATTTGAAAGTATGGACACACAAGTTCAGGATAAAATGGTTCGCCAAAAAGGCTATGGTGAAAGCTGTTATCAAACACTACAAACGTTAATAGAAGCCGGATTTACTCAATCTTCTCCTACGCGCTTGGGAATTCACACCGTTGTTACGCCGCATAATATAGATGATGTAACCAATATTTTGCGGATGTCTCGACAAAATAATATTTTTCCCTATATTTCCTCTCTTATTCCCGGTGGAAATGCGCTAGATAATGACGGAAGTGCCATTATAACCCGAGAGGAAAGTTTAAATATTATCAAAATTCTAGCAGAAGTCGATAAAACCTTTGGCATAGAATATACCCCCACTTTACCAGTGGCGGCTGGATTTGTTTGTAATCAAATTAATGTGGGTTTATTTATCAACTTATATGGGGATATTTTTGAGTGCAGTGCTTGCGAATCTGTTCTTTGTAACGTGATCGAAGTGGGTGGACTTAAAGCGGCTTGGAATTTAGAGCAAGTTAAACAACGAAGAGTGAAATTTCAAAACGGATATTGTCCGACGAGAGAAGCCTATTGGGATTCTGTATCTGAAGAGAATTTATCTTTTAAACCTGTTGCGATTGCCAGTTAAAACGAACCGGGAACAGAAACAAGTTTTGCCTGTTCTCTGTTCTCTGTTCTCTCACTCAACCGTGTATCGGTGATATAAAGAAGAAATGCTGCTGAAATATAGGGCGTTTAAAGGGTTAGAAAATATCACCTCCTGCTGTTAGAACAGGCGCTCGCTCAGACACAATAATGAACCCCACCGCATCTAAATAAAGGCGAGGAGAACTAATCGCTTTTAATAAAGTGGCACTGAGGGCGGTTTCAAATTCGAGTTCTTTGGCTAAAGAGTCATGGGAAAAACGGTTATAGCGGCACTGTAATTGATGAAGACGAGTGTCTAATTTTCTCTTGGCTATCTCGGTTTGTTTCTGACAGTATTCTCGAAAATGGGGCGATTCCTTGAGGGATTTTTCAGCCGTTTTGCCCGCCTGATAGCATAAATTTTGCCACTCACTCGGATCAATAAATTCATCGAAGATCTCTAGGCGTTCTTTGGCTAGGTTATAGTCTCGAAAGTCGTCATTTTTCCTCACATAAGGACGAGACAAAATTTTTAAGAGGGCTTCATCTTCTACCCGTTGTAAATTTACATCTAAAAAGACCGTTTCCATTAAAGGGGGAAATAACCCATCTCTTTGACGTTTTAGGGCTTTTTCATGAAACTGCTTAGGGCTAAAACTTTGAATAATGGATTGAATTTCTGTCCAGTCAAGTTCGATCAAATAATCAAAGCGAAACCCTAGCCATTCTCCGCCTCTTTTACTATCCCATGTTGGTTCTTGCCGCCACATAGCAAAGGCTTTTCCCCGTTCATCTAAGTTTAGATAATTGGTTAATGTATCAATTAATTCTTCTCCGATTCTGTAGAGGTGAACCCCTGAATATTTATTGGCTACACGACGGTTATAAACGCCTTTATTTTTGGTGTAAGCGGCAAAATAATTTTTCAAGTCTTTGAGAGGAATTAAAGTCTGTTGTGTGGCTTTATAATGACGAACCTCTGCCAAATTTTCGTCATACAATCGCTGAAATCTCAAAGCACTACATAGCCATCCTTCGGTTGCTTTTTCAAGGTTTTTATGGTTTTGATCATAACTGTCAAGGTCTTCAAAATAATCCCTAGCTACCTCGGAGCGAAGATCAATTTCATCTAAGACGGTTTGTTCACTGATCTTGACTTTTTCATTTTCCACCTCGCTTTGAATCTGTCCAATTATTTCTTGCCATCCGCTTGCCCCTGACTTAAACAAAGTTTTTTCAAGTTCAGGCAGACTAGCCTCAACATAAAATTGTAAACTCGAAATAGAATGATTAAAAATTCCTAAGCCTTCACTGAGCAATTGATACCAAGCGGCGGATGGACTATCGGGTAAATCAACGCCGGCTAGTAACCAAGAATTGAGATTGATTTTTCCTCCTATTCGATCAACTCTTCCTAAACGTTGTTCTAATTGATTCGGCGAAAAAGGTAAATCAAAATGAATCACCCCATCGATAAATTGTAAGTTTCTTCCTTCTTCTCCCGAAGCATCAGCTACTAACAGAAAACATTGAGGGTCAGTTTTAAAACGATTTAGATTAGTTTCAATGGTATCTCGATTGTCACCGGTGCGATGACTAACCACTGTATTCGCTCCAAAGATAGCTGAAATAAAATCAATAATGGCAGTACAACTGCCGGTAAAACTGGTAAAAATCATCAATTTTGGAAACTTATCTGCGGCGAAGGGACGCAGAATTCTTTGCTGAATTTCGTTTTGTAACTTAGTTAAATTTCCTTTCAGTTTTTGCAGGTTTAGATGATCCGCTAGATGGTACAAAATAACGATTTTTAGTAATTCTAATCTATCGCCATCTTCCGAAGGGCTTTTCAATAGGTTAACAATAGATTTTAAAATGGCACTTTCTCCCTCAAAAAGAGGCGTTTTAGTTAAGAGCGTGCTATTATTTTGCCCCCATTCTAATCTTAAAGCGCTAGAACCTACCCCTCTCAAACGCGATTCAAGGAGTTGTTGTAGTATTCCTAACCAAGTGTTACTCGCCCGAAACAGTAATAGGAAAATGCGCTGATAATTGGCTTCATCAGGGGCGGCAGTGCGCCATTCTTCTAATAATTCATGAAGAGAATAAGCCCGTTCATCTAAATCATATTCTAGTTTTGGGACTGCGTTACGATCAAAAATGACATCGGATACGGTAGCGCGACGGTTACGCAGCATTCGCCGATGAAGCCGGTAAGTGTCGCTAATATAGGTACGGATGGCGCGAATCTGCTGATCAATGACTTCACTGTCTGGGTTTTCTAACTCGGTTTGTAACTGGTTAGTGAGGGTTAAAAGATAGGTATCTTCTGAAAATAGGGACTCTAGGGTGCTAAGACTTTTTTTAAGGACAAAGGGGTCACATCCTTCGTTAAAAGTTAATAAAACCCGTCCGATGTTTTGGCGTTTGTGAACTCGTTCTCTAAACCCTTCTAGATCATCTAATGAATAGGTGGTTGGATCGAGAAGGTGTAACATGGCTAGAAAGTCCTGTTCGTGGTTAAGCACAGGAGTCGCAGACAGAAGCAACAAGCGAGGACAATGATGGGCTAATTTCCGACAGGTGTCAAAACAGCGACGTTGTGAAGGGTCATCGGATCTGGCCATGGCGGCGATGTGATGGGCCTCATCAATAATGAGAAACTCATAAGCATCAGTGGAATTTTGCACTTGCTTCCAGTCTTCACTGGCCAGAATGGTGACTCGCTCCCGAAACTGTGATAGATAAAATTTATCTTCGAGTTCTTGTCTCCACTGATAAACCAGATAGGAGGGAACCACAATTAAGGCCGACGCGGTCAGTGTATCCAAGAGAAACTGACGCAAAATGACCCCCGCTTCGATGGTTTTACCAAGACCCACTTCATCGGCTAAAAGGTAGCGTCCGATGGGATCTTCTAACACCCGGCGCACTACTTCTACTTGATGAGGATAGAGTTCTATATTCGCTGAGAGTAACCCGGTCATTCCCCGACTCACCGCGCGTTGTTTAATTAAAGATTGAAGAAACCGCGAACGCTGGTTGTGAAAGTAGGGGGTTTCTTGTCCCTTCATCGCTAGGATGTCCATCGGATCATCGATGGGAAGGTCGCATCTAACGTATATTTCGCTTTCTGTGGCAAAGGTGTGTTTACTGTCGGGTAAATCTATTTGATATTGCTGGTTTTCTTCGTCCCATGCGTAAATTCTGCCTATTTGCCAAGTATCTGTTCCATATAAATTAAGATAACATCTGGTTTGACGTTGCAGTCTGACGCGACGGATAGAAGCGAGGGGAACCGTTTGAGTCATACGCTGTCCAACCGAATAGAAATACTCAACAGTGGCATTAGGTTGCTCTGCTGCTATGAGTTTTCCTATACCAAAATCATTTTCACTTGAACAGACGAGAAAACCTAAATTCATAATTGCTCACGATGGGGTTGTCTTTAATAGTTAGGTTTCCCTAGTTTAAAAATAAATTAACCTATTTTTTGAGATTTTTTTGAGATGACTAGGGAAGGGGAAGGGGAAGGGGAAAGGGGGAAGGGGAAAGGGGAAAAGAGAATTTTAGCAACTTAATGGCTATTTTTATTGCCTCTAACCCAATTCCAAAACTTTAACCCCTGTTCCTCTAACCAAAAGATCACGCGATCTAAGGTTTCTAAAATTTTTACTAAAGGATGTTTAACATAACCGACCGGTGTCGCTTCGGTTTCAATCCATTCAGGTTTTGCTTCTAATTCCTCTACTTTAGCAGAAATAGGCGTAATTTCTAGGTTTTTTGCTGTAGCCGCTTCATTTAAAGGAGATGGGGCGGGTGTTGGTAAGGGTTTTTCGAGCGTGAGAGATTGAGCTTTATTTTCTTGAGTTAGAGTTTGTTTGAAGGTTTCTAAAAGACTCTTTTTAGATTTAATTTCTCGGGAAGTTCCCGCTAGTTTTGCGGGTTCAGAACTCATCCCATCATTAGGTTTTTTCGGATTTTCTCGGGGGATATTTTCGGAAAATAAATCTTCTTTCGATAACCAGGGATCGGGTTCTGGTTCTTGAGATAAGGGTTTTCTTGATGGAGTCGATAATCTTGCTCGATTTGGATTTCCTCCTCCTAACAATTGTTTTTTAGTTTGTCCAAAGAAATAATCAATAGCCGCTTGAATCAAAATTTGGATTTGAAAAGGATCGGATTCTGCGGGGGTCAGGGTTAAAGGTTTTTGTGTGAGTTGTTCTCTCTTTCCCTTAATGGTTAAATGGATGTCTGTCGGGGGAAGGAGTTGAGGGGAAATATCTGTATTGCCCAAGGCGGCTGTCTCCCCGTGCGGAACTCGTTCCGCACCCCAATGAGCTAAATAAGCCATGCTGTCTGTGGGGGATTTTTTTAAGGAAAAGGCTTCTTTTTGTTCAACTCGTTCGGCTTTTCTTTCTCCAAAAAAGTATTCAAGAGCGGCTTGTATAATGACTTGTATTCGGCCTAGATTAACCGAATAATGATCTAAGGTTTCAATAGAGGTTAAGACCTGGTATTGAGTTTCTCTAGGAATCGATTTTATGGGTTCAGTTAGGGTTGTAGAAACGGTAATATTATTGATCCCAGAGCGACGAACGAGGGTTGATTCTCCAAAAAGATTGATCGCGTTGGCCAGTTCGCCAGTTTGTATCCAACGCATTACTGTCCAAAACCAACGCACAGGCGGCAAAACTTGAGGGCTGTTAATTTGAAACGAAGGGATTAAAGAAGGAAATTTTTTAGCCGCTTGCAGTTCTAAGCGTCGTTGATACTGATAATTGGCAAGCTCGCTAACAATACGCTGTTTGAGTTGTTCTTGTTGAGCCGGGTAAAAAATATCTATTAAAAGATTGTTTGAACTTACTAATACTAATTTCTGATTTTGTAGCAGTGTTGCTAGTCCCTGAATTTCTATATTTTGGCTAAAAGGCTCGATGGGAACTTTTTCTAAAGGGGCACTGACGGCTGAGGGGGAAATGGTGTCTTGAGCTTCGGATAACCAAGGCTCAAGGGTTTTTAAAATCTGTTCAATGGGTTGATCACAAGTAACGGGAACAGATCCAGAATTAGAAGAAGATGGGGAAAGCAGAAATTGTTGTTGTGCAATTTTTTGTTGCAGTTGGCGTTGAACCATCCGTCCGGTTTGTACCAGCAAATACAGGGGATAGACAAGGATTTGCACCCCCATTTCTACAGCATTTTTTAACTGTCGCCCTGTCCGATTTAATTGTTCTTTCAAGCGAAGGGATTGACGATTGAATAGGTTAAGCAGTCGGCTTTGATAGGGATTGGTAGGGGGTGAAGACATCTGTCTAACAAGCGGATAAGGAATTTGCTGACTTGGCGTTTCATCCTCCAAATTATACTCGTAAATGATGGGTTATGTAGCAGGTGTTTTATCGATTGGTGAAGGTTTGGGAATAGAAAAATATTTCCAGAGTTTTTGCAGCGCGAAAATGATTGTACCTAAAACTAATAGCCCGGCTACCACTGGCAGGGTAACAGCCAGAACAGATAGCCCGGCGGCGGCAATCAATTCAACAGTCGCTAAGATAGGATTAGTCAATCCTCCTGATGTTGCGCTACTTCCCACTCTTAAGATATTCATCAAGCCTTTGGTTAATCCGGCTGTACCGCCGCCAGCTACCACTGCTAAAGTCCATTGTACAAGGGGATTCATTTCAGGGGTGACGTTGGCGGTTACCACTGTACCGGCAATAAAGGCGGCAGGGGTGGCAACGGTATCAAGCAAATGATCAAACCAAGGAATATAATAGCCGGCTATCTCCAGCAAGCAAGCCGCCCCAAACACCCCTAAAGCTTGAGGCGTTTCTACCCAATTAAAGTCTGTTGGTAGGTCTAAATGTCCCACCACCGCCGCCGCACTTAAGACTAACAGGGGGACAAATACCCGGAAACCCGCCGCCGCACTTAAGCTTATGCCTAATAAGATTTCAACAAGGCTATCTAGGTTAATGATGTCAGTCAATTGATCCTCCTTAATGTAGGCTCGAATTAAAGGTAAAGTCGTGAGCAGGCGCAGTTGGTGGGGTGGGCAAGGTGGCGGCTGTGACCGGACAATTTCGGCCCCATAGCTCCTTTGTCCCACCCGGAATTGGAGATCTCGGTTTTCCCCTTCTTCTTATTGTTTGAAAAAGGAAGTTAAGTAGTTATAAATTTTTCTAAGGACTGTAAATTTATTTTAATTTCTCACACCCTACTTTTTACAATCCGTCTTTTTTTGTCGAGCTACTTAACGCGGATTTAACCTCAGTACCTTGAGAAAACGATGAAACTTTAAGCCAAGAACAAATGTTTGGTTACTGGTATTAATTGAAAGTTATTTATCATTGAGAATATTGATCTCTAGACCGAATACAAAGATTACTACAGGCGCAGTAACAAAAAGTATCCATTCAAAAGGTGTCATGTCAATACCTCCTATTAAAAGGCTAATAGATACACTTATGATTGAGGATTTTATATTAACAATTGTAATTGAATTTTGAGGAACTTTGAGTAGACCAAAAGATAGAGAAAAAAAACTCAGCCGTAAAGAAATAGGAGGAGAGCAATGGCGACAGTTCAAAAAAAAATTTTTAAGCCTTTAAAAGGGAATTTTTTACCGTTTTTTGGGGCCCAGTTAACCCTGTAGAGACATTAGATACAACGTCTCTACGCTCTCAGAGGTGATCAACCCGGATTGGGTTAACCATGAGAAGGGGTTAAAGTGGATTTGAGCCAATCACCCACTTCCTTGAGATTCTGCTTAAGCGGCTGCTGAACATTTAAAAACACTCGGGCACAGTTGCGACCCGGCAATCCAGAAATGGAGCCACCCGGGTGAGTACCGGCACCTGTTAGGAATAATCCCTCAATAGGGGTTTTATAATTGGCTATCTCGGGTAAGGGACGGAAAAAGACCATCTGTTCTAGGGTCATATCAATATGATAATGATTGCCATGATAGGCTCCCAGACGTTCTGACAATTCTGCTGGACTTTCTACCCGACGAGCAATAATGGCGTTTTTCACATTCGGCGCATACTCGGCCAATTTATCGATGACGCGGTCTGCTACTTTATTCTTCAATTCATCTGTCCAACCCGTTCCATGTAATCCCGTTCCTTGGGCATCGGCAAGTTGGTAAGGGGCAAAAAACTCAATCCACATGGTATGTTTACCAGCCGGTGCCATAGAGGGATCAAGCATCGTCGGCACAACAACATAGATAGAAGGGTTAGCATCCGGAATTCTGCCCAATTCTGGCAGGACGTGCGCCTCTTCTACATGATCTACCGAATCAGCAATCACCACTGAGCCAATTAAATATTCATCTTTGTGGTCATATCTTTCAAAGCGAGGCGCTTCGGAGAGGGCGCAGTCAATTTTGAGGATACTATCGTTATTGTTGACAATTCTACGTTCTACACGCTCCCGTAGTTTAGGGTCTGCCGCATCCAGTGCTGCCGGGTCAACCATCTGAAGGAATAAACGTTGAGCATCTATATTAGAGATGACACCTTTTTTAGCTAAATATTCTTTGCCGCCTGCGGTTCTAACTCCTTCGGCTTGACCTTTATCGTTAATCAAAACTCGCTCAACAATTTGGTCACAGAGGATAGTTCCCCCCTCACTATTGACTAAGTTCACTAACGCTTTAACCAGTGCGCCGGTTCCGCCACGAGGTCTAGCCATGCCGGGATGATGCCGCAACCCCATCATCATTGCACCAATGGCCAGGGTTTTTTGCGAAGGGGGAGCGCCTAATTCTGAGGCCAGTCTTGCTAAAGGTGCTTTCAAAAATTCCGAATCAAACCACTCATTAAGGCTATCTTTTGCACTACTGAGCATGGTTCTAATCAAGTCTAGGGTGGGATCAACACCGTGCATGACTGATAGTAGATCTTGAAGATTTTTAAAGTCATAATTGCCCATCATATCAACGACAGATTTGGGCGGTGAATTAAAGATGGGGGCAATGCCTCTGATTAGGCGCTGCCAATAGTCCATGAATTCGGCATATTTTCGAGCATCTCGCTGGTTATAACGAGCAATTTCGTTACAGGTTTTTTCGATGGAACGATGACCTAAAAAGTATTTTCCATCCGGATGAGGACAAAATAGGACGGGATCACAGAAGAGATATTCCAATCCGTATTTATTTAATTCTAATTCTTCTACTACTGGACCGAGATGAATAAATTCATGATCGATAGCACAAAGGTTGAAATAAAACCCCGGCGCTTCTTTTGGTAAGGCTTCTTCAGTGGTGGCTGCCCCACCGGGAACTGATCGTTTTTCTAATAATAAGACCGAGTAGCCGGCTTTTAGGAGGTAAGCCGCACACACTAGACCGTTATGGCCCGCGCCTATAATAATGACATCATAAGATTGCATAATTGATGTTAAGTTTTTTGACAAGGATAATTATCCAATCATAATTAGTTTGTAAGCTGATTAATTCTCTCAAAGGGCAGAATGATCCTCACTTACAATTGTTGAGCTTGGCTTTGAGAAATATGAATGATAACGCTGAATAATCTCAATTAAATCCTCTAAAAGTTGTAAGTTTTTTTAGCTGAGTAAAATTGCTAAATTCTTTCTCTCGTTAGGTGCTGTTGAAGGCAGATTATGGATGAATAAATATATCAAGTAGTAAAAAAATGTCAAGCTATGACTGGATTAACAGATACAAGCTCTAATATTCTCTCCAAGGAGACTCAAGCGATTTTTGAAGAGTATAATCAGTTAAATACTGATGATAAGTTGGCGTTGCTTTATTATATTTATGAAAAGATGGGAGACTCTATTACTCCCGCCGGAACTAATGCCATCAATGTAGATTTTCTTTCCTCGCTGATCGAAGATTTTTTACAGTTATCAGATAATGAACAATTAGAAATCATGCGGGATATTGTTAATGCTAAAGATAGCGAATATTCCCGTTATTATGGGGGTTTATCTCCCAACAATCAGTTATTCGTCTGGTATGCTTGGGCTGAAGCTATGGGCGATACGGTAGTGGATATTCCGGGTAATTATAAAGCAACGGAAGCGGTTAATAATGCTCTCTCGAAAATTGAAGGTCTCGACTTTGAGGCACAAATTTCTATTTTGCGGGAGATAGCCTCTAATATGGGTTACAGTGATGTGAAGAATTTCCCGACTCAAGATGATGCTAGACAGGTAACACCTAGTCTTTAATTTAGAAACGTCTCAGAATCAAGAAACGCCCCCAGGTAGCAAGTCTCATGTAGCCCGCGCAGGCGTTGCTCTGTTCGGTTGGCCCCAACCCTTGAGGGTTAGGGCTACAATAGGTCAGGGACGTAACAGGAATTTGCAATGACAGCAGACACAGCCGCTTTATTTCTCTTAATTGATGGTCACTCTTTAGCGTATCGGGCGTATCATGCCTTTGCCCACGCCAAAGCCGGACCGTTGCGTACCTCTACAGGAATTCCCACTAGCGTCTGTTTTGGCTTTCTCAACTCCTTGTTACAGGTGATCGAAACACAACAGCCACAGGGTGTGGTGATCGCATTTGATCGCAAAGAACCTTCATTTCGTCATCTACTTTACCCTAATTATAAGGGTGATCGCAAAGAAACCCCAGAAGAGTTTATCCCTGACTTAGAAAACCTCAAACGCTTATTAAATGCTTTGAATTTGCAGATGGTTACGGTTGCCGGCTACGAAGCGGATGATATTTTAGGCACTTTAGCCGAAAAAGCGGCTTCAAGCAACTATCGCGTTAAAATTGTCACCGGGGATCGAGATTTATTTCAACTGGTTGATCCCGAAAAACAGATCAGCGTTCTTTATGTAGAAAAAAATGCCCTCAAAGGAATTGCGGCTCATGGATATACAGAAGTCGATCCCAAGGTGGTAGAAGAAAAATTAGGCGTAAAACCTAACCAAGTAGTAGATTTTAAAGCCTTATGTGGGGATAAATCTGATAGCATTCCCGGAATTTTAGGGATCGGCGAAAAAACCGCCGCGACGCTGCTAAAAGAATATGGGTCTTTAGAAGGTATTTATCAAAATCTAGATCAGATCAAAGGAGCCGTTAAAAAGAAACTCGAAGCCGGTAAAGAAGATGCCCAACAGTCTCGAGTTTTAGCACAGTTGGCTTTAGATGTTCCCACTGATATTGATTTAGAAAAATGTCAATTAAAAGGATTTGATATTAATACCATTCGCCCACTTTTGGAAAAATTAGAACTGAAGAAATTTTTACAAAATATCAACCGTTTACAAGAGAAATTTGGCGGAACAGTTCACCCCACAACTGATATTAATGAACCTCAACAACTTTCTCTATTTGCAACGCCTGTAAGCGAAAATATTAAAGAAGTAGAAAAAACTGAGCCGGTTGCTGAGGTGAGTTCCATTGAGCCGCAAATTATTGACACTTCAGAAAAACTCGCCAAGTTAATCAATATTTTAGAACAACATACAGATACTCATCAACCGGTGACTTGGGATACAGAAACCACATCCCTTGATCCGATAGAAGCCACTTTAGTAGGCATAGGTTGCTGTTGGGGGCATCAATCTACAGATGTTGCTTATATTCCTTTAAATCATACTGAAGGCGAACAATTACCACAAACAGAAGTTTTAGCGGCTTTACGTTCTATTTTAGAAAGTGATCAATATCCTAAAGCCTTTCAGAATACTAAATTTGACAGAATTGTTTTACTTCATCAGGGAATACAATTAGCTGGTGTGGTTTTTGATACGATGTTAGCTAGTTATGTCCTACGTCCTGAAGACAGTCATAAACTGAGTGATTTATGCCATCGTTATCTAGAGAATATTAAATCGTTAAACTATAAAGACTTAGAGATTCCCAAAACTCAAACCATTGCTAATTTAGATATTAGTCGAGTGGCTCATTATTGTGGGATGGATGCTTATGCTACCTTTAAATTAGTCCCTAAACTCCTAGCAGAACTTGAAAAAGCTCCCGACTTATACAATTTATTAATCAAGGTTGAGCAACCTTTAGAGCCTGTATTAGCCGAAATGGAAAATACAGGAGTGCGGATTGATAGCCAATATTTGAAAGCGTTTTCTCAAAAATTAGAGCAAGATTTAGCCATCTTTGAAAAGAAAGCTTATGAAGCGGCAGGAGAAAGCTTTAATTTAGGTTCTCCTAAACAATTGAGTTATATTTTGTTTGATAAATTAAAATTAAGTAAAAGCAAATCTCGGAAAATAAAAACCGGTTACTCAACCGATCATGCGACCTTAGAAAAATTACAAGGAGAAGACCGCATTATTGATTATATCCTCGAACATCGAACCCTAGCTAAACTTAAATCTACTTATGTTGATGCTTTACCTGCTTTAGTTCATCCTAAAACCGGGCGAGTTCATACGGATTTTAATCAAACGGTGACCACCACAGGAAGGTTATCTTCTTCTAATCCCAATTTGCAAAATATACCCATTAAAACCGAATTTTCTCGCCAAATCAGACAAGCCTTTATTCCCGAAGAAGGATGGCTATTAGTTTCAGCCGATTACTCTCAAATTGAATTAAGAATTTTAGCTCATTTAACTCAAGAACCCCTTTTAGTAGAAGCCTATCAAAATTATCAAGATGTGCATCGAGTAACAGCGCAATTGTTATTTGATAAAGCTAATATTACTTCTGAAGAACGGAGTATCGGCAAAACCATTAACTTTGGCGTAATTTATGGGATGGGAGCGCAAAGATTTGCTAGAGCATTTGGGTTAAGTGTGCAAGAAGGAAAAGAATTTATTGAGAAATATCATCAAAAATATGCGCGAGTATTTGAGTATTTAGAAAGGGTAAAAAAAGAAGCGATCGCCAAGGGTTTTGTCACAACGATTTTAGGAAGACGACGCTATTTTGAATTTTTTGATGATAAGTTAAATCGGTTACGAGGTGAAAAGCCTGAAAACTTGGATTTAAAAAAACTGGAGTTAAATTTTTCTGATGCTCAATTATTAAGGGCTGCGGCTAATGCTCCGATTCAAGGCTCAAGTGCTGATATTATTAAAATAGCAATGGTACAACTCCAGGAAATTTTACAGCAGTATCAAGCGAGATTGTTGTTACAAGTGCATGATGAATTAGTGTTTGAAGTGCCGCCGCATGAATGGGAAGAGTTAGAAGTTAAAATTAAAAATACAATGGAAAATGCTGTTAATTTAACTGTTCCTTTGGTAGTTGAGATTCGTTCGGGTAAAAATTGGATGGAAGCGAAATAAGTTAGGGTGTAGGGGTTAGGGAACATTTTACAGTCAACCTCACGCTAGGATTTTAAATTAACGTCCTAAGCTTGGCTTCGACTGCTATGATTAAGAATAAGCCATAAAAACAAAATCTTTAGTTTTATTAAAACTAAGACAAAATTCTTCTTTTGAGAATGAATGTTTATTTTCAAGCCAGCGTTTCATGGTTGAAACTTGTAGTTCGCATTCATTTTTTAAAAAATTAAAGATCTTTTCAGGAGTAACGTTGTAGTATGGTGCGGATTTTTTGCCAGATTCAAAGACAATTGTCGGCCGATTTCGTTTGAGAGTTTCTATACCTCCCTGAAAAGCAAGGTATTCTGCACCTTCTACATCAATTTTGATAAATGAAATAGAAACGTTTGATGGAATAATATTATCTAACTTTTCAGTGCGAACAAGAATTTTTTCAATTTTAGCGTCTTCAGGAAGAAAATTTCGCTTCCGTAGTCCACTATAAGCCGGATCGTTAGTTACTAAGTTAAACTCTACTTCTTTTGATTCATCGCTTAAAGCCAACTCATACACACGAGTTTGAGGAAAGTTAGTTTGTAAAAAATTAGCCAGATGAGGAATGGGTTCAAAGGCAAAATGGGTTGCGTTAGGAGCTAAATCAATCATGTGTTTGAGAATGGTTCCTGTATGGGCACCAATATCAACACAAACAGAATCATTTTTCAGACAACGTCGCATAACCTCAACTATCTGTCGATCATAAAGTTCATTTTTGCCATGTGGACTAAAATTTCGATAAATTTTTTTAGCTAAGGGACTTAAGGGAGATTTTTTGATGATTGATTTCAGCCGATTTATAGGTTTATACATAATTTAAACTCCAAATTATTTGAAAGCTAAATTTTAAATTTGACATTATCACGCTATAATATAAATAGCAAGAGTAGCAATATTGTCTAAATGATAATTAATCAGAGAGAAGTGCTTATTACCTCTTGATTAATGACAAAAATTAAAACAAGGAAAAATATTTTTTCTTTTTTCCCTTCTCCTTGAGCATGAGAGGTCTTAACTTCTAAATAACAATCAATTATCAATAGAAAATTATACATTGAGCAAGGTTATTGTTAAAAACCGAGCAATTATGCTTAACGAAGACTAACAAAACCCGATTTATTAATCAACTCTTGACCTTCCTTCGTGAGTAATAAATTAGCATAAGCCCTGCCGGCCTGTTCATCAATGGATTTATCCCCTTTAACAATGACAAATAAGCGGCGAGTAATGGGGTACTCACCACTTTTAATTAATTTGTTATTAACTTGGTTGCGTTTAGCCGGACAGTGGGATAAAGGGATAAAAGGTTCTTGATAAGGAGTCTTCCATTCTCCCAATTTTTGTCCTATAGGTAAAGCTTTAACGCCGCACTGAGGAACAATTTCTGGTGCAGAAGCATAATAAATGCCTCCCGGATTTTTTGATAATTTTTGCAAGCCTGTAGAGGTGTCACTCACTAATACCAAGTTGTTTGTAAAGGCTTCTCTTTCTAAAATATTTTGCACAAAAAACTCAACAGTTCCACTGTCTTTTTCAAGACGAGAATAGGGAGTAATGGGAAGATCGGGGCCGCCTACTTGACTCCAATTGATAATTTTGCCAGTGTAAATATCTTTCAATTGGGATATGGTTAAACCGGGAATATTCAGAGTCGGATGCACCGCAATAGCAATAGCATCAATAGCAACAGGAATCTCTTCAAAATTGAATCCTTGATTTTTGGCTTGTTGATATTCGGCGGCTATCAGAGGGCGAGATGACAAAGCAAAAGATAACTGATTCTCGAGCAACATTTTAATTCCGGTTCCCGAACCCGGTTTGCCATTAACCGGATTAGTGTAACGCAGTATAAATTGAGGAAAAAGGATTTGAAGAAACGGATTTACAGCCGCTTGAATCGGAACCCAAGAGGTACTTCCGCCATAATTAAACAATCCTTGTGGAACATTTTTAACGTCATTCAAGCGTTCCACAGTCGTTAAAGCGAAATCAGAAGATAATGGGGGTACTGCTGGCTCAATACTTTTTTTTTCTGCTATTCCTCCCATTAATGAGAGAATAAGCCAGGAAATAGCTCCAAAAAATCCGGCTGCTACCAGTAGCCCGAGTAGCACCAGGATAGTTGTGTTTTTCTTAACCATAATGAGGTTTTGGCTTAACGAGTTATTTACTATTCATATAAATATCATGAATTTTCTGTTTTAAATCCGTTGAGGGTGCGACTTGTTCAGCCTGTTTAAATAACTGCTGTGCTGTCTGATGATCTCCTGATTCCTTGCGGATTAGACCTTTCCCCATTAAGGCTTTAAAGTTATTTTGATCTTGAGCTAAAATTCGATCATAGATAGCTTCTGCTTTAGGCTTTGCTTGAGTCAGTTCATATAACTGAGCTAAATTGAACTGCCATTGTAAATCTTGAGGTTTTTTGTCCACAATTTTTTCTAAAATAATAATGGCTTGCTCTAATTCTCCGAGTTGTAAATATCGATTGGCTAAAGCCACTAAAGCATCAAAATCATCAGGGTTTTTGTTTAAAGTTTGTAAATACTGTTGAATTTCGGAATCTGATGATTGGGCTTGTTGCTTGGCTGGCGACATCAAACCAAACCCGAATAATAAACCCGCAGTTAATGCTAATAAACCGACACTAGCGGCAATGACCCAAACCAGAGAGCGCTTAGCTAAAGACCTAACCCGTTGAGGTCCCATAACATCTGGCTTTAAGGCATTTTCTAAAGATTTATCTGACTTGCTTTTGAGTAATTCGCCAATTAACCACAAAAAAACATCAGAGGCTCCCCGGGTTTTGAGTTGAAAAGTCCCTTGTTCTGAAACAATCGGGATGCCTGAGTAAAATCGTTGATAATGAGCCTGAACAGACTCTAAGGCTTTATTTAACGGTTGTAAATACTGTTCAATTTGCAAGCGCCCGATGGGTCCGGCATCAATGCGATCACATTGAGTAAAGATCAGAGCAAAGTTATATTCAATCTCGGCAGGGTTGACTAAAGAGGCAATGGCAAAAATCTGTTTGATAATCGCCTGAAATTCTTGCCGATAATTAGGGTCGTTGAGTAAGCGAAAAGCATTGATAAACACACAACAGCTATGAGAAGCTAAAACCATCTCTTGAAAATCAGGATTATCAAAGGTAGCACACTCACCAGGAATATCCCACCAGAGAAACTGACAAAGGGTTTTTGTTTTACCGAAACGAGTCTGTTGTTTAACGGCAAAGTTAAAGTCAGTAATCTTCATCGTCGGCGGTGGATATTCTCCAGTTTGGGCAATATAGCCAAGAATAGCTTCTAGATTATTCTGATCCTGGGCTTCAAGACATTCAAACCAAACAGAAGAAGAAGGTTTAGTGGATTGATAGCTTTTTAAGTTTGTGTAGCTGCCAGCTAAAAAAACCGTCTTGCCTACTCCCCGTTGTCCAAGACTTAACAATCTGTAAATAGGTAGCTCTTTGCTAGATAATGATGTCATATTGGATAAGTATCATTTAAATAGTCCTTGTATAGATCTAACCTATCTCTAATATTCTGACACTAATGTTTCAAAAAAAGCTAAATAAAGTAAAGTTAATTAAAAATATTTTTCACTTAAGAGTCGTGCCGAGGGTCTTATTAGCAACGGTCATTGTCTTAGTCTGGGTTGGAGCCGCCATGGCCAAACCCACCACCATGACTCGGGTTGATCTAGTTGAACAAAAACTTCAGATCGCGCTTGACACCGTTTGGGTAATTTTTGGGGGTTGTCTTATTTTCTTCATGAATGCCGGCTTTGCTACGCTAGAGTCTGGCTTTTGTAGACAAAAAAATGTGGTTAATGTTTTGGCGAAAAATCTGATTGTTTTTACTCTAGCCACTATAGCGTTTTGGTCTTTTGGTTTTGGAATAATGTTTAGCGAGGGAACGCCGCTTTTTGGTTTTCAGGGGTTTTTCTTAAGCGGTGTGGATAATAGTCCGGCCACCGGCGAAAATTATCAAGGGGTGTTTACAGCTTTGGCAGGGACGGGAATCCCTTTGAAAGCTAAATTTTTCTTTCAATTGATGTTTGCAGGAACGGCGGCAACCATTGTTTCTGGAGCGGTAGCCGAACGGATTCGCTTTTTAGCTTTTTTTATTTTTAGCCTAGTTTTGGTAGGCTTTTGCTACCCCGTGACGGGTCATTGGATTTGGGGAGGCGGCTGGCTACAAGGCCTCGATTTTTATGATTTTGCGGGTTCTACGGTGGTTCATTCGGTTGGGGGTTGGGCGGCTTTGGTGGGAGCCGTTATTCTCGGTCCCCGAATAGGAAAATATCAACAGGGAAAGTCTTTTGCTTTGCCTGGCCATAATCTTACCCTTTCAACTTTGGGATGCTTTATTCTGTGGTTAGGTTGGTTTGGTTTTAATGCCGGCTCAACCATGAAAGCCGATCCCCTGGCTATCAGTCACATTTTGTTGACCACTAATATGTCGGCGGCTATGGGAGGAATTGCCGCTACGATCACCACTTGGTTCTATTTTGGTAAGCCGGATTTGTCAGTGATTATTAACGGAATTTTAGGGGGGTTAGTAGCCATTACTGCTGGCTGTCGTTTTGTATCCCTCGGAGGAGCCGGGTTTATTGGCTTAGTGGCGGGTGTGTTGATCGTTTTTGCGGTGGATGTATTTGATCATTTACAAATTGATGATCCTGCCGGAGCGATTTCTGTCCATCTTGTCGGGGGGATCTGGGGAACCTTGGCAGTGGCTTTATTGGCTGTGGGACCTGATGTGAATTTGTATCATATTGGTCCGGCCCAAGGATTGCTGGTGGGAGGCGGCTTAGGAGGGATTAAGCAGATGTTTATTCAACTGTTAGGAATTGCCTCTGTTAGCCTTTTTACCGTTTTAGCGAGTTGGATGGTTTGGTCTTTAATTGATTTGTTTGTGGGGATACGAGTCTCTCCAGAAGCCGAATTGAAAGGTTTAGATATAAGTGAGCATGGCCTTCAGGCTTACACGGGTTTTATGTTGAAAAATGACGTTTCTCCTATGGTTGCAGGAATTATTAGTCGGCTCAACAACAAACATAAAACTTAAAGGTTAGTTCGACGACCTCGATAGCGGATGTCTTGATCCACTTTTAAAGAGACATCTTCTGTCATCTCTGGTAAAAATGTTTCATCTTCTGCCGGCACAGAGTTGTTTTTTTCTTTCAAATCTGGTGAAGTTTGAGGCGGCTTGGGGGTCAGTGCTTTTTGAGCTTGTGGCACTTCCATCGCTGCATTCAACTTTTTAATTGTGCGTTTAATCTCTGCTTCTAATAAGCCTGTAACCGCTTTGCCGGCTTTTACTAACAAAAACATCTCTAAATTACAAATGGCTAAGATGATATGACCCTGTGGACCTTTGATCGATATATTCTCTATCTGTTGCCAACCAAACTCTTCTTCCGCGCTTTTGGCTAAATAAAGCATTGTTCCAGCAATAATTAAGGCTGTATTGTCATCTATATTAATGGAGGGAATAATCGGATATCCTTCCACAGAAACCAGCACAACTCCCTCAATGCCAATGGGTTTTGTGGCTAATTCTTGTAAAATTTCTTCGAGTTTATTGGTTGATGAGGAAATTTGAGAGTTAATCCCGGGAGCGCTGACTGAAGGTAAATCTAAGGTAGTGTGAGTAGAATTGCTTCCTAGTTGAGATTTCGTTGAATGAGATTGAATAACGGTTTCTTTAGCTTGAATTAGGGTACTTTTCTCCCCAGATACAAATAAATTAATCAGTTTATTCTGTTTTAAGTTATTGTGAGATTGTTGACGAATCTCCGAACCAATAGCCACTCCTCGTATGGGGGCTTCATAGAGGCAAAAATCAGGAATCAACAAATTATCTAAATGCTCGGGGGGATCTTTACGGTCTATAATATCTACTGGACCGGTTTCTAAACAGGTGATAATTTTATCGAGTTGGAAAGGGGTTAAATTTTCAGCAATATAGTAGCAAATAAAATAGGGTATATTCGAGCGCCCAAAGTCATCGGGGCCATCATTATAGAGCCAGCCAAATAGGGTTTGACTCGGCGAGATCTGATGGAGGTAAGCGGCTCGGAAACCGGCTTCTGGTGGCTCATAAGTATTCCAGTGCTGATTGACAATCTGTTCAGTGAAAGCTCGTTTAATGACTAACGGGATCAGTTCACTCGTGAAACACTTAAACCCGATTTTAGAGAAGCTGGTGTAAATAAGTTGCTCAACAAGCAAAGGCATTGTAATTGACTACTCAAGATACTTTCAGGTTAACCTATTTCAGCTTATGCCGCCATTATAGAATTTACTGACTCATTTGAGAGCCATGATGAACAAGGTTTTTTGAGCATTTCCGTACTTTTGATTATCTGTGGACAAAAAACTGGCCAGGTTTTTATCCCTGACCTGAAAGACCAAGCTTTGAGAGTCGTTCATCAATCTGTTAGCCTTTAACGGTGACGACTTACCCCATTAGCCACTAACCCTAACAGGGAAATAGCAGACATTTTTAACTCATCTAAACAATCTTTAAAGGCTTGACGCTCAGTTTTGCCCATCTTAGTCACTAAAATCAATCCTTCCGTCGAAGCGGCTAAAATCTTAGCATCAGGAAAGCCGAGTATAGGGGGAGTATCATAAATGACCAAATCATACTGACTATCTTGATGGAATTGCTCGATGAGTTGTCCCATTTTTTCACTAGCCAGTAACCCAGTTGGATTAGCCGCCTCGTCACCCGCCATCAAGACCGATAAATTTTCCCATTGAGGAACTTTTTGAATCGCTTTAGCGACCTCTAATCCTAGAGTAAGCACTTCATTTAATCCCTCTGGCTGAGGAACATCTACCCATTGATAATACTGAGGCTTTCTTAAATTGGCTTCTACGAGTAAAACTCTCTGTCCCATGACAGCCGCCACTTGAGCTAAATATAAAGCGATAGTGGATTTTCCTTCTCCTGCTGTGGCTGAACTAATCACAATTGACTTTAATGGTTCACTGTCCAACAAAGAAATGTTGGCATACATCGACATACAAGCTTCTAGAAAAGCCGAAAAATAATGAAATGATTGAAGGGGTTTTCTCGGTAAGTTTGAAGGCTCATTCCCGGGTTGCCCGAGGTTAAGATTAGAATGCCATAAGGCGTGTTTGTGACCCGGCTTAAGATTATTCAGGTTTCTTTGAAAAGGAATATATCCCAGAATAGGTAATGGGGTGGCTTCTTTAATTTCTTGGCCCGAATGAAACTTATTATCGAGTTTCTCAAGCCCAACAGCCGCTACCATTCCTAATAAAATTCCTCCCACTAGCCCTAAACTTAAATTCCGCATTGGATTGGGATAAATTGGCTCTTTTAAAAGTTCTGGACTAGAGAGTAATTCCCAAGGTGACATTTTTTGAGCCGCTTTAATTTGAATTTTTTCTTGAGCCTCTAAAAAGCGGCTTAAACTTTCATTAGCCACCTGAATTTTTCTTTGCAGTTCTGTGTACTGCTTGGCTATTTCTGGGATTTTTTCTAGCTGTTTTTTGACATTTTCTATTTGTTTTTGTAAAACCGAGCTTCGTGTCTGTAAGACTTGGATTTGATTGGCTGATTGAACTAATTGCTGATTGAGAGCTAAACGCACAGCACTCGGAGAATCGAGGTGATTATTGCTAGGATTGATTTGTTCTGATGGTTGATCGCCTAAAATTTTCTTCGATTCTTCTTTGAGTAGGGACTGTAAATTAGCTTGTTTTTCCTTAAGGGTTTGGATGATGGGACTATCGTCAACAAAAATTGTCGCCTGTTTCGCCAGTTCTATTTCTACTTGCTGTAATTGGTTCAGTAAGTATTGATAACGGGGAGATTCACTTAGATAGCTTGAATTTAAGGCTTCCTGGGGCTTTAATCCCACCTGTTTTTCCAAATTTTGATATAAAGATGTTGTTTCCTTCAGTTGGACTTGGGTATTTAACAGTTCCGTTTGTAAGTAAAGCAATTGTTTTGATAACTCATTGGCCTGCGCTTGAGGGTCAAGGATATTATATTTTTCCCTAACTTTTTGTAATTTTTGCTCATATTGAGACACTTGTTGCTGATATTTGGGCAACTGAATGTTGACAAATTCAATGGCGGCTTTAAGTTCAGACTGTTTGACTTCTCTTGCATATTTCAAATAGGCATCGGCAAGATTATTAAGAACAAAAATAATTTTTTTCGGATTGTTATCTTCGTAAGAGATCTCTAAAATTTTCGTTTGGGGTAAGCGAATTATTTTGAGGGGTTCTTCTTTATTTTTTGGCTTTTGAGCTAAACCTTTGTCGTCTAAATCTCGATAGTGAGGAGAAATTTTTTGCAAAATTGGTTTGAGGATTTTCGGACTGCGTAAAACTTCTATTTGAGTATCATATTCTACTGTATTCCCACTTACGTCTGGGGCCGGTAACTGATTGAGCGCAGGCGGGTTATCTCCGGATGCTACTAATAACTGAAATTTTCCTACATACCTGGGAGTTTGTTGAAATGTCCAAACTCCGACCCCGGCGGTTACCCCAATGGTTACAGCGATAATCACACCGATTCGATGGGTGACGACTTTCCAAAAAGGACGCTCTGTGAAATTTTTTTCGTATTCAATTTTTGGGGTCTGTCTTGTCACTCGAAGTTGAGTTATTTTCGCGGTGCTGTTGTTTAGCAATCGCGTAGCAATACCGATCTCCTCCATTTTTTTTTCCTCACTATTAAGGTTGACCGAAGCAGGGCTTAATTTCGAAGTGTTGATAATTTAGTTTTACCTCAGATTTTCAAGAAGTAATTGTTACAAATTATTGTGAGTTAGTTGTTACCTGTAAATATGTTAACAAAGTTAGCGAATCCTGATATAGTCCCCAAGGGACTCAGTACCGTGTTTAGGGTATCTGTTGTCGCGGTTATGCCATTGCGGTTGACGATCACAATGTCATTATTGCGTAAAGGTGGATTATTTTCTCCTGCAATCCCTGCGGCAAAATCTATAGGAATCTTTCGTTTAGTCACAGTTCCATTAGGATTAAGACGAATTAGCACAATTTCTGAACGATTAGCGCGTCTTTTATCAAATCCACCGGCGGTCATAATGGCCTGATTCAAAGGCGTATCTGGTTGAACATCAACGACTCCAGGTCTAAGAACTTCACCCACCACATTAACTTTAATAGTCAAGGGAGCAAAACTAGCCATAGCTAAGGTTTGTGATTCAGCAGGAGCCACTTCACTAGCTGTGGGAACAACGATGGTGTCTCCTTCTTGTAAAATAATATCTTGGGTGATATCACCGGTTGCCAACAGATTCCATAAATCTACCTTAATTGTTTGCTGAGTCGTGTTTCGATTAAAGCGACGAACTTCAATTTGACGAAGATCTGCCAAAGGTTTAATACCTCCTGCCAGTTGCAGGGCTAAAGAGAGTCTTGGCGGTTGTCGTTTGGCTGATTGAGCGGTAGTGCCTGAACCGGCTGCCACTGATACTTGTTGTGGGGTCACTTTATAAGCACCAGGACGATAGACTTCTCCGACGACAGCTACATTAAGCTCTTGATCGGCCCGAATCCCAAAATTAGCATCGGATAGTTGTCGAGTTTCTACCTCAGAAATGTTTTCTTTGGTGGGAACAACGATCACGTCTCCATCGCGTACAGTTAAATCTTGATTTAAATTTCCCTGTTGAATGAGTTCCCATAAATTCAGAGTCCATGTTTTTTCTTTTCCGTTGACCACTCGTCGCAATTGCACTTGACTAATATCGGCCACTGTGGTAAGTCCACCGGCTTCTCGAATTAAATCAGTGACTAAAGGCGTTTGCCCTCCTGGGGTTAATGTATAAGAACCTGGACTATTGACTTCTCCGGCCACGGCAATTTGCAAGGGACGGGGGGTAGTAACATTCACCGTGACAAAAGGGCGTTTTAAATAAGGTGTATAAAGTTGTGAGAGGAGTTGACTCGCTTGGGATACAGTTAACCCTGCTAATTTCACTCTACCGACCAAAGGAGCGCTAATGGTTCCATCGACTAGGATCAAATATTGTCCACTAAATTCTGGGACTTGAAAGACGGTCACAGTAATACCATCGCCTCCTCCTAAAATATAATCCGTATCTTGATTGGGGTGCGGAACTCGTTCCGCACTGACCCCAGAAGTTTGTGCTGGTGAGGGGGTGTTAGACAAGGTGGGGACGGTTTTCTTGGGAGCAATTGGTTGAGCGAAGGCAGATAAAGGAGCGGCTAGTAACCACACCAGAGTTAGAATCGATGCTTTAACAGGATAACTAGGGAAGACTTGACCAACCATAATCTTTTATAGGATGTTTAAATAGGCGACTTTGATTCTAGCGATTATTTAACGACCTTTTTAGATCTAGGATATATTGTCTTTAGCCTTATTGGATTAGACGAATGTCTCAAAAACAAAAGTTTCCTCACCTATTAGGTTCTAAGTGGACAGCTAAACAAACCCACTGGGGTTGGCGGCATTTCCAAGTGATCAATCGCAAAAATCAAGGAAAATGGGTTTTTGCGGAAATGATCGCTTCAGTTGATCCCTCAGTCCGTTTTTGGGTTAACGCTAAACAGCTTAAGGATAAAACCCTTTGGGATGCGGGTTGGAAAACCCTCGAAGAAATACAACACCCCGAGCAGGAGCCAGATGATTTAGAAATTTTTAGTTGACATTTAAGCCAGTATGTGATATGTAATATTGAAACCGTTCTCGCAGTTGGGCAATGGTTAAATCTTTTGTCCAGTATTCTACTAAAGCATGACCAAATGCCCAAGCATTACGCTCGGGAGAGGTGGGATTTTCTAGTAATAATGGCCAGAGGGCAAGTAAATCAAAATTGCTGGTTTTATTGGTGTTTAAAAGGTTAAAAAGATCATAAGCCATTTGCAGTTTACCAATCACCACAGGCAACTGTTCTACTGGGATTTGTTCGGCTAAGACATAAGCTAAGGTGGGGGAACCGGTGGAGAGAGTAGCCAAAAATTTAAGCACCGGACTTTTTAAGAGTGCTGTCACGCCTTGGGTAGTGGTCATTTGAAAGGTGTAATGATCGATAATTTGAGTAGCGGCAAGGGTACGGGCTTCTAAATTCCGCAGAAAACGCGCTAAGCGAAGTTGACTGGCCGGGGCGATCGCTGAGATTAAGGCTAACGATAACATATCCACTCCCCAATCCGGGCGATCGCTTGGAAAATCTCGGGTAACTACCGGTAACACCTGTATTTGTTGACCCAAAGTTGGCTCTAAATTCAACTGGGCCAAACGAAGGGCGCGATATTCCACCGCTTCTCGGATCGCAATTTCTTTGGGACGATCACCCCATTGCCAATTATAGGGAGGTTCCCATTCCCGTATCGGTCGTAGTCGATCCACTTGCGTTACAACAGTAATGATGGGCAAGTCGCTCAGTTGTTCTCGAATATCTTTCAAAAAGTCCACATCCATTTGTAGGGCAGGATCGAGGGCGGGATTAATCAACAACAGTAAATCAGCCGTCGTAGCATAGTCTAGCACTAATTCCCGCAAGTCTTCTCGCTTGACTTGTTCATAACCGGGAGTATCCCAAAGGCTGAGATGATCGCCGCTTTTTGACTTCCAATGGTACTGCGAAATTTGCTCGGTACTGGGTAATACATCCACTTCGGCTAATTCAGATTGAAATAGGGTATTGATCAGGCTACTTTTGCCGGCACCGGTTCTTCCCACCACTAAAATATTAAGGGGTTTTTGTTCTACCTCTTCAACCGGTTCAGCCTGGGTGAGAATCTCTCGTAGGGTTTGGGTTTTGGCTTTGGGTAAGGCGGGTTTAGAAGCTTCGGGTATGGGTAGATTAATGGTAGTATGGCCGTAGAGGGCGAGGGCTTGGTGGCAGAGATTTCTTAAGGCGGCTTCTCGCAAGATTTGCCCTAAATTAACGATTAATTGTTGACCGGCTTGGTTATTGTAACGTTCACTAGCGATTTTAGCGACGGCGGCGGCGGGATTTAATAACCACTGGGCCCAATTCCAAGCTTGTAAGAGTTTGCGGGCAGAGGGTTCTAATTTTTGATAGACTTCATAAGCCTGTACAGCTTGCCCAATGCTAACTTGATTGAGGGCAGGAGATAATTTTTGCATCCACAAATCTAGGTCGTCTACTGTGCCTCGTATGAGAGTGTAAGCTTGGGGTACGTAGATATTTAAGAGGGGATATTTAACCTCGGGATAAAAAATATTGGCGATCGCGGTGACGAGTTCTTGACATCGCCCCCAAAAGGTTTGCCAGTCTTCCCACATAGGGGGATCGTTTTGGGTGTCTTTGAGGACTTTTTCTAAGGCGGCTTCGGCTTGTTTGATAATATCTTCTTTGGCGATAATTTCTTGGGAATTTTCTAGGGAGATTTCTAGTTCTTGGTTAACTTGGTTGAGGACAGATTCCATCTCTTGTATAACCGGTTGAGTCCATTTGGCCAGTAACCATCGCCAAATTGCCAAGATCAAAATAAAGACTCCCCAGATCCAATTAATGCCCCAAGTGTGTATTTGTTGCCCGGCGGCAAAGACGATAAATCCGATGATTCCTACCAGTGGGGTTGCTAAGATAATCCATTGCCATAATTTTAAACGAATCATTTTTTTTAGGTGTTTTAATGGGAATTTTTCTATTTTTACTCAAACTTTGCTCGGATTTGATCAGCCGTAGGGTGGGCACTTTATTTTATTTCGCGCAAAGGCAAGGCAGTGCTAGAGATAGAGATGGGGCTTGGCGGGAGTTAGAAACCTCTTTAAAGCGTTTGCAAACGAATTATTTAGACCTGTGGCAGTTTCATGCTTTAACTCATGATTGGGACCTCGACACGATTTTATCAAAAGGGGGAGCTATAAGGGCGGCAATTGAGGCTAAGAAACAGGGTTTAATCCGTTCAGTGGGAATTACCGGACATCATAATCCTGAGATTATTGTTAAGGGATTGAGTCGCTATGCTTTTGATACTGCTTTAGTGCCGATTAATGCGGCCGATACGTTGGAGCAGTTAGAAAAAAATATTAGGGTGGCACAGCAATTTAAGCCACTACTTTCTGATGAATTAGCGATGATCGAACAGCTTTACTGAATAATTAGCTATAGTAAAAAAAAATACCATAGTAAACATGAATGTAAAATCATCTGAGCAACAAAAAACGGTTCAAAAGACTAAATTTTATCAAGCCCTATTAGAGTCTGGCTTAGTCAAACAGATTAAAAACCCTACGTATGATGAGCCAACTAAACGAAAACTGCTCGAGGTACAAGGTAAACCCGTTTCTGAAACAATTATTGAGGAACGCCGCTAAATAGTATTATTTAACTAGGTATCTCGATTCTTATTAATTAATATGAAACTAGACCGCATAACTAGCAACTCTGCTCGGATGAATGACAACCCTGTATCCGAAATTTAAGGCTTACAGTTCGGCGAGTAATTGAGTTATTAGCACTCTATCCTGAACGAGAAGAGTTATATAGAGAATTTCCTGAACTTGAAAAAGAAGATATTCAACAAGCATTAATTTTTGCTTCAATTTATTTAAATACAGATTGATATTAATCATAAATGTTTAAAGAAAGTGCATACCGAATATCTCGCTTTATATCTTTTGAGAAAAAATCATAGGGCATTTCCACAGAATAAGCACCTTCAGCATGGCATCCGACTTGGTCGGGCGCAAAGCTGATAACCAGCCCATTTTTTGAAAAAGAAAAAGCTGAGAATGCTTCCCAAGTTTCTGTATTTGAATAAATCATTTCTTGATGAAATGTTGATTGTTCTATAATATCTGAGTCTTTATCCCTGTCAGGGTTGTTTTCTTTGACTTCTTCTTCTTCGGTAAATTCCCATTTTTCAAATCTTTCTTTTTTTTGCTCTAACAGAGATTTTCTGACGTAGCCGACTATTTTTTCAAAACAATTATCAGCATCATTAAAAATATCTTTAATATCAGAAATTTCTATGAGTGGATTTAGCATAAAATTAAAGGTTTCAAATCCGTAATTTGGATGAGCAGCACCAGAACCATGCCAATATACAGTATATAAAATGCTGAGAAAAGAGTTTTCGTGAAAGATGCTTTCATAATAAGCATCATATATATCTGTTCTAAAGAATTCATTTTGGGCAAAACTAAATCTATCTAATGATTGCTCTAACTTGATTGACCTGTAGCTATGCAATATTTGAATAAATCTGGCTTCAATAATTTTAGTAATTTCATCAAGATTTTTAAATCTTGTTGAGCTAAATCTTGGTAGAGTAAATTCTACTTTATAACCCGGTAAGCCTTCCCAAGATTCTTGTCTGACTTGTTTTCTCACATGAATTTCGTCTACATTATCATTATAAGATATTTCAAAGCCAAGATTCTCCATTTGGGAATCTAAGGATTGTTTTATTTTTAACAATGAATCCGATGAGTTCAAATCAACAAATTGACGGCTAGATAGTTCATCAGGTAAAACAGCATCACTGTCAAGCTTTACTGGAATAATATATATATCATCACTTAGTTTTTCTTCTAAGTATTTGAGTGCTATCTTAATTTCTCTTTGAACATAGCCACGTTTATTAACAGAGCTATTAGAAATAAAGATAATAATAATTTGGGACTTGCCAAGATTTCTTTTAATCTCAAGATCCCAGTTTTGTCCGCCGAGTAATTTCTTACAGTCAATCCATGTGTTGGGATAACCATTTGTTACTAAATATTCATAAACCGGTAAAACTCTCTCCCGATCCTGGCTTGCATAGCTTAAAAATACTTGTATCTCACTTTGCTCTGTCATATTTTTTTACCCTTAAAGATAACCTCCTCTCTGTCTCCCTGTCTCTGCATAAAATAAAAATAAGGTGGGCAGTGCCCACCCATCCGATTGCTTTTACTTACCCATACCCAATTGTTGAGCCTTTTGGTAAACCTTACCCTCCGTTAACAGAGAAGGCGCAATTACCACCTCAACCTGCTGCATCTCCTTAATATCTTTAGCGCCCAAAGTCCCCATACTGGTTTTAAGAGCGCCTAAGAGATTATGAGTACCATCATCAAGTTTAGCCGGACCTCTCAAAATTTCTTGAATTGTTCCGGTTGTACCCACATTAATCCGAGTTCCTCGCGGTAACACCGGACTAGGGGTGGCCATCCCCCAGTGAAACCCTCTACCGGGCGCTTCTGCTGAACGAGCAATGGGAGAACCAATCATCACCGCATCCGCACCACAGGCAATACATTTACAAATATCACCACCGGTAATAATGCCACCATCAGCAATCACTGGAACATATCTACCCGTTTCCTGATAATAATCCTCTCTAGCCGCCGCACAGTCAGCCACCGCCGTTGCTTGGGGAATACCCACCCCCAACACGCCGCGAGAAGTACAAGCCGCACCTGGACCAATACCCACCAAAATTCCAGCCGCTCCTGCTTTCATTAGCTCAAGTGTGACCTCATAAGTAACACAATTGCCTAAAATTACCGGCATCGGCATATTTTGAGAAAATTGGGCTAAATCTAGCGGATTAATCGAGGCAGGGGACAAATGGTCGGTAGACACCACTGTCGCTTGCACAAAGACTAAATCGGCTTTGGCAAGGGCGACGACTTCCCCAAAAGAGTAAGCCCCCGCAGGCGTTAAGCTAACTGCCGCGATGCCGCCTTGCTGTTTAATTTCGCTAATGCGTTGTTTAATTAATTCTGGCTTAATGGGTTCAGCATAGAGTTCTTGCATCAACCCGACAAATTCCGATTTTCCGACAGAAGCAATACGGTCTAAAATAGGATTGGGATCAGCGTAACGAGTTTGAATTCCTTCTAGGTTGAGAACGCCTAAAGCGCCTAATTCTGAAAGTAATACCGCCATTCGCACATCGACTACACCGTCCATTGCACTAGCAATAATCGGGATTTCTCGCTCGATCCCACCAATAGAAAAGCGAGTATCTGCCAAACTAGGGTCTAGAGTCCGCACTCCGGGGACCAGTGCTATCTCATCGATACCATAGGCTCGACGAGCGATTTTACCCCGTCCAATGATAATATTCACTCTTTGTCTATCTTATTCCCAAGGCTATTAGCCTAGGCTATCAAATTTTTAGGGCTTTGGGGAATAGGTATTTGGTTTTTATCCTTGTACCTAGTCCTTATTTATAGTTTATTACGAGTCAACTACTCCGACCCGAAGAAGGCGCTCTTGTCGGAACTTGCATCTAAACTCCACCGCAACTCCAAAAACCTTTGCAGATTCTTGGCTTTGGCTTCATCGTCTGACACATTAGGGGATGCTGACAAAATCCCCGTACTCATCCAGCTACTTGATTTTAGGTTTCACCCTAATAGCTTTTAGTCTCTCTACCCCGCTTCGCGCTCGGGTGGAGACTCACGCGCATTTGTTGAATTGTTTGTTGCTAACCGTACTTTTCCCGACGGGTTTTACTGTATTAAAGCATTATGGCTCTTTTTAAGCTTTCGTTACAATGAGTAATGAAGAGGTAGAGCTAATTAGGTTTTACCAACAATCAAAGGAGGAAATCCACAGATGAACGGCAACATTCGTGTAGGTAACTTATTTGGGATACCTTTTTATGTAAATCCATCTTGGTTTTTTGTTTTGGGGTTAGTTACCCTCAGTTATGGAGGAGATTTAGCTCAATTTCCGCAACTGAGTGGGATTACACCTTGGTTGTTAGGATTTGTTGCCGCACTACTCCTATTTGCTTCTGTGGTTGCCCATGAATTGGGACATAGTTTTGTCGCACTCGCTCAAGGTATAGAAGTTAAGTCTATCACTTTGTTTCTTTTTGGTGGATTAGCCAGCTTAGGGAAAGAATCTGAAACCCCGCTTCAGGCTTTTTTAGTAGCGATTGCAGGACCGGTTGTTAGTTTACTTCTGTTTGGCTTGTTTTTGCTGATCTCGAATCAACTGGCTTTGCCCACTCCGCTTGCTGCTATCGTCTCTATGTTAGCTTATATTAACTTAGCCTTAGCTGTTTTTAACTTGATTCCTGGGTTGCCCTTAGATGGTGGCAATGTTTTAAAATCTGTTGTCTGGCAGATTACTGGTAATCCGAATAAAGGCGTTATTTTTGCCAGTCGAGTCGGTCAATTATTCGGTTGGTTAGCGGTTATTATTGGAGCCTTATCGATTTTTGGCGTGAGTCAAATTGGCAGTTTTTGGACTTTATTAATTGGCTTTTTCTTGTTACAAAATGCGGGGTTTTCTGCCCAAACGGCTAGGGTTCAAGATACTTTAGGGAGTTATAAAGTTGAAGAAGCGATTATTCCCGATAGCCCCATTGTTTCGGCTGACTTAACTTTACGAGAATTCGTTAATGAATATGTCATTGGGAAAAAAGAATGGAGAAAATTTTTAGTGACCAATGAAGATAATAAATTAATGGGAGTTCTTTTGATTGACAGCTTAAAGCAAGTTCCTACTTCTCAATGGACGGAAGTCCTAGTCAAAGACTTAATTCAACCGGCAGATACTATTAAAACGATTCAGGCTGAACAATCTTTACTGGATGCGGTAAAACTTCTAGAAGATCAAACCTCTCCTCAGTTAACGGTTATCCGAGGCGATGGGGTTGTAGTGGGATTATTGGAAAAAGCTTCGGTTCTCAGATTCTTGCAGGAAAAGGCACAAGCTAAAGCCGCTTAATAAATCAACCATCCATAAATCATAAACCATGAGCGATCAGCAACTTAACTTAGGGCTGATTGCTCCTAGCTAATGACCCATAACTGAGATCTGATAAAATCGAAGGGGTTAGTTGCTCAAAAGGAATTAAATATGGCTCAAGAATATCTTCGTGTTGTGGCTCGGGTGGCGGCTCTGCCTGATAAAGTGGAGGAAGTTAAAGCTATTCTCAGTGAACTTATTGAACCCACTCGTCAAGAAACCGGTTGTATTCAATATGAGCTTTTACAAAATCAAAATGACCCAACAGATTTTACCTTTGTGGAAACTTGGACAAATAAATCATCTTTATATACTCATCTCGCTAACAGTCATATTCAAGCGGCTATTAAAAAATTTGAGGGTTTAATCGCGGCTGAACCGGATATTCGTTTGTATGATCAATTATTTTGACAACTGAGTCAGGCTATAGATAATTTTGCCTTATCCATTATTTGAACCCCGCCCTTGAAGGACGAGGCCTTCATGAGAGCTTACTCTCAAACGGGAGTTGAAATTTTAGATTTTTTTTCCTGCTTTTTAGATACTGTTCGCTTGAAGAACGAACCGAAACCCAAGGCTGTACTTACGCCAAAAATAGTAAAGGGTTCTGGAACGACTTGGGGGGTTTGGCGCATGGAGTAAGACCATATTCCAGGGACAGGATCAATTAGGTTGCTACCATTAACCAAATTTAAAATAGATGAGCTAAAAGAACCTGGCAGTACCCATAAATTTATCCCATCACCAGCATCGAAGCCAGCTAGAGCAGGTGTCCCACCCAGTCCATTCGAGCCTCCAGAGGCATCTCCTGTAGTCCAGTTAAGGCCGGCATAGCGAAACTCAATGTCCAAGTATCCTCCTTTAAAGTCTTGCCTCCGATCCCGCAGGACAACTTGGAAAGTATTGGTTTTATCACTATGTTGATTATAATAGCCAACTTGATCCCAAGTAACCACAATGGTCTTCTCATTAGGATAACCCACGTAAACGGTCCCGCAATCTTCGCATCGGGTATCCACATCTGCCCAGTAAGGGGCAATTATTGGGTAGTTGTAGTTGCTAACAGGAAATGGTTCAGGAGTGTAACTACGGAATGGAGCAATGGTCACGGTGCCATTCGGGTTAACAAAAAAAAACATACGAGAGCCGAAGAGGGGAAAGGGTAGGGTTAATGGGTCTGGTGTGTGTTCCCCTGGCTCTAAATCATGGTTAAGTTTTGAAGTCGCATAACCATATCCGGCAGGACCACCTAAACCCTTGATTAAAACATTGGGATTGGTAATTTGTGCGTTAGCTCTCTGGGGCAATGTTGCACACAGCAGCAACAATACGGACGCACTGAAGCCAAAGGCGCAGTCTTTGAGCCTATTTGAACGATTAAACATCATATTGGCTGAAAATTAGGAATTTATGACAGAATCCTAACATATAGCATTTGCATAATCAATCTTTTACAAAATCAAAATGACCCAACAGATTTTACCTTTGTGGAAACTTGGACAAATAAATCATGTTTAGATACTCATCTGGCTAACAGTCATATTCAAGCGGCTATTAAAAAATTTGAGGGTTTAATCGCGGCTGAACCGGATATTTTCTCTCTCAACTTTTAGGCAAATGGAGAAGAATAATTTTGCCTTCTCCATTATTTGAACCCCGCCCTTGAAGGACGAGGCCTTGATCAGAGCTTACTCTCAAACGGGAGTTGAAATTTTAGATTTTTTTTCCTGCTTTTTAGACACTCTTCGCTTGAAGAACGAACCGAAACCCAAGGCTGTACTTACGCCAAAAATAGTAAAGGGTTCTGGAACGACTTGGGGGATTTGGCGCATGGACACCTGGCCTGGGCTAACAAAAGTTAGTCCTGTTACGAATGCTTGAACATCGTTGGGGTCTAGCCCAGCCTCAACCTCGATCCCTCTGATACTGAAACGATTCACGCCACCTGGCGAGAAAGTGAAAGGATTGCCACCCGTCAAAAAGATGCCACTATTCTCGTAGTCATTGATAGTAGGATTAAACAGCCAAAGTTCATAATTATTATCGCCAATGCCAGTGGGCAGAAGAACAGAGGCAATGTTTGGGCCTGAATCAACAACATAGTCGTAACCGATGCCAACTAATGGATCGATGAAGACTGGGATATTAGGGTCTTGAATATTAAAATTAAATTCCCATCCGTTATCTGTCACCACAGGAAGAAGAGGATTGCTTGGAGTAGTTCCTGGGATAGTTCCTGGGACACTACCTTGTCGGATCGCGAAAGACCATATTCCAGCGACAGGATCAATTAGGTTGCTACTATTAACCAAATTTAAAATATATGAGCTAAAAGAACCTGGCAGTGCCGAGAAATTTATCCCATCACCAGCATCGAAGCCAGCTTGGGCAGGTGTACCACCCAGTCCATTCGAGCCTCCAGAGGCATCCCCTGTAGTCCAGTTAAGGCCGCCATAGCGAAACTCAATGTCAAAGTCTCCTGGAGTAAAGTCCTGACTCCGATTCCGCAGGACAACTTGGAAAGTATTGGTTTTATCACTATGTTCATCATAATAGCCAACTTGATCCCAAGTCACCACAACCGTGTCTGAATTAGGAGAACCCACGTAAACGGCCCCGCAATCTTGGCATCGGGTATCCACATCTGCCCAGTAAGGGGCAATCATTGGCTGGTTGCTAACAGGAAATGGTTCAGGAGTGTAACGAAAGAGTGGACTTTCGAAGGTCAGGTTGCCATTGTTGTTAATCCAAAACTCGTTAAAGTAGTTGCCAAAAAAGTTGATGGTAAAGGGTAGGTCTAATAAGTTGGACGAGCCATCATCGTTAGGTTCTTGAGATAGCTCACCATATCCCGCAGGACCACCTAAGCCATTGATTAAAACATTGGGATTGGTAATTTGAGCGTTAGCTCTCTGGGGCAATGTTCCACACAGGAGCAACAATACGGACGCGCTGAAGCCATAGGCGTAGTCTTTGAGCCTATTTGAGCGATTAAACATTATATTTTCTGTAAATTGGTATTTGATGACAGAAGCCTAACATATAGCATTTGCATAATCAATCTTTATAAGCAGACTTCACAGAATCTTTAATTTATTGCTTTTAAATGTATTAAATATATAAAGAGACGACTATCATAGGATTAAAATCATGGAAGATTTTTTTAATAACATTTCTCGCTACCCTCGCTACCTGATCAGTTTTTCTTTAGGCATCTTCTTTTCCTTCTTTGGATGGATGAAACCTCTATTTAAGAATCCGCTCACAGCGATCGCAACGATAGGAATGTTAGTCGGAGGGTTTGTGTTTTTATTCTTTACCCTACGAGCTATGTTAGGGGTATCTACAGTATGATCAACGTAGATCTGAATCTCTTAGCAAGAGACTAAGTAACGGATAGGGGTTGAAATAACATAATCAACCCTACTTAAAGCCCATAAAGTTAGCAATAGGGGGCGAAATCATGGCTACCGATCGTCGAGTTTCTCGCGTTTCCTCCTTAATTAAACGCGAAGTCAGTCAAATGTTACTCTACGAGATCAAGGATGATCGAGTAGGTGCGGGGATGGTGAGTGTCACCGATGTAGATGTGTCCGGAGATTTACAGCACGCGAAAATTTTCGTCAGTATCTACGGCACAGAACAAGCAAAAGCAGAAACAATGGAGGGCTTAAGATCGTCAGCCGGTTTTGTACGCCGTGAACTTGGCCAACGGATACGCCTCCGGAGAACCCCTGAAATAGTGTTTTTTGAAGATCGTTCTTTAGAGCGAGGCGATCGCACATTACATCTACTCAACCAACTCCGGGATACTCGTCAAGAAGATGATGAGGATATAGAGCCTGCACAAGAGGACCTCAGTTAAGCGTTGTGAAAGATTGTAGCGAGTTTTCCCTCAAACAACAGATCGGACAAATGGTGGTCGTTAGAGCGTCTGGCTATTTGTTCGATCACCAAAGACTTTATCCGCAATGGGAAGCAACTAATGAGCAATTACGGCATTGGTTAGAAACTTTAAATCTGGGTGGGGTAATTTTCGTCGGCGGCAGTGCGGCAGAATTAGCCCTGAGAACTCAGCAGCTACAAAACTGGGCCACTACCCCCCTTTTAATGGCAGCAGACCTCGAAGAAGGGGTAGGACAGCGTTTTAGTGCCGCCACACAGTTTCCTCCCATTATGGCATTAGGAGAAATTGCTAAAGAGAACTTATC
The DNA here is from genome assembly GCF_000147335.1 of Gloeothece verrucosa PCC 7822. Taxonomy (NCBI): domain Bacteria; kingdom Bacillati; phylum Cyanobacteriota; class Cyanophyceae; order Chroococcales; family Aphanothecaceae; genus Gloeothece; species Gloeothece verrucosa. The sequence goes on from NC_014501.1 coordinate 798,228, forward strand.
AATGGCTCAATCTTTAGCGGCTAAAATGGGAGCGATCACGGCGGCGCAAGCTCATGAAATTGGGATTAATTGGATACTCGCCCCTGTGGTAGATGTTAATAATAATCCCCATAACCCTGTTATTAATGTTCGTTCTTTTGGCGATCAGCCGGAACAGGTGAGCAAGTTGGCAACCGCTTTTATTGAAGGAACACAAAATTATCCGGTTTTAACTTGTGCCAAACATTTTCCGGGTCATGGAAACACCGCCACAGACTCTCATTTAGATTTACCGGTTCTTCCCCATTCCCAAGAAGACCTCGAAAAGACAGAATTACCCCCCTTTAAAGAGGTGATCGCTTTTGGTGTAGATAGTATCATGAGTGCCCATTTACTGATCCCGGCTTGGGATCAAGAAAATCCGGCCACGCTTTCTAGAGCCATTCTCACAGAGCAATTAAGGGAAAAATTAGGCTTTAAAGGGATAATTGTCACCGATGCTTTAATCATGGGAGGAGTGACGAAATATGCCTCACCCGCAGAAATCGCCGTTAAGGCAGTAGAAGCCGGGGCGGATATTTTATTAATGCCTGATGATCCCTTGGTGGCAATTGAAGCGGTTTATCAGGCGGTGCAGTCTGGCCGAATATCTCCTGAACGTATTGCCCAGTCTGTACAACGTATTATTGAAGCCAAAGAAAAGCTCAAATTAGGAGATAGGGTAAGGAGAGATGAATTGCCCCTACAGGGGTTATTACAACCCTCTTCCAGGGAAACCGTTAAAAGTATTTTACAAGCTTCCCTACAAACCGGGGGGAATTTCCCGCTAGAACCTTTACAGGGCAACAGTGCGAGAAATTTAATTGTGGTGGATGATTTGCTCAATCGGGATTTTTTAGACCGTCAATCTCCGGCGGTGGTGTTACCGAAACAATTCGGATATGATTTACAGTTATTTGATCAAAATACTTTAGCTTTTGCCGGGGCTTATCACAGGCTTACTTTACTACAAGTGTTTATTCGCGGAAATCCTTTTCGAGGAAGTGCGGGATTAACTGACATCGCTGCTAATTTTTATCAGCATTTATTAGAAAAGCGGCTGATACAAGGGTTAATTATTTATGGGAGTCCTTACGTTTTAGAGTGGTTTCGTGATCAACTCGCTGGCGAGTTACCTTGGGTGTTTTCTTATGGACAAATGCCGATGGCTCAAGAAATGGCTTGTCAAGCTTTATTCGGTGTAGCCCAAGGGAATGAGCGGTCAAAAGAATTTACGGATTAAGATAATTAAGAGTCTTGAGATTTTTAAAAAGTACCACAATTCTTACGTAGAATCAGCCACCCTAGTCCTGTTATTACTCCTAAACCGACTATCATCGACGGTTCGGGAAGAGTCTTCACAGCCGTCAAGGAAATATCATCAACAGTCAAATCATTTCCCTGAAAATTAGTATTTTTATTAATAGTCGTTGTCGAGGCGGTAAAATTTGAACCTATCTGCTGATTATTAATTTTGAAAATTAACTCCGCAAAAGAGATAGGATCGCTAGAAGCCATCGATGTTGAAAAATCATACATAGTATTATCGGCTATATTAACGGTTTTTTGCCAGACAATTTGTTTAGATTATTTATTTTATTTAACTTACATCTTTTCCCTAAAAATTACACTATCAATTGCCGACTTTATAGTAACGGCTGAAAGCCTGTGTATACGAAATTACAAATTGCTCAAAATAAGGCTTAAAAAGACGAATTCGCTCTTGGGTTAGAGGAGCGATTCCTCAATTATTTGGTTCTGCTACACTACTAATACTATAGCTCCAGTAAGCTACGACAAATGAACTTAAATATAAAACCGTCTAGAAATCAATTTATAATCTACTAAATTTTTTGTTGAAAACGAACAAGGCTATAATCGACAAATTTTTGATAATATTGATTAAAATACTCGGAAAAATTCAAAAAAATAGGCTAAATTTTTTTTTGAAGATTTGATGAATTTATTAAATATCTATTGCCAATCTTAGGTTTTTTTTATAAACTCATAGTAGTTTTTTTGAAAGGGTTTTCCCTCTTAATTGAAAATTATGATGAATATAATTAGCAAATCTTCTTTTTTTGTGTCCACTGGAATGGCATTACTCGCTGTTAGTGCTTTTGGCTCTCAAGCCAGTGCAGCAACCCTTCCTTTAGGAGGTTGGAGCATTTTAGGATCGGGATCTCAAAGTGGTAATAGCCTCTTTTTGTCCACTGACGGAGGGGTGAATACTATTGATGCTGAAAGCTTTCTCGGCTTATCTTCCGGAACAATAAGTAGTATCGGTGATAATCCTACTACTGGTTCTGTTGCCGCAACAACAATTACAGCGAACGCCAATGATCAAATTCAATTTAAATGGATCTTTGATGCTGGCGATTATTTGCCTTATAACGATTTTGCGTTTTATAGCGTAGTAGAAAGCTCTTCTGAGGGATATCTTTTATCGAATGTCTCTCTGGTTGGTGATTATGGAGAAGGAAGCGGCATTGCCACCTATACTTTCAACACCCCTGGAACTTACTTAATAGGTGTTGGTGTGTTCAACAGTCTAGATAGCGCCTTGCAAAGTTCTCTAGCGATAGAACCGGTGCCTGAACCCTTAACCATGTTGGGGGCGGCTACAGCGATAAGCTTAGGAGCTAGCTTCAAGCGCACGCTGGCTAAAAAACAAGAGAAAGAAAAGTCCAACAAGGCGTAGCTCTCCTTTCTCTTACTAATTCAACTTTTAAACAATAATTGTAGTTTATATTAAGCAGGATAGCATAAAATTCAGAGTAGTAACTGTACTGACTATATTTGTTCAGTTACTGCTTTGAAAATCCTGCATCCAAGGTCTGAGACGCGAGTTTCGACTAAAGCCAATTAGGAACGACGATAAATACCTATTAATTCGGCAGATGCCAGCACATGACCAGCCATAGCCGCTTCTAATTGCGCTTTGGTAGCTTTGGCTTTCAGGTCTAGCAAGGTATCGAGAGCGTAAAGCTTGAAGAAATAGCGGTGAGTGCCTTTTGGCGGACAGGGCCCCCCATAGGCAACTTTTTTGAAATCATTAATTCCCTGAACTCCTCCATTGGGTAAAGCATCCCCTGAAGGGACATTTTCAGGCAAAGAGCGGCTAGTTGGGGGTAAATTATAGACAACCCAGTGAACCCAAGTTTTAAAGGGTGCATCTGGGTCATCGCAGATTAAAGCCAGGCTTTTTGTGCCTGCTGGTGGTTCATCCCAAGACAGTGCAGGAGAGATATCCTGACCATCGCAAGTATATAGGGACGGAATCAGTTCGTTAGCCCTAAAGGCGGTACTTTCTAATTTCATTTTGTTTGTCGAGGAGAGGGCAGAATTAGAAGAATTAGAGTTACAGGCAAACAAAAACAATCCTAGTGCGCTAAAGACCTTTTTTTGTAGGAAAACTCGTCGCTTCATAGTTAGCTGAGTAAATCAACTTAAATATAATTTATTAACATCCTAAACTCAACTTTTGTTAACATTGTTAACAAATCAAGCTAATGGTTGAGTAATTTCCGAAATAACAGCAAGAGGTTTTGTATTTTAAGAGTACCAACCACTTGCAAGTTTTTTACAGACACCAAGATGAATCAGCACAATAAACTTTTTAGTATAGTTGGGAGTGTCTTCGGTCTATTAGGACTGGGAATGTTATTTGGCAGTTGGCTTTCCTTTAGTGGTACTCAGGATTTTTTAAAAAATTCAGTCTCTTCCGTTGGTACTGTCATTGATCTAAGAGTAAAATCCTCTTATGATCATGATGGCGGAAGTATTTATTATCCTAGGGTCAGCTTTCAAACTGAAAAAGCAGAAAAAATTGATTTTGAGTCCAATTTTGGCACTAATCCTCCGGCTTATAAAGTTGGGCAACAAGTCCCTGTTCTTTATCATCCGGATAATCCTGACCAAGCTCAAATTAAGTCTTTTTGGTCCCTGTGGTTCGTATCTATCCTTTTACTAGGAATGGGAGGAATTTTTACAGTGGTAGGCTTGAGTCTGTTGTTATCGCTTAAGCTTCAGAAACAGCAATCTTCGCTGCTGGCCAAAGGACAACAATTGCTGACCCACTTTGCCGGGGTTCAATTAAACACAGCTATAGCTGTTAATGGAAACCATCCTTATCAAATTATTTCTCAGTGGTTAAATCCAGTCACTAACGAAGTTCATGTTTTTTATAGTGAGCCGATTTGGTTCAATCCCGAAGAATTTATCGAGTCTCAAGACATTTTAGTTTATGTAGATTCGAGCGATTTCAATAACTATTATATGGATATTTCTTTTTTACCTCAAATGGCACGTTCATCATCTTTAGTTTAATCTAAAAGAGTAATATTTTTGAGAAAACTCTTGGTATTCCTAATTATTTATTTGTATTTTCTCTTGAGCCAAAGTTCAACAAATCAATAAAAATGGGGGTATTACCCCCATCCTGATTAGTTAGGACAAATGTGTAAGACTATATTGAATATGCCCTTTATTTCATTTGGTTCTCTTTATCTCTTTCGTCCTTGAACTGTTCTAAGCGAGATTTAACATTATAATCTCCTTCGCTTGGGGGTTTTTCGGAGTCAATTCCTTCCATAGCGCCATAAATTTCTTGCCAAGCTTTTAGTCCGCCTTGAAGTTCAGCGACTCGGCTATAACCGGCTTGTCTAAGACTGTTAGCGGCTTCGGCTGTTTCCTCATCACTAGCCCCATAAATATAAATATCGCGATTGGGTTCTAAACTAGATTTAGCGAATTGTTCCAAATCTCCTTGATCGACATTCATAGCTCCCTGAATGTGGCCATACCGATAACTATCATGATCCCGCACGTCAATAATTGTTAGTGCTTGCTCTCCTAATTTCAGGCGAGACTTGAGTTCATGAGCGGTAGCTTGAGGATGTAAATCAGGAGGAGTAGGAGTTACGTTAGGTAGCTTTTCTTTGAGTTTACTAATGTTATCTGCTATATCCATATATTTTTACCAAAACTTGTTTTTTAAATAGTAACGAAAGGAATTTAATATACTCTTCCTTCTCTAGAGCTAACCATAGAGAAAAAAGTTTAACTCTTTAGATAGAAAAAGAAGATTTTTTAGCAACTTATTTGATTTTTTTGCCACACTATATCCCCCACACCGTGCTGTAATACCCCGCCGGGGAGGGCAGGGTTTTATTCTAGAGACGCTGCTGGAAATGCTCTTGTCTACAAGGAGTTCTAAAAATTTAAGCTATAGCGAAAACTCAACAACCTTAACCACCAAGCCGGATAGGACTTTTCTAACCAAGACTGAGATTGTTTTAACCATTGAGGAAACCAGCCGCCAAACAGGGGATTTTTCAGGCCATCAAGGGTAAAGTCTAGGTAAGTGGCTAACCAATAGATCATATCTTCAGGTCCGGCCATTTCTAAGATCCACCACAACAAAGCCGGATTTTTCCGTGCCGCTTTGATAGCGAGTCGGGTAAACATCCACCAAGTAGTTTTATCCTTAATAAAAGTATCGGCCACTTCTGGGGGTTCGGCTTCTAGGAGTCCAAAAAAAGTATTGAGCATACTATTAATCCGTTGAGGTGATAAGATTTTTCCAGTCGGCACCATCATCCCTTTAGAAAATAGCCAGGTTACGGCAATATTACTTTGATAAGCCCGAATCTGCTCTAAATCTTCGGCACTTAATAGGTCATGTTTGAGGGCAGTATCTAATAAATGGGTTAAACGGCCTAAATTTCGCACCAGTGAACCAAAGCCGGTAAAAATGAGAGGAGATTGAAGAGAAGCCGCGTCTCCAATGGCTAACAGTCGATCATAAGCCACCTTGCGGTCGCGCTTGCCTCGACTAAAATGGCCCGGAATATAACCAAAGGTGGGTTTTTTCCAAATCAATTTTTCGAGATCACAGCGACGGTACTCGGGCAGGATTGTAAAGAAATCTTCATACATTTCTAATAAAGAGCCGGGATTATCGGGATGTACCTGATGATAATGAAACAGATAAATAGTTAATTCTTGACCGATGCCTGGAAATAATTCCCAAATTAACTGTCTTCCGCGAGAAATATCGCCATGAGAGTTAAGCACATCTCCATATTGAGCATCCCAAACTTGGGGGTCAAATCCCTCTATCACCGCACCCACTGTGGGACAAACACTATCAAAAGCTCGTTTCCCATTTAGCTGCCAAGCAATGGGAGAAGCCGTTCCCATCGCGTCTACTAATAACCGTCCACTAACTTGTTTAGCTTCGCCTGTGGGAAGATGGACTAATTGAACGCTCACTTGTTGCTGATGGATATCTGCCCTGATAAACTCGGTTTCGTCCCAGATTTCCCCGCCGGCGCGGCGTAATTTTTCGCCACATAAAGCCAAGAATTTCTCCGAATCAATGGCCACATTTAAGACTTTGGGGGTATGTAGGACGGGGGCTTTTAAATGGGGAGGATTATTACTGTCAAAGAATTTATTAAATCCGTCTGTATATTCTCGGGCAATTACCGCCTCAAACTCTTGTGGGCTAAACAAACCCAGGTCAATCAAGCTTTGAAATTCAGAACGAGAAATATTCCATTCCCGATTCATTCTGCCAAAAGATAGACGTTCTACCAATAGCACCCGGTAGCCTAACATGGCCATGACGGCGGCATGAACCACTCCCAAGGCACCCCCGATATAAATGAGGTCATAGGGGTTATCCTCAGAGACGGGCGCAACTCTTGCTCCGGAACCTTCAAAAACTACCTGTTTTGGTTCTTTGGGGTTACGCACACTGTCGCGCCACCGTTTTTCCCACCAATAAACTCGCTGGAGGTCGTATTCTCCTTTAGGCATTTTCTCAAAAAAATGGACGGTTTTGGGATAGTAGGGAGCTAAAGCTTCAAAAATCGATTGTTGAGACAGATCTATTTCGGGTGGTTGAGGATAATTAGGTGGGAATTGAGTTAAGAGTGCCCGCCTTAAGTGTTGACAGATCGGTTTTTCTGGCTTGATGGGAGCTTGTGCCCAACGAAAGACTTTTAAATAGGTGGTTCGTTGCACCGACCACACAAAAATCGACAGTTCTTGATCCGAAATCGGGTTGCTTGCTGTTGTAGTTAGGGAACGTAGTTGTAAACGAATGCCCGTTTTCGTTACAATTTTTTGTCCTTGTGGGGGTTGCCACTGTTGTTGTAACCAGGTGCTTACGGCTTTTGTGTCTGGTGTGGGAACTTCCAAATAGAGGATTTCTTCCATCTTTATCGTTGACTGAAAAATGAAATTAATTACAAATACGGAACCGAAAAAGTAAAAACTGCGCTAGACTACCGATTACTATATCCTTAAAACAAGTTTAAAAATTTTTACCTTCATACCCTTGTAAGATAAATTATTTTGTGCTAATTTAAATCCGCCATGCACTATTCTATCCCCACCAGTCCAGAAGAAATTATCGCATTCCGTCACAGACCAGTTGACGAGGAAATGATCGCGGCCGCCATTGCCGGTTTAATTCAAATCACCCGTTCTCAGGGTGGCTCTTTGGAAGAATTAAAGGCGGAAGTGCTGGCTGACGATCCCATATTGGATCAAGTACAGCGACGTTGGCTCAGTCAAATTGTGACTCAAGCCTGGGAAAGTTTACCATAACGAGGCTACACTTTTACTGATTCCGCATTTTTTTGGCGGCTCCCATCATTTGGCTAAGAAAAGGTAAACCGATGATCGCTGGTAGAAAATAACGGGAAGTACAGAGTAACCCTAACGCGGCGGCGGTAGCTTCCCCAAAATAAGGGGGTGAGGGGCTAATGGCATATAAAAACACTAAAGCACCGTCACGAGTTCCCACACCCGCAAAAGTTAAAGGAAGTAACCCAGCCAAGATAGCTAAAGGAGAAAGAGCAAAGTTAACCCAAAAGGGAACCCAGGCTCTCAAAGCCACCATAAAAAGCCAAATTTGCAACAGATGTAAAAACCAGATAAAGATAGAAGTGAGAGAGATTTTCAACAGTTGTTGTCGATCACTCCAGAAATACGAGTGCATTTCTTCCCAAGCGGTTTGTGCTGAACTCAGTTTTTTCTTGATCTTCTTGGGAGCGATTTTAATGGCATTGACAAAAAATACTGCGGCAAATTGACGAGAACCAAGTAATAATAAACCTAAGATTAACCCGGCAGCGACGGCCAAAGTCATGACCCAAAAAAAACTATCTTTTGGCGAATAGATAAATAAACCAAACACACACCACAACAGCAGGGAGAGCATATCACAGGCTTTTTCAAAGATTACTAAAGATAGAGCCAGTGAGCCGCTTAAATGTCCTCTGTCTTTCATAAAGTAAGCTTTGGCGATATCTCCCATTTTGGAGGGTAGCACCATATTGAGGACACTAGCCCCTAAAATTAAACGGTTAGCTTCGATAAAGTCTAAATGAGTATCTTTAGGCATTAGCTGTTGTAGCCGCCAAGAGGTAAATAGAGTAATGGGGATAACCATCCCTAAACTGACGGTCATCCATAAAGGATCACTTTTTTGGAAAACTTCTAGCAGATGTTGGATATCGATTTTTGAGTAAATAATTAGAAGGATAGCAACGCTGACTGCTATAGATATAAGTCGTTTGTTCATGCCGCTCTTAGAAGTTTCAGACAATAACCTCATTGTGTCATTACTGTGAACTTCCTAGCCGCTTTGAACCAGAAGCGATCTAATGTATTGATTTAATGACTAATGACCATTAAGAACTTTTGACAAAGCGAATGATTTCTCGAACATGGGCGAGAAACTGACTATCTTCCGTCAGTTGAGCGATGGCGCTTTTGGCTTCTCGGGATAACTGTTCATGTTGAGCTTTATTTCTTGCCTCGAATTGCTCTAAATTAGCGATCAAACTGGCTAAATCTTGTCGCAATTTTTGAATTTTTTGCTCTTGTTTGGTTGACCAAGAATCAGGGTTATTAAGGTCTAATTTGTCTTGTAATTCTTTAACTGTTTCCTCTAACTGATTAAAGCGGCTACGCAACTCGATGACATCCTCCCGAGGATATTTAATTTGTTCACGAATCATGGATAAACGGGCGGCTAGATATTCATAAGCCCGAATGGCTGGACGTAACCCCGTTAATAATAAAGTTGCCCCAGAACTGACATAACCCACCGCACTAATGCCGGTAGCGGCTAAGGTATAAAGACCTAAAGCTGAGAGAAGATGAAGGGCGATGGCCACCACGATAGACCACTTTTGCACCCCTTTAACGTAGTTGAGTTGTTTTTCGTCTACAGGGAGGTCTTTTTCTTGGGAAATTGCCGCTTCTGCGATGACTGCCTTGGCTTCAAAATAGACATTCCAAGGCACGGTTACAATAACCAGTAACCACCAAAAACTAGCAATACCAATTAACCAGTCGATTAAATTTCCCGTCGGAATGTGCAACCATTGCAAAATTCCAAACGTCAATAACATCAATATGCCTAATCCTAGACTAGAGCCGATCAAATAAAACATATTATTTTGCCCGCTATGATCATGTTTTGATGCTTCTATGATGGAAAATCTTTTGGGAATTTAAGGCTTTGTATGTGGCGCTTTTAAGAGTGAACAGAGAAGGGTTAACAGTTGACAGTTAACGGTTATGAGTTATAAGTTTGATAAAATCCCTTAAATTTTCTGGTTTATTATGGCACGTCAACGCTCTAAATCTGATTTACCGACAAAAATTTGTGCAGTTTGTGGACTGTCTTTTACTTGGCGCAAAAAATGGGCTAACTGTTGGGATGACGTTAAATACTGCTCCGAAAGATGCCGCCGGCGTAGATCGCAGGCTCAGACAGATGAATAAAAATGTATTGAAGTAAACTAGATGTAAGAATTTCTACCCCTTACCCCGAAAGTCGTGACAGTGGTTAACAAAACTATGATAGTCAACAATCAACCTTTTTATATTTCTCCTGAAGATTACTTAGAAGGAGAAAGCGTTAGCCCGATCAAACATGAATATAGACGGGGACAAGTTTATGCGATGGTAGGGGCGAAAAAGCCTCATATTGTTCTTGCTAGTAATTTAGCCCGGCTACTGGGTAATCATTTAGAGAATAGTCCTTGTTTAGTCCTCACCTCAGATATCAAAGTGAGGTTAGAAGAAGCCGATTGTTATTACTACCCTGATCTTGCTGTAACCTGCGATGAACGGGATATTAACAATACCGATGAATTTATTCTCTATCCGCTTTTAGTGGTGGAAATTTTATCTAAATCTACTGAAAAATTTGATCGAGGAGAAAAATTTGCTGACTACCAAACCTCACCCTTATTACAAGAATATGTCTTAATTAAGCAAACTGAAATGAAAATAGAATGTTTTCGACGTTCTGATTCAGGACAATGGACTTCTCATATTTATCAATCAGGAGATGAAGTTCACTTGGCGAGTGTAGACTTTCGCAGTGATCTAGCTACACTTTATCGAAAAGTCCCAGGTCTTTGACAATTTTTCTCAAGAATCATTTTAGTTGTGACATCCTAACAAGCTTCTGATAAGTTGGATCTAATAACCGATTAAATTATTATTAGGATCTAACCGAGTAATGAGTAACGTACAACCTAAATTAATTATTCACGGAGGAGCAAGTTCTTTAGACGATAAGGGAGGATTAGAATCTGTCCGTAAGTGTCTATATGATGTGATCCAACAAGTGTATGATTTATTGCTAGAGGGCAAAAGCGCGGTAGATGCAGTGAGTCGTGGCTGTGAGTTATTAGAAAATGAACCTCGTTTTAATGCGGGTACAGGTTCGGTGGTTCAATCTGATGGGCAAATCCGCATGAGTGCTTCTTTAATGGATGGAAATAAACAAAGTTTTAGCGGCGTAATTAATATTTCTCGGGTTAAAAATCCGATTCACCTCGCTCAATATTTGCAAGGGCACGATGATCGCGTGTTATCTGATTATGGTTCTTTAGAGTTATCCCGAGAATTGCAAATTCCGCCTTATGATCCTTTGATCGACTTTCGTTTATATGAGTGGATGGAAGAAAGAAAGTTTAACTTTCAGAAAAAAATGGCACAATTGTATGCTCCGAGTGAACATTCTACTCAAGACCCTTATTTTGAATCACGACGGGGTACGATTGGGGTGGTAGCCCTCGATGATCAAGGCAGAATTGCCGCCGGAACTTCTACAGGGGGTAAAGGACTAGAAAGAATTGGACGGGTGAGTGATTCGGCGATGCCGGCAGGTAACTATGCGACGGGTGCGGCTGGTGTGAGTTGCACTGGGGTGGGAGAAGACATTATTGATGAATGTTTAGCCGCCCGCATTGTGGTCCGGGTGACTGATGGGATGTCTCTGCCGCAAGCGATGGAAAAATCTATGCAAGAGTCTTCTACTCATCAGCGAGATTTAGGGGCCATTGCGCTGGACCACACGGGGATGATCGCTTGGGGTAAAACCAGTGAGGTTATCCTAGCCGCCTATCATAATGGTGAACTGGTGGGTGATACTTTGGAATGGAGAGATAAGGCTTTATTTGGGTATCTAAAATAATTCTTTGGATGCGTTATGGCGGCTGGTGAGTAACCCTGTGCTTCACTGTGTTCCGCACCCCAATCCGATCACAGATCGCCGTCAAGGCGCATCCTAAGGTGTTAACTTTAACTCTTTTCCCCACTTAGTAATAATTACTTGAGCAAAGTTACTATCGGTTATTGAATGAGTTAGAGATTTTTCAAAGGCTGTTACATGAGTTATTTTCAATACAGACATCGAGTTAAACTGATTTTATTTAAAACTATCAACTAAGGTAAACAAATCTAATTTCATCGCTTCTTGCTGCCTTTAGTCCTTGTTTAAGTGTTTTTTCTTTCCTAGAAACTTTTTAAGCATTAACTTATTTGAGTAAATTTTAAGTTTTTTTATCTAAATTAAAATAAAGATACAAATCTTAATAAAAGTTAATATTAGCGGTAAATCCGAGATAAATTTAGCCTAAATACAATCAAAGCGGGATGCTTAAAGCTCAACTGTCTGAACGATTTCAAGGAAATCTTAAAGGAGTCATTTAAAGGGGGGTGAGTAGAAATCATTGCATAAAAACCCGGAAAAAGTTGTAACGATTGGACAAAACAAACTTTAAAAATGAACCAGAATAAAATTATCGCAATGAGGTCAAAAACAATGAACAATTACACTAAGATTCTCCTAGGAGGTACAGTTTTAGCCGTTAGCGCGTTAAGTTTAGTAGCATCTGCTCAAGCTTCGCCTGCGCCCATCGAGAGAGACAAAATAGTCTTTTCTTGTGAATTTCAAAATAATGAGTATGTAACTATCCAAAGACTTGTTCGAGAAACAGTTAATCCGGTTAGTGCTGTAGTTTATGAAACAAAAGTTGTCTATGAAAATCCATTACCTTTAGTCAGTTGGAAGGCCACATTAGATTCAGACCATCCCAAAGGAGAATATACACCTGAAAGTCGCTGTCAAGCCAATAGCACCCGCTTAACCAATTTGGCCTCTGCCTATGGTCTTCACACAGTGGAAGATATTGCCCTTTTAGGACAAGTAAGTAAATTTGGCACAGCTAATCATCAGGGTGTCCTTTTTGTTTCATACCCTGAAAAAACAAAAGTTTCCAAAGAAAATGTCATTTTTACCTTAACGCCTGAAAATCGGAAAGAGGGTAAAGATGTTCTCGCACAGTTTCAGATCGGTGTAGCAGGAAGCGTGGGAGGGCCTGATCTCCCACCCGTTAAGCTACCGATCGTGGATTAGGTCCCACGCGAATTAGGTAACATCACAGATTAGATTTCCCTCTTTTTCCGACTTGTATATAGTAGCACAGCAGATTGTTCAGTCAAGGATCAACTCACGCCACCCAAAGCCTGAATGGGGAAGTGTCAGTTACCTTCATGAATGTTTTCTCTGCTGTGCCTTTGTTTTTGAGACAGATAATTAAGTGTAAGTTGGGTGGGCAATGCCCACCTGAGCAAGATTAGACGGTTTGAGTTAAGTGTATGGGACGGGTTAAGCGTTCTAGTTGCTGTACTAATAAGCTGAGGAATAATCCTACATCGGTAACAACCCCAACCGACTCAACAGAACCGCGATCACTGAGTTTGGTTACTACGGCCGGGTTAATATCCACACAAACCATCTTCACACCGGCCGGGGTCATATTTCCTACGCCGATGGAATGCAGCATCGATGACAGCATTAAGATCATGTCTGTACCTTGCAGTAAGCGGGAGTATTCGGCTTGGGCTTTGACGAGGTCCATTTCGGTATCGGGTAAAGGTCCATCATCTCGAATGGAACCGGCTAGGCAGAAGGGGATGTTATTCTTCACACATTCATACATGACCCCTTTTGTCAAGACTCCGGCTTCTACAGCTTTAGCAATACTGCCATAGCGGCGAATGCTATTAATGACCTTTAAGTGGTGACGGTGACCACCTCTTACGGGTACACCTTTTAGCATATCCACACCCAGGGAAGTGCCCATCAAAGCTTGTTCCATATCATGAACCGCGATCGCATTGCCGCCTAATAGGGCATGAACATAGCCTTCTCGAATTAACCAGGATAGATGTTGGGCCCCACCGGTATGAATGACCACCGGTCCAGCCGTGACCACCACTTTACCGCCTTGATCGCGAATTTGTCGCAATTCCCAAGCGATTTGTTCTACCACTAATTCTACGCGGCGTTCACTGGATACACCAGCGCCCATAAAGGTGAATTCTTTAGACTCTTTGCGTTGGTCTCTGGACTCGACATTGCGGATGGTGCGAATTCCTTCTACTCCCACCATTACGTGATCCCCAACTTTGAGGTCCCGCAGTAACTTACATTCTGCTGAGGGAGGTTGGGCAGTACCATCCACCACGATTGCTGCATCCATGCGTTGGTTTTGCACCCTTACCCACTCACAGTTAACGCGCACTTCGGTGGGATAGATAGTGGAGACATAAAAATCATCGGGGGCGACTCCATCAAGGGCGACCACTTCGGTATTAACGTCACAAGCTTCCTGTGGACGAGGAACTGCCCCAACGTCAATTAATTGAGTCATGATATCTTCCATGACTTCGTGGGAGGGGGCGCTAACCCGCACTTCTGCCGAGGAGGTACTTTGTTTTTCGATGCCTAAATTGAAGTTGAGAACTCGGAAACTGCCGCCATTTTCGATCACTAAGTCGAGGGCTTTATTCATGATACCGGCATCGAGTAGGTGCCCTTGCAATTGGATAATGCGGCTTTCTACCGGTTCGTTAGCATGGACATCTTCGAGAACCGGTTCAGTGACGCGCAGGGTGAGACATTTCGCCGCGCCGCCTGCTTTAAGGAATTCAGTTAAGGGGGTTTGTACCACTTCAAACCCGGCTGCGTTAATACGGTCTTTCAGGTCATCACTAATTTTATTCATAATGATGGTCTGGTTAACATTGACCGCATTGCAAGCAAAATTCACCGCATCGGGTTCTTGTACAACTATCCGTTTTTCAGCAGGAACCCGGCGTTCGATAAGGTGGTTAGAATAGGTATCAAAGGCAGGGGGATAGTAGAGTAAATAGCCGCCACTGAGGGGACAGAAACAGGTATCTAGATGATAGAATCGTGGATCGATCAGGCGAAGAGAAAGCACTTCGATATCTAACCATTTGGCTAGGTAAGGATGAGAGTCTAGTTCTGACCGAAAACCGTATCCGGCCCATAACCAGCGTCCTTCTCGGTCTAGTAGGGCATCGCCTGCGCCTTCAAAGGGGAGGTCTTTGGGTAATTCAAATACATTAAACCCGTTTTTCTCAAACCATGCTTTAAAATAAGGTTCTTCTCCCTGACGTTCTTTGTGCATGAAGCGGCTAAGAACCACATTATCCCCTAAGACTAAACCGGCGTTGGCGGTAAAGACCATATCGGGCCAACCTTTTTCGGGGGGAACTAAATCTACTATAGCTCTATCTTTAATAGCATGATACAGTTTTTGCCACTGTTCTACAGCGCGATCGCGTGACGATTTGTGTATATTCCCCTCCATCCAAGGATTTATCACATAATCTACGTCGTAATGATCAGGGGCACACATTAAAAAGCGAATCGTGTCAGCCATAATTGTTTAAGATAAAATCAACGTTGTTTGAACTTATTCGGGATTTAACAGAGTCGACGCGTTTTGTTTTGGGGGGTTACTTTCTCTCCCGTCTTCGATTTCAGCATCCTGATAAACCAACTCTCCATTATACCAAACCTTGGCGAACTTTCGCGTCGGGAGGGTTGGGAATGTAATTCTTTTTAATTCTGCTGTCTTGATTCTAACTTATTGATCAATATTGCTGCCATTTCTTGATCGCTTAAGGTATAAGGATATTTTTGGCGGTTGGGAGGTGGGAATTGATTTAACAGCCCCAGAGGGCAGTAATGCAAGGCAGGGTTGGGTTGTTCGTATTCAATGGGGGAATAAGTTTTTAGACTATAAGGGGAATTTTACCCATAGAAATAGTCATAATTCTAACAGTCCCTATTATAATCCCAATATAGCCAATGATACTCATATCCCGATCCAAGAGCCTACAGGTCAACTTTAATCTAAATTTTGGGGGAGATTTATAATAATGGAAACTTCTATCAAAACTTCATCTAATACATTACTTGAAAAGGTCAAAGCGTTTAGTTTACATGGGGAAAATTACCAAAGCTTATCTCCACAAATTAAGCGAAATAAACAATTAGAGGAAGCTGAAAAAATTAGTGATGATCTAGAGTTTTTAGTTTTTGAGTTAGAGGAAAATATTTATTGTGAAATTTTGCAAGCTATAATTGAGCAATCTAGCCAACAAAATGATTATGAAATCAAAGAAGTATTGCTAAATTCAGTAGCTAATGCTATGTCTCAAAGTGATTGTATTAAAAAAATAGATTTAAGTTTTTTAATTAAACAGATAGATCAATTAAAAGGAGATTGTTTACTTCATGCTCTTGATATTATTGGTTTATCCAGAAATTTATCTTATGTTGAAGTTATCAGACGGTTTCTTAAACATTCTAATTTAGAGGTTAGAGAAACAGCCGCTATGGCTTTATCAGAGATTGAATCTTTTCATCAACCTGGTTAAAGATAATTAGACTAATAGTTAATTTTAGACTTGTCTGCCTGGATAGTTGCCTAATTTTTCTAGAAACTCAGGATAATTTTCCATATCTTCCATAGATTTGAGGGGAGGATGAGTTACCCATGTTTTCTCGGCGTGTATTTTATCCATAAAAGCATAGAAAGCTTCATCGTCTTCTCGATGAGACAGACATAAGCGCGTAATTCTTTATAACTCATAGTTTGAAAGTTGGGTTTATTCATTGATGTATCTCCAGTCTCCATCAGGATATATTTCTATAATTATTTCTTCTGCGGCTAAAAAGCAGATATTACCGGTACGTTCATCCAAGCGAACTAGGTTAACAGGTTTATATAATTTAGTTGTCCAACAACAAAGAGTATAGCATTGCCAGACTTCTGCCTCTGTAGGAATAATTAAGCCGCCGCAGTTCAACTTAATCTATATTGTACTATCTATGGATAAATTATGATACCAGGAGAAGCCAGTGAGTAAGTGTTATGTCTGTGGTTCAACTTATTTTGCCGAAAAATTGGTAAATGAGGTTTTTGAGATTAATGGTAAGTATGTGTTAGTTGAAAATATTCCGGCAAAAGTATGCTCTCAATGCGGCAAAGTTATATTTAGTAGTGAAGCGGCGGAAAAAGTGCGTTTAATGGTTCATGGAGGACAACAACCGAGTAAGTCTATTCAAGTTGATGTTTTTGCTTATTAGGTTTAATTGTGAGCATAATATTAATTGTGAGCATAATAAATGTGGAGTAAGGTTTGGGTTGCGGCAAAGGTTTACCCGCTTGTTGATACTCTTCCGTTAACAGTTCTAAAACTTCTTGAGTATTTTTTAAGGCTTCTTCATAAGTTTCCCCATGCGTATGAAACTGTTGAGTAGGAAACTCAGGTAAATGCACTAAATAACAGTTATCTTCATCTGACCATTGAATCACAATTGTAAAAGGAAAATTCATTGTTTTGCCTCCTCACCAGGTTTTAACCAGCTAGTTTTTGATTTACCGGTATTTCTTCTAAAACTTTTCTTAAAAATGCCCCTCTAATATCACGAGCTTTTTTACTGGTAGTCCCCGCATAGTTATAGTGATAATATTGGGCATATTCATCAGTTTCTCTATCTTTGGTTTTATTCTTTTGGATTTCTTCTTCTAATTGTTTCAGACGGTTACTTATTTGGTAAACTTCAGGTAAAGCCTGATTTTTTTGCTCAAATTTAGCTAATTCAATTGTTAAGCTAAAAAAGCTTGATTTTCTATTCCATAAACTATCGGGTTCAAATTTACAGGCATTAATTAAGTCAAATATGTCTTTTAGAAGTTTAGTAATTTCTTCTTTATTAGGATATTCATCATCATATCGTTTGACATAGGTTTCAATTTCCTTATCTCCTCTAAAATATCCTCCTTCTTCTAAAGTTGCCATCATTAGAAGAATATATTCTAAATCTTGCATTCGCGCGGATTCACTATCAGTGAATAAATCAATTTTGGCGAAAATTTCTTGATTTTGATTTAAAATCTCTTTTGCGGTTGTGATAAACTCCCCTTCATAGAGTGAGTTTTGTATTTCGATTGCATTTAAAGCATACCCTACAGAATTAATTCTCTCAAAAATTTCTTGTATTTCTTTCTTGCTTATTCTTCCTAAATCTCGAACTACAATTACATAATCAAAAAATCTTGTTTGTTCTTCTTTGGTTAATTCCTTAAATTTTTTAATATTTTTAACCGGAAAATGTTCAGATGATGTGACATATCTATAAATTGTATCTAATCTTTGCTGTCCGTCAACTACAAGGGTTTGTGATGTTTGAGTTTCAAGATCAATATCGCCATCAGCTAAATAAATTTCTGGAAATGGGAATCCTTTTAAAATTGTTTCTATAAAACTCTCTTTGTGTTTATTATTCCAAACTAATTTTCTTTGAAAAGATGGAGCTAAAATTAAACTTCCATTTTTCATTTGATTAAATAAATCTAAAAGTTTTTTATTAGTTCCTATACCAATTTCAGCCATTGATGTTACCTCCCAGTCTTAACTTTTTTATATTTTGAATATGATAACCTTCAAAAAAACGAAAATTATAATAAATTGCACCATTTATTTTATAGTAGCTGCCATATTTTTTATAGGAAATAGAATTAAAAAAATCAAACCATTCATTTTTTTTAGAATAGGTGAAAGGAAACAAGTCGGGACGTAACCACCCTTTAAAGAAATATGCTAAAAATTTTCTGTAGTTTTTTTGTTCTTGACTGCTCCTATCGGTTAAATCAATATTAAAATCATATAGCTCAGATCAATATTCTTCAAAGACAGATCGAGAAATGATAACCATATCAATATCTGACTCTTCTGAGAACTTTCGCCACAGTTTTTTAGGTGCTATACTAAAACCAAGTTTTGCTGATCCAACCATACGAACCATTTCAGGACTTTCTAAGGAAAAATGTTGAGCAATTTCATATTTAAGGTCAAAATATGAATCTTCATTGTCTCTAAAAATATAAGGTGTACCATGAGTAATAAATTTTTGAACGATCAATTGTTCGGTTTGTGACGAATCATCTAAGGACTGTTTAAAAGCCGCTATTCTAAGTTCTATAGGGTCATCATCACTGGTCTTTCTTTCATTCACGGGTTATTTAAAGAGAATTCCTCAAAAAATAGGCTCTATAGCCATAGTCATTCCTCCGAAAACATTTGTCAAGTCATAGTCTATTATCTCTTATCTTCTAAGCCATCATCAATGTAATTAGACATAAACCTCTTACCTCAAGTATTCTCATCACTCTTTTTTGTCAAGTCTCCCTAACACCACCTCCCCCAACTGCACGAAGCGCCGAACCCCAAAAGCTTGTAAACTAAATACTGAAGCTACAATAAAAAAGCCTGTCCCCAGGTAGATCAACAACAAGGCAACCATCACCTGCACATACTACGAACAAAAAGCTATGTTAGAAGAATATCGTAAAGCCGCAGCAGAAAGAGCCAAATTAGGTATCCCTCCCTTACCCTTAAATGCCGCACAAACGTCCGAACTGTGCGAAATGCTGAAAAACCCTCCAGAGGACTTGAAAGAAGAATTAATGATGTTATTGCGGGATCGCATACCCCCTGGAGTAGATGAAGCCGCTTATGTTAAAGCCGGTTTCTTAACTGCTATTGCAAAGGGTGAAATAAAGTGTCCTCTCATCTCTCCTCAAGGCGCGGTTAACTTGTTAGGCACCATGATGGGGGGTTACAATGTGCAATCATTGGTAGACTTGTTAAAGTCCCGTGATCCCGGACTTGCCGGAGAAGCGGCAGCCGCTTTAAGCAAAACCTTATTAGTATTTGATGTCTTTAATGAGGTTATAGAATTATCCGAAACTAACCCATCAGCTAAACAAGTAGTCGACTCTTGGGCCGATGGGGAATGGTTTATCAATAAACCGAAAGTGCCTGAAACCATAACCGTAACTGTATTTAAAGTCCCTGGAGAAACCAACACCGATGACTTATCTCCAGCAACCCACGCCACTACTCGCCCGGATATTCCCCTACACGCCTTGGCGATGTTAGAGTCAAGAATGCCAGAAGGTTTAAAAACTATTGCTGAATTGAAGCAAAAAGGCTATCCTGTGGCTTATGTTGGGGATGTAGTGGGAACCGGTTCATCCCGCAAGTCAGCTATTAACTCGGTTTTATGGCATATCGGAGACGATATTCCCTTTGTCCCCAATAAACGCGCAGGGGGGTATATTCTAGGGGGTAAGATAGCACCTATTTTCTTCAATACCGCCGAAGACTCCGGTGCATTTCCTATTGAATGTGATGTCACCCAAATGAATACCGGCGATGTGATCACTATTCATACTTATAAAGGAGAAATAACCAACGAAGCAGGAAACGTTATTGCTACCTTTACCCTTAAACCTGTTACTATCCTCGATGAAGTTCGCGCTGGTGGACGTATTCCCCTATTAATAGGACGGGGGTTAACCGATAAAACCCGTCACGCTTTAGGACTGGAAACCAGTACCCTGTTTACTCGTCCCATTATGCCCGAAGATACGGGTAAAGGATACACCCTCGCCCAAAAAATGGTCGGTAAAGCTTGCGGTTTACCAGGGGTTCGTCCGGGGACTTCCTGTGAACCTATTATGACGACAGTCGGTTCTCAAGATACCACAGGTCCCATGACAAGAGATGAGTTAAAAGAACTTGCTTGTCTTGGGTTTAATGCTGACTTCGTGTTGCAAAGCTTCTGTCATACCGCCGCTTATCCCAAACCGGTTGATATCAAAACTCATCACCAGTTACCCGACTTCTTCTCCACAAGAGGAGGGGTTGCCTTACGGCCTGGAGATGGTATCATTCACTCTTGGTTAAACCGGATGTTAATGCCGGATACCGTAGGAACTGGAGGAGACTCTCATACTCGTTTCCCCTTGGGGATATCTTTCCCGGCAGGTTCGGGGTTAGTGGCGTTTGCGGCGGCGTTGGGTGTGATGCCCCTAGATATGCCAGAATCAGTATTAGTGCGCTTTACTGGCGAGTTGCAACCAGGGGTAACGTTACGCGATATTGTTAATGCTATTCCTTGGGTAGCGATGCAACAAGGTAAACTAAACGTCGCTAAACAGAATAAGATCAACGTCTTTAACGGACGCATCATGGAAATGGAAGGTTTACCCGACTTAAAGGTAGAACAAGCATTTGAGTTAACCGATGCTACTGCTGAAAGGTCTTGCGCGGGAAGTACCATTAAATTGAGTAAAGAAACCGTTGCCGAATATTTGCGGTCGAATATTGCCTTAATTAAAAATATGGTAGCACGCGGCTATACTGATGCCCGTACTCTGTTACGCCGCGCCGCCAAAATGCAGCAATGGTTAGATAACCCCGTCTTGATGGAAGGGGATGCAGACGCGGAATATGCAGATATTATTGAGGTGAATTTGAATGAGATCAAAGAACCTATTGTTGCCGCGCCGAATGACCCGGATAATATTAAGTTAATGTCTGAATGTGTCGGGGATCGGATCGATGAGGTGTTTATTGGGTCTTGTATGACCAATATCGGTCATTATCGCGCCGCCGCGAAGATTTTAGAAGGCGCAGGACAAGCTAAGGTGCGTTTGTGGATCTGTCCTCCAACTCGCATGGATGAGAAACAGTTGCGAGAAGAGGGAGTTTATGGGGTATTTGCGGCTGCCGGTGCAAGGACTGAGATGCCGGGATGTTCTCTGTGTATGGGGAACCAGGCCAGGGTTGCTGATGGTACGACGGTGTTTTCGACTTCTACCCGCAATTTTAATAACCGCATGGGGAAAGATGCACGGGTGTATTTGGGTTCTGCGGAGTTAGCGGCGGTTTGTGCTTTGTTAGGTCGTATTCCTTCTGTTGAGGAATATTTGGAAATTGTGGCGAATAAAATTAAGCCTTTTGAAGGTGAGTTATATCGCTATTTGAATTTCGATCAAATTGCTAATTTTGAAGATGAAGGTCGCGTTATTCCTCTCGAAGAAATGCCCCGAATTGAAGATATTTTGGGGATGCCGGTAGCGGCGAAATGACCTAACCCCCCTGCCCCCTTCCCTACAAGGGAAGGGGGAGTAAGACATAACATATAATTGTAGGGTGGGCATTGCTCACCTTATTTGTTAACTTATTTTTCAAGGAAGTGAGACAATGTGACCTATGAAGTTCAATTTAAGCCAAAAGCTATTAAAGATTTACAGTCACTCCCTCCTGATATTCAAAGCTTAGTTTTGAAAAAAATTGAGGCAATGCGAGATAACCTACAAGGAAATATTAAGCGCTTAACTAATTTTACCCCTGAGTATCGCTTACGAGTTGGAGATTATCGAGTGTTGTTTGAAATTGAAGAACAAACTTTAATTATTTATCGAATCAAACATCGTAAAAATGCTTATCAATAAAATCTAGGGAAAAAATTATGATTGAATTACATCCTGAATTTTTAACGAAAAATGGTCAAATAGAGTTTGCTGTTTTGCCTTATGAGGAGTTTGTGAAAATTCAAGAACTGTTAGAAGATTTAGAAGATTTACAAGACTTGAGAGAAGCAAAGCAGGAAGAACAAGATAGTCCTACTCTGTCTCTAGATGAAGTTAAGCAGATGTTGAAGTTACCTTAATACATTAGAGTGATGAAAGAGTTACCTGATACCCAAACTTTATTGGAATTACTACAAGCGGCTAAAGAAGCTGAAGAGAAAGCTAAACAACTGTATGAAATGGGAGTTGAGTTTCGTCAAGAGTGGGAAGAAAAGTTAAAGGGAAGGAATTAAGGTAGAGTAAGTAGTATAATTGTAGAGTGACCAATACTTACCTTATTATTAAATAAAAGGAGAACAGTGTCAGCAAAGGATATTTACCATGATGCAGTTAAAAACGCCTTAATTAAGGATGGCTGGACAATCATGGCTGATTCTTATACTATCAAGTATGAAGAAGTACAATTATTTGCAGATTTGCTGGCGGATAAAACTGTAGAAGCGCAACGAGAGGGAGAGCAAATTATTGTTGAAGTGAAAAGTTTTATCAGTCCCTCACCAATGCGTGATTTTCAATTAGCATTAGGTCAGTATATCGTCTATCGCACGTTCTTAAAAGTTGTTCTTCCACAAAGCAAAATTTATTTAGCAATTGGTCAAGATATTTATCAATCCTTTTTTCTCCAAAAAGCAATTCAACTCGTACTACAAGAAAATCATGTTTTTTTAATTGTTGTTAATTTAACTAAAGAGGAGATTGTTCAATGGATAAGTTAAATCATTATCGCAACCTGATTAAGAAAATCCTGACGGAATATGAACAGTTAGCGTCAAAAACTCCTAATCCTTCTGGAGTTGATACTGTATTAGCTTTTGATGAGAAAAGGGATCAATATCTTTGGTTTCAAATCGGTTGGTATGAAGAGAAAAGGGTTAAAGGAATAACCGTTTATGTGCGGATTAAAAATGACAAAATCTGGATTGAAGAAGATTGGACAGAGGAAGGAATTGCTACTAAATTATTAAGTGAAGGAGTGCCTAAAAGTGATATTGTTTTAGCCTTTCATTCTCCGGAAAAGCGTAAGTTTACAGAGTTTGCTATTGAGTTGACTGGATAAAGAACTAAGCTTTATTCTAAATCTTTTCCAGTCCAACTACTAAATATTACAAATAGGAGAAAATTAAAATGCTACCAATGAATAAATGTTTTTTTTGTTCTGGTGATTTAGTAGAAAAACAAGTTACTGAAATTGTGCGCGGAGGTGGAAATACTGCTACTTTAAACGTTAAAGCATTAGTTTGTCAATCTTGTGGTGAGCGCTATTATCATGCAGATGTGGTAAGGCAATTTGAAGAAATTAAAGCTAAATTAGAAACTCAAAAAACTGAGGATTTTAAACTTGTTGGTCAAGCTTTCGAGATTTCTTAAGTTGTTATTTTATAGATTGGTTAACTACAATTGAGGTGTTAGGTGTTTAGATAGATCAATACTGCACTTACTCAAAAGATAATTCCCTTTGACTGCTCACACAATCTTGAAGATATAAATTGATTAACTCTTGATAGGAAATCCCCTTTTCTTGTGCTTTAGCCTCAAAATATTCAATTACATCAAGTCCCAAGGGTAAAGTAACTTGTTGTTTCAACTGTTTAGCAAAGGGATTCGGGCGGCTTTTCATTTTAGAAAGATCATATTCTGGTTTCATAGCTTTATCCTTGGTATTGTTTACTTTGGTTGTTAGTGGCTTTTCGGGCTGAAATAATTCTAATCACTGATTCTTGTTCTCGATAACATTGAATAGTTAAAATTTTGATTATTAATATAAGTAACCCAGTCTAATTAATATTTCCGTTTGAGTTTGTCAACCGAAATTACCTTACCTTCTTCAACATTTTTTTTAGCCTTTTCAAATACTTCTTGAAAACCCGGAATATTTAATAACTCCTCAGTTGCATCATTCTCTTCTCTTGCCGCTAAATAAGCCAGAAAATCCGCCGCCACTAATAACCTTTCTGGCGAGAGTTGCTCAAGATATTCTTCAATTTGCTGACGAATTTTGACTCGGTTCATAAAACGCTCTATTAAAATTTACTAAAATTATAACGTAAATTGCCTATAGTCGTAAAATTTTGCCCAACAGCATGACGAATTTCTTGCCAATCATCTTGTGTCATTTCCGTTGCTTCTCCGGATTCTAATCCTTCTAATAATAAATTTTCCAATAGCATAAAATTGTAAAATTGACTAAAATTATAGCCTAAATTACCAAGAGTCGTGCTTGAAAAGAGCAAGCGCAACATGGTCAACCTACTACAATAGTACAGGAAATAGCCGCTACCCTACTTCATTAACTCAATTCAACAGGTACAGCTTTATGAAATTTTACACCGTTATACTCAGAAAAAGTGCAGACTATTGGGTTGCCTTATGTTTAGAAAATGGATTAGTAGGTCAAGGAAATACACCTGATCAAATCATAAAAATTTGCCTTTTTAGCTCAACGATTTTTAATCTAGAATCTTTCTCAAGAAAATTGCTCAAAGCCGCCCCCCCAATAACAATAAAACTCAACAAGGCAATTTAATAAGACCCCGCCGTTAACGGCAGGGTTTAAAAATAACAAACAATTAACTTAACTTAACGAAACTCAAAACTTTTTGCGGCAATCTCTTGTCAAAATAAGAGGAAGCAACGATAACAGCCTCGTAGATTAAACTGATTATGACAACTAACACCATAGAATCAATTCTTCAGGAAAACCGTTTATTCCCCCCACCCTCTCAATTTTCTCAAACTGCCTATATTAAAAGCTTTGAAGAGTATCAACAAATCTACGAGAAAGCTAAGACTGATCCCCAATCATTCTGGGCAGACTTAGCTGAAAAAGAATTACACTGGTTTGAGAAATGGGAAAAAGTCCTCGACTGGCAACCCCCCTTTGCTAAATGGTTTGTCGGCGGCAAGATTAATATTTCTTACAACTGTCTTGACAGACACTTAACCACCTGGCGCAAAAATAAAGCCGCCCTCATCTGGGAAGGAGAACCCGGCGACTCGCGCACCCTCACCTACGCCCAACTGCATCGAGAAGTCTGTCAATTTGCTAACGCCCTCAAAGAATTAGGCGTTCATAAAGGCGATCGCGTCGGCATCTATATGCCCATGATCCCAGAAGCCGCTATTGCTATGTTAGCCTGTGCCAGAATAGGCGCACCCCATACCGTCGTTTTTGGCGGCTTTAGTTCAGAAGCCCTCAAAGACCGTCTTAATGATGCAGAAGCTAAAGTAGTTATTACGGCGGATGGCGGTTTCCGCAAAGATAAAACCATCGCCCTCAAAGAACAAGTGGATCTAGCGATCGCAGATCAGGGCGTTCCCAGTGTAGAAAAAGTGTTAGTGGTTCAACGCACCAAAGAACCCGTCACAATGGTAGAAGGGAGAGACTATTGGTGGCATGACTTACAACAAAAAGTCTCTGCTGAGTGTCCCGCCGAACCGATGGATAGCGAAGATATGCTATTTATCCTCTATACCAGTGGCACCACCGGCAAACCCAAAGGAGTCGTTCACACCACAGGCGGCTACAACCTCTACACCCACATAACCACCAAATGGATCTTTGATCTCAAAGATGACGATGTATACTGGTGTACTGCTGATGTGGGCTGGATCACCGGTCATAGCTATATTGTCTATGGTCCCCTTTCCAATGGCGCAACCACAGTCATGTATGAAGGCGTTCCCCGTCCTTCTAACCCGGGCTGTTTTTGGGACGTGATCGAAAAATATGGCGTAAATATCTTTTATACTGCCCCAACCGCCATCCGCGCCTTTATGAAAGCCGGCGAAGACATCCCCAACGCTCGCAATATGTCCTCTTTGCGACTCTTGGGAACCGTCGGCGAACCCATTAACCCCGAAGCTTGGATGTGGTATTACCGAGTCATCGGCGGCGAAAAATGCCCCATTGTGGATACCTGGTGGCAAACCGAAACCGGCGGCATTATGATCACGCCTTTACCGGGGGCCATTCCGGCTAAACCGGGTTCTTGTACCCGTCCTTTCCCCGGTATTATCGCCGATGTAGTTGACTTGGATGGAAACCCGGTTAAACCTGAAGAAGGCGGCTATCTAGTGGTTAAACATCCTTGGCCCGGCATGATGCGGACCGTTTACAAAAACCCTGAACGCTTCCGTAATAGCTACTGGGAACATATTTATCCTAAAGATGGGCAATATTTCTATTTTGCCGGTGATGGGGCCCGTCGAGATGAAGAGGGTTACTACTGGGTGATGGGACGTGTGGATGATGTGATCAATACTGCCGGCCACCGTCTAGGAACGATGGAAATTGAGTCGGCCTTAGTCTCTCATCCGGCAGTCGCTGAAGCGGCTGTGGTAGGTCGTCCCGACGAGGTAAAAGGAGAAGATATCTATGCCTTCGTGACCCTAGAAAATCAATATAGCGCCAGCGATCAGTTGATGAAAGAGTTAAAGGATCACGTCGTTAAAGAAATTGGCGCGATCGCCCGGCCTGGGACAATTCACTTTACTGATGTACTCCCGAAAACCCGTTCAGGTAAAATTATGCGCCGCTTGTTACGTAATTTAGCCTCCGGTCAGGAAGTGGCCGGTGATACCTCGACTTTAGAAGATAAAGGGGTATTGGAAAAGTTACGCGGCGGCTAATTTAATTAACAGTTGTGACAGAATACTCCCCCCTTAATAAGGGGGGTTGGGGGGGGATCAACTCTACCAATCATCAATAAAAATGAAATTTTCAGGCTATTCGCTTTGATCCCACAGCCTGAAGGCGCTGGCTATACGAACAAAGCCCGCCTGCGCGGGCTATATGATGAAAACATTAGATTTTTACTGGCTTTCCATTCGCTGTAAATCTTTAAAATACCAATAAAGATTAGCGATCGTAAGTTCAGAAGCTTGTTTTAAACTAGAGGGAATTAATGCCGTATAACCTCGTTTTTCTGCCTGTTGATGAATATAGCTTTCGTATTCAAAACGAAGATGGGGTAAGAATAAATATTTAAGTTGATCTCTCAGGGAAACTGGATGAGACTGTTGTTGCAGTGTCTCATATTCGGTCAAGGATAAAGAAGGGGTTAATGCCTCCGTTGACTCCTCTCCAGTGTTATTTATTTCTACATTCGTTAAACTTTCAACTACAGATTCAGAAAGCGATCCCAACCAAACCACATGATTTTTCCAAGTTTCTAAAGCCACTAAATCATGGGAATAAATATGACTAATTTCTGGAAAAATAAAATCTATTTCTTGCTTGGGAATGCAATTATCAATAACCTTGAGACAATCATGACGAATGGTTTCTTGAAGATGAGAAAGGCGATCAATCACTGCATTAGTTTGGTTCTGCAATTGGTAAGTTAAAGTAATGGTATGATCAATTGTCCAAGCACATTCTAAACGCCGCAATTGTCCAGCCGCACTGGTTTCTGATAATAGATGAGGATTATTATAAATCGCTAAGGCTTCACTTAAAGTTTGTCTAGCATTCGCTAAATCAGCATTTCTAATAGTTATATCATTACAAGAAAGAGCAATTTTAATTAATTTACTCGCTTCTAAAAAGCGTCCATAGGCTTTGATTAATTCTAGGCGATGCTGTTCAAACTTGATATCTTGTGCCACTTGATCAATATGTTGAATAATTTTATCGCCTTGATTGTGCAAAGCTTGCTTGAGGTCAATAAAACCATCTCTGACTTGTAATTTCAGTTGTTTAATATCTTGTCTCAGTTGCAAGGTTTGCCATAAATTGACGGCGGCTAAAACACCAATTGCACAAGTTCCCACCCCAATAAAGGCGGTAGTCCCTTGTAGTACCGCTAAATTAGACTGTATAGCATTAATTCCGCTTAGAGTAGCAGAAAACCCCCTATGATTTTGGTACATTTCCAAACCGCTTAAAATAGGCTGTACAGGAGATAATAAAGGATTAAGAGAAAATCCATTATTGACCATTTGCACAGCATGACCCACAAATTGACCGGTCATTTTATCTCTAGCTAACCCAATAAGTTCACCTGTGGCATTATTGCGAACGATTTCGTAAGCGCCAGAGATAATACCTTCTTGAATGTTTGGGGTAAAAATGAAACTTACCATATTTAATTGACTTTATTACTTAATCTCTAAACTATTTATTAAGTATTCCCAAATTTTTTCTCAAAAATATCATAATTAACTAAAGTTAATTAGTATTTAACTAGCAAGGTTGGTATTTTTTAACAATAGCTAGACGAACATTTGAACTCTTAATACCCTTTTGCCTTGATGATGCAATTACTCTCCCCGAATCTGCGGGGGGTTGGGGGGGATCGATCCGCGCCACTACAGGAGTGATTAAATGCAACGTCTTTACATAGGGAGTTAGTTTGATTTAAGTAGTATTTCGCTTTTAATCTATTGGTCAGGCGGCTTAATATTGAGTTATGAGACTCTGCCAGAGGTTAATATTACAGAATATGGATGAATATTTAAATCTTTTACAAAGTATTAATCAATCTCTTGAAGAAGTTTTACAAAATCCTCAAAATTCTATAGAAGCTAAACAAGTCGCTAATCATTTATCAAATTCAATCCAGCCTTGTATAGATGAAGTTTTTCAATCAGCAACTAGAATTAAAAATTTAGTTGAAGTTTGCTTAAAGGAATTAAAATATGCTGAAGATATTTGGCAGAACTATCTTAAATCATCAAAAGAAGTATCTCCTTCTGTCCCTCTTGAAGAGATAGGAAAATTAAGCGGACAGAGTTCAAAAATACTTAGATTACTTGAAGAGTCTAGGCAACAAGTCTTTATTGAATTAAAACAATTTTGGGAACAAGACTTTGAAAGCCAGACACAACAATGGTTTATTGACAAAGAAGGAAAAATCAAAAAAGGAATTGGTTGGAATGAAAAAGATAGTTTTGTAAAAGAAATAAAAATTATATATAAAAATCAGAATGAACAGTTTAAAGAACTGATTCAAAAACACTTTAATTTGATATTTTATGAAATAGATGCAGGAGTTGATTTTAAAAATATTAATTACTATGTCAAAATAATTGACCACGATTTTAAAGAAAAATATCAAAAAAAAATTGATATTATTTGGACAAAAATACAAGAATCATTTTGCCTGCTAGATAACAATGGAATAGAAGAATTATTTAAATTAGAAATGAATCGTATTTTAGAGCCTATTATAAATAGTAAATGGGGCGATATTCCTTGGGAAACAGCTATAAAAGTTCAATCAGAATATGCCAATAAACTAGAAATAATAATTAATAATATTTTTCATAATAAGGCAAAATTAATTACTATTTTTTTTGAAATAATCATTAAAGCTTACAATGATTTTCTTCAAAAACAGGCTTTTTATAAGCAACAAAGCGTAGAAGAACAACAAGAAAAACAAGCATGGATTAATACACAGCGACAAAAATTAGAAACTCTACAACAATCATTAGAAAATGTTGCTAATTTTCAATTATAATGCTCAATCTAGATTAGCCGCACCTTTAACTCAGATCTTGCACCAGTATCAAAAAGCCAAAAACCCCGATTTTTATATCCCTGAAACCCTATTAACTTCGTTATTGTTTGACTAAAAATCGGGGTTTCAACATGAGGTGCAAGATCTGAGTTTAATAAGGTAGCCTGCCTAGGCAGGCTTTGTTCGGTTGGTACGCACCCTTGTTGGGTGTAGATAACTACCGTTAATAGATTATCTACTTACCACTTCTTATAAGGTAAAAACTTTCCATTCATAATCACTTTAATCCGGTCACCTTTTGGGTCTTCCTCTTTCTCAACATCCAAAGTAAAATCAATAGCGCTCATAATTCCATCCCCAAACTTTTCATGAATAACCTCTTTAATGGGTAATCCATAAACCTGCATAATTTCATAAAAACGATAAATAAGAGGATCAGTAGGCACAACCGGACCAAGTCCTTTAACTGGATAAGCGGTCAGTTCTTCAATCACAGAATCATCCAACTCTAAAGCCGCTACAATTTTTTTAGCTTCCTCAACAGACGCGCTTGACTGACGGTAAAAAACCGCCGCGATCCAGACTTCATCACGTCCGAGAATTTTTTCTAAGTCAGCAAAACTTAACCCTTTAGCTTTTTTAGCCGCTAACAGCTTTTCTGTAACAGGTGGAATTTCAGGAAGAGGCATAATTAATTTTTTCAATTCAACACTTGTTCAATCTTACATTTTCGCCGATCCAATTTAAATAAGCTTGAGAACCCGCCACAATGGGTAAAGCAATAATCTCTGGAACTTCGTAAGAATGAAGTTCTATCACCTTATCAGATAACGCTCGAAACAGTTCTAAGCGAGTTTTAATGATTAACTGCCACTCTTGATCCTCATTAATTTCACCCTGCCATCTATAAATCGACTGTACTGGGATTACCGTAACACAAGCGGCTAACTGAGATTCTACTAAAGCTGATGCGATCACTTTAGCTTCTTCGGGTGAACTTGTCGTCACTAAAACAATGCCATAATCCGTAACGCTATCACTCATACTTCTCCCTTAACTGGCAAAACTCGGCTGAAAAATGTTTAAATCTGCTGTATAAAAGCTAACATTTGTCGATTCCTCCCTCATCACTGGGTTATGCTGAATTTTTTCTTTTAATCCTTTGACCTCTGTTAAATCAGTATCCCGCAAATTTGCGTCTTTTAAAATAGCTCCGGTTAAATCTGCTCCCTGTAAATTCGCTTGAGCTAAATTAGCTCCCTTTAAATTTGCTCCTCGTAAATCGGCATTTTGTAAGCGAGCGCCTTCAAGATTTGCCTCACACAAATTAGTTCCAACCAATTTACTATCACCTAATTTAGTGTAACTGAGGTCTATCCCTTCTAAATCAGCCCCACTGAGGTCTACTTCTTTTAAAAAAGACCCGCTAAAATTGGCATGATAACAAGAAATATCGGTTAAAATTGCTGAAGACAAACGAGCTTCTTGTAAATTCGCCCAATTAAAATTAACACCCTGTAAATTCGCTTCTCTTAAATTCACTCGCTGAAGATTTGCGCCACATAAATTAGCCCCTCGTAAATCCGAACTTCTTAAATTAGCATGAGATAAATCAGCACCACTCATTTTCGCTCTGACTAACACAGACTGAACCATAAAAGCACCACTAAGATTAGCTTTTGTCAAATCGGCTTCTACCAATTCCGCTTGATTCATTTTCGCAAAAGTCAGATTAGCCCAATTCAGTTTGGCTTTACTAAAATTAGATTTCGTAAAAAAACCACGACAGAGGTTGCTTCCCATCAAACTAGACCCCATCAAATTCACTGAAATCAAGGTTACTCGCGACAAATCGGCTCCATTCAGGGCTATATCGGTAAAATTATTATTTCCTTGTTCATATAATCTTAATAAATGACCAATTTTCATAGACTCAAAACTCTTTTAATTAAAAATTAGGCAGTAGATTGACTAAATTTTTCTAGTCCGGTCTGTTTAGGTTAAGTAATTTTTTGGAGAGGATAATCTATCTCTCTATTGAAATTATCAATATGTATATATCAAATTTTAGTCTAAATATTTCCTCGATGATATTTTTAAGCAAGTTTTGTTCAAAAATCTTATCGATTTTTCAAAAACCCTCATATTTATTCGTAAAAATCAGCCTTCACTTCCGTAAAAATACGGGTAAAAAGAAGGCAGTAGTAATCCTGTAAGCAAGATCACGGTTTTAAATGTTAAAAATTGAGAGAGTTTTTTTCATTCAATTTACTGCCTCTGTCTGTCTCTTTCTAGACCTGAATCATGGCTTGATGGGGCTGAAATTTTGAATTTATTCTCTTATTTTTTGAGCTAAATCCTAGTCTTTAATAGCCACAATAATCTTTAAAGAGAATAAATTTGTCCATCAAGTAATAGCCGCGTAATTCCTTTCGCTTCTAAATAGGAGCGAGTTTTTTGAATCATACGCCCATCAGGAATTTTAATCACCCTTTCGCGTCGTTTAGAAAAACGTCGAGCTACGCGATGATTATCAAAAACGGGTAAAGTTTTCTGTTGCACTTCTTCAGCCGGAATTTTACCAAGCTCGGCAAACTCTTTTAAGGGTCGAGTAATCAGTTCAGCCGCCCGATCAATCACTAAATAACAAGTTTTGGGCAAGGCAGCCGATGAGAGCGGTAAAATTTGCAGTTGAGCCGTTTTCGGGAAAGTTTTTGGGTACTTGATTTCTATCTCATCTTCCCATTCTTCTTCCTCTAAATCTTCTAATTCGTCGTCATCTTCATCAAAATATAATAAATCATCCTCATCTAATAGGGCATAAGCGGCTACATCAACCGGACGGAGGTCTTCTTCCTCTTCTTCCTCTTCTTCTAGCCGTTTTTTCGGTTCCGCCGCCGGCAGGACCACTTCGTTAACTACTGGCGTTTTTTCATAGACTTTTTCGGGTTCAACTGGCGGTAAACTAACTGCTTGGCCTACTGAAGAGTTCGTTGTCTCTTCAGAGACAAGGTCGTCTGCCTCTTCAAATTCCTCCTCGTCGGGTTCGAGTTCTAGCTCTAATTGTTCTTGCTCATGATCGGGTAGAGGAAGCATACCCGAACCGGGATCAGATTTGTACATTTTCTCCAATTCTAATTGGAGAGCGCCTTTGGGAGTACGGGCTAGACGTTTTTGTTGAATTAAGTCCTCATACTCTGACTCAGTTAGATGAGTTTTGAGGAAACGGCTAATGGTAGAGCTACTTACCCCATAGCGTTCTGCCAGGGTAGAAGTTGTTTCCCCGGTTTCTCGATAAAGCTTAAGAATTTCTTTTTTGTTGTCGTTAGTCAGTTTTCTGGGACTCATCGCAGTTTAGCTATCTTCTGGGCACATCTGAGCCACTCATCCGAGCAAAAAGGTCTGGTATTATTATTCTGTATGATCCAGAATTTTTTAGGGATGACAATCTCTCGGACGGATGAATTTAAAAGGCTACTTAATCTAGTCTATCG
This sequence comes from Gloeothece verrucosa PCC 7822, assembly GCF_000147335.1. NCBI lineage: Bacteria > Bacillati > Cyanobacteriota > Cyanophyceae > Chroococcales > Aphanothecaceae > Gloeothece > Gloeothece verrucosa. Next base: position 831,354 of record NC_014501.1, read on the forward strand.
CTCAGAGATAAACTTGTTTGCTGCTTGATACGAAAAACTTAACGATTATGTCAATTCCACAAGGGCGAAATGCCCTCTTAGTTCTTGCAGACGGGACTGTCTTTCGCGGTTGGTCGTTTGGAGCGAAAGTGACGGCCCTCGGCGAAGTCGTATTTAATACCGGTATGACCGGCTATCAGGAAGTCCTTACCGATCCGAGCTACTGCGGTCAAATTGTTACTTTTACTTATCCGGAATTGGGAAACACCGGGGTTAATCGTGAAGACGAAGAATCAGAACGTCCTCAAATTAAGGGAGTGATCTGTCGCAACATCACCTACCGTCCGAGTAACTGGCGTTCTACTCAATCCCTCCCTGATTACCTCATTGAACATAATATTCCCGGCATTTATGGCATTGATACCCGCGCTTTAACCCGTAAATTGCGCTCGGTTGGCTCCATGAATGGGGCCTTTTCTAGCGACATTCTTGATCCCCAAGATTTACTCCGTTTGATTCAATCTGCTCCCTCGATGGCCGGGTTGAATTTGGTTAAAGATGTCACCACTCGAGAAGTCTATGAATGGTCAGATACTACCGATCCTCACTGGGAATTTAATCCCACCATCGAAAAGACTAATGGACAAGCCTTGACCGTAGTGGCCATCGATTTTGGCATTAAACGCAATATTTTGCGACGTTTAGCTAGTTATGGCTGCCGCGTGATCGTTGTGCCGGCTAATACTCCCCCAGAAGAAATCCTTAAACATAATCCTGATGGGATTTTTCTCTCCAATGGACCCGGCGATCCCTCTGCCGTTAAAGAAGGAATTGCTACCACTAAGGCACTACTAGAAGCCAAAAAACCCACCTTTGGCATTTGTATGGGACATCAAATTCTCGGCTTGTCCCTAGGGGCCGAAACCTTTAAACTGAAGTTCGGTCATCGCGGCTTGAATCAACCGGCCGGATTAACTCAACAAGTAGAAATTACCAGTCAAAATCATGGGTTCGCCGTTACAGAAGAGTCGCTTAACCCAGAGGTAGAAATTACTCACCTCAATCTCAATGACCGCACAGTGGCCGGCTTGAAACATAAAACTTTACCCTTTTTCTCGGTTCAATATCACCCGGAAGCCAGTCCAGGCCCCCATGACGCAGATTATCTATTTGAAAGGTTTGTCAAGTTGATGCAGGAACATAAAAAGTAGTCAAAAACTCAACCTTCTTTTTCTTTTGGAGAAGAAGGTCACTTCTTTTTTAGCTTCTGTACAGTCAGTGGTTTCCGGGAGCATCAGAGATGATTTTTTCGGCTTCCCTGGGTTCCCTAATTCATCAGCAATTAGTAATCACTGACTATTGACAAAATAACTGTTATATTATAATTTTGTGCCGTTAACTTGATCATCAAGGAGGGAGCCATTCCAGAACCACTAAAACTGACTGTGAGTTTACGCGGAACCCGCGAAGTCAGGAAAAACTACCAAATCTTTCGCCTGACCGGACTACTTGATGCTTTCTCAGAACCCACTTTTCGCAAAGAGATCAGCTCTTATATTAATGAAGGACCGAAAAATGTAATTTTAGTTCTGTCTCAAATTGATTTCATCGACAGTTCGGGATTAGGAGCATTAGTTCAGTTAGTTAAGCAGGCGAAAACAGGGGGAGGAAGTTTGCAAATTGTTACCAATGCCCGGGTAACTCAAACGGTTAAACTCGTTCGCCTAGAAAACTTTCTTTCCCTTCAGCCTGATGTTGATGCTGCCATTTCTAACCTCGAAAAAAAAGAAAAATAACTCCCCCCGCCTTAGCTAACCGTGCGGCAAGCTCCTCGCCGTAGCCTAGCTTAGGCGAAGCTTGCATTCAGCGCGGGGAAAGATTGACCAAAAACTTGGCTAAATTTCTCAATTACAAGGGTAAAAAGAGACGAAAACCGTGTGAATTCAGCGAAAATTAATCCCGAAGCCCAAAACCCCTCCTTGTCATCCATTACTTCCACAGAGTCAATGGAACTCAAGGCAATTTGTAGTTTAACGGCTCCTCTGTTAAAAATCGGTCAAATCTCACCGGCTTCTCTGGCTTATATCGGCGATGCCGTTTATGAATTATACGTCCGCACTCGTTATCTTTTACCCCCTCGCCGTCTCTGTGACTACCATAATCAAGTGGTCGCTAAAGTGCGTGCCGAACAACAGGCAGCCTATTTACAAGTGTTAGAACCTCACCTGACTGAATCTGAACGCGAAATCGTGCGACAAGGACGAAATGCGGCTAACGGACGACCACGACGACTATCTCCTGAACTTTATCAGCAAGCCTCTAGCTTAGAAACCTTAATTGGATATCTGTATCTCCAAAATCCTCAACGATTAAATGAATTATTAGAAATTTTAGAATTCTAAACCAGTAGTAACCCATATGATTGAGAAAAAGCGTCCCGGTTCCCGTCCTGCACGTCCGCAACGTCGTCTATCTAAAGTCAAACCCCCTTTAGAACGTCGTAACCCTAAACCCGTAACCGTTGTGGCACCCCTTGCCAGCGAGCCGCCAGAACAACCCTCTCAAGAAGAGGCCGACTTAATTTATGGTCGTCATCCAGTGTTGACGGCCTTAGAAGGGACTCGCCAAATTAACCGCATTTGGGTGATTTCTAAACTCCGTTATGATAGCCGCTTTCATTCTCTATTGACTCAGGCTAAGGCCAATGGCACCGTCATTGATGAAGTGAGTCCCCATCGTCTTACTCAACTTACTGATGGAGCAAATCATCAGGGAATTGTCGCTCAGGTGTCTCCCTATACTTATGTTGAGTTGGGGGATTTGATCGAACAAGCCCGAGCTAGTACACCAGCACCAGTTATTTTAATTGCTGATGGGATCACTGATCCTCATAACCTTGGAGCCATTATTCGCACCACTGAAGCCATCGGAGCGCAAGGTTTAGTCATCCCTCAACGTCGAGCCGTCGGGATCACATCATCCGTGATGAAAGTGGCGGCCGGCGCTTTAGAACATTTACCTGTAGCCAGAGTGGTGAATTTAAGCCGCGCTCTAGAAGAGTTAAAAGAAGCCGGCTTTTGGATCTATGGCACTATGAGCCAAGGAAGTAAAGCATTACACACCATAGATTTTAGCGGCGCGGTAGGATTAGTGGTAGGCTCCGAGGGAGAGGGCTTAAGTTTGTTGACCCAACGCTGCTGTGATGCTTTGATTTCGATTCCTTTAGCCGGGAAAACTCCCAGCCTTAATGCTTCTGTGGCCGCCGCCATTGCCCTTTATGAAGTCTATCGTCAACGTCAGTCTGAGAAACTTTTTTTAAACTCTGTATCATCCAGCACTTCTCAAAAACCCGCAGGATGAAGTATAAATAAAAAAAGTAAAATACAGGTCACATAATGTAACAAAAGTTTACGCGCTACAATACGAGATAAAAAACAGCCTACAGGGGAAAAGCATGAAAGAGTTATTGACAAAAATTTTCACATTCTTAGGATTAGCTTACTGGGTGGAAATTCAGACCGATTATCCTAGATGTATTTATTACTTTGGGCCTTTTTTCACTAAAAAGGAAGCCGACGAGGCTAAAATGGGCTATTTAGAAGATTTAGAGCATGAAGGAGCTAAAGGAATATCTGTGGTATCTAAACGCTGTAAACCCAGTAAATTAACGATTTTCGATGAAAAAGAAGAATTTAAACAAATCCGCGTCATTCCCTCTTTGAGCAGCCAAATTTCTTAAAAAGAATCTCAATAATCGAATTTAAAACCACAAGCTTAATGCGAATAATTATTGCCAAGGGTTTTTAGCCAAGTATCAATATCCTTGAGAACTTGATCAGGAACCTCCCAAGGAAATAGATGAGCAGTGTTAGGGTAGCAACGCCATTGACACTGCTTGATCGCTTGGGCGGTTTCTTCACTAGAAGCGGCAGTAATGTGTACATCATTAGCACCCGCAAGCACCAGACAAGGGAGCGTTAACTGATGGAGAGCATCTAGGCGATTATAGCCGCTCCTTAAGGCTCGATACAAGGCTCTTTCAGCCGCTTTCGAGGTTTGGAGATAGGCTAAAACACCGTCAGAAGCGATGTATTGGTAAGCTAGAGGCGTTTGTTGAGAGATTAAATAACGAAATAGGGACCGCACACCAAAAGTTTCTATATTCCATTGCCAACCCGGTTTGATCCCATTAATGATGCCGGCGACTCCACTAAAAACTAAATCTTGCCAAGAGATGGGGGGATGGTTACCGCGAGGACGAGCGGCAGCAGCGATTAAAATTAAACCATCATAGCGTTGGGGGTTTCGCAAGGCTAATTCTAGGGCCAGAATACCCCCTAATGACCATCCTAACAGGAGACAACGCTCAACTTTTAGACGATCTAGAAGGCTTTCTAAGTCGGTGAGGTGATCTTCCATTTGAAAGTCTCCCTTTGAGCGGCTTTTGCCATAACCGCGAAGGTCTGGAGCGATGGTTTGATAATGTTGGGAGAGATGGTTCGTAAAAACAGAAAGACTACGGCCCGATCCCGGATGACCGTGTAGACAGAGAATCGGATAGCCAAGGCCTTTGATCTCGGTATTTAAATTCATCTTTTCTAGTTAATTCTTCAACAAGTATTTTTAGACATTGTTAATACATCTATCCTAAACTTAATAAGGTGTATAGATCGCCCCTAACCCCCCTTAATATTAGAATTCAAAAAAGGTTAACTAAGGTTATATTATTGACGTACCTTACCCCCATTAAGCGTGGATATTCGACTTTTAGTTCTCGATATTGATGGTACGATCGCAGGCGTTTCTAACCAAGTCAGCGAAACGGTAAAACAAGCCGTTCAAGCCGCTAAATCTCAAGGAATTCAAGTGGCTATTGCTACCGGCAGAATGTATCATTCTGCCTTGCGGTTTCATGCTGCAATAGGCTCAGATTTACCCCTAATTGCCTACAATGGCGCATGGATACAAGACCCGAAAACCGGCACCCGCCATCGACACATCCCGGTATCCCCACCAGTAGCCCTTACCCTATTAAACTATTTTGAGCAACCCGAATGGCGAACCTCCCTTGATGCTTTTTGCTATATTAACGATCAACTCTATGTGCGGCAATTTAACGATTATACCGATAGATATGCTCAACGTTCAGGAGTTGAAGCTATTGCCGTCGGAGATTTACGAAATGTGATTGCCGAAACCCCTACCACAAAAGTCCTGGCTCTTTGTCAAGATGGTGATATTGCTCAACAACTCCTCACCAGTGTACAAGTTTTATATAAATCTGATGAACTATACATAACTCAATCGAGTCCTACCCATTTTGAAGCTACCAACCCCGAAGCGACTAAAGGAACAGCAGTTCGTTATTTAGCCGAAGAAATATTAGGGTTAAGCGCGGCTCAAGTGATGGCCATCGGCGATAATCATAATGATCTTGAAATGCTTAAATATGTAGGGGTCAGTGTGGCCATGGGAAATGCTCCCACAGCCGTACAACAAATCGCCCATTGGGTAGCCCCTGATATAGAAAATCATGGAGTTGCTGCGGCTATTGAAAAATTTTTACTCAGTTAGTTATTAGTCATTAGTCATTAGTCATTACTCATTAATTATTGGTACTAAAACCAGTGTAATAGCCTTTATCAGGGATTGTTCATTAGCTAAGGCAATAATCTCGTGTGTAGACAACCAATGAAGCATAACCAATGCCTATTGACTAATGACTAACGACTAATGACTAATAACTTATAATAAATTGGATTTAGCTTGCACAATAACGCCCTCTATGAAATCATCTCTCGCCAAGCCTTGGCATTCTGTTGTCTTTTTAGCAACAATTTTACTAACTATCTGGTATGAGCCTTTACCCGTAAAGGCCGAAAAACTCTACACGCCTCTTCCCTTACCTTCAAATAATGAAGTCAATGATAACCTTACCGATGAAGATATTCCCACTGGTGAAGGGGGATTTGCCCGAGATTATTATGTACAGTTACGAGAAGGGGATCAGGTAGCTATTGATTTAATTTCTGAGGACTTTGACGCGATCGTAATTTTAATGGCCGCGGATGGTTCCACCATTGCCGAAAATGATGATGGTCCTGATGGTTCAACCAATGCCTTACTATTTGCCCGCATTAGCGAAACGGGTAAATATATTATTCGAGTACGGGCGTTTGGAGAAACCGGCAGTGGTAGATTTACTCTCAAAGTTACGCGCTTACGCCCTGCTAATTAAACAAACAAGGCAAAAGGCAAAGTAAAAAAGCTTCTGTCCATTCTACTACAGCCCCGTAAGTATCCCCTGTATGTCCCCCTAGCTGACGATAAAACCAATACCCCGTCAATAGGGCGATCACTCCTCCACCGATCACCATAACCACAGCGATCCACCAGCGACGCGGTTCGAGTAGAACAAACACTCCTCCCCATAAGAGCAAGATGACCATTCCCAAAATAAGGTCTTGAGGCAGACAAATTGATTGTTTATGAAATGCTCCTTTGCCGGTGGGTTTTAGGTAAGGATAAAAAGCGATCGCCGCCACTTGTCCCCAACGTCCCCAACCGGCTGCCACCATTAACCCGAACCATCGATAAGAGGATAAATCGCTTACTGCCGCCGTTTTCAACAATAATACAATGGCCGCGGCCATTACCCCAAAGGCTCCTGTTACACTATCTTGCATCACCGTTAAACGACGTTTCGGATCTAAAACCGCTAACCCATCTGCTGTATCGATCACGCCATCTAAATGTAGTCCCCCAGTTAATCCTACCCAAATCGCAACAATTAGCGCACTCCGAGTTAACCCGGGCATTTGTAGATGAGATAAAATAAAATCAAAGACTCCTAAGATACCACCAATTAACAGGCCAATTAAAGGACACCAGCGAGTAATACGCTGAAAATTTAATTGCCATTTTGAGGGAATACCAATTATGGTATAAAAAGTAACAGCAGCTAAAAACGAGCTAATTAACTGCTTCGTTTTTCTAGTTAAGCTTTGCAAAATTGATGATTTCATGAGTTATCGAAATTCAGCACAAACTTTAAGAGACAACTCTGGCATCTTAAGTTAAGATTGTGGCGTAGCCTACGATATTTAAACGCAAGATGTGTATAGATGATCTCCCAAAGGGCTGTCATGATACTAATAATTAACAGCGATCTCCTATGAGTTACGAAAAATCCTCACATCAATTACCGGCTCCCTGTATTATTGACTTCGGTACAATAATCAATAAAGATGATATCCGACGTTTGTTGAATGATCTTGGTCGAGTTCGTTATGTTCATACCGTTGACGGAAAATTACTGAGTCAGGGAGAAGGTTGGATCGTCGAAGTGTTTGCTGATCCTAATCAAGCCACCATAGTAGCTAATCACAAGCTCTACATTAATGTTTTAAGTTTTGACTACTTGAAGATTGAACAATCTACAGATAATGAGAGTTACTTTAATCTCATTCAAGATAGTCGGCAACTGCGCCTAATTCCTTTGACCAATTCTTTACTAGATTTTGATGCCAGTCAAAAACTAGATGCAGATGCCTTAGAAGCTATGGTCACTCAGGTGCTATCGGCTAGATGGGATGTACAACTCGATGATGATGATGATTGTCCTTTCTAAGTTTACGCTTAGGGGATAACAGATAGTAATTATACTGTAAAATCAGTCGAGACTGCTAATTTCTTAATTTTGACTTAATAGTGAGATTTTCTTTTAATTGTCAAGCAACTTGTAGCCAGACTAAAGCTAGGGCCGGAGTCTGGAATACGCCTCATGGAATCGTGGAAACCCCCCGTTTTATGCCAGTGGGAACATTAGCAACGGTTAAAGGACTGACTCCCGCACAAGTCCAAACCACCGGGGCGCAAATGATCTTAGCCAATACTTATCATCTCCACCTACAACCTGGAGAGGGGATCGTGCAAAAAGCCGGGGGACTTCATCAATTTATGGCTTGGAAGGGCCCGATTTTAACTGACTCGGGCGGATTTCAAGTCTTTAGCTTAAGTGAACTCAGAGAAATTAAAGAGTCTGGAGTGACCTTTCGTTCCCCTAGAGATGGACGTATGATCGAAATCACGCCAGAACGTTCGATTAAAATTCAAAATAGCTTGGGGGCAGATGTGATCATGGCTTTTGATGAATGTCCGCCAGCTAATGCTACACGAGTTGAGGTAGAAAGGGCAACCCAGAGAACCTATCGCTGGTTAGAACGCTGTATACAAGCTCATGAACGCCCCCAGGAGCAAGCTTTATTTGGCATTGTACAAGGCGGGATCTATCCGGATTTACGCAGTGAAGCCGCTAGGTCTTTAGTAGAATTAGATTTACCCGGATATGCCATCGGCGGCGTGAGTGTGGGAGAAAAACTCGAATTAATTCACCACATTGTCAATTTAACTGCCCCGTTGTTACCGCCCCATAAGCCGCGTTATTTGATGGGAGTGGGAACCTATCGAGAAATGGTGAAAGCAGTAGCCGCCGGTATTGATCTCTTTGACTGTGTGATTCCCACTCGCTTTGGAAGACACGGTGCGGCAATGGTGAAGGGCGAAAGATGGAATTTAAAAAATGCTCAGTTTAAAGAAGATTTTACCCCCTTAGATGAGACTTGTCCTTGTTACACTTGTGAGAATTTTACTCGCGCTTACCTCAATCATCTGATTAAGTCAAGGGAAATGTTAGGGTATATTTTGTTATCTCTTCATAACATTGCTGAGTTAGTTCGGTTTACACAGCGCATGAGGGAAGCGATTTTAAGCGATCGCTTTACCAGTGAATTTGCCGAGTGGTTAAATACTTCACCAACCCCGCGCTAAAGCGACGGGGATTGAGAACCCCAAAGTTCTTGACGTTAAGAGGTGAATAGCCCAGTGAGCCTAGTTCTGGTACAAACTTCCGAATGCTTCTCTAGTTCGGATTTCCTTTAAGTTCTTTTGGGAGAACGTTGTCAGACAAGACATCTTGGACTAGGTGGGCGAAGAGACTTTAAACTTTACTCTTGAGGATTATCTCCATGTTAAGAGTCCCCGTAATAGCACCTAATAAAACCCCGTTAATGCCAACAAAATGCTCTAGAGCAAGACGTTGGATAAAAGAAGGAAAAGCCCTAGGTAGATTTAACGATTTAGGACAATTTTATCTTCAGTTAATAGAACAACCATCTGACAATAAAACTCAACCTATCGCTATTGGTATTGACCCTGGTAAATTTTTTTCTGGGATAGGCGTTCAATCTTCTCTCTTTACCTTATGGAAAGCTCATCTAGAGCTACCCTTTCAACGGGTAAGGGAACGGATAGACAATAGAGGCTTGATGCGACGGAGTAGGAGGGGAAGAAGAATCAATCGGAAAATCTCTTTTGAATCACGCGCACATCGTCAGAAAAGATTCTCTAACAGAAGACAGGGAAAATTAGCCCCAAGTATTAAAGCTAACCGTCAATTAGAACTTAGGATCATCTCCGAATTATCTAAGATCTATCCCATCACCGACATATATTTTGAGTATGTCAAAGCGGATGTAGATTTAACCAGTGGACGGAAGAAAGCTAGAGCCGGGAAAGGATTTTCGGCGGTCATGGTTGGACAGAAATGGATGCTCAAACAACTGAAGCAGTTTGGAAATGTCCATACTCGATTAGGTTGGCAAACTTGCAATCTAAGAAAGCATTTAGGGTTAGAAAAATCGAAGGATAAAGCTAAACAAAGTCCAGAGAGTCATGCTAATGATGGCATCGCTCTAGCCTGTTTCCACTTCCTAGATTATCGAGAATTTCACACCCACAACAGTAGAGGACACGATTGGATAGGAAAAGTTTATTTGACTCCTTCCCCATTTGTTGTAGTAAAACGCCCTCCTATTAGCCGTCGTCAACTCCACTTGATGGTTCCTTCTAAAGGTGGAATAAGACGAAAATATGGGGGTACGACAACTGATTTTGGCTTAAGAAAAGGTGATTTAGTTAATTCCCCCAAAGGAATTGGTTATGTCTCCGGTCAAACTAAAAAACAAATATCTGTCAGCGATGCTAATTGGAAACGATTAGGACAGATAGCCTCTAGTAAAGTGATATTGATCCAACGTTCTACTGGACTAATTGTCAGTCACTAGAGTAATATAAAGCCGTCCTTCGCTTCGCTAAAGGACGGGGTTTCTACCCGTAATTTTCGATGAACGCCCTCGATTTTCGCTGTCGCGGTTGGCGGGCTTTCTGAGGCTTCAGAGGTCTTTTAAAGTTAAAAATAGAATTAATTTTATATTTTAGTTATTAAATAGGGGGTTATTAGTTAATACTAATAGCACTAATCGCTACCCGTTCATCTTTGTTTTAATTAAAATTAAGGTATTTTAAAACTTCGTATAAATTGGACAACAAAGAATTTATATAGCCTCCATCCAATCAAACACTCGGTCTAGCTGATTTAAATCGATTAAACCATATTGCCACAAAACCATAGGGAGAGAACCAGCTTGTGAGGAAGCGTAGCGGGTGGCCATTTCTACCGACTCTTGGGGAATCCCTAAATCCTCTTGTAAAAAACGATTTAACAATCTATTGGTTTCCATAATCATTTCATCCCTTTAACTAAAATAGTGGTTTGAATAATAATTTACTCTTGCTCTGATTAATCTATCCTCCCCCAAATGACTCACCCACTTGGGTGATTTCTCTTCTAATCTAAAAGAGGTAAGTCCAAAGAGATAAAGTCCAATCAGCCATGCAAGAAACTTATTTTACAGCTATTGTGAACTTTGATATCCCCGAGCTTATAAATGATATTAATTGATTTGTAGCTAATCTAAATTATTGCTAATTCAAAAGTTGATCGAGCAAAACATCCCCAAGCAGTAGAGACGTTACAGACAACATCTCTACTTTGTATCAGCGATCCTAACTGGGGTGCGGAACGAGTTCCGCACTGGGGTGCAACGCTCCTGTGCCGCACTGACTAGGTTTGCACAAAAAGGGAACACATCACCGACGAACACTCCTCATCTAAAGCTTTTTGACGATTCAAATCCCCATCAGCGAGAAACCACTTAGCCACTAAACCAGTCCATCCCGTCTGGTGATTGGCCCCCAGTCCGGCCCCATTATCCCCATGAAAATATTCATAAAAGAGAATTAAATCCTGCCAGTGAGGATCACTCTGGAATTTTTCGCTATCTCCATAAACCGGGCGACGACCCTGCTCATTTTTTTCAAAGATTTTACATAAACGATGACTGATTTCATCAGCAACTTCCCATAACGTCATCCATTGACCTGAACCGGTGGGACATTCTATTTTAAATTCATCTCCATAATAAGAATACATTTTTCTTAAGGATTGAATCAGTAGCGCATTAACCGGCATCCAAATCGGCCCACGCCAGTTAGAATTGCCGCCAAAAAGTCCGGTTGAAGATTCTGCCGGTTCATAATCAACTCGGTAAATATTGCCCTCCATGTTAAAAATATAAGGATGGTCGTGATGATAACGAGATAAAGCGCGAATGCCATAATCACTTAAAAACTCGGATTCATCCAACATTTTTTGTAAAATGCGTCGTAACTTATCTTCATTGATCGGAGATAATAAGCGTTTATCACCTACGCCCGGTTTTCGAGGATCACTAATATTAACCATCAGTTTCTCATTCTGTTGATTAAAATACTGCATCCGTTTTGCCAAGTTGGGCAATTTTTCTAAAACCTCAGTGGAAAAAACAGCACAAGCAAATAAAGGAATTAATCCCACCATTGAACGCACTTTCAAGCGTTGTGCATCCCCATGAGGAAATCTGAGGACATCATAGAAAAAGCCGTCTTCTTCATCCCATAATTCATCGTGATTGATGCCAATTTGATCCATAGCCGCCGCAATATGGATAAAATGTTCATAAAATTTGCAAGCGAGTTCTTCATAAACCGAATTTTCTAGCGATAATTCTAGGGCAATGGATAACATATCTAAGCAAAACATGGCCATCCAACTGGTTCCATCTGCCTGTTCCAGCATACCGCCAGAAGGTAACGGCGCACTGCGATCAAAAACGCCAATATTATCTAACCCTAAAAAGCCGCCTTCAAAAACATTATTACCGAGTTCATCTTTACGGTTCACCCACCAAGTAAAGTTCATCAACAATTTATGAAACATACTTTCTAAAAAATGGCGGTCCCCTTTACCCCCGCGTTCGGCCTTATCCATTAAATAAATTTGCCAAGTTGCCATACAATGCACAGGCGGATTGACATCACTAAAGTTCCACTCATAGGCGGGGATTTGTCCATTAGGATGTAGATAAACTTGATTGGTCATCAGTTTGAGTTGCGCCTTAGCAAAATCCATATCGATCAAACCCAACACCACACAGTGAAAAGCCAAATCCCAAGCCGCAAACCAAGGATACTCCCATTTGTCCGGCATCGAGAGAAGGTCCGAACTTTCTAGATGAAACCATTCTTTATTGCGAAGAAGATAGCGTTGTGTGCAATCTGGGGGTAGAATTTCATCACTGAGCCAATCTTTAACCGGATAGTAATAAAACTGCTTGGTCCATAACATCCCGGCAAACGCTTGTCGCACGATGTTGCGGTCATCATTGGGGAGGCTTGGTGATAGGATCGTATTGTAAAATTCATCAGCTTCCTCTAGGCGAGTAGAGATCACCTCTTCAAACTGCGAATCAAAAGGGTTTTCTTCAGGGTATAGCCGGCGATCACTCAACCGTAAACGCACGACTTCCACGCCGCCAGCAGGCACCTCTAGGACATAATGAGCCGCCATTTTTGTGCCTATTTTTTCGGGATTGACGCGATCGTGTTTTCCTTCTATTACATAGTGGTTAATGCCATCTTTAACGTAGGGAGAAAGATTAGGAATTTTAAAGATCCGTTCGGTATTGGTTTCATTTTCCGTAAATAGTAGCGGGACTGATCCCTCACAATATAAATAGCGCTCTCCGAGAATAGGATGAACAGCCGCAACAGTACAAGCATCCAGTTGTTTAAGGGTAGGTTTGATTGAAGCTTTGGGAAACCAAGACCAAGTATTGCGGAACCAGAGAGTCGGTAAAAGATGTAGGGTGGCGGTTTGCGGGCCTCGATTCCAAACGCTAATTTTTATGAGAATTTCTTCTGGGGATTGTTTGGCATACTCGACAAAAACATCAAAATAACGGTCTTCATCAAATACCCCAGTATCAATTAATTCATATTCGGGTTGAAGACGGTTTCTTTGTCGATTGGTCTGAATTAAGTCATTATAGGGGTAGGCGGCTTGAGGATATTTATATAGATATTTCATATAAGAATGGGTCGGAGTGCTGTCGAGATAAAAATAATATTCTTTGACATCTTCTCCATGATTTCCTTCACTATTGGTCAATCCAAACAAGCGTTCTTTGAGAATTGGATCAACGCCATTCCACAAAGCTAGGGCAAAACACAGTTGTTGTTTATCGTCAGATATACCCGCTAATCCATCTTCTCCCCAACGATAAGCACGAGAACGGGCTTGATCATGGGTAAAATAATCCCATGCATTCCCTGTGTGGCTGTAATCTTCTCGTACTGTTCCCCATTGTCGTTCGCTTAAATAAGGTCCCCACTTTTTCCAAGGAAGGTTTGCTTCTCTCGCTTCTTGTAATCTCAGCTTTTCGCTGCTGAATTGGATAGCTTCCATTGGGGCGATCGCTCCTAAATCTGTATCTTTATGGCAATATATTTTATTTTTAATTAATTTGAAAATAATTACTGTTAATCATAAACATTATGAAGTTATCAGGAAAAATTTTAAGGATTGAATTTTCAATATTAAATACTAAATATTGAATTTTAAATCATTGGTAAAAATACGGTTGCCTGTTGCCTATTTCCTATTCTTTACTCTAATCGAACTGCTATCTTGAATTTTGTTTTGATACAATATATAGTCAACTTAACCTTAACCCAGATTTCACTAATCTTCTTCACTGCCCATGAATAGCCCATTTCTTAACCGTCTCCATAGTCTTGAACGTCCCGTCCTCGTTTTCGATGGGGCGATGGGAACCTCTCTTCAGTCGCAAAATTTAACGGCCGAAGATTTTGGCGGCCCCGAATATGAAGGATGTAACGAGTATTTGGTACATACCAAACCGGAAGCGGTAGCAAAAGTTCACCAAGGATATCTTGAAGCCGGGGCCGATGTCATTGAAACAGATACATTCGGAGGCACTTCGATTGTTTTAGCTGAATATGATTTAGCGGATCAAGCTTATTATCTTAATAAAACAGCCGCCCAATTAGCTAAACAGGTTGCCCAACAATATTCTACCCCAGAAAAGCCGCGTTTTGTGGCCGGTTCGATGGGACCAGGGACGAAACTACCCACTTTAGGACATATTGATTTTGATACCCTTAAAAATGCTTATGTAGAACAAGCTGAAGGGCTTTATGATGGGGGGGCTGATTTATTTATTGTGGAAACCTGTCAGGATGTTCTACAAATTAAAGCGGCTTTAAATGCTATAGAAGAAGTTTTAGAAAAGAAAGATAATCGAATTCCCATTATGGTGTCTATTACGATGGAAGTGATGGGCACTATGTTAATTGGAACAGAAATCGGAGCGGCTTTAGCCATTTTAGAACCTTATAATATTGATATTTTGGGGTTAAATTGTGCTACTGGCCCCGAACAAATGAAAGAACATATTAAATACCTTTCAGAAAATTCTCCCTTTATTATTTCTTGTATTCCTAATGCAGGATTACCGGAAAACGTGGGCGGACAGGCACATTACCGCTTAACTCCCCTAGAATTAAGAATGGCGTTAATGCACTTTGTGGAAGATTTAGGAGTGCAAATTATTGGGGGATGTTGCGGCACTAGGGCGGATCATATTAAAGCGTTAGCAGAAATTACCAAAGACCTCAAACCAAAAGAACGTCATTTCCATTATGAATATTCTGCCGCTTCTATTTATAGCACCCAGCCTTATATTCAAGATAATTCTTTCCTCATTGTCGGCGAGAAATTAAACGCCAGTGGCTCGAAAAAATGCCGAGAATTATTAAATAAAGAAGACTGGGATGGCTTAGTCTCTATGGCAAAAGCCCAGGTAAAAGAAGGGGCACATATTCTCGATGTCAACGTGGATTATGTGGGACGAGATGGGGTAAAAGATATGAAAGAGTTAGCCTCTCGTCTGGTCAATAATGTGACCCTTCCTTTGATGCTGGACTCCACAGAATGGGAAAAAATGGAGGCCGGATTAAAGGTTGCTGGCGGTAAATGTATTCTCAATTCTACTAACTTTGAAGACGGAGAGCCGCGTTTTTATAAGGTTTTAGAATTAGCCAAAAAATATGGAGCCGGTGTGGTGGTGGGAACCATTGATGAAGAGGGAATGGCACGCACCGCCGAGAAAAAATTTCAGATTGCTAAACGGGCTTATGAAGCCGCTATTAATTATGGGATTCCGCCTGAAGAAATCTTTTTTGATCCGTTGGCATTGCCCATTTCAACAGGGATAGAAGAAGATAGAAATAACGGAAAAGCCACAGTAGAAGCCATTAAACGCATCCGAGAAGAATTACCCGGCTGCCATATTATGCTAGGGGTTTCTAATATTTCTTTCGGGTTAAATCCAGCCGCCAGACAGGTGTTAAACTCGGTATTTTTGCACGAAACAATGGCGGTAGGGTTAGATGGGGCAATTGTTAGCGCGAATAAGATTTTACCCTTGGCGAAAATTGAACCAGAATATCAAGAGATTAGCCGAGATTTGATTTATGACCGTCGTCGATTTGAAGGAGATGTGTGTGTTTATGACCCCCTCACGAAGTTAACCGAAGTGTTTGCGGGTAAAACCACTAAAAAGACGGGGGCTGATAAAGCCAATTTACCCATCGAAGAACGGCTGAAACAGCATATTATTGATGGGGAAAGAATCGGCTTAGAAGAAGCTTTGGCCGAAGCCTTAAAACAATACCCACCATTAGACATTATTAATGTGTTTCTACTGGATGGGATGAAAGTAGTCGGGGAGTTATTTGGGTCGGGACAGATGCAGCTTCCCTTTGTGTTACAATCTGCCCAAACTATGAAGGCGGCTGTGGCTTATTTAGAACCCTTTATGGAGAAAGAAGAAGGTAACGGTAATGCCAAAGGAAAGTTTATTATTGCTACCGTTAAGGGCGATGTTCATGATATTGGAAAAAATTTGGTGGATATTATCTTGTCTAATAATGGTTACAAGGTAATTAATCTGGGCATTAAGCAACCGGTTGAGAATATTATTCAAGCTTACGAAGAACATAAGGCTGATTGTATCGCCATGAGTGGTTTGTTGGTGAAGTCGACGGCTTTTATGAAAGAGAATTTAGCGGTGTTTAATGAACGGGGAATTACGGTACCGGTGATTTTGGGCGGCGCGGCTTTAACACCTAAGTTTGTGCATCAAGATTGTCAAAATACTTATAAAGGTCAGGTGGTTTATGGTAAGGATGCTTTCTCGGATTTGCATTTCATGGATAAATTAATGCCGGCAAAAGCGGCAGGAAATTGGGATGATATTAAGGGGTTTTTGGATGAGTTTGAAGCCGCACAAGAACCGGAATTAACACAGGTATCTGTGGGGGTAACAGATGAGGATGATGGGAAAACCCGTGAACCGGCAGTTATCGATACTCGTCGTTCTGAGGCGGTAGAGGCAGATATTGAACGTCCGGTTCCGCCTTTCTGGGGTACGAAGATTTTGACCCCTGATGATATCTTTTTAGATGAGATTTTCGGCTATTTGGATTTACAAGCGCTGTTTGTGGGACAGTGGCAATTCCGTAAACCAAGGGAACAGTCACGGGAAGAGTATGACGAGTTTTTGGCAGATACGGTACATCCGATTTTAGAGAGTTGGAAGCGGCGTGTTAAAGATGAGAATTTGTTGCATCCTACGGTGATTTATGGTTATTTTCCTTGTCAGTCTGAGGGGAATTCTTTGCTGGTTTATGACCCGGAAATTATTGGGCAGTCTGGGGGTAAAATACCAGAAAATTTAGACCCTATTTGGATTATAGATTTTCCTCGCCAAAAGTCTGGCCGCCGTCTCTGTATTGCCGATTTCTTTGCGGCTAAAGGGTCGGGTATAGTAGATGTGTTCCCCATGCAAGCGGTTACGGTGGGAGAGGTGGCGACTCAATTCGCTAAGACGTTGTTTGAGTCTAATCAATATACCGATTATCTCTATTATCACGGGATGGCGGTACAAGCGGCTGAGGCGCTGGCAGAATGGACTCATGCAAGGATTCGCCAAGAGTTAGGGTTTGGGGATAAGGAACCCAGTAATATTCGGGATATCCTGCAACAGCGTTATCAGGGTTCTCGTTATAGTTTTGGTTACCCGGCTTGTCCGAATATTCAAGACCAGTATAAGCAGTTGGAGTTGTTGGGATGCGATCGGATTAATATGTATATGGATGAGAGTGAACAGATTTATCCCGAACAGTCTACAACGGCGATAGTTGCTTATCATGCGGCGGCTAAATATTTTAGTACCTAATCTGTTTTCTATACTGACACCCTGAAGGGTGGGGGCTACACGAACGAAGCCCGCCTACGCGGGCTAAAATATCTCAATTGTAGGGTGGGCATTGCCCACCTTATCCTACTGATGAATACTCAAGAAAAATCTTTAAGCACATTAAAACGTTATTTGACTGATTATTACTCTCAAATAGAAAAAGCTAAAACCGCAATTGAAACCCTAGAAAATACTTCTTATAACTCAGATTAATTTGCTCAAGCGTTAGCCGATCTTCATGTTTGTGCGACGGTTCTTTCTCCTTATTCAGAAGGGTTACTAAAAGCAATTGATAAATTTACCGAAGAAAATCCTGATTGAAACTTAGCTTTTCCCCCCTTATTAAGGGGGGCTAGGGGGGATCAAAACGGGGGTAACAAAGCGAATAATTGAAACTTATATCTTAATATTATGGATGATCATGAAATTTTAATCAAAGGAATAGAAGCTTTAAATAAATCTCTTGGTTTTGCTGCCACCTTAAGATTTCTAACTCTTTTTAACCAAAGTTCTACTGATTATGTTGAAGTTTCACAGCGACTTTATGAAGGACAGACAATAGAGGAGATATTTGAAAGAGCAAAAAAGAATCGGAAAGATGAATGATTCTGGTTCAAAAATTCCCCCCGGGAGGGGGGTTAGGGGGGATCAAAATTCAACATTAATAATTAAGTAGCATTAAATTGTACCAAGTTGAATCAATGAAGATTCACTTTTACAAACTACTTCTAACAAAGCATCACTATTATTTAATAAATTATTCCATCCCTCCTCATTGATTTTATTTTGGTGTTCAAGGCGAAATCGATGTTGATCAAATAGCCAATATTTAACACTAGGAATAAGATACCTCAATAAGGCTAACCATTGAGCCGGATTAATTGCTAAGGGATTATTTTGCATCAGGGCTATTTTGCCAGCATTACCCAAAGCGGCTATAGTATGAGCGGCTAAAAGCATAGACCGATATTTAGGATGAGAATTGATAGATAAGTTAGTTTCTTTTCCCTCAGAATAATGTCTCAGCATCATATAAGCTCTGAGAATCATTTCGATCACTCCTGGTGTAATTCCAGATACAAGAAAATGCCGAAAATCATAGCCGTCAAGATACATCCTTCGGGCTGTTTCAGCAATTGTCCGATCTTCTTTCCAAAAACTATTAATATTAAGTCCTTGAAATAAACTCATAAAAGGAACTGGAAGCCCTTGAGGAGTTGCTACATCAGAAACTAAATGTCCAAGATGTTTTAAAAATGCTTCTATCAATCCAACAGGTTCATAGTCAGGTCGAACAACAGCATTTACAAACAAGTGATTACCCGTTAGTTTATCGTAAGAAAAACCTGTAATTGTTCCTTTCATAATATCTAGAACGCCAAAAACAAAGCCCAAAACCGGATCATGTCCTAATGACTGAAATCGATGCGAGTTTGGAGACATTCCACCAAGAAGAGACTGATTATCATAAGGCGTTTTGCAAGTTTTCTCAAGCTCTTTTGCCCATTGAGCAAACCAGTCATTAGCGTTGTTCATATTATATTGTTTGAGCCATGCTGTTAAAGGGCTTCCTAGCTGTCCAGCATATTGACCACTATTGATAGAGGCAGGAATTCTCACCACAAGAAAATCAGTTAAAGCCGCTAAAACTCCACTAGCCCCAACAAAAATATAATCCCATTTATCCCACTTAAATTGAGCATTATAAGATTCATCCTTAAGTTTTTGCAGATCTTTTTCTGTCAGCATTGCTTCATAAGGAGCTAATGGCTCTAAACCCTCTTGAAGACAATAATTCTGACACTGACGGACAAAACTATTCCAATCTTTAAAGCCAATTTTAACTAGCTCTTGGGACACAGAAGCTTGGCGGCGTTCATAGAGTTGAAGAATTTCGTACGCTTCGAAATCATTTAAGTCTTCTTCTTCAAGCCAATCTATTGATGACTCGATTTCAGCCATAAGTTTCTCAAGTTCTGCTATCTGTTGAGCTTGTTGAGAGACATCAGATAACTTTTCTTCTGTTTCTGATACTGCTTGATCAAACTGACGTAAGATCTGATTTTGTACTTGTAAAACTGCTCTCAGTTCGATAACCAGATGATCTGAAATCATATTTAGATCTCCTGCTTATCTTGTTTTCTATTATTAATTAACTGTTGAAGTGTTTTCAATTTTTGAGTAAGTATTTTAATAGCTTCTCGGTTAGTTTCGCTATCAGCCGCAGCTTTTTGTAGTGCCTCAATTCGTTCAGTGACTTGACTAAGTGCTGTTTGAAGATTCTCAATAACCAATTGAGCTTTACGTTCTTGTTCTGCTTTAATTTCGTCTTTTTTGCGTTTATCTCCTGTATCTAAAAACCAATTGACTCCAGTAAAGATACCAGCACCCAATAAAACAGCGACTCCAATACCTGGAACCATCCCACCTATACCAATTAAAGCACCAAGAGCAGCTAATCCAGATGTTATCCCTGCTGCACTTAGCCCTATCACTGAACCCGAAAAATAAACAGCAGCCAAAGGAATACCAACGGCAGAAAGTCCGGCTGCGGCTGTTTTAGCTGCGTCTGCGGCTTGGTTGTCATCTAAATTTCCCTTGCGTATTTCTCGCATTTTTTGGTTAAAGACTTCAATGGCTTTTATCTGTTCATCACTAATAGCTAATTCTTGCTGTGCAAGTTTAATGGCTTCTTCTTCTTTGGGATCTAATTCATCATTAGACCATGCTGTATCAATGAGATTGATCATTAAACCAAAACGAAGTCTTTCGTCTGCTGAAGATAAAGCTTTTAAACAATCTAATAAAGACGGTGCTTCAAGAATATAGGATTGTACTTGACGTTTAGCATTTTCAGACATTCCTTCTAAATTGATAATGTCAAAAACCATGCTCATCTCTTCCTTATCAAAAGAGCCGTCGGCTGTGGCAATAGCAAATAAAGCCCCATAAAAAGCAAGACGCTCATTTTCAGGAACTTGAGCAAGATCTAAGGGTTGATTTAATTTATCTTGTTCATTATTGGAACCTGAGATAGCTTGAGTAGCTTGAGTAGCTTTTGCAACAACATTACCAATTTCATTCCCTGCTTGAGTCGCGTGTTGAGCTACGATTTGTGTTACTTGTGTAGTTGTATTACCAAGTTCTGTGGCTTTTTGAGTCACAGATTCCCAAAAAGCTTTGTCAGTTACAGTTTGAGTAGCATTCTTTGCGGTAGTATTAATTGCTTGTCCTAGCTCTGAGGCTTTTTGACTAATTGAATCCCAGATCATAAAATATTTCCTTTAAAAGTAAGCTTATTCTTAAAATTCCCTATTCTTAGCCAAAATTTATCATTCTCACCTAGCAAAGTCTAAGAAATTTAATCGGGTAACGAGAAGCAAGCGACAGCATCACCTTTTCTTATCCGAGCAATGATCTAATTTACAATAGATGTATTCTGCTAAATTTCTCGATATAACGGATATAACAGAAAAAACTTACTTAACTAACACCCATGACAGCCGCACAACAGCAATACTACTCTATAGAAGACTACTTACAGGTAGAGGAATCTGCTGATTATAAAAGCGAATACATTGACGGACAAATCATACCTATGGCCGGTGGAACCACAAATCATAACCAAATCGCAGGTAATTTTTACTCTGAACTCAATTTTGCCTTTAAAAAACTAGATTACCGAGTCTATATGAGCGATGTTCGTCTGTGGATACCCGAAAGGCGAATTTTTACCTATCCGGATGTGATGGTGGTAGCTGGTGAACCCGAATACTACCCCAACCGCACCGATATGATCTTAAATCCCTGCCTGATTATAGAAGTTCTTTCCCAGTCTACTCAAAATCATGACAGACAGGGAAAATTTGAAAGCTACCGTACAATCCCCACCTTTCAAGAATATCTACTTATTGATCAAACTCGTATTTATGCAGAACAATTTTACAAAACCGCCAAAAAACGCTGGTCACTTTCTGAGTACGATCAAGAAGATGAAGCGATCTCCCTCAATTCAGTTAACTTTAAAATTTCTTTAATCGATATTTACAATAAAGTCACATTTGAAGCCGCACCAATAGAAATACAGGAAACTGAGTAAAGTCTCCATAAATTTTCCCTCATCCACACATCCGGTCATTATTCAGAAATCTCTGTGCTAAAAAGAAAAAAAAAGGTAAAATAAGGAAAGCCAAAGCGATGATTTTTATCGTTCATGAATAAAATTCAACTGCACTGAGGGATTCAATATGACTGATGAAGAACTACAACAGGTAATTCAACAAGCTATTGAAGAGAAAGCAGAAACCCTCGATCTTAGCTTTAAAAAATTAGAAACTTTACCCCCAGAAATAGGAAAATTAACCGCTTTACGTTATCTAGACTTACGCAACAATAAACTGACAACTCTCCCCTCAGAAATTGGCAAACTCATTAACTTAACTTCTCTCAACCTAACCGATAATCAATTAACGGCTTTACCCCCAGAAATTGGTAAACTGAGTAATCTTAGCCGACTACATCTGAGCTACAATAAGCTAACCAGTTTGCCGCCTGAAATCGGACAACTAACCATTCTTTGTGAACTGTATTTAAGCCATAATCATTTAGAAACCCTACCCTTTACCATCGAAAATCTAGTTCATATCAGCCGCCTGAGTCTAAGCTACAATCAACTCACCACCTTACCCAGTGCTATTAAAGGATTGATGCGGCTAAGTTGGTTAGATCTCAACAATAATCAACTCACAACCCTACCGCCTGAAATTGGACAACTAAACAGTTTAAATCAGCTAGATGTCGGCTACAATCAACTGACAACCCTTCCCCCAGAAATTGGGCAACTTCTCAATCTTATCTCCATCGATGTTAGTTACAATAAACTCACCTCACTTCCCCCAGAAATTGGACAACTCCTTAACCTTGATTCCCTTACCATCAGTAACAATCAACTGACAATACTCCCCCCAGAAATCGGCTATTTAAGTAACCTCATTTCCCTTAATCTCAGTTATAATAAACTATCAAGTCTCCCCCCAGAAATCGGACAACTGACTAAACTAATTCAGCTAAGATTGAGCCATAATCAATTACAAGAATTGCCGGCTGAGATCGGACATCTTACTCAACTGACTAGCTTAGTTTTGAAAAATAATCAACTCCTTACTCTGCCTTTTGAACTGATCCAACTGGTGCAATTTTTTAAGTTGACTCAGCTTGACTTACAAGAGAATTTACTTTCTATTCCTCCAGAAATTATTTGGCGTAAAGATGAACCCGACTTAATCGTCAATTTTTATTTGCATCAGCTAGTTGAAAAAAAACAGTCCTTAAATGAAGCTAAAGTTTTACTGGTAGGGGAAGGAAGCGTCGGAAAAACTTCGTTGATGAGACGATTACTTTATGATAGTTTTACAGCCAATCAAGCCAAAACTGATGGAATTAATATTGTTCCTTGGAATCTCGATGTCAATGGCAATAATATTAAACTCAATGTTTGGGATTTTGGAGGGCAAGAAATTTATCACGCGACTCATCAATTTTTTCTGACCAAACGCAGTTTATATATTTTAGTGATTAATAATCGCCAGAGTGAAGAACAAAACAGAATTGAGTATTGGTTAAAACTGATTCAAACTTTTGGAGGCGACTCGCCGATTATTATTGTTGGCAATCGACGAGATGAACATCTAATAGATGTGAATCAGCCGCGCTTACAAGAAAAATATAAAAATATCAAAGCTTTTATTCAAACTTCCTGTAAAACCGGTGACGGCATTCAAGAATTGAGACAGAAAGTTATTGAAGAAATTAGTCAATTAAAAGAAGTATTTGAAGAATTACGAGTCGAATGGTTGTCCATTAAAAAACAATTGGAAAATCTCAAGGGGCGAAATTGGGATTATATTCCCTATACTGAATATCAAATGATGTGCCAGTCTCAAAAAATTACTGACGACCAAAGTCAGCGTATTCTCATTCGCTTTCTTCATGATTTAGGAGTGGTTTTAAATTTTCAAGAAGATGTTTGCTTAGAAGATACAACCATTCTTAATCCTTCATGGGTGACAAAAGGCGTTTATAGAATCCTCAATGATAATACTTTAATGACCCATTATAAAGGCATTCTTTTAGTGGGAATGTTAGATCGTATTCTCGATAACCCCATTCGATATCCTAGAGACAAACATCAATTTATTATTAATATAATGTGTAAATTTGAACTCTGTTTTAAGCTAGAAGGACATGGAGAAGATGAATATTTAATCCCCGATCTATTACCCAAAGCTGAACAATATACCGGAGAATGGGACAATGCGTTAGCCTTTCAATATCATTATCAAGTGCTTCCCAGTAATATTATTTCTCGGTTTATGGTCAAATTAAATCATCTAATTTATCAACAAACTTATTGGCGCACGGGGGTGGTGCTTTGTTCCCATAAAAATAAAGCTTTAGTCAAAGCTGATAGAGAAGATAAAAAAATTTTTATTTGGATTAAAGGCCCCGAGGAAAGCCGCGCCGAGTTTCGTCAGATGATTCGTTCGGCTTTTGAATCAATTCATCAAACTATTTCCGGGATTCAATTCAGTGAAAAAATTGTTTTACCTCATCGTGAGCCAGCCATTGTTATTGATTATCAATACCTATTAAATTTAAATCGATTAGGAGAACAAACTTTTATTCCCCAAGATTTAGAAGAAAGAGTGAACGTTAAAGAAATCATCGATTATTTTGATCATGCCGCTCCCTCGGTTGACGGGCGAGGTTTAAATCATGCTGAAACAGCACAAGCCTCCTCTAAACCTTCAGTTTTTGAAAAAAATATTTTTACCAAAACCGTCAAACTCTTATTTTCCAACAATAAAACCAGTAAATAATCCCTGCCCGAATCAGCGTTAATCCCTTGTCGAACCCAAAAATGAAAGGTGAGACACAAATCTGTCTTTAGATAGGTAGACAACTAAAAACGACTATGCTAGGATGTCGATAATTAACTTGAATAAGTCAGCCTAATCCAATAGTCACTAAGCCAAATGTGATCAAAAGACTATTAGAGCGGAGGAACCAAACATTGGGGCGCATTTCTGCTGTATAATTAGTTACAACAGCAGCAAGGGACATCTCTCAGTCCTAGCCCGTCAGCTAACTTCGTAGGCATTGAGGGAAGATTGAAGAGTCAGCATTTCTCCAAAATTTGCTCTCGTCAGTGCCCTTGGCTTGTCAAGCCCCATCACTCGGCGCGGAATCTTAAAGCCTGCAAAGGTATAATTTTCAGCGTCGAAAAATAGATAACTTGCCAGGAGGAAAAGAGATGTTAATAGTTAACGATTATGCGTTTCATACAAGTTCAGGAAAGTCTGGTAGAGTTATAGGATATGGGTCCACACTGATAGATAACTCTTATTTACCAACTCTTAAAGTGCTTGTGAACCAAGAACCGTCTCAAGTTGGGAAGACTCATTTGGTAATGGAAGATTTACGTTCCAAGTGGATGCCTTTCAAATAGATTAGCCTTGGAGTGCAAATGAGAGCAAAGCACTCCAAGTAATTAAACTTAATTGTTTGTTTTTTCAATTGATGAGATAATCTACTCGAAGCAATCTCTCAACGACCAATCAACGTTGATCTATATCAGACGACAACAAATTCAAAATAGTTCCCAGTCATAACCCAATGGGAAGCATTTGTACACATGGAGCAAGAGTCTAGGAGCAAAAACATGGCCATCAAAAATCAGAGTTTATTTAACCACGTAGATTTCTTAGCCACAGAGCAGTTTCAGTTAATCGGAGAATATGCACAGCAAAAACTTTTATTGATCGGAAAAACCAAAGGTTACGGTGAGCCAATTGTGGCCATTAGCACCACTGATGATCCCACATCCGAAGAGTTAGTCGCCTGCGATCTTTACGAATTGATGAAATGCTCAGATCATGCTGTCAATATTAGTCAGTTAGCGATGGTTTAATCACTCAGCTATCCTACTAGCATCATTAAATAAGTCAGCCTAGTTCAAACTCGATTCAGGGTTTTGGCTCTCAACAGCCGATGAATCAGTGGAACCGAGGAACATTATTTGGGGGCAAACCTCAATCAGGTTGTTTCATTCTCTGTGGGAGCAGTCATTATCTGACTGCATTAATGCTTATAAACAGGGCAACCACAGAGGGATTACCCCTGAACCTAGTCCGTCAGCTAACTTCGTTGCCATTGAAAGGAGACTGAAGCATCAGCATAGAATTCATCATGTTTTGATAGGCTCAGTTTCTTTGTTGCGTAATTATTCACCTACCAAACCTGTCTTTTTTTCCACAGGAAGATAGGGCAATTTTTACCACTATGACACGCAATAATAAAATATGTTTTGGATACCCACTAATCCCATTGCCTTAATTTCCCTTGACAGCGATCCAGCATCATTAATGGGACACGAACAAGTCCGGGGGCAAAATGTCTATGTTCATCAAGTCGGCCTTGCCCTAGCTAAAATAGGCTGGCAGGTAGATATATTTACCTGTGGCACTAGCCCCTCTCAAGCGGCAATCACAGAACATAGCCCCAATTGCCGTACTATTCGCTTAGAAACAGAAACCCTTGGCTTAACTCACTTCGATTCTCTGTTTAATCTGATGCCAGAATTGGTGACGGAGTTTCAGGCATTTGAGAGAGAGCAAGGTTTTCAATATTCTCTAGTGCATACTAATGACTGGTTGTCGTCCTGGGTGGGAATGGAATTAAAGAAGCGGCAACCCTTGATTCAAGTGCATACATATCATTGTTTAGAAACCCTCAAAAATCGCTCAGTGACCAATATTCCTGAAACTTGGCCGACTCGCCTAGCCATTGAAAAAGCTGCTTTAGAAACTGTTGATCGCCTTGTGTCCACTAATCCACAACAAGAAGAACATTTACGCCGGCTGGTGTCTTCTTTTGGCAAAATAGACTTGATTCCTTGTGGCACTGATCTCAATCGCTTTGGTGCCGTTTCTCGAACCTCTGCTCGACATCAGCTAGGCATCGTGCCAGATGCTAAAGTTATAATCTATGTAGGACCTTTTGATCCTCGCAAAGGAGTTGATATATTAGTTGAAGCCATCGCTCATTCTCGCTTCCGTGAAGAGGAAATAAAACTGATCATCATCAGTGGCTCAAATACCGCTAAAAACCAGGGAATTGAACGAGATAAACTCGAAAACTTGCTAAAAAAATCGGGGTTAAGCGATTGTACTGAATTTCCAGGCCGTTTAGATCAAACACTCCCCTTATACTATGCGGCGGCTGATCTGTGCGTCATCCCTACTCAGGATGAACCCTTTGGCTTAGTAGCACTCGAAGCAATGGCAAGTCGTACCCCTGTAGTGGCTTCTTTTGAGGGGGCGTTACAGTTCAGTGTTATTCCCGAAGTAACAGGACTGCTGGTTAAGCCGCTTGATCCTCTCGGTTTTACTAAAGCCATTGATCGCATTTTAAGTCATCCCCAATGGCGAGATCAACTCGGCCAAGCCGGGCGCCTCCGTACAGAAATGGCGTTTAGTTGGGATGGCGTAGCTTCCAGACTCAGTAAGTTGTACAGTCATTTACTCACACAACCGAGAACAAAATACAGGCAGTTATCTCCTGTAGCGGCTTAATAGACTTCTTGCTTTTATTCGGGAAAAGGGGAAAGGGGAAAGGGGAAAGGCTTGATCCTTTATTCGTTTTCTTTAAAAATGATGATTTGTGCAAGAGGTCTAATAGTCAATTCCCAGATTAAGCCAGAAAAAGATCCAAGTTTAAGTCCCCCAAAAGGGGGATGATCTCTATCAACCTAATCTAACCGTTAAAGCTTCCCTCGCTTGTTCTCGATCATCAAAATGGATCTTCTCTGTGCCCAAAATTTGATAATCCTCATGACCTTTTCCAGCAATTAAAACCCCATCCCCGGGTTTAGCTTCGGTGATCGCCTTGAGGATAGCTAAAGCGCGATCAGCAATGACTTGCGGCTTAACCGACTCAGGAATTCCCGCCAAAATATCCTTTAAAATCTGCTGCGGATCTTCGGTGCGAGGATTATCCGAAGTCACCACCGCCACATCGGCAAGTTCAGCCGCTATTTTCCCCATCTTAGGGCGTTTAGTGCGGTCCCTATCTCCGCCGCATCCAAACACACAGATCATCCGACCTTCAATAAAAGGCCGGGCTGCCTTTAATAAATTCTCCAAACTATCAGGCGTGTGAGCATAATCCACAATAACACTAATATCCTGTTTATCACTCAAATGTACCCTCTCCATGCGTCCCGGCACCGCCACAAATAAAGGTAAATATTGCACAATCGCCTTTAAATCTAATCCTAAAGACACCACTGCCCCAACCGCCGCTAAGAGGTTAGCAATATTGTACTGCCCCACTAAAGGAGAATAAAAAGCTACCTCACCGATGGGAGTATGTAAGATTCCACTCACACCATTGGCTTCATAGCATAAATCTCGAGTATAAAAATTCGCCGAACTATCACTAACACTATAACTCCAAACTTTTTCCCGACTGAGGGAGTCGATCAAACGCTTTCCATAAGGATCATCTAAGTTAATAATGGCTTTACCCTTGAGATATTCTGCACTAAATAACTTAGCTTTAGCGGCAAAATAATCCTCCATATCCTGATGAAAGTCTAGATGATCTTGAGTCAAGTTAGTAAATACTGCCACCTCAAAAGGGCATTCTTGTACCCGTCTTTGCGCCAAAGCATGAGAAGACACTTCCATCACCCCATACTGACTGCCGGCTTTTAGCGCTTGCGCGAGTTGTTCTTGTAATTGTGCGGCAAAAGGGGTAGTATGTACAGCCGTTTGTTCATATCCCGCCCAACGGGTATATAAAGTGCCTAAAAGGGCAGTGGGATATTGACATTGAGACAAGAAAAATTCAATTAAATGGGTAGTGGTGGTTTTTCCATTGGTGCCGGTTACCCCGATCATTTTCATCTGTCGCGCTGGATAACCATAAAAAGCCGCCGCTATTTCTGCACAAACACTGACGACATCTTCCACTTGGATCACGTAAGCATCACCCGTTGGGGGATATTGAAGGGCGGCAGCAGGAGAAATGATTGCAGCGATCGCACCGGCTTCGATCGCACTGGACCAAAATTCTCCCCCATCTACTCTAGTGCCTGGCATACCGATAAATACGTCTCCGAGTTGACAGGCGTGGGAGTTGGTAGAAATTCCTTTAACTTCTTTTTCTAAGGCAGGATGTTCGGGAATTTGTGTGATCGTGGGAATGAGGGTTAATAATTCTCTTAGTTTCATCATCGTATTTTTATTTTAGATATTTGTCCGCAGATGCACACAGATAAATACAGATGAATCCGGATCGGTTGTCTGTGTGGATCGGGGACGGTTTTTGCTTTGATAGATTATTATGGGCTATCTGATGTTCCTTGTATTTTTAGGGTGATTGGGTTACATATTTCTGTAACATACGCTCCAATTGTAAAATCCTCATGCGAGGAGAAGGACGAGGGATGATTTTTTCTGTGTTGCCTAATTTTTGATATAAGACAGGAACCTCATATTGATAAGCATTAAACCAGTCTTCTTGGGTGGTAATGTCTCTTATTTCTATTTCTAGCTTCAGAGTTTGGATCTGTTGTAATTTTTCTAAAAGTCCTTCACAGAGATGACAACCGGGCTTACTGTATAGTATTAAGTACATGACATTGATTAATGTTTTAGACAAAGAATTAGCTATGACTATTTATACTATTAATTTTGACCCGATCGGTAAATTGACTGACGAACAGTTTTATCTCCTTTGTCGTCATAACCCACAGACAAAATTTGAACGCAATGCCCAAGGAGAAATTGTAATTATGTCCCCTACTGGAGGAGAAACAGGACGCTACAATATAGAGATTGCTACTGAGTTTGTTATTTGGAATCGTCAAGTTAAACTGGGTGTACTGTTCGATTCTTCCACTTGTTTTAAACTCCCTAGCGGCGCTGATCGTTCTCCTGATGTGGCTTGGATCAAGCAAGAAAGATGGGAGCGGCTTACTCCCCAACAAAAAGAACAATTCCCCCCTATTGCTCCAGATTTTGTCTTAGAATTAATGTCCCCTAGTGATAGCTTAAAAGACCTACAGAAGAAAATGCAAGAATATCTAGATAACGGAGTTAGACTCGGATGGTTAATTAACCGAAAACAACGACAAGTAGAAATCTATCGCCAAGGACAAGCCATAGAAATTTTCAATGCTCCCCCTACCCTTTCAGGAGAAGAAATACTGCCCGGTTTTACCTTAGACTTAAACTTCATCTGGAACTAACTCTCATCACCCCCTAAAATTCATCCTCATACATTTATGTTTATTTGTGAACAAATTTAGTCTAGTCTACCCTAATGGTAATCATCCAACTGCCCTCTTCAGAAAATTTAGGCTCACTAACAATTACTCCTTGATGTTTTAAAGCGTTATTAGGTTCACTAATGACAATCACATCTCCTTTAGCATAAGGAAAACTACTCTCAAACTTTTTTACATCTCCTTGAGAGTTCGAGATAGTCTTTTCATCCTCTAACCAAGGATGTTTCCCCGTGACTTTAGCTTCTACATCGGCATCTATTCTCACCTTATGAATCGCCATCTCAGGCGGTAACCCTCTTAAATACCATCGATAAACTTTGGCTAAATATTTATCATTGCCATCCCATTCCTTATCGATCTGTTTTTGTATCTCTTCAGGGACTCTTTTTTTGAGTTCCAATAAGCCTAGAGACGTAAACTCATCTCGTCCCGATTTTAGACGAGTGTAGTCTTTTAAATTAGCCTTTTTTCCCAGTTTAATTAATTGAGCTACTGGCGACAATTTTTCAGCCACTTTTGGCTCTTGATCTTGGGTTGGAACAGAAGTCTTTCTTGTCTCACCTTGATCAATACATTGATTAACCGCCGCATCCGCTAAATGATTTTCATGACGCGGAACCCAATCTAATGTCACTTTTTCAAAACTCTTGATTAAGCCCTGTACCTCTTGATAAAATTTTTGCATTCTGGCACTATTAACTTTCCATTTACGGTTCACTTGATTGATGACTAATTGACTATCTCCCTTAACCGTTAACGCTTCAATTCCTAACTCTTTAGCCTTCTGTAAGCCAACAATTAACCCTGTATACTCAGCTTCATTATTAGTGGCTACTGAAATATATTCACTAACAGTATATTTTTGTCCATCAGGCATAACCAAAACAGCCGCACCAGCCGCTTCCCCCGGATTCCCCCTAGAACCTCCATCAAAATAGAGAATAGGCAGAGAGTTTTCTGTTTTAATATTGTAGTTTTTCAGCATAAGAAATCAACAATACTTAATCCTTTAGTGTAACAGAAAATACCCATCTCATTTGAAAAATTTTTCATCTATCTAAAGTTTTAATTTTTTGAGTAAGGCATCTGTCTCTAGATAAAAACAGAAAAATTAAAGCCACAAATCGCTCTAAAAGTCAAGGGGAAAGGGAAAAGCCTTGATTAGACCGTTTCTTTAAGCTTTCTCCTTTCTCTTTTACCCATTGCTTACGATGGATAGCAAGCTTTTAGCAAATTGTATTACCTCCCTTGGATTTTCGAGCAAATGTACTAGACTCAGGGTTGATGTAATAAGAAAAAACTCTATGCAGAAACTACAAAGTCACAGAAACAGACTAATATACTAAACAAAATGTCATAGATAGTTTTAAATTAAATACCGATGAATAAGCTGAATTCCTCACAAGCCAAACAACTTAGGGAAGTCGCAGCCTATCTAAAACAAAAACGGATAGAACAGTCTTTATCCCTAGAGCAAATTGCCTCCCGCACCTTTATCCGCTTACATATTCTAGAAGCTCTTGAAGCGGCACAAATTGAGCAACTGCCTGAACTAATCTATATACAAGGTTTTATTCGTCGATATGGCGAAGTGCTACGCATTGACGGCAATAGTCTAGCTAAACGCTTAACCCAAACGGATAATGCCGTAGCTTTTGAAACCCCTTCTGCACCCTCCGCCGTTAAAGCACCTCCTCAACCGGAACCTGTGGTTAAAGCGCCCCCTCAACCAAAACCTGTGGTTAAAGCGCCTCCTCAACCGGAACCTGTCATTAAAGCGCCTCCCCAAGCTCAAAGAGTTGTTAAAACTCAAGCTCAAAGAGTGATTAAAGCGCAACCTCAAGCAGAACCGGTGCTGAAAGCGCAACCTCAAGCAGAACCGGTGCTGAAAGCGCAACCTCAAGCAGAACCGGTGCTGAAAGCGCAACCTCAAGCAGAACCGGTGCTGAAAACGCAACCTCAAGCAGAACGAGAACCCCAAAGCCCGCTACTTCAATTAGAACCGTCTATAAAACCAACTTTACAGCGTTATGGGGTTTTAATTGCCATTATTGCTTGTATAGGGACAAGTATAGCGTTATTGTATGGCCTATCTCGCTCTCGTGAACCCTATACGGTAGGAAAATCCGTCTCTCCAAACCCTTCTACTCAACCCCACCATACCACTCCTCCTGCCTCCTCAACTGTCACTAAACCTACACCAGCTAGTCGGGAACGAGTTCCCGACCCCAGTCGAGTAGTGACCACTTCACCGCCCCCTGTCAAAACCTACCCTGAAAAAACAATGATTCAATCGAGTCCGTTAGCCGTTTCCCCCTCGCCGCAAAAGAGTAGCACCCCACCCTCTCCGGTAGCGGCTTCCCCCTCGCCGCAAAAGAGTAGCACCCCACCCTCTCCGGTAGCGGTTTCACCCTCACCGCAAAAGAGTAGCACCCCACCCTCTCCGGTAGCGGCTTCCCCCTCGCCGCAAAAGAGTGCAACCCCACCCTCTCCGGTAGCGGCTTCCCCCTCGCCGCAAAAGAGTGCAACCTCACCCTCTCCGGTAGCATCGCCTGCCTCCTCAGCCAAGAAACCCAGCAACGCGCCCTTATCAGTGGCATTAGCTTTAGATGGAACATCTTGGTTAAAAGTCTTAGTCGATGGAAAAACCCAATATGAAGGAACCTTGGAAGCAGGAGTCAAACAAAATTGGACAGCACAGGAAAAAGTAACCATCATAGCCGGTAATGCTGGTGCTGTAACCTATTCAGTCAATTCCAAGCCAGCCCAACGTTTAGGAGAAGCTGGAGAAGTTAAAGAAATCAAATTGACTCCGGTTGATAACCTGAAACCGACCCCGACACCGTAATCACTTTTTGTTGACATTGATTCGTCAAAATCTCTAAAACTGCTCAAAGCACCTAAGTTTTTTGCTAAAGTGTCAGATGCAGATAGATTTTATTGGCTAAAAATAAATTCATTTTCCAAGGAAAACTCATGGCATCGATCCGCGAACTCCATCAACAATTGGTTAAAAAAGAGCGTTCTGCTGTTGAAATTACCACAGAAGCTCTAGAACGTATAGAAGCCCTAGAACCCTCACTACATAGCTTCTTGTATATCACAGCAGATCAAGCTTTAGAAACGGCCAAGAAAGTCGATGCGAAAATTGCGGCCAAACAAGAAATCGGACTCCTAGAAGGTATTCCCATCGCTATCAAAGATAATATGTGTACTCAGGGAATTCCCACCACTTGCGGCTCAAAAATTCTGGAAAATTTTGTTCCTCCTTATGAGTCGACGGTTACCCAGAAACTCAAAGAATTAGGAACCATTGCCCTCGGAAAAACGAATTTAGATGAATTTGCAATGGGAAGTTCCACAGAAACCTCGGGTTATCAAGTGACCGCTAACCCTTGGGATTTGTCGCGAGTGCCGGGAGGATCATCCGGTGGTTCAGCCGCTGCCGTCGCCGCCGAAGAAGCCGTCGTGGCCCTAGGATCAGATACAGGCGGATCAATTCGTCAACCCGCTTCTTATTGCGGTGTAGTAGGATTAAAACCCACCTATGGGTTAGTGTCTCGTTTTGGCTTAGTGGCTTACGCCTCATCTTTGGATCAAATCGGACCTTTTGCGAGAACAGTAGAAGATGCCGCCATTTTCTTAGGAGCGATCGCCGGTTATGACCCTAAAGACTCCACCTCTTTAAACATTGAAATTCCCGACTATACCAAATTCCTCAAACCGAAATTATCTAAACTGAAAATAGGCATTATTAAAGAAACTTTTGGAGAAGGATTAGATCCGGTTGTAGGCGAAGCCGTCCATCAAGCAGTAGAACAACTGAAAAAATTAGGCGCTAAAATTAAAGAAATTTCTTGTCCTCGTTTCCGCTACGGTTTACCGGCTTACTATATCATCGCTCCTTCAGAAGCCTCTGCTAATTTAGCTCGCTATGATGCGGTTAAATACGGCATTCGCAAAGATGCTGATACTTTAATGTCGATGTATACCGGCACTAGAGCCAGTGGTTTTGGGACAGAAGTCAAGCGGCGCATTATGTTAGGCACTTATGCCCTCTCGGCAGGGTACTATGATGCTTATTATCTCAAAGCCCAAAAAGTTAGGACTCTGATTAAACAAGATTTTGATCAGGCTTTTGAAGAAGTGGATGTCTTAGTTTGCCCTACGGCCCCCACCACCGCCTTTAAAGCCGGCGAAAAAACCGATGATCCCCTCAGTATGTATTTGTCAGATTTGATGACCATTCCCGTCAATTTAGGCGGGTTGCCAGGCATGAGTATTCCCTGTGGCTTTGATAGTTTAGGATTGCCTATCGGAATGCAGTTAATTAGCAATGTGTTGCGCGAAGATTTACTCTTTCAAGTGGCCTTCGCTTATGAAAATTCTACGGATTGGCATAAGAAAAAACCTCCTATAAAATAAGAGGCATTTATGATAAACGCAAAAATTTAACCTCTCAAATCCTGAGATTTTAACAAAAAGGAACAACCGAAGATGGTCATTAACTTCTGGATTAAGTTACTCCTTAAAGGCTTAGGCTTAGGAGTAATTGCCTACTTGCTCATCTGCATCGCTTTGTGGATATGGCAAAAGCGGCTAATCTTCTCTCCCTCCTCGAGGATCAAATCCACTCCCTCAGACTTGGGGTTAGCTTACTCACAGGTGTGGATTCCGGTCTTAACCTGGGAAGGGAAACTAGAAAAGATGCACGCCTGGTGGATTCCCTCCGAGTCTTCCTCTTCAGAAGTTTTGCTCTATCTGCATGGGAATGGAGTCAATATGGGGGCTAATTTAGGCCCAATCGAAAAATTCCATCAAATGGGATTCAATGTCTTGATGATTGATTATCGGGGTTACGGACGCAGTGAAGGTAAATTTCCCAGTGAGTCAGAAGTCTATCGAGATGCACAAGCCGCCTGGGACTACTTAGTGCTAAAACAAAAAATCGCACCCGAGGCAATCTTTATCTTTGGTCATTCTTTAGGGGGAGCAGTCGCTATTGATTTAGCAGTACGCAAACCCAATGCCGCCGGGGTGATTCTAGAAAGTGCTTTTACCTCAATGGTAGACATGATTGATCATCTACCGCTTTACCGTTTTATTCCGGCTAAATTGGTCTTAAATCAGCGTTTTGATAATCTTAGTAAGTTAAAATTACTGCGTGTGCCCTTGATGCTCATTCATGGAACCCAAGACTGCACGGTTCCTCCGAGCATGAGTCAGGTACTTTATGATCTGGCACCGGTTCCCAAACAATTGTTATTTATTCCTCTGGCCGGCCATAATGATGTGTCGCGGGTGGGTGGCGAAGACTATATTCAGGGGTTGGAAAATTTCCGTCAATTAGCACTCACTCATCAACGCCAGTTAGCCGAACGTTAAAAATCATCAGGAATAACCCATTTAGGCGGTTCTGTCAACTTTTTCAGACGGGCTGCCTCTGCCATTTCTAACATTTTATCTAAAGAGGTTTCTTGAATAAACTTTTCTGTTTGGGCCAGATGTTCTCGATGAGGACATTTCTCTTTTAAAATACATCCATTTATACAGTCTCTGGCACAATCTACTGTAATTTCCATTATTTTCTCCTACTCATTTATTGAAAACATGAAAATCTCATCATAAAACTTAACACATTGGAGAGCTTTGTTCAACTTTTATCCGATTAACAATAAAAATTAACTTTCTTAAAGTTTAGCGAGTAAATACTTACGTGGCAACAAAACATAAAAGCCGCAAGCCTAAGTATATGTTCTACAGACCAATAGGCAGATTTAAGATAAAATAAAAATTAAGAATCTCACTAGCTGAGATACGCGCGCATTGACTCGAGTTGCATCTGATAGAGAGATTTTGTGGAGGTTGATATGAACAACAGATGGGTTTTCAAGCTATCTGATTATAGGTAGCGAGAAAGTCACCATAGCACCTCACGGCTTCTAAACAGAACGAGATCAGTCAATGACAGCAACTCGGTATAAATCTCATCACAATTGATGGGATTACCTCTATATCTGCTTCTAGAACTTTGTAGAGAACCCCGTAAATGATGACACAACAGGGATCGGAACAACAAGCAACGCTGGTATCCCCCCAGAAGCTTAACATTGATTGGCAGCAAGTGTGCCAAGCGATCTGGAAAAATTCTGTACCCATCAATCCCCTGACAACACAACCGAAGGAGACAGAAGCGCAATGGGAAAAAATACATCTGTCATTGGGGTTAATTAAACACAAAAAAAACAAATTCAATGGGGGAAATCTCCTAGATGGGCCGAACTATGGACAGGGATACAGCTTAGGAGAAACCCACCAGCAGCGCGAGAATCCTGAACAGTCGGAGATCGTACAGATATATAACGAAAAAGAATTTTGTCAGCAAATTCTGTGCCAACAAAAAAGCGCCAAGGCAGGGCAAAGAATCGCCATTATAGGAGAATCTAGTAGCGGAAAAACCGTACTTCTCCATCAAATTACCGCTTGGATTTTAGACAATACACAAGACCTGCCCATCTGGATTTCTATGGCAGAACTGGGAGAAACTCCCCTATATGAATATTTACAACAAAAGTGGCTCAAACGAGTCGCTAAAACCCAAGATGAACTAACCCGACAATGGCAAAACTCTCTAGATGAATTGCTCAAAAGTGGTCGAGTCTGGCTGCTTCTCGATGGCGTAGAACAAATGCCGCTCGAACAACTCGAAAAACTTCCCGTAACCGTCAATTCTCAAACCCGGGGATTAATTCATGACCCCTTATCGGAAACCCTACAACAACTTGAGGGATGGGCAGATGAAACACGAGTCATCTTGACCAGTCGAGATGATGTTTTAATTAATAAAAATACGCTCTCCCATTACCAGGTTTTTCGTCCTCTAGAATTAACCTATCCCGAACAAGTAAAGCCATTTATTAATCAATGGTTTGCTCAAAATACTGTCAGCAAAACCCCCTCATCAGCCAAAAAACATCGCTCTCAAAATTTAGCCAAGTTAGCCGAGCAACTGGTCTTGTCCCTAGAAGAATTTGGATACTATAGAATTCAAGACCTGCTCCAAACGCCATTAAGATTATCCTTATTATGCCGAGAAACCCTGCAAAATAGAGCCAAATTGCCGGCAACAACCGCCCAGATTTTTGACAAAATCGTCCATCAATATTATCAATGGCAAGCGGAAACCGTACCCCTCAACGCTCAACAACAACAAGAACTTAATCAAGCCTTGGGAAAATTAGCCCTCTGCGCTTTAGACAACCCTCACCATCCCCATTGGCTCTATCATCATCAGATCACTGAAACCCTAGGAGACGAAGAACTTTTATTACAATTAGCCTTGCGTTTGGGATGGCTAAGACCCATCGGCATAACCGCTAATGCAACTAAAGAAAAAGTATATAGCTTTAGCGATCACAAATTGCAAGCGTATCTGGCCGCTACCCTCATCGAGGATTGGCAATTTTTCCTCAATCATCCCCTAGGAAGCATTAGTTCTCTACCCTCAACCCCCTGCGGTAGTTCTTATCGAATTTTTGCCCCACAATGGAAGCCAGTCATTAAACTGTGGATAGGAAGAGAAGAAATTAAGCCAGAAGATAAAGAAGCATTTTTACAAGGATTAGTGCAATTTGCCGATGGCTGTGAAACCGATAATTATTATGGAAAACGCGCTTATTTTTTAGCCGCTTCAGCTTTAGCTGAATTCCCAGATGGTGAGCAAACCAACGCCATTTTATTGCAGTTGTTACAGTGGTGCTTTTTTGATGCTCAAATATCTCCCTTAATTGCCCAAGCTGCCAAAGCCGCCTTAAGAGAAACCCATCGGAAATTAGCCATCCCTGCTTTAATTCAATTATTAACCACCATAAAAAACGAAAGCATTAAACGAGAAATTTTTAAAACCCTAGAAAAAATCGGACAGGGAAATGCTGAATGTATAGCCGCCTTAAAAGAAATGCTCGCCTCAAATTCAGCCTTCCCGATGCGGTGGCAAGTAGCCGAAACCCTAGGAAAAATCGACCCCGGCAATAGTGAGGCCATCGCTACTATTGTCAATATATTAGAAACGGCGAACCATGAAGAAAGCAGACAGATAGCCTTTAAGAGTTTAGAAAAAATAGGTAAAGGCAATTTTAAAGCCATTACCACCCTAAAACAAGTTATTACTACCACTCATTCAGCCATCAGTAGACGACGAGCCTTTGAAACCCTTGAAACCATTGGTTACCAGAATGCAACCGCCATTGCGGCCTTAGTTCAATTGATTCGCACCAACTCAGATCAAGGAATTCGCTGTTCCTCGGCAGAAAGTTTAGAAAAAATTGATCCCGGTAATCCTACAGCCATTACGGTGTTAGTACAATTGGTTAAGGGTGCCAACAATGAAGAAATCCAAAAACAAGCCGTTTATAGTCTCGGAGAAATTAGCCCCGGCAACCCCCAAGCTATCAGCGTTCTGGGGAAAATGTTATCGCCCAATTATGATGTTTTTCTGCGTTGGATGGCCATCAGTAGTCTCGGAAAAATTGGCAATGGAAACTCTGAAGCAATTAGTGCATTAGTCAATTTAATTAAATCAGATGAGCGACTATTACGAAAGGATGCGATTGAAAGTTTAAGCAAAATTGATCCCCATAATGAAGAAGTGATAACCGCTTTAGTCAGATTGATAGACTCGGAACAAGATGAATCGATCCGACGAGAAGCCGCCGAAAATTTGGGCAAAATACCCTCTCCTAATTTCAGTGCAAAGGAGGCTTTATTAAAACTATTAAGAACTTCATCCGATGAATTTACCCGCCACCAAGCCGCCGAAAGTTTAGCCAAAATTGAACCCGGTAATTTAGAAGCCTTAAAAACTTTAATCGACTTAGTGCAAGGAAGTATAGATGCCAATGTTCGCAGTATAGCCGCCGAAAGTTTAGGCGATATTGGGCAAAAAAACCCGGCAGTAATCGCTCTTTTAGTTCGAGTGCTGAAAACCACTAACGAACCTAAAATTCTTGATCGCGCCGCCTTGAGTTTAGGCAAAATTGGCTTAAAAAATCGAGAAGTGATTTCCACTTTAGTGATGCTGGTTAAATCTTGTCAGGATGAGACTTGTCGTTTACAAGCGGCTGAAAGTGTCATCAATCTTCTCAAAGTTGAACAAATGTCTGAGGTGATTGCTAATCTCAAAGAAAATTTATCCGATCCTCACAAAAGAAAAGACCTCGCTTGTCAAAAAATCATTTGGCATTGTGCCCAAAAATTATCTTATCCTGAGTTTTATCAAGCTTGGCATAATCGCCCGCTTTATGGAACTCAAAAAGTTACTAAAGCTGAATTAAATCTCAATGAAGAGTCTCCCGAAGACAACCATTTCAAGCTGACTTGTCAAAGCCTTTCTCAATTGCTTCAGGCAAAAATCGATGAACATTCTCAATTAAGTCAAAGCATTCGTCCGATTTTTATTGATAGCAATAATTTATTTGATCCCATCAATCCTCTGGTAGATATTTATGATTTAATGTTGGCGCAAAACTGTCCGCCCTTTGAACATGGCATTCCCGATACAATGGCTAAACTGAGATTGTATTGGAATAGCATTCAAAGAGATGAAAATAATGCTAATTTTGTGTTGATTTTTTACGACCATGTTACCCCTTCAGACAGCCAAGGATTTT
The DNA here is from genome assembly GCF_000147335.1 of Gloeothece verrucosa PCC 7822. Lineage (NCBI taxonomy): Bacteria > Bacillati > Cyanobacteriota > Cyanophyceae > Chroococcales > Aphanothecaceae > Gloeothece > Gloeothece verrucosa. The sequence continues at coordinate 870,914 of NC_014501.1, forward strand.
CTCCTGAGTTTTTAAAAATGCTCAGTAAATTTGGTGGGGCTATTTGTTTGGTGACCGAAAAATTGAGTTCAAACTTACAACAATTCTCTCCCACCGATCCTCAGTTAATTGAAAATATAATTACCTGGATAGAAACGCAAAAATAAGAGAGTATAATTCATTTGATTCTTTGATGGACTAGGATTTGAGATTTTAATTAGACTTCTCATGATCTTAATCTAAATGAATTATACTCTAGGCATAAAGACACATATATTTTTTACTGTCAGGGGGAAAATGCAGCCGAATCATACCCCAACACCAGCCGCTAACAACCCTCAAGCGTCATTAGATCAATTCCTCGTCTGTGGATTGGGAAGCTTAGGACAATATTGTGTGTTCGCTTTAAAAGAATTCGGCGTTAATGTGATCGCCATTGAACAAGTTAAACCCCAAAGTTGGGAACTCCCAGAATTACCCGATCTCTTAGATGATCTCATTTTTGGAGACTGTCGTCATGTAGACATCTTAAAAGCCGCAAAAATCGAGCGATGTCGCGCGGCGATGATTGTCACCACTAATGAACAAATTAACGCAGAAACAGCCCTCACCATTCGTCAACTGAACCCTGATACCCGCCTAGTGGTACGTTCAGCTAAAGAAAATCTTAACGAATTATTAAGAGAACAACTAGGAAACTTTATCGCCTATGAACCTACCCAACTTCCCATAGATGCTTTTGCCTTAGCCGCTTTAGGCAGCGAAATTCTCAGTCTGTTTAACCTTGACGGGGAAAAAGTGCGGGTGATCCAGCATAAAATTGAAAAAGAGGACCGTTGGTGTCATACCCGTAGTGTTTACGAACTCAACACCCGTACCCGTCGAATTTTAGCACACAGTGATCATTTAAGCCCCTTAGCTCAAAGCTTTCATCAATGGGATGGTGATGCAGCGATCCTTCCAGGAGATACCCTAGTTTATATCGAAACCGCCGAAAATTTTCTCAGTTTATCTAACCGAGAACGGGCAACCCTAACCCATCAGCCAAAACCCACTCACGCCAAAAATATCAGCAAATATTTACAAGAAAAATACCATCAATTTTGGTATTCAACCAGACAACAACCCACCAGAAAAGTTGCTCTAATCTGTAGTTTAATTGTTTTATTTTTATTGATTAGCGGCACAGTTATCCTGAAAGAATTTGATCCGAGAACCACTTTATTATCCGCTTTTTCTGCCATTGCTATTTTATTATTAGGCGGATATTCAGACTTATTTGGCGGGTTTGAACAAATGGATGAGATCCCCGCTTGGTTGCAGTTATATAGTTTAGGCTTAACCCTGGCAGGCACAGCCTTTGTGGGAGTGCTTTATGCTTTAGTGACAGAGGGGTTACTCTCGGCCAAATTCCAATTCCTGAAAAATCGTCCGCCGGTTCCTCAACAAGACCATATTGTTATTATCGGATTAGGCAGAGTCGGGCAAGGGGTAGCCACTTTATTGCAAGAGTTTAAACAATCCATCGTGGGCATTAGCTTTGATTTGGATTTTGATCGGAGTATTTTACCCGAAATGCCTTTAATTGTCGGCAATCAAAAAGAAGCTTTAGCCAAAGCCAATTTAGCCACCGCTAAAAGCATCGTTGTCTTGACTAATGACGAGATCCTCAATCTGGAAGTGGCATTAATGGCGCAAAAAATCAACCCGAATTCTCATTTAGTGGTTCGAACTTTAGGAGAACGTTTAAGTAAATCTTTAACCCAATTATTACCCAAAGCCCAAATTTTAGGGGCTTATGCTTTGGCAGCCGAAGCCTTTGCCGGTGCCGCCTTTGGAGAAAATATTATTACCGTGTTTCGTCTCAATCGTCAAACCATCTTAGTGACAGAATATCAAATTGAAGATATTGATACTTTACATGGTTTATTACTGTCTGAAGTGGCTTATGGTTATGGCGTTGTGCCGCTCCTTCATCAAAAACCCCCGGATGTTTCTAAATTTATGCCCTCAGATGATATTCGTTTGTCAGTTGGGGACCGTATGGTGGTTTTAGCGACCATTGAAGGCTTAAAACGAATTGAACAAGGAAAACTGCGGATTAGTCCTAAATGCTGGCGAGTAAAGATCGAAAAGGCGTTAACCTCAGATGCGGTTTTTGAAGGAGCTAATGTTATTACGAGAATTTCGGGCTGTTCTTTAAATATGGCTCGCGAATTGATGAATAATTTACCAAGTATTTTATCTACTCCTTTGTATAAACCTCAAGCTATGCGCTTGGTACGAAATTTACAGAAAATTCAAGTGATAGCGAGTTTGGTTTCTACCAATAAACAAGATTAACGGGGTTTCGAGGCATAGCACAAAGGAGACAAAAAGGGTGGGATAACGTCAACAGGGGAAGGAAAGTTAGCTAACCTTTTACTGGATGTGGCAAAATTTGAAGAGTACAGCAAGACACACGCCTGACTTCTTTGTCCATGACCACTACTTTACCGGCCTTAGAAAAATTATACGACCCTAAAACTACCGAAGAGAAATGGCAAAAATTCTGGGAAGAACAAAAAATTTTTCAAGCTAACCCTTCCCAAGGAGGACCGGCTTATAGTCTGGTTATCCCCCCGCCTAATGTGACGGGTAGTTTACACCTCGGACACGCCTTTGATACCGCTTTAATGGATACCCTGGTGCGTTATAAAAGGATGTGCGGCTTTAATACTCTCTGTCTACCGGGAATTGATCATGCGAGTATCGCGGTTCAAACGATTCTTGAAAAACAATTGAAAGCTGAAGGAAAAACCCGCTACGATATCGGACGCGAAAAATTTCTCGAAAAAGCTTGGGAATGGAAACAACAATCCGGCGGAACCATTGTTAATCAGTTAAAACGCCTTGGACTCTCAGCCGACTGGTCAAGACAACGGTTTACTCTAGATGAAAGCTTATCAAAGGCAGTGCGGCGAGCTTTTGTTCAATTATATGAAGCGGGTTTGATCTATCGAGGTAATTATTTAGTTAATTGGTGTCCTGAGTCTCAGTCGGCGGTGTCAGATTTAGAAGTGGAAAATAAAGAAGTGGATGGACACCTGTGGCATTTTCGTTATCCCTTGAGCGATGGGAGTGGTTATCTCGAAGTGGCCACCACTCGACCAGAAACGATGTTAGGGGATACAGGCGTGGCGGTAAATCCTCATGATCAACGTTATCAAGATTTAATCGGAAAAACGGTTACTTTACCGATTATGGAACGGCAAATTCCTATTATTGCCGATGAATTAGTCGATCCGACTTTTGGCACCGGCTGCGTTAAGGTTACGCCCGCTCATGACCCGAATGATTTTGAAATGGGTAAGCGGCATAATCTACCCTTTATCAATATCATGAATAAAGATGGAACGCTTAACGAGAATTCAGGGTCATTTGTGGGTGAGGATCGGTTTGTCGCCCGTAAAAATGTGGTCAAGCGTTTAGAACAAGACGGTTTTTTGGTAAAAATAGAAGACTATCGCCATACGGTGCCTTATAGTGATCGCGGCAAGGTGCCGGTGGAACCTCTGCTCTCAACTCAGTGGTTTGTTAAAATTGATCCTCTGGCTAAAAAAGCGTTGACTTGTTTGGATGAAGATAATTCTCCCAGATTTATTCCTGAACGCTGGACAAAAGTCTATCGAGATTGGTTAGTTAAGTTAAAAGATTGGTGTATTTCTCGTCAATTGTGGTGGGGTCATCAAATTCCGGCTTGGTATGTGGTGAGTGAAACTGGCGGACAAATTACTGATCATACGCCTTTTATTGTGGCATACAGCCCCGAAGAAGCCCTAGAGAAAGCTCAACAACAGTATGGAGATAAGATTCAATTAGAACAAGACCCGGATGTCTTAGATACTTGGTTTTCTTCTGGGTTGTGGCCTTTTTCTACGATGGGATGGCCCGAACAAACCCTAGACTTAGCGACCTATTATCCTACCAGTACCCTAGTTACTGGCTTTGATATTATCTTTTTCTGGGTCGCCCGCATGACCATGATGGCCGGTTATTTTACCGATCAAATGCCCTTTAAAGATGTGTATATTCATGGGTTGGTGCGGGATGAAAACGGCAAAAAAATGTCGAAATCTGCGAATAATGGCATAGATCCTCTGCTACTCATCAGAAAATATGGCTCAGATGCTTTACGTTATACATTAATTCGGGAAGTAGCCGGTGCCGGACAGGATATTAGCTTACAGTACAACCGCCAAACTGATGAATCTGAATCTGTGGAAGCGTCTCGCAATTTTGCCAATAAACTTTGGAATGCGGCTCGCTTTGTGATGATGAATTTGGACGGCAAAACCCCTCAAGCCTTGGGAGAACCGACTTCTGAAGCTTTAGAAGCGAGCGATCGCTGGATTCTCTCTCGTTTTGCCTTAACGGTGCAACAAACCCGCAATTATATCGATAATTATGGGTTAGGAGAAGCGGCCAAAGGACTCTATGAGTTTATTTGGGGAGATTTTTGTGATTGGTATATTGAATTAGTCAAGTCTAGATTATTTGATAAGTCATCTCCTTCTCGCTTAGTGGCCCAAAAAACACTAGCTTTTGTCCTCGAAGGCATCTTAAAATTATTGCATCCCTTTATGCCGCATATTACCGAGGAGATTTGGCATATTTTGACTCAAAACGCTGATCAGTCCCTAGCCTTACAGGTTTATCCTCAAGTGAATGAGGCTTTAATTGATGCAAATTTAGAGCAATCTTTTGTCTTGCTATTTGGTTGTATCCGTACCGTCAGGAATTTACGCGCTGAAGCTGATATTAAACCTGGCGTGACGGTGCCGCTTATACTTCAGAGTGATAACCCTCAAGAACGTCAAATTTTAACAATGGGGCAAGTGTATATCCAAGACTTAGCCAAAGTTGAGCCATTGACGATTACCCCTGAGTTAGGAGAAGATACAGGAAAAGTCATTGCTAGTGTGGTGGGTACGGTTCAGGCGTTAATTCCTTTAAGCGGACTTGTGGACATTGAGGCATTAAGAGCCAAACTCCAGAAAAAATTAAGTAAAGTAGAAGGAGATATAAATTCTCTGACAAATCGCTTAAATAACCCTGGCTTCGTTAATAAAGCTCCTATAGAAGTGGTCGAAGAGGCTAGAGCCACACTAGCCGAAGCACAAAAACAAGCTGAAATTTTACGAGAACGCATTCTACGTCTCGAATAATCTTGTTATTGGTTGTTGGTTGTTGGTTATTTTTATTAAATAACAGTAACTAACAGCTAACAGCTAACAACTAACAATTAACAATTAAGCAGCTATGTTATATCTGGCTCAAGTCAATAAAAATACTATTTCCGGTGAGATGGAACTTCAATTATTAGCTCACGAAAAATCAGAAGAGATTTGGGAAGTGAGCCACTCAAATTCGCTCAGTTTTCCTTTTCATCATTACTGTGATCTAGCTGAAGGGTTGTTAGTGTTAGTGGAGATGTCTGAGCCGGAACAAATTCAAAAAATAAAACCGGCTAAAGACTGGATTTTAAAGATGATTGAAAAACATTTAAAAGACAATAAAATTACGCCAGAATTTGTGGAAAAAGAACAAGAAAGGATTGAACAATGGAGACAAGAAATTACCGGACAAAGTTTAGATTTAACTCGTCGTCATTTAGAAGTAGAAACCCGTAGAGATCAACTTCAAGAATTAGAAATATCTCTGAAACAAGAAAAAGAAAAATTAGAAATTCGTTGGCAACAGTTGCAAAAATTACAAGAAGAGATTCAAAAAGAAAAAGAAGATTTAAAAAAATGTTCTCAACCGAATAAGGAATAAGTAATAAAAAAATTATTTAAGAGCTTGCTCAAATTAATATATATTAGGATAGCAGTCCGTCAGAGGTGAATAAAAATTGTCATTAAAAAAAGATTTTGTTCAGATCCTCTAGGATTGCTCTATGGGAACTCGAGTTAAAATTCAATAATAACAATGAGTAAAAAAATCCTCAATGAAGACAGATCCTTAGCGAAAAAAAAATCGGCTCAGTCTTTTAACTTCTCCCTGAGACGGTTACCGATAATAGCCAGATTACAGAAGTCCCCGCACAGGAATAAACATCTCTTGAGTGTGACTCAGACTGAGGAAGCAAACAAGTACCTGATCACTCCTCGTCGGTTGGTTTTGCCGTCGTTTCTTCAGCAAAAAGGGATAGTCTTGGCTGTTTTTTGTGCGTTAATTTATACGCTGCCAGTGAAAGCCGCACAGACAATATTGTTTACTTATGGTCCGGCTAAGTTATCGCTGAGGGTGGAGTCGTTAGAACTGTTTGCCAAGGACAACATCGTTAATAACAATCTGGCTTTTTATTTTAGGAGGACAAACCGGCAACAAGAAGAAGAATTCCGCCAAGCTTTAACTAAGCGTATTGAGCTTGATCCGGTGGTACTGTCTCGCTTTTTCAATACGGAAATTGGAGAAGCGATCTTAAACCGGTTTGGGAGATATGTTACCCTTCCTGGCGGTCGCAATGGAAAATTTGCCCTGCGTGCGGCGATTATCAGCGCGGCTTTAGATCCCCAACAAGGACTAACTTTACTCAATATTTTACGTAAATTACCGACAGATGTTCAATTGCAAGGAGAACAGATTTTAGGCTTGGCCAGAACTATTGACAAGGTCGTTCGAGCCACTGTGCTATTTACGGATGTTATGGCTCGCTTGTCCAATGAGGAGGCCCAAAAACAACAGCCACCTATTGATTTTTCTAAATTGCCAGACCTTCGCCAACCTGGTGCTTATGGTGCAGAAAAAATCGTCATGAACCTGAACGATACGGCGCGAAATCGTCAGTTTTATGTGATTGTCTATAAACCTCAACGATGGCGCGAGGGGAAAACACCCCTAATTCTCTTCTCTCACGGACTGGCTTCGAGGCCTGAAGACTTTGAAAGTTTGGCTCAACATTTGGCCACTTATGGCTATGTGGTTGCAATGCCTCAGCATCCTGGGAGTGATTTGAAACAGGCAAAAGCGTTAATAGAAGGGACTTCTAGAGAAGTTTTTGACCGGGATGAATTTATTAACCGACCTAAAGATATTAGTTATGTAATTGATGAACTCGAACGCCGCAACGCTAGAGAATTTGGCGGGCGCTTGGATACCAATAATGTGGGGATAGGGGGGCATTCTTTTGGGGGATATACGGCTTTAGCGGTAGCCGGGGCAGAAATTGATTTTGATTTTTTGCAAGAAGAATGTGAGCGTCCCTTTGGCGGACTGAATACGTCTTTATTGCTTCAGTGTCGCGCTTTAGCGTTACCGCGTCAAGTTTATAATTTCCGTGACCCTCGCATAAAAATGGTGGTGGCCAGTAATCCGGTTAACAGTAGTATTTTTGGTCAAAAAGGACTGGCTAAAATTGAAATTCCGATCCTTTTGGCTTCGGGAAATTACGATCCGGCCACTCCGGCAGTTTTTGAACAAGTGCGTTCTTTTGTTTGGTTGACGACACCGAATAAGTTTTTAGCGTTGGCAGAAGGACAGGCGCACGTTGATTTTTCTCAACTTGATGCGGGTATTACCGAAGTGGTGGAGTCTGTGGAAAAGTTGACTTTACCGAGTCCGGATTTACTTCATAGCTATCGTAATGGTATGCTCACGGCTTACTTTGGGGCTTATCTGCTCAATGATCCTCAATATCGCTCTTATTTTAGTTCAGCTTATGCGGCTTATCTCTCTCAAGCAGAAAAGTTTAAACTCTTTTTTATCACTTCGGTTTCTCAACCTGAGTTAGAAAAAGCGTTCGCCGCGTTCAGAACGAAAGAAAGGTAGTTTATTAAACTAATGGGTTTAACCTCTCCCTCAACCGTTCCCCGACGAGGAGAGGGAGCGATATAGTATTTTTGTATTATTCACCGGTAATAGAAAGTTTATCCACCCAAACTCGCGGACAAACGCCTCTAGGGGTAACTTCTGCTTCGGGTTCGACAAAAATGATCGACTCTAAGAGTTTGAGAAAATCACCGGCTACGGTAGCGGAGTCGATACTGGTTAATTCCCCATTATTAACCAACCAACCATCAAACGGCAAAGAAAATGATCCCTGTAAAGCATTCACTCCGGCATGAAGCGCTTGAACACTATCAATGAGAACCACATTTTCGGCTTTATCTAAACTCAAACTTTCGCCATTGGTTTCTCCGGCCAAGACATGATAATAATTTGGACTAATGCTCACTTTTGCTCCTAAGTCAGCATTACCAGTGGGTTGAGCGTTCATCCGTTTGGCTGTTCCTACACTATGGAGAAAACCGGTGAGAATACCTTTTTCGATCAGGGGAACTCGACGAGTAGGAGTTCCTTCGCCGTCAAAGGTTTCTACTGAGATATTGTCTGGGTACAGTGCATCATCATACACCGATAACCAAGAAGAGGCGATTTGTTTTCCTAAAGAGTCAGGGGTAGAAAGACTTTGTTTATCGAGAATACTTTGAGCATTGTACAGATTAGAAAAAGCCCCCAGTAAGCTTAAAAAGGCTTTAGGAGAGAAAACCACCCGATATTGAGCAGTTTTAATCGGTTTATAATCTAAGTGACTGATGGTTTTTTTGGCGGCTTCTTTGAGACATCCATCAATATCTAAATTATTTAAGCTGCGGCTGATTTTAATAGCGCCAGCACTGCGGGGTTTTTTACCTTCTTGTTCGGTTTTGGTATATAGATAAATCGAGGCATAAGAACGAGATTCCTGCCGCAAGGCTCCTTCGCTGTTAAGATAGAAGCGCTCCACATCTTGTTGTCCGATGCCATTATAAGGGACTGCAACAATGGCCGGGTGTGCATCCATTAAGGTTTTTTCGGCGGCAATTAATTTTTCAATTAAGGTTGCAGCAGGCGCTTGAGGTAATCTTTCGATTTTGATGTCTGCGGTTGGGGCTTTGGCTTCGGGGCTAAAGTCAGGTATATTTTCTTTTACGCCAAACTGACTAGCTTCATAAGCGGTTTTTAGGGCTAAATCTAGGCCCAATGCGTCAACATCTGTAGTGGTGGTGACTCCGACTAAGTTATCTTTATTCCAAACCCGTACAATCACTGTAGAACGGTTAGCGGCTTCTACTTGTTTTGGTTTGCCGCCAAAAACTTCTGCACTGGTTTCATCTATTAAGGAACCATAGATATCAAATTTTTCTATTCCTATTTTTTGGGCGCTGGTTTGGGCGTAGTTGGCAATTTCTTCGACTTTGGGCATGGTTTTAGGTATTTATTGAGGGTGCAAGATGGGTTTATTGGGTAACACAGTTACCATTAATAGTATAAAGATTAATCGGGAGAACTGTCATGTCATAATTGGGAAATAACTCTTGCCAATAAAAACTATTCCTGTGTTTCTTGCAAACCCAAGATAGCAGCTAATGCTTTAGCTATCTGTTCTATATAAATTTCATCAAGATGGCCCAATAATCTAATAATTCTAGAATTGTCAATAACTCGAATTTGTTCACAAAGAATTACAGACTCTTGATTTAAGCCACCTATTCCTGCTGTAATCAAGACATGAGATGGTAAAATAACACGGCGAATTTTTGTGGTAAACGGAGCAATAATTGTATGAGGACTAACCGCATTAGCCCTATCTATTTGTAAAACTACAACAGGTCTTATTCCTTTTTGTTCTGTACCAATGACAGGGTTAAGATCGCATAAGACAACATCGCCTCGCTTAACCTCTACCATTGAATTTCATTCCTCGCTAGACGATTTTCATAATCTTCTAAATTAGATAGATAGTCAGAAAAATCTGCTTCAAAAATTTCAATATCTTCTTGAAGCTGTTCCTCTAATTGAGATGGTACTTGATTATTTTTATGAATCAAAAAATCTATAAAATCATTGACCTCTTGTAAAAGAGGTTCGGGAAGCGTTCGCAGTTTTTCAATTGCTAGGTCACGGATGGTCATTTATGGTATTTTATTGATTTTAGGTTAAGTATATCATAAATTTTAAACTAATTTTTTTTTAATGTTAAGATAAGATGGTGATTTCCTTGGCTTTTACGGGTTTATGGGACAAGAATTAATTGATTTGAGAATGAGTATTTTAGAAAGCCGCTATGAGGATGCTTTAGCCATTGTTGATGATCTAGAGGAAATGAGTAAACAAGCTATTATTAGAAGTATTGATTTTTTTTTAGTGCGTTTACTTGTCCATCTTCTGAAAAATCAGGTTGAGGAGCGTTTAACCAATTCTTGGGCGGCTTCTATTGTGGATTCTATTCGACAGATTAAAAAACTGAATTTAAAAGATAATAAACGCTCTTATTATATTAATGCTGATGAATGGCAAGAGTTTTTAGAGGATGCTTTTGAGGATGCTATTCGGTTAGCGAGTGTTGAAATATTAGGCGGCAATTTAAAACCTAAACAAATTTTATCTCGAGTTGATCAAGTTCAAGTGATACAACTCGCTCAAGAGTTACTCGCTTTGACTTATAATTATGAAAGTAAAGCGTTACCTGAGCAAGTTGATCGGTTTTTAAGCCATTTACCGGGGGGTCAGGAATGGCTTGACGAAGAGTAGAATATTAGTAGGCAATACTCGCCCTGTTCATTTTTTAATTTATATACGAAAGGAGCTATCAATGATACTAGCACCATCTGAAGAAACAATGTGGGATGTTACTCGTTCAGGTAAGCCGCCAAAAATGTCTGATGATGATATTAATGAAAAATATGATAAAGGAGAAAAAAGAATATTAACGGAAATGAATCGAGAAAAGTTACCTACTTTTGCGGCTTCTTTAAAAAATCCAAATTATATAGAAATTCGTCCTTTTTATCAAAGAAGACCTCGTTGGGATAAAAAAAGGCAATCAAGACTCATCGAATCTTTTTTAATTAATATTCCTGTTCCTCCTATAATTTTATATGAAAAAGATTATAATTCCTATGAAGTCATGGATGGTCAGCAAAGAATTACTGCTATTCAAGATTTTTATGATGATAAATTAAAGCTTACAGGACTAGAAATTTGGCCTGAACTTAATGGAAAAACTTATAAAAAACTACCGGCAAAAATAAAAGCAGGTATTGACCGTCGTTCTATATCATCTATAGTTTTGATTACAGAGTCAACAGCAGATCCCGAAGAAGCATTTTTTTTAAAACAACTTGCATTTGAGCGTTTAAACACAGGAGGAGTAGCTTTAAGTCGTCAGGAAATAAGACACTGTTTATATTATGGACAGTTTGATCAACTATTAATTGAACTTTCAAAAAATACTTTTTTTGCCAAAGCCTGGGGAATTACTCTTGATAAGCCAGAAGAACTGGATAAAAACAACTTCTATAAAAAAATGGAAGATACTGAATTAATTCTGCGTTTTTTTGCTTTGAGACATATTGCTAGTTTTAAAGGAAATTTTGAAAATTTTTTAAACTCATATATGATGAACAGTCTCAAATTTTCCGACAAAGATATAGAAATTCTGCGAGATATTTTTTTGAAAACTATTGAAATGGCTCATCAAATTTATGGAGATAAGTTATTTAAACCTTTTGATCCCTCTTCAAATACTTGGAACTCTTCCTCTTACAAAGCCTATTATGATGCTGTAATGGTTGGTTTAAGTAATCATCTATCTAGTAGTGATATTTTAATTCAAAAAAAATCAACAGTGATTGAAAAAACCAAAGAGCTTTTTAAAACAAGAGAAGCAAAACTATTTACAGGTCAAGGAAAAACTAAAGCTGATCTTGAAAAAAGGATTGATTTATTTAATAAAATGTTAGAGCAGATCATTGAAGAATAATGTTTGATGAACTTATCAAAACCATGAAAGGGAACATTTCTACAGTTCGTTCTCTGGTACAAACTAATGAAAAACTACGTGATATTTTTTTTGGTAAGGCGTTTACATTTGAAAAGACTGAGCATGATTATTTAGATTTAACTTCTATTAAAAATACTATTCCAAATGTTGATGATTGGAGAGTTTATGATCATTGTGCTGTTGTAACAAGACTTTATGCTATTTATGAAAATTTTATTGAAAGTTTGATTAAAGATTGGATAGCAAGGCTACCAAATTTATTTTCTTGTTATTTAGATTTACCTGAAGAAATACGAGGAACGCATCAGATAGGCGTAGCTAATTTATTAATTGTACTCAAAAAGAAAAAAAATAGATATGAACATCTTTCAATTGAGGACGTTATTCGAGGTTTATATTTAGGGAATACTCCTAATCAAAACCAATATGATCTAATTCCCGATGCCTTCCTTTTTCACGATCAGAACTTACGAAAAGATGCTTTACAAAAATTATTCGCTGAAGCCGGTATATCAAAAGCGTGGAATTGGGTAGAAAATCATAGAAGCGTAAAGTCTTTTATAAAAGAAGTTTTAGGTGATGAAAATACTCCTGAAGGAGAACTAAAAGAACTGATTGATTATCGCAATGAAGCCGCTCACGGTGCTATTATTGATAATGTTTTAGGATATAGAAGATTATTAGACTTGTGCGGTTTTGTGGAGGTTTTATGTCAAGCATTGGCTGATTTAGTAACCTATCATATTATTGAACGGCAAAAATCAATAAATAAAGTTAAAGATATTGGGAAAATCATCGAGTGGTATAAAACGTCTAAAGCAGCAGTAGCTAAAATTATAGATGCTAATTTATCTGTTGGAAATACTGTTTTTTTAGTGGATAAAAATAAATCATACTGTCAAATAGTCAAAATTAAAAGTATTCAAATAGATGATATTTCTCAGCCAGAGGTATTGATTACTATTGAAACAGAAGTAGGATTACAATTTGATCAAGATGCTAGAAAAGATGTGAGCATTTATATAAATGTTTTAAAAAATTAATTTAGGCGACAAGAGAGATCATCCGTTCTGATTTTCTGACAATTTTTGCAAGTCGCTAATTAACTCCTATTAATTTAATTTGGCTTGTTTATCCCTTGTCTATCTTTTAAACCTAGTGCGGAACTCGTTCCGCAGCCCAGCCTATGAGGATGCGCTCTGAACGCATCCCACCCTTTTAAACCTTAACCGGAGCCGCTTCTAAAGTCGCCACCACTTTAACATTATATTCTTCCTCAAAAACCAGCTTTTTGTAATCTAAATTCCACAGTTCCAAAGCACAATCATCATCCGGTTGACTCGGGAATAAATGTAAATGTAGGGTTTTGTATTCAGGGTCATACTTACAGTCTAATCGCGCAATTCCTCCGATTTGCCGGCGGTCTAAAGCAACAGCAATCCGTAAAATACTACTGAGTTGTTTAATCATTTTGCGCTGAATATCCGGCAACTTACTATAAGGAATATGTTTTTTTCTCGGTTTACTCTTGCGGTGATAGCGGGCGATATTGGCAATTAATTCTAGTTCCACCTCAGTATAGCCCAACAACTCACCATTACGAATTAAATAATAGGAATGTTTATGGTGGGAAGAATGACTAATATACAAGCCGCAATTATGTAAAATTGCTGCCGCCCACAGGAACTCTTTTTCTTCACTTCCCCAAGTATGAAGAGTGCCCTGAATTTGGTCAAATAAACTGAGTGCAAAAGCGGCTACTCGTTTGGCATGGTCTAAATTGACATCATATTTATGGCCAATTTTAAACACACTGCGCTGACGAATTTCACTTTGATAGCGCAAGCGATCCGCAATATATCCATGAGTCAGCATCCAGTCTACAATCATTCCCTCACGCAAAGCGCGTTCACAGAGGGTAATAGTCTCTATTTTTAACATAGTCATGGCTTCTAATAAAACCACCGATCCGGCTAAAATAATCTCGGCGCGTTTGTCCGACATACCCGGAATCATAAGCCTTTGCTCAAAACTCATAGAAGCGAAACGCTTGAGCATTTCTTTAATATCTTTACGAGTAATTTGATAGCCATTGAGAGGACTCGGAACAGACCCCAATTTTTCTAAAGCATGGATAGTGGCTAACGTTTCAATAGTACCAGAAGTTCCCACTAAACGCGGTTCTTCTTCTGGCTTTAAATAAGTCCGCAATTCATCAATGGGACGTTCTATCATTCCCCGCACATAAGCCCGTAGGATAGCAAATTCTTTATCACTAATGGGATCGCTATGAACAAAATCTTGAGTTAAACGCACGGCCCCAACTTTTGTACTACTCAAGAAACGAGCATCATCTGAGTCAGCTAAAATGATCTCTGTAGAACCGCCGCCAATATCAATAATAATATGCGGCTGGTTTTGAAAATCCATGCCAGATAAAACCCCTAAATAGATGCGTCTGGCTTCTTCATAACCCGAAATAAGATTAACAACGATCCCGACTTCCTGTTCTATCTGTTGTAAAAATTCATAGCCATTGGGGGCTTCTCGGGTGGCACTGGTGGCCACTGCCACGATATGATCTGCATTTAAACTGATGGCAAAGTCTTTACATCGTTTTAAGGTAGCGAGTGATCTTTCCATAGCGGCTGAGGTAAGTTCCCCGGTTTTTGGGTCTCGGTCCCCGAGTCTAACAGTATCTTTTTCTCGGGCGATAATGGTAAAAGCGGGTATGGTGGGATCGATGTGAACCACTACCATGTGGATCGAGTTGGTTCCAATATCAATAGCCGCCAAAATACAGGGATCTGACTGAGTCGTCATAGCAGTGTGTTCAGGGTTAGGGATACTTTCATGATCAGAGTTTATTCTAGCGTTTCCTAGGTAAGACTTTTTAAAGATTTCTAACACAGAAGACGGGTAACGATAAATAATAACCGAGTTTGAATGTCATTACGCGCCACCCCAGTGCTGTATATTTTTAGGGTTTTTTTACTATTTGGTTTCCCCTGTTTCCTTTTATATTAGGATGCTCAAGGACAAAAGGTTTTAAAGTTAATCTTATCTTCTCTTAAATTTATGCGGCTTAGGCTTATGAAATCTTTTTTTTCATTTTAGGACTTACGCACTGTAACGAATGAGAGTCGGGTGATAGATTATTGGATCTGCCTTCGCTATTTCCTTGGCAAGGCCAAGGATGACATAAAACAAACAGCAAGCCCAACAGCCAAAGAAAGCCCGATCAATTTGGGAGCGTCGCGCTTCGACTAATACCCATCATCAGAACAGGATAGATGTTATTTTGTTTTTTCAAGATGCTGAGACTAAGAACACAATTAGAGAAAATTTACTTATCTCAGAAGTCATAAATTAATACAGAACTTTAGAAAGATGAATTCTCATGTATTACTTTTTACGATTGTAATCGTAATCATCGTTCAAGTATGGACTTAAAAAACAAGACATTTGCTCAACAATATTCAGTAAATGTTAACTTCTTAAAGTTGATTTCTTGTTTTTAGAGAATACTTGAAAAACCCCATATAACCCGATAAGAACAAAGATTTAAGGAGTATAAAGATGTCTGATACCAGTAAGCGCGGATTTGCTTCAATGGATGAGGATAAACAACGGGAAATCGCCAGTAAAGGCGGTAAAGCCGCTCATGAAAAAGGAACAGCCCATGAGTTTACCTCAGAAGAAGCCAGAGAAGCCGGTAGCAAAGGAGGAAAAGCTGTAAGTCAAGATCGTGAACATATGGCCGAAATCGGTCGAGAAGGTGGCAAAAAAAGCCACAAAAATGACTAAATAACTCATCAGATGAATTGAACATTGATACCCTAAGCCTTAAAGCCCTGCTAGAATGTGGGGCTTTTCTTTAGGGGAGAGGGAACAGAGGATAATTTTGAAGGCATTTGTTGGATAATAGAGATCTTACACAACTAATCTCAACAATTAGCATGGATATCAATGAACTTTTAAAACGATACACACAAGGGGAAAGAGAGTTTCAAAAAAGTAACTTACAGGAAGTAGAATTAATAAAAGTTAATCTCAGTAGGGCTGACTTCTCATATTCAGATTTTCGTTCCTCTCGACTGGGGAAAACAAATTTTTCGGCTGCCTGTTTTTTAGGAGCGGATTTCAGTGAAGCAATTTTATGGGGAACAGATTTTAGCAAAGCTAATTTAGAAAAAGCTATATTACGGGAGGTAGACCTAAGCGGCGCAATTCTCACTGAAGCTAATCTAACCCAAGTGAATTTGATTAAAGCTACTTTAGGAGGAGCCAATCTGAGTTTAGCTCAATTACCGGGTGCGATTGTCTACGAAGCAGATTTTCGTCCTACCTCCGAACAAAGAACCAATCTTACACAAGCCAATTTAAGTGCAGCTAACTTAAGTTATGCCAAACTCAATGGGGCTAATTTGTATCAAGCTCAACTGATGAATGCTCAACTTTGTAGGGCAGATTTAAGTAAGGGAATTTGGCAGAATTGTTTACCCACTGACCTGAGTGAAGCGAATTTGCAAAATGCCGACCTCAGTTATGCAGATTTGAGCGGAGCTATTCTGTGTTATGCTGACTTGACAGGTGCAGACCTTACAGGTACTATTTTAACCAATGTAGACCTTACAGGGGCAATTTTGCCTTAAATCAACCCATTTTTGTCAAATAAAATCGACTAAATTAAATTATTCTTTTTAATTTCTAGTCTAAAAAAATGGGCTAACAATATTAATAGGCTACATGGGCTAAAAATTTAAATAATTTTGACAATTTTTTTCAAAAATTGAACCGAAAAAATGAACAAATTGTCCACTCAGTTAGCACTTAGTACCGTCGGCACAATTATCGCCAGTTCTATAGTTTATTTAGGACCGGCTCAGGCAGCCGCTTTTAAATTCTATATTGATCCAGAAAATTCTTCAATCTCGGGCGATCTTAAAGGGAGTCTAAGTTTTGATCAAGAAAAAACTAATTTAACAGGTGTGGGTTTTGAACAAGCTACTTTATCTCAATTGCCCGAGGCAAAATTTAACTTTAAATTCAGGAGTGATGTGTATATTGCTAACGGATATTTGTCCAAGTTTAATTTATCCGAGCCAACCTTTTATTTTAATTCTGGCAACTTAGTCGGGATAAACATTAATGGATTTTCAGATGCGGTTCAACTGCCTTCGGCTTTTCCCAAAAATTATGCCGGTGAGTTTCCGGTGTTTTTTGGAAGCGGGAATTTTTCAATTAGCGGCGATTATTTAATAGAACAAGTGGCGGGTAATGTGGATAAATTGATTATTGCAACAGATGCAAAAGGCCGGCTAATTGCTGTAAACAATTTAGGTTTTGAACCCTACAATTTTGACGGTCAAGGCCAAGTGATTTTTCAGGCGGTTCCAGAACCCATGACCATTTTAGGATCAGCTACAGCTATAGGTTTTAGCCTATTTTTCCGAAGAAAACCCGCGAAAAAATAGAAATTTAAGATTTGGGTGGGCACTCCCCGCCCGATAAAATAACGTCTTGGTAGCTGAGGTTTGTTAGGATGGAAGAAATTTAGCCAACATCCAAGACCTTAAACAAAGATTATTATTTATGGCCAGAAGACCTAAATATTCGCCTCCTCCTCGTTCTAACCCACAAAGATCGGCTCCGGGTTCTTCTGTTGGGGGATTTAACTTGAATTATGGACAGATAGCCCTTTTTGGCGGCATATTTGTTTTAGGAGTAGGAGTAGGAATCGGTTTTAGTTCTACTGCCAGTTTTAGCCCTGAAAATGTTGCCTCAAGAGAAGTGATTGATCGCAGTGCCCCTAATGCGGAATTATGTATACAATTCGGGGCCAGTGCCATTGTCAGTGATCTGAGGGTATTTATCACGCTTAATCCCTTCAATGTCTATGTGACTCAACCCACCATGCAACCGGGTTGTGTGTTGCGGCGTAATAATTGGGCTATTCTAGAACAAAAACGATTAATTAGTAATCAGCAAGTGGGAGAGTGCAAAAATAGGATGAATACTTTTGGATTTACGGGACCTCTAGAAGGAAAACCGAAAATTGATTGTATTTATCAAAATGATGCGGCGGGTAACTTATTCCTCAACCAACCCGGGGCAGTTACTCCCCCAAGTGAAACACAAGATTTCTAATTTCGTCGTACTAAGTCATTATCGTAAATCTAGGTAGAAACAAAGCTTACCTGCTATGATATTCTAAGCTTTTAGTAAGCATTGAGGAGCGTTACATGACTTAACAAAAATTTTCCGCCTAAAAACACGGGCAATCTCAAAAATGAGGATTTATATTAAATTCTCAGTAAAGCTTGAGGCTTGTCAAATGCATAACAAGTAACTTATTAAAGATAATCAGATAAATTAAATGTGTGGAATAGTTGGATATATTGGAACTCAAACCGCAGTTGAGATTCTACTCGGCGGTTTAGAAAGACTAGAGTATAGAGGATATGACTCAGCAGGAGTCGCTACCATCTTAGAAGGGGAGTTACACTGTACTCGGGCCAAAGGAAAACTCTACAATCTACGAGAAAAACTGGAAAGAGAAGTCAATCCGGCTCAAATCGGTATTGGTCATACTCGCTGGGCCACTCACGGAAAACCTGAAGAACATAATGCCCACCCCCATAGAGATTCTAACGGACGAGTAGCCGTAGTGCAAAATGGCATTGTGGAAAATTATCAAGAATTACGAGAAGAATTGAAAAGCAAAGGCTATCAATTTCTTTCAGAAACCGACACAGAAGTAATTCCTAACTTAATTGCTGATATTTTATCTCAACAGACTGACCCCGAAGATGCCGATAGTTTCTTAAAAGCGGTACAAGCGGCGATTAATCGTTTAGAGGGAGCATTTGCCATCGGGGTTTTATGTGTAGATCATCCGGATGAATTAATCGTCGCCCGTCAACAAGCGCCCTTAATCTTGGGTTTTGGACAAGGGGAATTTTTCTGTGCTTCTGATGTGACGGCATTAATGCCTCATACCCATGCGGTTTTATCGCTAGAGAATGGGGAAATTGCCCGTTTAACCCCCTTGGGCGTAGAAATTTACAATTTTGAGGGTAAACGTCTTAAGAAGACCCCTAGAACCCTAGATTGGAATCTCACCACTGTGGAAAAACAGGGATTCCGTCACTTTATGCTCAAAGAAATTTATGAGCAACCTAACGTGATCCGCAGTTGTTTAGAAGCCTATCTAAATCCCGATTGGCACCCTCAAAATAATTCGCAAGTTAGCCCGATTAATTTAGGCTTATCAGAATCTTTATTAAATAAAGTAGAAAACGTTCAAATTTTAGCCTGTGGAACCAGTTGGCATTCTAGCTTAGTGGGGAAATACTTGATTGAACAGTTGGCGGGTATTCCCACGATGGTACAATATGCCTCAGAATTTCGTTATGCGCCATCTCCGATTACGGCCAATACTCTCAGTATAGGGGTAACTCAGTCGGGAGAAACCGCCGATACCTTGGCGGCTTTAGAAACGGAAAAACAGCGCCGCATCGCTTTAGAATCTAAATATCAACCGCGAATATTAGGGATTACTAACCGCCCTGAAAGTACCCTAGCTCACATGGTAAATGAGATTATTAATACTCAAGCGGGTATTGAGGTGGGGGTAGCCGCCACTAAGAGTTTTACCGCTCAGTTAATGGGATTTTATCTATTAGCGTTAGAGTTAGCTTACCGTCGTCAAGCTTTATCTTTAGAACAGTTCGCAACGATCATAGAAGGGTTGCGGCATTTGCCCCGACAGATGGAGTTAGTATTAGAAAAACAAGAGTCATTGATTGAAGAATTGGCTCATGAGTTTAATGATACTCAAGATTTTATTTTTCTCGGGCGAGGCATTAATTTTCCTATCGCTTTAGAGGGGGCTTTAAAGTTAAAAGAGATCAGTTATATTCATGCTGAAGGCTATCCGGCTGGAGAGATGAAACATGGTCCTATTGCTTTATTAGATGCTAAAGTGCCTGTGGTTGCTATTGCTATGCCTGGGCTAGTTTATGAAAAAGTGATCTCCAATGCTCAGGAAGCCAAAGCCAGAGATGCGCGTTTAATTGGGGTGACGGTTATTGATGATCTCGATGCTTCTCATACGTTTGATGATTTGTTAACGGTGCCAAAGGTAGATGAGATTTTATCGCCGATGTTGGCGGTTATTCCTTTGCAATTGTTGGCTTATCATATTGCGGCCAGAAGAGGCTTAGATGTGGATCAGCCGCGTAATTTGGCGAAAAAGCGTTACGGTTGAGTAGGTTGGGTTAGGCGGCAATTACCGGAGGATAATAAAGTTCTATAATTATGGTTAGCTCTTTTTGAACGCTACCAAAAGGAAGGTCGTGGCCAAGGGACAGGAAAAAACTATGTTCCTTGGATTAAGATTCAAGACTTTCCTTCTGGCGATCGCTCATACCTTACGACAAGTCCAATACACTTACGTGCGACGGAGTGTTAAACGAGTCCACGATACCAGAGCCAATAACTAAATCCCCCTAACAATAGCAAACTTAGGAGGGGAATAATCCAGGCGAGAGGCGATGACTTTGGCGGCAAATTATCGGTTATTTTGATCGTTTTTAGCGGTAAATGACCTAATAAATCATTCGCGTCGTATTGGTTTTTGATCACATATTCAAATCCCGGCCAAATATATTCCGAGTTGTAAGCATTGGGTTGCTTTTTAACACCACCGAAATTCTTAAACAAAGCATCGTCGAAATAGGTCGTATCGGTTACCGCCTGATTGTGGAAAGCGATTAGAGGAGGATGATCTTGCTTTTCCGAAAGGGAAAAATAAATTTTTTTCTGAGTGCTGGCAATATAGTCGAAATTGGGTTTTGCACTTCCTAAACTTCCTTTCACCCAAGTTTTGGGATTGACGATTGTATCGTCTACCCCGTGCAAGATACCAACAGGAATATCCAATTTCGCTCCGGTTTTTTTAATCTCAATCGGTTTTGAAGTAAACGGGGAGCGGAACAGCCGTAAAATAAATAGGGCAATTCGAGGAAGGCCCAACAGACTACTCGGCGCGGGATCGGCGGTCAAAATTTGTTTGGCTAAGAAATTATATTTCGTGCGATTAAAATCCGCGACAAAATAAGGCCAACTCAACGCCAATAACCCACCTAAAGAATGACCGAAAACATAAAAATCAAAATCGCCATCGAGTTCGGGATTTTTTTCGCATAATATTCGCCAAGACTCGGAAGTTAATGTAACTGCGCTTTCCATCCAATCGATAGGACTGTAGAGAAGACTTAAACCGACAGTGGAGATCAGTTTGACCAGATTCTTACGATATTCTGGAGCAAAAATATACACTAGCCGGACGATTAAAATAATTGTAATAATAGCGAGTGCGATCGCCAGACATTTGATCGGGCTAGGTTCGTTAGGAGCAACGCGAATGCGACAGAATTCACGGGCTTTTCTTGTTTGTTGAGCGAATTTATCGTCCGAAGGAGTTTTTCTTTGTCGGATCGTATCGATCGCCATTTGATACCAAAAATATAAGTGACGTTTCTTTTGACTAGCTTTCAAATCCCTTTGCTCTATACTGTCAGGATAGTCACTTTTTTGAAAATCGGGAAAAAATACATAATAGCCCTTTTTAGCTAACTCTTCCAAATGAGCCTCGTAGAATTGGGGGAGGCATAAAGCGAAACCGTGTAAATAAACAATTAGCTTTCGTTTTCCTTCAGTATCAAAACAGGGCTTATGGGGAACAAAAACTTGAATATAATTACCCCGGATATGGCTACCGGATTGATAGACCGTATAGCCATCTCGTCGTTCGTCAGTGAAATTGATTTCTAGATCCGTGTGGTTTGCCATCATTAAATTCTCCAAGATCAATACAAAAAGGAGCTTTTATATACCAGGTAGCGGAGAGCCAGCACCGACGGAGCGATCGCCGGAAGTCCTCCGCTCGGTTCGGGTTCTTCGCTCGGTTAGTAACAAACACAGAGCCAAAACAAATTCCGACGCGCTCCCCGGTAACGTGCCGACTAAAACGGAAGGAATAGCGTTACCGATTAAAGCGATCGCCGTTCCCGCAAATAACCACCGCCATCGGAGCCGGAACCAGAGACCGATACTGATAGCGAAAACAAACAGATTGACCACAATCGTAATAATTGGCGGGCCTTTAACTGTCGCAAGCTTATAGCGTAAAACACCCGCGAAGGTAACAGGAATTAAATCCAAACCGGCGGAATTCGTCACAAATGGGATCGCGGCCAGTCCTAACGCGAATAACCAAGACAGAACTCGCGTAACACGATTCGCCCAAACCGCTCCAGCCCGGTGGGATAGTTCGATCCCAATAACAATAAACAGAGGGATCACAATACCGTGTAAATAAAAACGTACCGCGCTCAACTTAATTAAGAGTTCTCCCTCGCCGATCACCCTTCCCATTGCCAGAACGAGATTATCATAACCTAGACTCACCAAGACAATCGGTAAAACGATCATCGCCAGACTATTCGCTCGCAGCCATAGACGGATCGCCCAACCGAGCAATATCCCTTCCATTAGCGCGAGGCTGAAATGTCCGAAAGGATAAACAAACGACAGTATTGAATTCATCAAAAAGCTTCTCCATCAAAAGAACGCAATCCTAACTTTGTTCGAGCGGTACAGTTGCGGTGGGAAATTCACCGAGAATTCCCTGACGGTAGACCAACCAAGTAAAAATGGCCACTCCCGCTTCCGTTCCACACAAATCGTGTAAAATGTGGAACAAAGCATTAAAAGTTATTTGGGGATCGCTATAGGGATTGCCACCATATTGATCGAGGAGAAAAATAAAAGTTAAATTAACCCCGACCGAGAAAAACGGCACTAAAATTACTTTCCAATCCTTTAATAATTTATAACCACGGTAGGTGAGTACGCTAAAAACAATGGTGAGCGCGATGTAAATAGGAATCTTGAAACTACTATTATTGTGCGCGTACCCTAGGGGATACAGAAGAGAAACCACTAACAAGCTAATCGCAAAAACAAGATTAACCGCTTTCGTGAGCATCGTGTCTTTCTTGGCTAAGCTATCCGACCAGAGAGCGAAGGCAGAGATCAAGAAAAAATAGAACATAAAGTTCAGCATCGTAAAATCGTTGTAGTAGTACCAACATTGGGTAACGTGCCAACCGATTTCCGAAGCGATCGCCACCATGATAAAAGCTAGACCGAGTTGAGAACCAAAAATCGCCTTCAATGGCAATCCGAGGTTTTTCAAACTCTGGTAAAAAATTCTCATCGCCAGAGGAATCAGAACGAACGTTAAAACGTGGGTAGTGATTAATCCCCATTTCCAAGGCCCTGTAATACAAGTAGCTGAAGCACCCGGTATAGGAGGAGAAATTCCCGGAAGTATAGCGAGAATATAGCCGAATCCGGTTAAACCGATCACAAAACAAAACCCAATAAAAGCCAGATTGGCATTAAAAATCTTTCCGTCCGTTTTTCTTTGAAATTTTTCCATAGTGCTAGAGACGAGGATATTTTTAGCGGATTCCAAGTCTAGTTCCTATCGCTCGATTTTTTCTTGATCAGTAGCGGTTTCACAGTAAATGGAATCCTAATTAGAGAATTGATTTTAGTAGATTTACGAGGGAAAATCGGGCTTGAGATCAACGCCCAAGGTAACATCGAGAGCCGGTCCAAAATCTTTTCCGCTCGCTCGGTAAATCGTAAGTCCCGGTTTCAAAATAGCAGGGCCGCCACAGGATTGAATTAAGTCGGTTTTATTCTTAACTTTAAGATTAGAACAGCCGAACTCAATCTCTTGCTGACCATTAGGAGATACGTTAACAATTTGAATTAACTCGATCATTCCGGTTTCACCGTCTGGTAAAGCAACGATGGCACTACGAACTGGTTCGGCCATGTCAAGTACCCTTTCTCTTTGCAGCTTGAACGTTCCGTTTTGAATGGCAATTGATTTAAATATATCCTTCGCGCTCGGTACGCCGACATCGGCCATGGCAGTCGCGGGGAAGAAGAACGTCACGAATGATATGGCAATAGCGAATACATTCGCCCAGATTAGCGATTTGTTCAGTAAATTCATGGCAATTTTCCTAATTCGTGAATTATGTCTTAAGGAGGATTTTTTTTTTTCGCTTGTGTAGTAAACAACTAAACTATATTATCTCCTGCCCATTTTTAAAACCATCGAAGTTTAGGCTTTTAAGAATAATTTAAAATTCTATGGGTTAATCGCATATTACTTAACAAAGTAAAAACCTGAATTAGCAAAGGTTTAAAAAATTTTAGCAATACAACTTAACAAAGTTTGTTACAAAAGTTAATTGATCGCTTCGCGGCATTATGTGAGCCTATCCTTCGAGATGATGGAAAATTTAGGGGAGTATGTTTTAGGATGTTTGTTGGGGTATGATTTTTGGCAGGAGGTGGATAGGATGATTCATTGGTTGGTTGAGGGGATTATTTTGACTTAATCACTCAGTAAAAAATCATTAACCGTAACAATATTAATTGATTGAAAAGGGTGTAAAATTAATAAATCTTGATCACCTGTAATAATAGATTCTGCTTGACCATTAACGGCTAATTCCAAATATTTATTATCTTTAGGATCTCGACAAATATCGGTTAGAAAGCTCATTTATAGAATAAATTCAACGGTTTGAGATAAACCTAATAAAAATTGTTGACGTTCTTCAAGGGTAATATAGGGGTCAAACTTTGGTCGAAATAAGACGGTTTCTAATTCTTGCCAAGTTGCAGGAGATACGATAATGATTCCTAAATGTTGGGCTTTTTTTAAAGCCATGTTCGGTTTACTGTTTGGCGATAAAACGGAACTAATAATGATATTTGTATCAAGAACAAATCGTCTATTCATCTTCATTTAAGAGAGATTCTAAAATTTCAGGGGTTAATCCTCTCTCTTGTGCTTTTTGTCCAATAGTATCCATTGTTTTATATAATCTGTCTAGAGATTCTTTTCTAGATCCAGTGGCAGATTGAAGATAAAAGGCGATTTTTTCTTCGTAATAGCTGATGATCCTGTTTATGTTGCTCCATTACTTACAGTGTTGCCAAGTGAGATGAGTAAGCTTCGGATGGGAGAGTTTGAAATAAGCTATATTGGCAATGGCAAATTGCTTCGTAGAGGAAATCACGAGACAACCTATGTAGGTACTGATCTTGTGAAGGTAAGATGGCAAAATATTTGGTATGTGCTAGGTAGTGCATTCAGTTTGAGTCTACACGAAATGTAAAGCTTAACAACCGCGCTGCACCAGATCGTGAAAACTGGTCACCTGAGATGCGAACGTAATTTGCATTTGGTGAGCGCGAACGTTACAAGGTAAAGTAAATAGACAAAGTCAAAAAACACTGATTAAGCTACTTCAAGTTCATAATGTAAAACCAATAACTCATCTTCCTTTAAAATAGCCATCGCATATTCCCGTCCTTTGCTATCAGCAAACTCCACTAAATATTGCTTTTCTCCCTCTTTTTCATAAATTTCTACTACCGTTCCCACCTGTCCACTGGGTAAGCTTTCAATAGACATCAATTCGGGTTCAACTAAGGTTAATCTTTCCTTAGCAATCGGATTAATAATCGCTACTGTATCTAACATTAAAATATTTTTCATAATACCTACCTAATAAACGCAGAAATAAGACGAGGCTTTGCATTCGTAGAAGTGACTTCCCAAATTGTCCGAAGTTGCATTCCTTCTTGATTAGGTATTGTCCAATCTACCTTAAACTGTTGACCAAAATCTGTCTGTGCTTGCTGAATTACTTCCCCTTCAATAGCCGCTAGACGAATCATTGATAATAATAATTCAGCATTTTCTTGAGTGATGCCTAAACGAGACTTGAAAAGCCTAGCTTTATGTTTACCGCTAGAATGGTCAGGATTTAAGCAATAGTTAATTAACTTTTCCATTGCAATTTCCGCTTGTTCTCCGTTAGGCAATTTCATATTTTCGCCGACAAGATAATTGAAAGTGGGATTTTACACCCTTCAACTAAATCCTAAAAATCAACTAAAAAAAACCACCTCACTTATCATCCCTAAAACTACTATTAAGACAAGTATATCAACCCTCTTATCAAGTAGAAAATGAGCAAAGAAGGGCAATTTTAGGAATAGCTAACAGTTAGGATGAAAACGGGGATGTAACTTTTCTTTTACGGGTTTTCCTCCCTTTAAATGTTGTTCCACAATAAGCGGCACATCAGTAGATTGTACTCGACAATACCAAATTTCCTCCGGAATAATTCTCACAGTGGGACTGGTGCTACATTGTCCCTGACAACCTGTCGGCATCACTAAAGTATCATCAGGTAAATCGGCCATGTGAAAGGCTAAAAGAACCTTAGCCGCTCCCTGCACCTGACAAGATTGGTGCTGACAAACCATTACACATCGTTGATGTTCACCATTAATCATTTTTTTTCAACCGTTAGTATTCCCATTATCGACTTCGCAAGCGCCAATACTCACCCACTGACTAGCACCATCTCGCCAAAATTCTTTCTTCCAAATAGGCGCATTATGCTTAAGAGTATCAATAGCATAACGACAAGCTTCAAACGCTTCCCCCCGATGAGGACATCCCACAGCCACTAAAACGCTAATTTCTCCTATCTCTAATTTTCCAATGCGATGATGGATAACCACGCGATTAACCTCTGGCCAACGTTGGCGAATCTGGGCCGCAATAGCGCGAAAAATTTCTCGAGCCATCGGTTCATAAGCTTGATATTCTAAGTAAATTACCGCTTTGCCATCGGTTTGATTGCGAACAGTTCCACTCATCATCACAATGGCACCATTAGCCGCATCATCCGCTAAACGATACACCTCATCCACCGACAAAGGTGCAAACGAGATTTTTAAACTGTCTTTGGCTGCCGTTTCTTGGCTTAAGCTTTCTCTTAGTACATTTACACTCATATCATTTCGCGGCTTAGATCATTATTTATATAATAATTCTAAATTCTTTTTAAAATTTTATCAGAGCAAAGTTAGGGTTTCCTATTCTTTTTTGGTTCTCAGCTTTGTTGAAAACTGAAATCAAACTATTTTATTAATTTTTTCTTAAATTTCTGTTTCTTTTTTCAAAACCCTAAGTTATGCTTGAGGTGTTATTTTTCTCTTTCCTCACACCCGCACTTCTATGTTTAAGGGAATCTCATATAACAAGATAGGTTTATCCCTAAGTTTATCCTTTTTGTTTAGTTTAGGAATGGCTTGGGGATTTGATGTAAAGGCGAAAGAAGTGACTTTATCTCGTCTGAATCAGATTTTGGAGAAAGCTAACCCAACTAGATCAAAAGAAATACCAGCAGTCAATAAAAAATACTCCTCAAGTAAAGGTCAATTTCATGTGGCTTATGTGCCGGTTGAACAGAAAAATTATAAACTGTTAGAAAAAGTTTTTGTTCAATCAAAATTTTTTGAAAATCTCGCTCAATCTTTAAATCAAATCTTCGTTTTACCTTCTAATATAACGATTGTTTTGTCGGAATGTGGACAAGCTAATGCTTTTTATTCTCCTGAGCATCAAGCCATCATCATGTGTTATGAATTAGTGGAAGATTTTGCGGTATTTTCGGCTAAATATGCTAGGACTGACGAAGAATTATTTAACGCCACTCTCGGGGGAACCATGTATGTGTTTATTCATGAATTAGGACACGCCTTAATTCATGTGTTAGATTTACCCGTACTCGGCAAAGAAGAAGACGCAGTAGACCAATTGGCGGTCATTATTGCTAGTCAAGCCGGAGATTTTGGCGAACTTATGGCCATTATTCCTGCTACTCAATACTTACTCAACAGCAATGAAACACAAGCCACCAATGTTGCTTATTGGGATGAACATTCTTTAGACATACAAAGATATTATCAAATAATTTGTTTATTCTATGGTAGCAATCCCGAAAAATATACAGATTTAGCCCGGTTAGCTCGATTACCAGAAGAAAGAGCGCAAAAATGTCCAATTGAATATCAAAAGTCTTATAACAATTGGACGCGCTTGCTTCAACCTCATTTAAGGGCCGGATTTTAGTTAAGATTCGAGATTGCCAATCAAATATAGTAAAGCCATACGCACAGCAACGCCGCTTGTCACTTGTTGAGAAATTAAACTCAAGCGTGGGTCATCCATTAAATCCGAACTTAATTCTACACCCCGATTAACTGGACCCGGATGAAGTACCCGAACTTCCTTTTGACAGAGTTTAAGCCGCTCCCGCGTAATTCCATAACGCAGATGATATTCTCGTAACGAGGGCAAAAGATGGGCCGTCATGCGTTCGCGCTGTAAGCGTAGCGTCATGACAAAATCAGCATCAGATAAAGCCGGTTCTATCTCCCAATGAATCAATAATTTACCTGGACTTTTGCCATTACTCATCCCTTCAAACCATCGGGGAACAAGAGTTGGCGGCCCAGCTAAATGCACATCGGCCCCGGCAGTGGTTAAACTATAAATATTAGAACGGGCTACCCGAGAATGCAGAATATCGCCAACAATAGCGATCTTTTTGCCTTTTAACAGTTCAATGCTCGGATTATCGTTATCTAACAGACAGCAGACCGTAAATAAATCTAGCAACCCTTGAGAAGGATGTTCATGTTGTCCATCTCCAGCATTGAGAATACTTACCCCTGTACGAAGACGGTCCATTTCTTGAGCGATGGCCAGAGGAACCCCCGCCTGTTGATGACGGATGACCATAATATCTGCACCCATCGCTAAATAAGTTTTCGCCGTATCCAAAATGGTTTCCCCTTTAGTTAAAGAAGAAGTGCCCGGAGAAAAATTGAGAATATCAGCAGATAAGCGTTTAGCCGCTAATTCAAAACTACTGCGAGTGCGGGTAGAAGCTTCAAAAAAAAGATTAGCCACCACTTGTCCCTGAAGGGCGGGGACTTTTTTCGTGCGGCGTGACAAAACTTCACGGAAACTCGAGGCGGTTTGCAACAAAATTTCGTATTCAGGCGCTATCCAATCCGCCAAAGCTAAAATATGATTACGGGTCCAAATAAAGGTCATAGCAGTAAGCAACCAACTTATCAATACAATCAAGCCTAGGAACACAAGCATCCCTGTGTTATTCTAAAATTCCTGAACCCATCTTTCGTATTTATTTTAAAGTTTTAGCAATGAAAAAGCTTTTATTGGCTTTTGCCCTCTCTCTAGTCCCCTTCATCAATGTCTCTGCCCAACCCTCTTTCGAGACTAACTCCTCAGCAAGGTCTCAAATATCGCTGATCTCTCCTGAAAGTAAAGTTAACTACACAAGGTTACAAAACTTACTGGAAAAACAAGAATGGCGCGAAGCCAATGATGAGACTTATAATTTATTGCTGAGAGCCTCTAACCGGGAAAGACAAGGATGGATCACCATCGAAGACATTAAAAAATTGCCTTGTTGGGACTTAGCAACCCTCGATCGACTCTGGACAACTTACTCTAACGGACATTTCGGTTTTACTCCCCAATTGAGAGTTTTTGTATCAACCGGAAACCGCCCCGGACGATTAGTCGCGATCGAACCTTATGAAGCTTTTGGCGATCAGGTGGGATGGCGCAAAAATGATGACTGGATTCGCTTTAAAGAGAACTTAAATTACTCGCTTGACGCTCCCGTCGGGCATTTACCTTCCCCTAGACAAGAATATCAAATTAGTGGGGGAAGACTTGATTATGTCACGCTCGCTCAAAGAATAGTCGAGTGTAATGTCGTCTCTTTGCCTTCTCTGCCGACTTCACCAAAACCCGGAAATCAATTACCCAAAAACTTGCCTAGATAAAATTGAAGTAGTTGTTAAACTTTATCAACAGACAACACTTTGTAGATAACATCAACTACAATTTAGCTTAATTATAATTATTCCTTCGCGCTATCAAAGAAAAATTGAAGACTTGATTAAATTCCTGAATTGAACCAATCATTATGAACCAAAACAATATATTAATTTCTCGACAGCTAGTAGGAACGATGGTTGTCCTCTCTTTGTTCACTACTGCCTGTGCCAAAGAACAAGAAACCGCCACAGCACCCAAAGCCATCCCAGTCAAATTGCAAACTTTAGAATCGGCTACCCTCATTGATAGCACACAATACGTAGGCTATTTAGAATCCCAATCTCGTGTCGCCCTAGCGCCCAAAACCGAGGGACGGATCATCAGGCTTTTTGTTAAGGAGGGGGATCAAGTCAGTAAAGGACAAAAAATTGCTCAATTAGAACCCACTAAACAAGAAGAAGATGTTAACTCGGCGGCTTCAACCGTACAAAGCCGCATTGCTGCCCTCACCCAAGCACAAGCAGACTTCCGACAAACCCAGGCACAACGAGATAGTGCTAAAGCAGATATTGCCCGCTTTCAAGCCGATCTAGCCAATGCAGAGGCGAACGCAAGAAGCAAAGAAGCTGACCTGCAACGGGCTACGGCCGAAGAAGATTTAGCTAAAATTAATTATGGACGGGCAGAATTTCTCGTCAAAGAAGGGGTTCAACCTCAACAAGATTTAGATAATAATACCCGCAACCTGAATACAGCTAAGGCAAATGTAGAATCAGCCCGTAAAATTCGCGATGCCGCTTTAGCCTCTGTACAAGCCGCCGAAGGAGCCTTACAAGCCGCTATCAACAATCTACAGGCAGCCAACGAACGAGTCAAAGCCGCTCAATCAGTGGTTAAGCAAGCCCAAGCTAACATCGGTGAAGCGCAAGGTCAATTAGGCTCGATTAATCAAAATTTAATTTATAATACCGTTTTTGCTCCCATTGATGGGTTTGTGGGGGATTTTAATCAGAAAAAAAATGGAGACTACATTAAAACCGGAGAGGAATTAACAACCATTACAGATAATAAAGTTTTTCTACTCAATATTAATATTCCTACCGAACATTATAATCGTCTGCGGATCGGACTCCCCGTACAGTTGATTAATGCAGATGGTACACCGAGAATAAAGGGAGAAGTGAGCTTTATTTCTCCTCTGGCTAATGAAAATGCTCAAGCCATTTTAGTGAAAGTTACTTTCCGCAATGATGGCAGTTTGCGAAATAATCAATATGTCAGAGCTAAAGTCATTTGGGACCAAAAACCAGGGGTATTAGTGCCCACAACGGCGGTGACTAAATTAGGCGGACAAAGTTTTGTTTTTGTAGCCGAAAATGCAGACACTAAAGACGGAAAAACCTCCTTAGTCGCCAAGCAAAAACCGATAACAGTAGGAACCATTCAAGGACAAGCTTATCAAGTGCTAGGAGGAGTCAACGTCGGCGATAAAATTGCCGTTAGCCGCATTTTAGATTTAAAGGATAATACACCTATCTCAACAGAAACCCTCGAAAGTCAAAAGGTTCAATAGTAAGATAAGCATTAAAAATAAAAGGATGAGAAGATGAAGTCTCCTAGCTGGTTGAATCGATTAAATCAGTGGGTTAATCAAGGAGCTTTAGATGCCTTAGATAAAGCTTACTCTGGGGCGAAAACTATTAAAATGTTTGAAGAGCAATATTTTGAGGGAAACAAAATTGCTCCTGATGCCCAAAAAGGGAAAACCCTTGATGATTATTTTCAAAGTTTATTAGAGCGAGAACTTTTACAAATTCGCTGGCATTTAAGCCGCTTTCGTCTAGGAAACTTTTATCATCCTATTCATCTAGGAGAACATTCTGCTCAAGAAAGTAAGATTCTGGAAAGGCTTAATTTTATTGAATCTGTCATCGGCAAATATCGCCATAGTTCAGAAACTGGAGTGATTTCTCAATCCGATTTTTCGCTCTCAAAAACCTCATCGCTAAAACCTTCTAAACTGACTTTAAAAACCGATTCTTCTGTCCCTTCTCCTTGGTTAAACATTTCTGAAAAACTTAGCTCAGAATATGAACAGCAAGTAGTTCAACAGTTACGAAATCTTCGTCAGGAGCGAAAAATTGCACTTCGCTTTCTGGTCTTATTAATTGTTGTGCCAATTCTCGCCCAAGTCATCAGTAAAAATTTTATTTATAGTCCCTTTATTAATGAAAAATTTGTCGATAATGTCACCCTGGAAAAAATCGAAATAAGTCAGGAATTAACCGAGAAATTTTTGTCGGAATTTAGTCGATACAAAGAGGGAATAGAAATAAAATCTTTATTAGGAATAATTCCTGAACTTTCTCAAGAAAAAAAGCAAGAATTGCTCAGAGAAAAAGCGATAGAAATCGGCAAAGAAAAAGCTTATGAGACGTTAAATGGCTGGAAAAATATGTTATCAGACCTAACCTCGTTGGCGGTTTTCACGGGAATGATTTATATTTTTCGCCCTCAATTTACCATTCTGCGAAGTTTTATAAGCCGCTACTTTTTAGGCTTGAGCGATATTACCAAAGTTTTTCTGTTTATTTTGCTTACAGATATGTTCGTTGGTTTTCATTCTGCCGAAGGATGGGAAGTAATTTTAGCAACGGCATTTGAACATTTTGGCTTACCCGAAAACCGCAACTTTATTTTTCTTTTTATTGCAACTATTCCGGTAATTTTAGATTCTACCTTTAAATTGCTAATTTTTAATTTCTTTACCCGTAAATCTCCTACTGCGGTGGCTCTTTTAGAAAAAATGCAGCAATAAAGAAGGTTTTTGTCAACCCAAAAAAATAAAATCAATTTTTGTACAGATATATTATCATATTAACGCAAAATCAAGATCATCCCTTAGAATGAAATCAAGAACTTTCCCGCCTAGTTCTCTACCCCTGTAAATATATGTCTTTATCTGATGGATTTATTAAACGCCCTGTTTTAACTACGGTTTGTAGTATTGTTATTGTCTTAGTAGGAACAATTTGTATGGCATTGTTGCCGCTAGATAAATTGCCACAAATTGCCCCTAAACAGATAGTCGTCTCAGCCAACTATGTAGGCGCAGATGCCAAAACCACCGTAGATAACGTGACTACCCCCATAGAAAGACAAATTAACGGGGTAGACTACATGAGGTGGATGACTTCAAATACTGATAATAACGGTAACTCAAGCATTTCTGTCTCTTTCCCTGTAGAAATCGACTCCAACACGGCCCAAGTTCTCGTACAAAACCGAGTCGCTCAATCTAATCAATTTTTGCCGCAATCCGTTATCGCCACAGGGGTTAATACTCGCAAACAATCCCCCAGTATTACGCTAGTTTATGCCTTCTATTCAGACAAGGGAGCCGATGGCAAGCCGCTTTATCCCATTTCTTTTGTCAATAACTATGTAGATCGCTATATCTGGAACGATCTCAGACGAATAGAAGGGGTGGGAGACTTAGCCTTATTTGGCGGCGATATTTATGCGATGCGGATTTGGGTTGATCCGGACCAACTGGCGGGTAGAGGATTAACCGCGACGGATGTAGTTCAAGCGATCCAACGACAAAACTTTGAGGTGGGAGCCGGTTCAGTTGGGGCACAACCTGCACCCCCTAATCAACAATTTCAAATCCCAGTGCGGGTAAAAGGACGAGTTACCACGCCAGAAGAAGCAGAAAATATTGTGGTGAAAGTGGGAGATAATGGGACTCTCATTCGCATTAAAGATATCGGACGAGCAGAACTCGGTTCACAATCTTACTCCACTCTAGCTTATTTAGATGGGGATAATCCCGCCGTTGCCCTGGTTATTTATCAACTGCCCGGCTCAAATGCACTCGATACCGCCAATGCCATTAAAGCGAAACTGGCAGAATTAGAAAAATCTTTTCCCCCAGGTTTGAAATACGCTATTACCCTTGATAGTACCCTATTTATTAATGCCGCTTTAAAAGATTTATCCATTACCCTTATACAAGCCATTGCCCTAGTAGTCTTAATTATTTTCATTTTCTTACAAGATTGGCGCACCACCTTAATTCCAGCAGTGGCTATTCCTGTCGCCTTAATTGGGGCGATGATTGGCCTAAAAGCGTTAGGATTTACCCTCAATCAGTTAACCCTGTTTGCCTGTGTGTTAGCAACGGGTTTGGTGGTAGATGATGGGATCGTTATTGTAGAAGCCATTTCCACTAAGTTATCTCAGGGAATGCGCCCTGTGCAAGCGGCTCTCGATTCTATGCAAGAATTGTTTGGGGCGACGATTGCCACATCAGTCGTATTGATGGCGGTGTTTGTGCCTGTGTCTTTTTTCCCAGGAACCACAGGGATTGTTTATCGACAGTTTGCGCTAACCATCGCCTTTGGCATTGCTTTTTCTACCTTTAATGCCCTTAGCTTCTCTCCTACCATGTCCGGGGTGATGTTACGTCCTCCCACACCCCCTCATGGCCCCCTTGCTTGGTTGTTTAGGGAATTTAATCGAATGTTTGCCGGCATTCAGGGAGGATATCGCAGACTGATTGAACTGTTAACTCATATCAAACTGGTTATTGTTACGATTTTTATCGCAGGCATCGTGCTAACGGGTTGGATGTACCAAACTATGCCCCAGGCCTTTGTTCCTGCTGAAGACCAAGGTTATCTGTTTGGTATTGTGGAAGCACCGCCCGGCGTTTCTCTCACCTATACTGCTGATGTGAGCAAGAAAGCTTTAACACAAATCATGCAGCGTGAAGAAATTGAACACGCACTAGCCCTTAATGGTTTTTCCTTTGAGGGACAAAATAGCAATAAAGCGATCATTTTCACGAAGCTGAAACCTTGGGATGAACGCGCAGGGGCGGAAAAATCAGTATATGGGGTTATTAGAAGCTTAAATAGAACTTTTAGACAAAAAATTGAAAGTGCTAAAGTTTTTGCCGTTAATGCGCCTGCTGTAGACGGGTTAGGAAATTTTGACGGTTTAGAAATGTTTATTCAAGACCGTCAGTTAAAAGGAATGGCGGCCTTAATTGATAATGCTAAACGGGTGATGCAGGAGGCTAACCAGCGTCCTGAAATTGCTTCGGCTTTTACGACCTACACCTTTGACAGCCCGATGATTGAGGCTTCTATTGACCGAGATAAAGCGAATGCTCAAAACGTAGATGTGCAGGAAATTTTGAACACGCTACAAACCTATTTAGGCGCAAGTTACGTTAATCAATATGTTCTAGATGGACGGCTTTATCGGGTTTATGTGCAAGCTGAAGGGGCACTTCGTTCTAACCCGAATGATATCGGTCGTCTGTACATTCGCTCACGCAATGGAGCCATGATACAACTGAGTAACTTACTCGAGGAAGAACCCATTACCTATCCGCCGATTTTAACCAACTATAACGTTTTTCCGGCTATCAAGCTGATTATTTCACCCGCTCAGGGCTATAGTTCAGGGGTAGCCATTAAGGTGATGGAAGAAATAGCCGCCACTACCTTACAACCGGGCTTTGGTTTTGAGTGGACTAATACCGCCTTTGAGGAAAAATCGTCGGGGGGGGCTGCACCTATTGTATTTGGGTTAGGTTTTGTGATGGTGTTTTTGGTGTTAGCGGCTCAGTATGAGAGTTATGTTGACCCCACCATTATTATGATTACTGTGCCTTTGGCTATCTTAGGAGCGTTAGGAGGAATCTGGTTAAGAGCGACCTTTATTCAGCCGCTATCCGGAGGCATTTACCCCACTCTTAACAATAATATTTATGCTCAGGTAGCCTTAGTGATGTTAATTGGGTTAGCCAGTAAAAACGCGATTCTGATTGTCGAGTTTGCTAACCAAGCCCGAGATTTAGGGATGAGTATTACTCAAGCGGCGATTCATGCCGCAGAACAACGATTTCGCCCGATTATCATGACGGTAATTTCTTCTCTGGTGGGTTTCGCTCCTTTGCTTATCGCCGAAGGGGCGGGGGCGGTTAGTCGTTGGTCTTTGGGAACGGCTATTTTTGGCGGCTTATTAGTTTCTACCTTGTTGAGCTTGCTATTTGTCCCCAATTTGTATATTGTTATTAAAAACCTAGAAGAGAACTTCATCAAAGGTGGTGGGAAACCGCCTAAAGGCCCGAAACCCATTAGTGCTAAGGATGTAGAATCTAGACCTGAGCCTCAGTATAAAGAGCAAGATGGGGGTGTGCCAACTTTCAAAGCGTCTCCGCAAAATGAGTAAGCCATTCTTGTAGATTCTTTACTCTCATTGGCTACTCTATATAATTACAGTCTAGGTTTTTTAATCTGGGCTGTATTTTTTGGGGAGAATAGTGCCCCGCACCCTGAAGGCTTGCCTCTCTTCGTCTGTACTAAATTTTACCCCTATTTTGGCTCTAAACTGTCGCCTTAGCTAATCCCCCTTATGGTAAAGATTGGAAGCGAGATGAACCGGCAGTAAAACAAGAAGCTACCATAACAGGAAGCCGCTTTAGTGCAGGTACTCCTCGCATTAGTGATGGACAATTATTATTTTTACAGCATAAGCTTTCTCGGATGAAGCCGCTAGAAAATGGGGGTAGTCGGGTGGCTATTGTTATGAATGGTTCTCCCTTGTTTACTGGAGATGCAGGAAGCGGAGAAAGTGAGATTAGACGCTGGATATTAGAGAATGATTGGTTAGAAGCAATTATCGCTTTACCTGAGCAGTTATTTTATAATACTGGAATTGCGACTTATGTCTGGATATTAACGAATGGACAACGCTTTGCTATCATCATTGATGAAGCCCACTCATCCCAAACAGGAGAAACCAGCCGCCAACTCAAAGCCGTCCTGAGTACCTCCCATTTAGAAACAGCCGCCGCCGAAGAAGAAAGCATCGAAGACGACACCGAAGACAGAATAGAAGAAGCCGCCAGAACTAGAGGAAACCTGCCCAACCTCAGCTATTTTGCCTTTACCGCCACTCCCAAAGCCAAAACCCTCGAACTCTTTGGTACTAAACAACCCGATGGCACATTTGCCCCCTTCAGTCTCTACACCATCTGGCAAGCCATCGAAGAAGGGCTGATTTTTATGTCAGTTTTTATGTCAGTTTATGTCAGTTTTTGAGAATCTAAAATAGGTAGGTGTTTCCTAGAAGTTAATACCAGTAAGGGTTTGACGAATGGCTCAGGCGAGATTTGAACTTGCGACCTTGGGCTTATGAGTCCCCAGACAAGCTTTATACAAGTATTATACATCAAATGGTTTAGATAACTACAATAAAACCTAGACTGAATCTAGACTGAATTATGATGTAGCATCAAATAATCTTTCTGTATTATTTGCTTTTTAGCGACGGCATTTTACGATATCGAAAGTCGTCGCCTCTCTTATCCATAAAACATGAGTGGGCTTAGTTTCTTTGTTGGTTAAGGTGAGTGTGAGTGAGTCAATTTCTCCATTGAAATTCAAGGTTTTTTCTAGACGGTATTCATCCGCTTCAACATTGTAAATTCCCCACTGCCAAAAATCGGGGTTATTAGCCGGCTTTGCTCGTAAATGCAGCAAAGATCCTTTTGTTAAACCAAAGTTTTCTAAAAAGGGGGAAAAATCAAGTAAAACAGAACTATCTTTTTGTCCTCTCTGAAAAGTAGAAAAATTTCCTTTGCCAATTTTTATTATAGTTGGGTCATATATTATTTGTTTCATGGTTCTTTGCTTAAATCTATTTTCTTTTGTATCATAAAATATGTATGTACTTGTTTTTGAAAATTTCAAAAATTATTATGGCTCAACCTTTGTCATCTATTTCAGGATGCTCAATAGACAATTCGACCCCCTCTAATCCGGTTTTAAGAATTCCTTACAGTTCTATCGCTGCTTCTATAACCTGGACAACTCCGACTATAGACAACTTAGATCCCTGGATTGAAGGCATACTTGCCACAGTAGCTGCTTACCAGTTAGCTAACCCCTCAAATACGGCTATAAATGTATTAATTGGGCAAAGCAGTTCTAATCAGCCGGCCTCTAGAAATGGTGTTGACAATCGTGCAAATTCTAGAAGAATTATAACAACCTGGTCAACTCAAACCGTATCGCCGGTTATTGATGGAGATAATCTATAATGCCTCAAATCAGAAAAGCTAAAATTACTATGTCTGTTGAGGCTTTGATAATCGACCAAGAAGACGGACTTAATCCAACACACAGCCAGTTAGTGCTAGGTGATTTTCTTCAAAATCAAATTTATTTTCCTCCTTACAGCCTGGTAGGGGAAGCAAATGAGTTTAAATTTGATATTGAGTTAAAGTTTTTAAAAAAATCAGCCAAGCTAATCGATATAGAATTAACGAATGTCTGAGTCTGATCTTTGTTGTCAAGCTTTGGGTATTATTGGGGACTGGGATATTTATGTCAAAGTCCCTGTTTTAGTTCCGTCTAAGATCAAGTTCAATTGGAATGATGGCACAGGATGGCAAGAAATTAATGGGACGGATTATTTAATTCAACAATCAGGAGGGATAGGCTATGGAGACTTGGTTTTAGTCGCTTATACTTACACAATAAAAAATAGATCAAGAACTACCACAATTAACAGGTCTGGTTATTTTTATTATCCAGTAAGCATGATAATCCGTGACGAGGACGGGTGGATCAACCTTTATATTGTTGATTATTTTGAGGAGGCTTTTATAATTGGGGCAGATCCATCACAAGGGGGAAGTATTTTAAATTATTCAATTCTTAATGTCACCCCAACTGGGTCGGGAGGAGGAACTACTCAATATAACCTTAAAATTTATGATAGTTCTATTCTTGTTTACAATCAAACTAGAACAACAAGCCCTACAGCCAATAAGGAATCAAAATACTGTATTTACCCTGATAATTGGCTTTTTTTAAGCACTTATCAAAATTACGATAGGGGAGCTTATTGCCAAGAATTCCCCAATAGAAACAAAAACGAGTTAAAACTAATTTCACCCCTCTTTATTGGGTTAGTAGGTTACCCTAATTTAGCTTCTGCCCAGTCTCCCGATGATTGCTCAGATCCTCCTCTTTTCAAGGTGGAGTGCAAGCCATATAAACGTTGTCCTGAAGGGTCTTGTGAGGTTATCTGTGGGGATATGGTGTGCTGTTATTCAGAAGAAGGTAATTTAGTAGAAAGCTTTCCATTAAGCCAACTTTATTAAAAAAAAATAATGATTGAATTCTATAAAAGAAAAACCAACTATCTTCCTAATGGACGTAAATATTACACTAGAGAGACTATTAATACCCGTGAAGATGGGCTATTAGAGGAAAATCCTTATGAATCAAGACATTCAAAAATAGGGAAAATTTTTTTAGTCGCTGAATGGAATATGTCAGATGGAGAAACAGGAATTTATCTTGGTTACAATGATCGAATTAATCAAGCCTTTGGTCATGGAACATTTGGAAAGCTAATAAAGGATTCTGGGTTAAATTTAAGAAACCCTAAGCATGAAAATATTATTAATTTTTTTGAAGAGAGATTGAAATTAGAATCCCTTGATATACCTATTTTGGGTTATCGCATAACTAAGGAATATGGGACAGATGAGTATGAGTATTTTGCTTTTGTTTTAAAAAAAGGAGAGTAAGCTATGGTAGGATGTGAATCTTTTTGTACTAAAGCGGAGTGTGCAGATCTAAAGGAACAAATACGTGCTATCTGGAATATATTAGAGGGTTTATCGTCGGCATTTTGTTCTAAAGAAGACTGTGTTCAACTTTGGGGGCAAGTTCTTGCTATTAATTATAAACTCGATAATACTTTAAAACTTCTAAATACTCACATAGACTCAAAAGCACCAGAAGCTCACAATGCTTGTTCTGAGGAAGAATGTAACCAAATAGAACGAAAAGCCGAAGAAGCTAAAGCGATAGCTTTGTTGGCTAAAGATTTAATAGAGGTTCACTCCGACCAACCCTTATCAGGCGCGCATGAGTTTGATTGCGATGTTGACGTTGACGTTAGTTTAGCAGCAAGCAAACAATCATCCTCACTAGTGATTTATACCTCTGTCTCTGTTTGCGGAAAAAAAGGATCAGACAAGGAGGAAATTACTCTTAACCTAAAAGATAACTCAGACGACTTTTGTACTAAAGAAGAGTGTGAAGAGTTAAAAAATCTAATTGGATTGAATAACTTGAGGATAGGCGATTTACAAATCTCTCAATCTGCCCAACAAGAAGACATTGATAATCTAAAAGATAAAGTAGAAAAAACCAACCAAGATAATACAGATATTAAACGTGGTGACATACCTATACCTATTTATTATGGCGATGGTTCGTTGGTTGGGAGTACAAAAAATTTTCCTAAATTCATTGGGGGAGGGGGTTCTATGGACTTAAACGACTTGATAGATAAATTAAACGAGATTCAGTTAGATGTTCATCAATGCTGTAACAATATTTCTTCTGTAGGAGATGCTGTTTCTACAGTAGGAGATTCAGTCTCTAACGTAAATGAGGGACTAAAACAGTCCTCACAAGTTTTAGGGGCACAAATGGATGTCAATCAAGATGAAGCTAGGAGTTGGTTTAATATAAACATCAACTCAAATAATCAACAAAGTGTTGATCTAAAAGAAGTTCTTTATTATCTGAAAAAGGTTGATTCTCTTTTGAATAAAGACGATTCTGTAAGCACGGGAGGTTGTTCTTTAGATGCGGCTACGGGAATTAAGGTTTTTAATCCCACAAATAATAATTATCAAATCTCAAACATAAATGATTATCTTAAAACTATGTTTGTTTATCTAAGAGAAATTCACAAAACGGCTTGTGAATCCAGTACAGGACAGCAAGCTGATGTAGAGAAAATTTGGAGGCTACTCGGTGGCGATAGCATTTTTACAGCTAACCCAGACGGAACCATTCAAGAAAAAATTCTGAACCTAGAAAAAGATATGAGAAAAGACATAGACAATATGTTTTATCCAGTTACAACGGATGCCATTAAAGGAGATAGATTAATTAAGCATCTGCCCGATTATTTAAGGGCTATAGGAGCGACCGAACACTATAGATCAGGTCATTATAAGTATGATGAAAATTATAAGCTCATACCTGATATGACTATGAGTGTCCAGGAATTAAGAGAAGCCCTAAACTTACCCGAAGAAACTGAAATTGATTTTAATCAACTAACCGAAGAACAAGAAGAACAACTTGCCACGCTTCAAATAGATGATGA
This sequence comes from Gloeothece verrucosa PCC 7822, assembly GCF_000147335.1. NCBI lineage: Bacteria > Bacillati > Cyanobacteriota > Cyanophyceae > Chroococcales > Aphanothecaceae > Gloeothece > Gloeothece verrucosa. The sequence continues at coordinate 911,761 of NC_014501.1, forward strand.
TGATGAAAAATGGAAATGGTCATATAACCAAACTATGGAAACATTAGGTAAAATTCCTTTACGATTTAGTATTGCTAAGGATCATCCTTTGATACAAGACTTTGATATCAACTCTGTTGAATGGACTGAATTTAGCGCAGTGCCGCCGGGATTCTTTAAAACTTTTAGTGATGATAAAGGCTTCTATAAGGGAATAAGATATGTGCTTGCTGTTAAAGATGCTGAGAAAGATATTGATATAGAAATATCTTCATTAAGTGATGGTGTTGTTGAGCTAATGGGTTTAATGATTGCTTCTATGACCAACGATAAGTTGGCAAAAGAAATGTTAACTAGACAACTTATTGAAACAGCATCATTGAAGCAAATTTTAATGACTTCTTATAGTAAATTAGAAGCCGTGCAAGCTTATTTGGGTTGTGATTTTCGAGAAAAATCTGACGAGTATGATCTTGTCTTTAATCCAACCCCCAATGATACAAGTGATCAGACACTTGAAATGATTGGTTTGCTCGAACCAACTAAAGTAAATTATAAAAGAGACATTTTTGGCAAAGGCCATAATGAAACACTTGAATCTAAGCTTAGAGAACTTCTTAATGCTGCCATGATAATAAAGGCTAAATATTGGCGACAAATAGCGTCAAATAAAAGCACTACTGTGGCAGATGAAACAGCTACTAAAGTAGATTTAAAGCTTAAATTTAAAAAAGCATTAGATTTAGGCGCTGAAATTTTAGGGGATGATAAAAAATCTCCAACTGAAGAAGAACCCAATAAAACAGAATTTGATGACTTTATCAAACAAGTTGAGTATGGTTTTGGACAAACCATAGGCGATATTGATAATGATGGTAATACTAAAGATCCTTATGGACGAGATAAAAGTGAAAGACCCAAAATTCAACGCTTTAAAGACACAAAAGAGGAAAAAGGAGGTAATGTTTAATGACCCTTTCTTTGCCTAGATTTACTAATTGGAAAGCTTTAAGTAAGTCTCCATCTAATCGCTCAATGAAATCCTCAAAAGTCATAGCAACAGGTGAATTGTTTAATGCTGTTGCTAGTGTATTTAACTTTATTGTTAGTGATTTGATAGGTGGTGCTTTTACTTGGAGTGCGACAAAAATATGGTCAATACTTGTTGCTGGTGCAATTTTTGCATTTAACTTTAATTGGAATATTCCCGATGAGGATTTAGAAGCTAGATTTAAACAAGCTGAGATTGCCTGGTATGGTCAACTAGGATCGGCAATAGGAACAAGTTTAGGCTGGTTAGCCTGCGGGATTGTTCCTAGTTTGTTAATTATGTCTTTTAATGAGGCAATGGGTAGTCAGATTTTATTAAGCGTAGGCGAGGAAGCTTACGAAGAAATGATAAGCGAGCTTTCTTTACTCATAAATATGGGGGTTAGAAATAAATGTAACCAGTTAATGGCTGAGATGTTTATTGGGTTTAGGTGGCTTATTAAGAATGCGGCTAATGGTTTAGAACCAGATACAGCATTAGGGGGCATTGCCACTAAGGTATTTCAATCTTTTCCCAAGCTTAAAGAATCTGCTAAATCGTGGGGCGATAAGGGATCTAAGCCTTGGGTATTGTCTCAAAAAATAGAAGAGTACATTGAAAGCTTACCTATTGAGCAAAAATATCAAGAATTTTTTGAAGAATTACTTGATTCTTTTGGTGATTCTTGTATAGAGGCCGGCTATGTTGTTGCCGGTGGAATAGACGAGTTTCTAGCTAACCAAAGCGTAGCTCAAGCAATTAAACAACAACCTAACACAGTAGTTATTACGCCTAATAGATTGGCCCCAAACCAAAAACTTATTTTACATGGCACTACTGAACAACTAAAACAATCTATAACGGCTGCTTTGGCTAACTACCAAATTGTTGATGGTAAAGATATAGGCATTGATTTAGGAATGCCGCTTATTGAACGCGCCCACAAACAAATCAGCGAGTATGTCATTACCCTTTTTCTTAAGTCGAAACAAAAACCCCCTTATGGCAGGGATGCTAAACAGCACCAAATAAAACTAAATTCAGCAAATAAGCTTAAATTTACTGATTTTGATAAAGTCATTAGGGCTTTAGGTGGTGGTGGTAAAGATGGTAATTTGGGCTATATGTATGGCCGGTTCTTTGGCCGTGCCCAAATGAGTGACGGCTCTACACTAGAGCTATGGTGTGATACAAGCGAGAACGTAAAGACAAGGATAGAAGCAATAGCAGAATTAAGCGAAGCGACTATTCAAACCCTAAACATCACCGAAGAAATTAAAGACTATCAAAGAAAAAAAATTGAGGGTTTATCTAAAGACATTTATAGGGTTTATCCCTGGAAAGTGGAGGTGATACGAAAAACAAAAGTTTATGATGATTACGGTAAATCCTTCAACGATACCACAGGTAACCTTAAATCAACGAAGCAGGGATATTACGATCACTCTTACCCTTACACGCTGGAATTATGGCAAGGGCAAGAGCCGGCTAATTGGGATGCCGCTATGGCGGAACTAACCAAGTTGATACCACTACCTAACCCAATTTAAACAATATCCTTTTTTAAAATATTTTAAAAAACGTTTTTGAGATTATTTTTAAAAATAATCTCCTTTGTTTTTAGAAAGGAGCGTCAATGCCATAAAGCTCTTTTATCAAATAACGCCTTTCTTTTGACAACTGCTCAAGCACTTGTTCTTCCGTCCACCCTAATTCCTCCATCCATCTTTGTAGCATTTGAGGTCTGGGTCGATACCAATTAATATGACCCCATTTTTTCTTATACCTTGCCATTGCTTTGCGAGTATTGCGATTTGCCTTGTCATAAAGTGGTGTATCCATGTCCTCTCTTAACTCTTTGAATATAATTCTATATTTTTAAATTAGTTTACAAAAATTTACAATCAATGCAAACAACCTTCAAGCCTAGTCACGACCCTTAATATTATATTACCTAGGCAGAAAGTTTGAGTATGGTTTTAAGCCGTTTTATAGGCTTGTTTAATTTCTTTTTAGACGTTAGTGTAAAAAAGAACAAACTGAAACAGAGAAAATAATGCTCGAATTTCTTCAGCCCGGTAACGTGACGACAACCAAGGGTTTATTTATAGGTATTCCTAATTTACCTAACTCCTTTACAGAAGATTATTTAACGACCCAAACTGCCGCTTATAAAAATGGAAGATTTATTCTCAGTGTTTTAGATAAATTTTCTGAGTTAATTACTGCGACCGACTTTCTATCAAATCCTAACGAAACCAATAAACTAGGAGTCACTATAAGCGAGATTCCTATACGTGTTGATTCTGATACCGAGGATCGTCTAATTAACATTAAATTTATTAAAGTACTGAACACCTTAACTAAATCAATTGTTACCCCTGATATAGGAGATCCATTAGATGAATCATTTCCTACAGGCAAGTTCGATTTAAATGGTGTATTTCCCTTAGCTCAATTACTTAACGTTGGAGATTCGGTAAGCTATGCCGGTGCTGTAATTAGCGAAACAGTTCTATTGGCTAGTGGATTAAGTTCTTTATCATTAACCGTTGACGGACTAGCCTTCTTGGAGGCTTTTCTTAGAGGCATTTATAATAATGTCCCTTCTCAAAGCGGCGGTATTACTTCGGTAATTCTTCCCTATGCCCGTCCTGTAGTAAGGGTAGAGCCTTCATCTTTGCTCAATAATGTTGTTTCATTTTTTGACGGGGTAGATGCCATCACTAATAATATTTTTAATGTTCTGTTGTCTATTAATTTTTCTGTATCAATAAGAATGAAAATTACCTCGGATAGGACTACAGTTTCAACAACCACCTAAAATCAAAAATTAAGATTAAAAGTTTTTAGTCCTATTAAGCAAGCAACTTAAACAATTAAAAGGAGTAAAAAATGTCAAGCTATACACGAGGAAAACTTAGGGATGTTTTAACTTTTGTGTTATTATATGACACGCCGGTCAATATTTATTACAATTGGAGTGCTAAAGATATCGCGACTCTCGCCGGAGTTTCTAAAAGTGATTTAACAAGTCATTTAGGACATTTAACCACAGTTGCAAACACTAGCATAGTAATTGTAGGGGCCAGTTCACCAAAACCGCCTACAGTCAAAAAAAATATCAACAGAAACCCAACAGCGAAACAACAGGGTTCTGTATCTACCTTTTGTGCTAGAGCCTCTTTAAATACCGCCTTAGTGAACGGATGGAAACTTGCAGGTCACGGAAGAGTTACTTCTATTAAAAATAATGCAAGAACTGTAACTGCATTAGCCGGAATAAGTAACGGCGCAGTTTATGCTAGTCCTATGAATGCGGGAGACTATGCCGACTATAAAACAGAATTGGCATTAATAGATCCCGCTACAATCAATACTGCCAATGAAAGAAATTTAATTGTTCGAGGTGCTTCTAGACCTAGAGCAGCCCATGCTACAAAGACCTTAGCAGACGGTTCTACTATAAGCGGCTATTATTCTCCTGATGCACCAATCTTGGCTAATGGTTGGACTCCTGATTCTCCTGAAATAACCTAATCATTGAGGTTAATCATGAATGAATTACTTTTACCTTGGATGCCGGGATTTTGGGAATACTATCATTCTGCCCCCCCTATTGATTGGCTAAAACAAGTGGATAAGCAAGGCGTTGTTTTTGTGGCCCCTAATCCCATTACGGGAGCATTAGACTATGTTTCTTGCCCAGAAGAATATTATGAGCGCGAAGCCGAAACCCAATCATGGATAGAAAATTCAATGATTGATCCTAACTTTGATCCTTTTGCTGATTGGTATCCTCTAAAAGAGCTAGATGAACCCATCATAAAAGAGGAGGAGATATTTATATGACCAACTCTCCTATACTTCTTGACGGTTTAGGTGAATGGCGAAATTTGGGTACATTAACACCAACTTACGGCAATTGGTTGAGATTCCCTCAGCCGGCCGAGCAAGGGTTTACCACTTTTCGCGTTACCTTTACGGGAGATTGGTATAGGGGGGGATGGCATTGGATCTATCTAAGAGAGATCTATCGCGGTGGCTCTATAGATAATGAGGGAAAATGGGTTAAAGTTTACCCTTCAGAATCTCCTAAAATTGTTTATTTAAATACGTCAGATGAATTCAATTATCTAAATCCACAGCGAAGTTTTGAAGTTTTAAAAGCTCATAAATACATTAGAACTTATGGAGGCAGATTTAATGATAAAGTTTTTTCGGTTAAATTAGAGGAATTTTCCCCTTATCCTGAACTTATGGCTCAAGCCCAAGAACAAACACTTAAAGAGCAAGTCATTAGAGCCATAGCAGAAGAAGTAATTAGAAGATTACCACCTCCACCTAGTTAAATATTTGAATTTTAAGCTCATGGATATAGAATTACTCAAATTATTATTTAACTTGGGGGTTCCTACTGTTCTAGCTTTTTGGCTTATAAGAATTATTGAGGCTTTTTCACTAGGATATTTAAAAAATTTAAATACTTATTTAAAGGAGGTAACAGGGAAATTTCTAGAAATAGCTGACAAAAATGATTCTTTATCCCAAGAAGACAGTAGTATCAGAGAAGCTATTTCTAGAATAGACACAAAATTAGACAATCTAGAAACCAGGGTTTATCACATTCAAAACTTTTTGAATGTAAACAAAAGAAAGAAAGACCAATTAGAGGAAAATACCAATGATTAAGCTTTTTGTTAATTAATTATCAGGAGATAGATAAATGCACGATGTAAACTTAACTAAACCCAACCCCCAAAAAGGCATTTATTATGAGTTTAGCCCTGAGAGGTGGGCTTGGCTGGATTTAATCGCCTGGTCTGAAGGTACTGACAAAAAAATTGAACAGAATGCTAATCTCGGATATACCTTATACTCATCTAGAAATTACAAAACCTTAGAACGAATACAAGACACCGAGACGGGCTATGACGTTACTTTTGGATTTAGAGAAGTTGCTGACCTAAGTAAACATCCTAAGATTCATGTTCCTTTCGGAAATACTACATCAACGGCTTTTGGTCGATATCAAATCATGGATTTTACCGATGCCTGGATAAGGGATTACTTGCAAAAAAATAATTTTCCTTTGCTTCCTTCTTATCAGCCCGAATACCAAGATCAGATGTGCTTATTGCTCATTGATGCTAAACGAGAGGCTTTAAAATATGTAGATTTAGGATTAAAAGGACTAGAAGAAGCATTAAACAGGTTATCTTATGAGTGGGCATCCTTGCCCCCCGGAAGATACGGGCAAGGGTTTCATCCCTTTGATATTTGCAAGGACATTTATACTAAAAGCCTGGAAAAATGGGAAAAGGTTCCGACTCCAAAATAGCTTATCCAAAAATTGAGGCTAGGTTTTTGTGACAGGAAATAGTTTTCAGAGTTAATTTAATCAAGGATGGTCGCTGTTGCTGGCGACCATTTATTTTATAAAACCACCTCATCAAAAAACTTCTCTAACTTGTCAATATTCCAGCGATAAGTAGGACGGGCTTGATTAATGGATATATTTCTATAATGCTTGCCTTTTTTAAACAAACCCTTTCCGAGCATTCGCCTTAACAAAACGGGGGTCACCCCTAGTTTATTAGCCGCCTCAGAAGTTTTTACCCAGTTAGTTTGAGCCATTTTTTTCCTGTAAATATTCTTGATAAAGTTTTTCGGCTAATTCTTTTCCATTATTTGTAAGCTGATATGTTTGAAAGTCTGATTCAAATAAAATGTTGTTTTGTTCTAAAATTTTTGCTGTTCGGTGAGTAAGGGTTCCTTTGCCGCCATAAAAATAAACTTTCCCGTTTTTTGCACCACGAGTAAACGCACCAGCACGTATCAAAAAATCTCTTTGCGCTTTACTTAATTTCATTAATCCTCCATAGCTTTATTAAATAAATTTGTGAGAACATCCTTTCCCCGCCAAGACTTATCAACGTAAAGCGAGTCTAAATACCTGTCTTGCTTTTTAACGCCTGGATTAAGCCACTTAGCAGTGAAAAGCCCGCGAGGATTTGTTTTTTGAATAATACCAAATCCCCCAACCTTGTGCAGAATTAGATCCCCTGGCAGCAAATGATCGTCTTTAACAAGATCAAGATTTTGCAGATAAGACCGAAACTCTAAGATTTGGTCATCCGACAAAGCGTGGCGACTCTTTTTCCCATAAACCAGTTTGAGATAATTAATCCCATCTTCCCTAGACCAGTTTAGTCGGGTCATCGCCTCATCGATATCTGCAAGGATGACCTTCATATTTAAAACCTCAGAATCATCTTGTTCTTCATTTTTCAAAAGGGGTTGGTCACGTTGGTCACGTTGGTCACATTGGCTTGTAGAGAGGGTTTCAGATAGACCAACCTCTTGAGGGGGGTTGGTCGCTTTATTTTGGTCAATTTCTTGTATTGCTTCTGTAGATAGGCTTTCGGGGCGACCAACCTCTTGAGGGGTATTTTCGGTATTTTCGATCGTAGGACATGACCATCCTCTTATTCTATCTTTTCCGCGTCGTGATGGTTTCCATTTTAACCGGGTTAAAACTTCCGTTACTCGTTGCTGAGATGCTCGGTCATGCTTATCGGGAGAAAGATTGAACACCCTCTCTAAAATCTCTCCTGACGTTATCCAGTCAACATAATTATTGTTAAGCCATTGGATGATTTTAGTTTGCCACTCGTCATAGGTGCGGAATTGCTCGTTAAGATCATTAATTTGTTTCTTAAGCTGAGGGTCAGCTGGCCACCAAGGTTCCCTGTTTAAATAGGCATCAACTGCGGAAGCCCATATCCCATCTCTCTCTTTTTCCAACATCTCATAATCGATTGTCCCATTAGGAAGGTTTTCCGCGTTAATAGGAATTACCCAAAATCGTCTATCACCCGTCCGATCACTCAGGAATTCATACTCGTTAACCGTCGCGCCAAAAATACAGGGGCGATGATGTACCTTTGTTTCTGCCGCATAGGGTTTTCTAAAATTATCTCTCAGTACAGTTAGCCATTGCCTAATTTCGCTCTGGCTGCGGCGGTTCATCCGATCATACTCAGCCAATTCGATAATCCATGAAGAATGCACAATCAGCTTAGTGTCTTTATCGTTTAGTTTGCTCTCGTCGATAGACGAGTCATAAAATTCGTCCCCCAAGGTACGGAAAAAGCGAGATTTGTATAGTCCTTGGGTCCCTTGCAGCATTAGCACGTGGTCAACTTGTTCCCCTGGCTTGACAGCCCTAGCTACGCCACTAATTAACCACATCTTAACCATCAAATCATAGAGAGGATCAGTAGTTCCAAAATACCGAGTAGCGAGGTTATCAATGGAAACCCTTTCAGCCTCTTTATGAGATTTTTCTAGATAAAGCTTTAACGGGTTAAACCCAGACTTTTTAGAAAAATAACTAATGATCGCCTTGACATCTTCCTTTGAAGCGATAAGACCCGTCTGGTCAAAGAACCACTCCTTCACATTATCTTCCCATTGAAATTTTTGGTCTTGATATAATATCTGACTTCTTAACTCGTCAAACCTCAACTCCTCAGACATTTCTGTCTCAACAAAGTTAAACAGTTGATCATAGCTTAATCGTAAGGCTTTCTGAGTATTCTTTGCCCACCAATCCTCAAAACTTTGTCTATCTTTATAAGCAGAATGAAAAGCCTGTTCTCCATTAGCCGCTACAAAATCATCTACTCCTTTCCCGTCTTCTGGATTCCAAGAAATGATGCTAACTCGAGACTTTTTATTCTTTAAGAGTTTATGGTAAGTCTTGATAGCGTCCCTAACCCGTTGACGGGTTTTAAACTTGCTGTCTTGGTCAAAACAAAATATTATCTCGTCACGCTCATTAGTCAATAATTCTATTTGAGAAATTAACTTTTTAATCCCGTCCTCATTACGGTAGCCACTATTAACTCCAGGTAGCGCGATCGAAGGATACCCCAAGCTCAATAACAAAGCTGTTTTCTTAGCTCCTTCTGTAATAATCAAAGGAATATCAGGATCATCTAAAATCCACTGCCAGAAATCAATCTCAGCACATTTAAACCCCAATAAACCCGGCTCTTTAGGAACTTCTAACCATAATCTTTGAGCGATTTTTTTCCAGTTCTCCTCAGAGACTTTAAGAGCAAAAATTTCTGTGGGCTGCTGTGGAGGATTTTCATATTTAATGATTTTCCCTTCTGATACTCTGGGAGTATTCGGTTTAAAGCAGCCCCATTCGGAATCTAGCCCATAACATTTATTAACCAGTGAATGAGGCACAAAAGAATTAATATCAACCCCAGAACACCACCAGCCCCCATCATCTAAATGACGATATTTTTGAAGCCATTTATCACGAAGCCTACCATCATTTCTTCTCTCTTCTTTCCCCAATCCATAAAGTAGATGCTCCCAAGGAGATCCCCCTTGCAAACTACGAAAATTTAATGCTATAATATCTTTGTCAATACAAGATTTTTCCAACTCTGTTAAATGTTCTTTTTGCATAACCTATAAGCCTCCTCTCCCAGGGGGTTTTCTCTTTTTGAACTTGAAAACATATTAATAAAAGTTACAAATCCGAGTGTTAGAACAGCCAAAGCAGCCGTAACAATAGCCGATGGTTCATGATTGAAAGCCGCCACGACTTCAGAACCACCGGCAAACAAAATAAGTAAGATAGCAATAGCAGATATTTTTCTATAAAACATATTTCCTAGAAGGGGACATAATTGTCAAGTTCATCATCCTTTAGTTCCAAGGATTGTCTCCCTAGTTGTTCCTTTAAGTCTTTGATTTGTTGTCTCAAATACTCAATAGGATAAGGAGCTTTCCAGATGTCTTTAGGACTTTCTTCCCAGGCATACGCCTTAATTCCTTTCTCTTGAATGCTTTTAATTTTTTTGATGCCTCCTTCAATTAAGGGAAAGACTACCTTGTCTAGTATCATCATCTTGTGTCTGTGGGTCACAGCATCAGTGTACTGAGTCTGTAGAACTAGACAAACAGAACGTAGATACTCGATCATCATTTGCCCCAAGCAATACAACTCTCTGTAGTATTCATCAACCATTCTTTTAGCGGCTTTGATAACTTGCCGTTGGTTGTAAAACTTCGAGTGATGAGAGTTTATATAAGGGTTAGCTTTATGAACTTTTAACGAGGCTTCTAGCTCTGACATGAGAAGTGAAAATTCTTCCCACTCAGTATTAAAAGCAATTAATTCAGCTTGTGGAAGCGCCTCCTCAGAGGGACAAAACAGTTTGTATATCCCCTGACCTGTTTGAGGATTAAAGCAGCCATAGCCAATACGAGCATCACCACCCCAAATTTTTTTAATAAGGGCCAAGGCTCTTTCCTTCCATATTTGCTGGGACTCGTTAGCTAACTCGTGAAACTCGACATATTCACGACCATCTTTACCTAATTGTGCAATTTCATACAAATATTGAGCCAATTGTGCTTGAGTTGGAATCATTTTCTGTACCCTCTCCACCGGTGAATATTTGACCGCCAATCAGCGATAGTAGCTTTCATGCGCTGACGAGATTCTTCAATTTCTTTAAGCTTGTGTTTGCCGAAATAGGGATGATACCCGTCTTCATCGGTTTCTAGTTCCAGGTCTAACAAGCTTTTCTCTTGTAAGCTGCCTGAGTGGTCTAGAGACATTCGCTTTCCTCCAAGGTTAAATCTGCATAAACAGGCTCCCCGATCACCAACCAGCTAAAATGATTGGCGGCGCGAACTGAGGGTAAAATGTACTCTGTCTTGTATTCCCACTGATTCCCCTTGCGGCCACCCATCAAGAAGCAAAGGAAATTTTTCCATCGGGATTCACGGGATAAGACCGCCCATTTTCCACTAGCCGGGGCAAGAGTGATCTCGATTCTTATGTCTAATCTAAACAAGTTAAAGAAATTAAACCCTAAAGTGGGTAATTTTTGGTTCTGTTCAGGCGAAAATAAAAACATATTTTTGTATTTTGAAGATAGGGGGGTTTTTTGACCCCCTTTTGTACATGGAAGATTTATGAAAGATTTAACAAGCGTAAGACCGTAGGGTTTCGTTAGTGCTTCATGTGCCTCCTTTTGGTAATTGGATGTTAATCATTAATTGTTGTCTCTGGTGAAAAGGACTTTTTAGTACAATTGTGCGTGCTTACTTCTTAATCTTTGAGCAATCTTACTTCTTAGCGAGATCAAATTTACTTATCCATAGTCTTATCTCCTAAAGAATTGACTAAAACAGTTGTTCTCTGCCGTTTTTCGCTATTGTCGAAATTTTGCAGAGCGAGTGATAATGAGGGGTAGAAAAGGGAAGCGTAATTCCCTTTTCCAAACAAGAGAGCAAGATGACTCCCTGGTTGAACAGTTAAAAAGTCTTGCTCACTCTCCTATTGTTTCGCGTGTGAGTTTAGCTCACATATTATTTATAATGGGTAAGAGTAAATTAAGTCAACAGCCAACAGTAAATTTTAAAAAATTGCAATTAAAAGACGTAAGAAACTTACTCGGATTAACACAGGAATCTTTTGCCCAAGCACTAGGAGTTAAAAGAGAAACCGTTAGCCGGTGGGAAAACGGGAAAGATGACCCTGAGTTCCTAGAACCGGCGGTCAAGCTTTACAAATTGTTACAAGAAATCAACAGGTCTTTTGAGGATTTGGCTATTCCCGAAAAAAAAGATTAATTTTTATATAAAAACGATACAGACGACAAAGACCCCTTATTTAGGGGCTTTTTTACTTTATTTTAGTGTTTTTTAGAAATCGATAACGATTCTTTAACGAAACGCTTAAGCTGATAGAGGTAAGCCGCCGTCACGATAAATACACTTGAAATAAACCAAGCCAGCTGTCCGTTGAGAGAAGATCCATATTTTGTGAAATAGTGAGAGTAATAAACATTATTAGAAGCAAATCTAACCAAAATATAAAAACACAGCCCGAAAGACACTACAGATATCAACCAATTAGCTGCCCCCTCTAACCAGCTATCAAAATTTGGAAGCCATTTTACCGCTTTGGTAAATTTTCCCCATAAAAAGCAATGAATATAGCTAAAAACAACAATAGGAACAAAAACAAGCGTTATGAGCAAAAATTCAAAGAGCCAATAGCGAGCGACTGATTCCGCCCCAAAAACAACAAGAAGACTCTCACCAGTGAATTGAACAATATATTTTAGCGGAATTACAAACAAAAACGACACAAAAGCCTTAAACCAGGAACTAGGGTAAGGTAGCCATCTTGGATAACGCATATCTTCCATAAAAGTATCTGTACACTACCAGTATTCCCAGGTAAACCCAACAAATAGCCGCTATTCTCCACAAAACAGACAAAAAACCAACCCTCTTAATCTGGCCAAGGGGTTGGTCGGGGGTTGGTCGCCTTTCTATCGCTCTTGTATCAAGGGGTTAACCACTTTGAATAAAAAAATAATAATAAAGGTTGGTCTATAGGATGGTCTATCTGAAACTCGCTCCACAAGACAATGTGACCAACGTGACCAACGTGACCAACCCCCCTTTAAATTAATTGTGTTTGCTCAATATCAAGCTGTAACCGATTTTGTACAAAAACGATTAACGGTCATCGTTGCCAAGTGGGAGGATAAAAAGAGGGTTGTGGGTTTCGATCTGTCCCTGTAAATGTCCACCGTTCAACCAACAAATTTTCACGAGTCCGCCAGGAAGAAGTTCCACTATTTTTCCTTTAAGCTTTTGATACATATAATGCGTTATGAGCATTTCCGTTTTAAGTCCCCAATAATTTGCCTTGGGGTTTGGTTCTAGGTCTGGTTCTACGCCAAGGGGGTTGTCGCGGGACTCGTCCCACTGTCTTGCTAGGTCTAATAAACGCTCTGCAAGGTCTTCTGGGACACGAATAGCTTTTGTTTTGGGGTTATTCCATTTAGGTTTTCGTCCTTGCCCATTACCAGCCCCTGCTGTAACCGGTATGCGTTTTTGTACAGAATCGGTTACGGCTTTAGAAACTTTAGCTTGATAGTTATGGGCTAACTCGATTGTTGGGGTTAAATCCTTAAATCTACGGGGCATAGACCAAGCCATAGAATCACAGCTATAAAGCAGTTCTCTGACCGCTTGATTCTCTAAAGCCGTTTGCTTCAATCCAAACCCATGTAACCGCAAATCAGGACGAATTAACTTAATAGCTCGGAGTATGTCCCCGATGATTTCTGGTGAGCCGTTACGTCGACACACCGAACCAACCCCAACCCATTCCCCCTGGTCGAGCCGATCATTGTATTGTTGAACGTGAGCTATATAGTCAGATACTTTATAGCCTTGAATGACGGGCATGATTTTAACAGGTAAAGGATATGAACATAATCGCTCGAATCGCTCAATAGTGAGCCGTTGATGTTCCTCTACGCTCAAACCAGTTCGTTCAAGGATAAATGGTTCACACATATAGTCTTGAGCCACAGCACAAAGTAGATGACCTACATTAGCCCATCTAGAAATTTGGTGAGCATAGTCTTCTACAGAAGATCTGTATTTCCCGAATCGGCTAAGTTCGGTGAATGCTCCTGAATCCATAATCCAAGGAGAAGATGTTTTAAAGTCTGATTTACGCGATCGCAAACTGTTCGCCGAAATCATAACGCCGGCTGCTGGATAATCAGGATTAATAATAGACGCGGCTTGAGATGGAGAGCAGCCAATAAAGAATAGAGGCAAGATCCCTAGATGATTTTGTACGTTATCGCCTAAAGCTCTCATGACTGACGCTCCTGTCCCCATCGTTTAGTCTGCGGGTCATATTTCCAACTCCCGTGATTTTTCCCCTCTTTAGCCCATCGGCTAACAGTCGACTTATTAACCCCCAGTAACTTGGCTAACTCGGCACCGGTGAGATTCTCGTCAGGCTGTGTTTGTTCTTCTGATGGTTTGTTAGGCAAAAACTCGAACCAGATGACCCAAACTTCTTGCTCTGGATTACCCTTAAAAAAACGGTCTATGAACTCACCAGGGGATAAATGGGAAAACCCCTCTGCCTTGACATCTTCCTGAGATAGTTCGGCCAATGATTGCTTATACGGCTTTTGAGTAAGCTTTAAACGTCCAACAACTTCACCACCAGCCCGCAAGTCTTTACTGTAGGCCGGTATAATTACTTGTTCCTCAAAGTATTTGATAAAAGTATTAGCGTAGCTGTCACACCATAGCCTTCTCGTAACGGTTTTGTGTCCGGACAGTAATTGGGGGAGAGTTTTAGCAAAGCTTATCCCTCGTGCTTTATGATCCTCTTCCTCATTACCTAAATTTTCTGCCTTTTGTGCTGATAGGTAAGTGCCAATTAAGTCTTTTAAAAAACTTTTAGAAGTATCAGGGTGTAATTGTTGAGAAAGAAAACCGGCCACCGCGTGTTCAGTATCTTGTCGGACTTGAGGCTCCATTTGGGTAACAATATCTTCTATCAAGCGTACTCTCCAAGACCCTATCTTTTCGTCCATGCGGTCAGCAATAACATCTTCAATTTTTTTAGTCCGAGCAAGGGATTCAAATTCAAGGTTAATATTATTTTTAATTATTTGCCGTAGAGTTTCCTCGTCTACCATCTTTAAGCCTTTAAACTGTTCCTCTAGTTTTGATAGGCGCTCATCAAGTGAGTTAACCCCTTCCAGTGGTGTTTGTGGTTCCTCCGATTCAATAATAGACAATAAAAGTCTTTTAGCGGTTAGTCCTAGTGACTCATTCTCTAAAGCTAAGGCTGCTAGCTTATTTCTCTGATTCTCATTGAATGAGAACTGAATTATGTTTGGTGTGGGCATAGTCTATGACTACCTATAAATAATCTATTGTCGATGGTCATAGATTATTATAGATTGTTTTATAGGTTGTCGCTATAGATTGTCTGTATAGGTTGTTTAATCTATATAAGTAATCTATATTAATAATCTATTGACAATCTATTTATGCTCTATATAGATTATTAATAGATTGTTTGTAGATTAAGGATAAAGTCATGGGACGGGCCAAAGGAAAAAAGTTAGCCAGTTTTGAGCTTGATGAAACCATCTGGGATTCCTTCAGAAACAAATGCTTAGAGCAGGGGGCTACAGCGTCCCAAGTTCTAACCAGTTTCGTCAAAGGGTATTTAGGGGAAGAAAAAACGAGTCTCCCAGAAGGGAAAGACAAGCCGCTATACCCCTCTTATGAGGACGTAGAGAATATTTGCTTAAGACTTATTGATGGCAAATTAAAAGAAATCAGAGAAAGCCTGAAATTCTCTGAGGAAGTCTCTGAGGAAATCTCAGAAGAAATCTCTGAGGAAATCTCTGAGGAAGTCTCTGAGGAAATCTCAGAAGAAATCTCTGAGGAAATCTCTGAGGAAGTCTCTGAGGAAGTCTCTGAGGAAGTCTCAGAAGAAGTCTCTGAGGAAGTCTCTGAGGAAGTCTCTGAGGAAGTCTCAGAAGAAGTCTCTGAGGAAGTCTCTGAGGAAGATGATTTAAATTTTTATTTCATTAACTATCAAAAAGACGGGAGTATTTTAGGCTGGTGGGCTGGGGCAGATTGGACGGATGATAAACAATTTGCTTTTACGTACTCCAAAGCCAACGCCCAACGATTGATAAAAGGATTGATAGAGGCTAACCCTGAGTTTACCTTTTCCCTAGAAATGGCAAAGCAGACTCTTGGGGTTCAAGGAGCCGTCGAAAAAGAAGACAAGGAATCGAAAAAGCGCATAGAAGAATCATGTGAAAAGAACAATTTAACCTTTAAAGATACTTTGTATAGGCTGCAAGAATACGAGGTATCAAAAAAGAACCCATCTAATAAACGTGATCCTTTTTATTCAAAGAAAGAAATCCTCAAAAGAATGTACGCTTATCCCTTGCCAGAGGGGCTAGAGTGGAGTTTGGCTACTTTAAATAAAATTTGCAAACAACATTATATTAAGCTTTAGTTTCGAAAAAATAATTAAAGAGAAAAAGGGTCACTCAATGACCCTTGCTTTTTATACTGGGGGTTTTGGTCTGTCACTCCTAGCAAGCAAAATATCCATAGCTCGTTGATGAGTCGTCTTGTTAATCCAATGATGATAAATCCGACTGTGAACACTGACAGAATGCCCCATCTGAGAGGCAGCCAGAGAAATATCTAGACCAAACATGATGGCTCGTACAGCCCAAGCGTGTCTGAGATTATAGGGGGAAAAAGGAATTTTTATTTTATGAAAAGCCTTAGTAATTTTATTCCCCAATTGACTATTCGTTAATTGGGGATTAATTTCTTGTCGGCTTGAATCTACAACCCATTGTGCCCACTCTGGATAAAGGGGCCAAACATACCGCTCGTTAGTTTTTCCTCGTGCCACAAAACAAATAGGGTAATCCAGCAAATCCGCATGATAGACCTCATGATTCCTCAGCCCGTAAGCCGCCATAAATCCAAAGCAAGATTTTAACCAGCCCGTATCAAGCGAGTTAAAAACCTGTGAAATTAACTGATCAGACGGAAGCGATCGCGGGCTTAAAGACTTCACCCCATAATTCCCAACCTGCTTACGGATCATCTCCCCATTTAGTCCGGCCAAGTCAGCTAATTTACCATAGGCTAGAGCGTATCTTCTGCGGCTTCTCGTGTCAGGCTGTGTCTGTTCATATAAAGCGCTCTCTAATAATGGAAGGGTTAAGGGTTGGGTTAGCGGCAATTCTTGAAAAGGCTTAAGATATTCTTTATTCCACGTCTCACGAGTTGTTTTATCGTTGGGTTTGTTCTTAAAATATTCCGTCTCAAAACGATCAACAAACTCCCCCACAGTAGAAGGAGAAGTTTTGTTTCTGATCCAATCATCCAAAATAAACTGATGGGCATCCATTAAGCCTGAAATCTGTTTGGCTTTAGCCTCAGCTAATTTAATTCCCTCAACAGACGCTTTAACTTTTAACGGAATTCTTTGCTGTTTGCCTGGGGTAAATGTCCCTCTAAGGTATACTGCCTTGTTCTGGATTTCAATCCTACATCTACATTTAGCTGTTTTAAGCCGTTGATTAGCACTTGCCACCAGCGAATTAAAGTCTTTCATCCATCAACTACGGTATTTCTGTCGCGTTAAACTTATCATGACTAAATCTAGACTAAAATTTTAGTGTCATTTAGTACCGTTTAGTATCATTTGGTATTGATACACAAAACTAAACAATCCCAAAACGTAGAGATAAAGCCTGTTTAAGGGCGTGTCAAAATGGCTCAGGCGAGATTTGAACTTGCGACCTTGGGCTTATGAGTCCCCCAATCAACCTATATATCACAAGGCTTTCAGGCATCACAAAAATTATTTACCCCAAAATTACCCCAATCAAGGCAACGAGATTACCAGCACGATCTGACTTTATAAATACTAGGAAATCATGAATTTTTATTTTTTTAATATCTTTTCATCGTAACCCCACATTTCGCTTGAGACATCTATCCCGAATTGCTATTCTCGTCTTACAACAAACTGGTCTGAACTGAATTTCAGCCTCTCAAATAGCTTTAAGGATCGGGAAATTATGACTCATTTCATCAATAAACAAGAAGCTTCTCGATGTCTTCAAATTAGTGCAACAACTCTCAAGCGTTACAGACTCCAAGGCATTCTAATAGAAGGTGTTCATTGGGTCAGACTTAACAGTCGGTGTATCCGTTATAATCTTGAACTCATTCAAAACTGGGTTCAAAACCGCCATGATCCAGTTGCTCATCAGAAAGCTATAGAAAATTATCAAGCTACCCTGTTGAGCTATCAAGGTCAACCAAGAAAAAATACATAGAACAGTTAAACGGATTTTTTGCTGAAAATTTTACCCTTTCTAATTTCTTGGATGCGGACAAAAATATATGCTGTTAACACGGCTTGCTCCCCCCTTTCATTCCCCCCTCACAAGCCAAAAAAAGAACAGTAACAACCTAGGGAAGCCCATAACAATCTGTAGAAGTTCCAATTAAGCTCAATGGGAGCAAACAGAAAGAAAAATTGCTCCCCTCGGACTCCACCTCAACTATTCCTTAACTCCTATCGGACGATTTTTGACGGGTTAATGACTGATGGAAAATGAACTTAAAAAAGCTGATAAATGCTTTTAAAATTTAACTCAAACGAACGTCAATTACCTTAAAAGACAATAAAAAAAAGAGCAATTCTCCCAAGCGAAAATTGCTCTTTAACATATTTACTCAATCACAGAAATTTCCCCGTTGAGGAAAAAGATAGGTGCTTCTTCACCGATGTCAATTTTTACACCAAGGTTAGTAGGTTCTTCCACTACAACTCCCTGCTTGCCCTCGTATTTACCTTGGTAGCGACGGCTATGGATCAAAACATCAGTACCAATTTCTAGATTGGGGGTGCGAGTTTTACCATTGCTGAACGCTTCTGTAACCGTTGTCAAATTATTATCAGGCTCAGATTCGTCTCTTTGGTCAGATTTGCCAGATTCAGCTTTCTTGACGAGATAGAGTGCCCCGACTGCAAAGGCCATCTCCATATTGTCTTGATTGACGACTTTCACTACAGAACCGTCATCATTGACCCCGATAATACGATATTCTCGTCCATCCGCTTTTCGGGCAATGTCACCCACAGCTAAATCTCCAGGCTGACAAGTTTGTGGTCTGGGTGGTGTGGGTAGCGGGTGACGTTTAACTGGTTGCCAGGAAGCATTCTCAGAATTAGTGGGTTGTTTGGCCAAATCAGCCTGAGCCAGTCTATGAGCATCTTCTGATTGGATGCCGAAAACAATTAAATCGTAACTGTAACCTTGTGATCGGCTAGAGTTAATAACCTTAAAGCGTTCGCCCACAGTATGAGTAAAACAGAGCCATTCTCCCCAAGATTTAGCTCGATTATAGGCGTTAATGCCAGCATAAACCGTTGTTTGGTCTGGCTGATACACGACATTCTCAGACAGCCTAATATAAGTGGACTCTTTTGGAGAAGATTCGCTATCAGAGAGGTTTTCTTCGTCTTCATCGCTTTCAATCTCTGAACGATTTTCTATGTCAGTAGCTTTTAAAGAATCTTCCTCTTCAGGAGTTAATAATTGGAGGCGTAGCTGTACTTCATCCGTCTCGCTCTTATTAACGGGATTTTCAGAAGATAGAAGCGAGTTATTCTTCTGATGCTCAATAGGATTATCGTTATCTGTTGATAGGTCTTCCTCTAATTGACTACCGTTGTCGAATATTTGTAAAGTTGCGGTTTTAACAGTAGCGATCGCATTTGGGTCAACAGTGTTTAACTCATCAACGATGCCTTTAAGAAGTCCTAACGCTTCGACGACTTGTCCTTGAAGTTGGGTAAGCTTTTGAGCCTCTTCTCGTTTGCTGGCAATAAGTTGCTCATAAGTTTCAAT
Organism: Gloeothece verrucosa PCC 7822; assembly: GCF_000147335.1. Classification (NCBI taxonomy): domain Bacteria; kingdom Bacillati; phylum Cyanobacteriota; class Cyanophyceae; order Chroococcales; family Aphanothecaceae; genus Gloeothece; species Gloeothece verrucosa. The sequence continues at coordinate 931,120 of NC_014501.1, forward strand.
TTCGGAATTGAGATGCTTTAAATAGTCTCCTAAGACGGCTAACATAGTTTTTCCCTCTTTTTAATTTGAATGAAGTTTAATGAGTGGTAATCAAGCTAAAAAAAGAGCAGCCCACTTCAGACTGCTCGTTATGGAAGGAACACATTTGATTGTTTTTTTCAAAGGGGCACTGTTGCGAAATTCAGGCACATTCGGGTTCTAGGACTTGTTTTGTCCAAATCCGACATTTAGGGCAGTAGTGCGCGTCGTCAAAACCTTCGGTAATTAGAGCCGGAATGACTTCGGTTAGGCAGTTTCGGCAAATAGGCATTAACACTTTGAGTATGTCTGTACCGCCATAGCAATCGGGTCTGAATTTTTGAACGATTTTAATGACTAGATTTCTATAACAAAAAGGTCTTTCATGTTTCCACTTACCAGTTTTTTCCCATTGCTTGAGGGCTTCATCCATACCGCTTCGTTCCCAACAGAGCAAGGTTATATGTTTTTTGGGGTCTAGATTGGCCAGCCATACCTTGATAATTGGAAAATTAGCCTTGATCTCTTTTCGGTAACGACTGGTATATTGTTCTTCATTAATCCGTTTTTGCTTCCAATCTTGCAGTAAGTCAGCACTTGGAACGAAAAACTCTAGACGACCATCAACCCGAAAACCTCTCCGAACGGTGCGAGAAATTGAGAAAAGTTGACCATGATGGCGATGAGGCTCAAAGTATGATGCTGTGTAAATCATTTGTCACCTCTTATGGCTACAGTTTTTCGACAAGCGTGTTAACGCTCTCTTGTTGGTCAGGCTAAGTGGCAATAAAATAAGCCCCCTGTTTCAAGGAGACAAATAACAGTTTTGTCAAACCAAGAAACGAGGAGGGACAATATTAAGAAAAGAAAGAGCGGATGATATTACGAACTGCCTCAGTGTCGGGGTAGCACTGAACTTCTCGCATTGTTCCATTGACTAGCCGTTTTTCAGGGACGGCCAATTGACCGATTGGTGAGTTTTTGACAAAGCGACCAAGTTGAGAACGGTTTTGAGCGTTTACAGGTAAACCCATCTCCTCCGCTATTTCCACGACCCCTCGTAATATCTCGGTCGTCCCCGGCAAAGCAGTTTGTTCAAGGACTTCTGAAATCGTGTGATCGATGAGATACTGAGCCAGACGAGGGGAAATATCGACGACTAACTCGTTAATCTCGTTAATAGCCCGTGCAACAATTAAAGCTTTTGGAGACTGCTGGTTCTGTTGAATGCTGTAGCTTCCCGTGCGTCGGAGCGAAGGAAGAACCTCATGGAAGATCCAGCGTTGAAACCTTTTGGCTACAGCTTTACGGGATTTGAAAATCAAGCGGTAGAGTCCAGGTTCAGTCACCGTAAGCATTTCCTGTTCGCCACCAGGGGTATGTATAGAATACATACCCTTTTCATCAAAGTCAAAATTCCTCAAAGTGTTGCTGGCTAACCCAACTGATAAAACATCACACACATCTTGGGCTATCCATTCGGGTTGATCGGGAGTGCCCACACAACGAACCTTTTGGTTCTCGAATCCGAAAACAATAAGATCTGACATAAGTTGATTGTTAACTCATCAGCAAAAAAGGGCGATAGCACCATAAACTTTGGGCATCAAACCATTTTTTGCCCTCTTTCACTCTCATCAATCTTGACTAGGAGTTAATGTATTAATTTCTGGGGCGCGGCTAAAGGATATGTATAATACCTACACCCTTTGAGTCTGGGGAAGATTATCGCTTTTTTACGGTGAGAGGAAAATTTAAAAGCTAATCGATAGAAAATTGCACATACTACCATAAAATACCTTATAAAACTTTAAGATAAGCTAATTGTAGCTAATTGGGGTTGCGTAACTAAAGGGTATATATAATAGCTATACCCTTTGAGTCCGAGTACAATTTTAAGAAAAGCTGATAGAAATGACCGTTCTAGGCAGCATAGCTGATACAAGTGCCTGGATTTACGAAATCTATCCTCGTTCATCAGTTAAAATGTTATTACTTGGTTCATCACTTATTAGGTTTGAGATGATGGTTACTTTAGAACAAGCTCTGTTGACAGTTAATCAACTTCCTATCGAACAAAGAGAAATGTTAGTAGAAATTGTTAAAAATCAATTAATTGAAGCTCGTCGTCAAGAAATAGCTGAAGATGCCGAAAAAGCCATTGCTGCCTTTCATCAAGGACAATTACAGCCTCAGCCCATTGAAACTATTATTGCTGAATTAAAAGCCACCTTGACCCAAGATTAATGAGACAATTAGTTTTAACATCAAAATTTAAAAAGGCATTCCAAAAATTTGTACTTCGCAATCCCAAACTTGAGAAAAAAATTGAAGAAGTTTTAAGACAAATGCAAGAGGATGTTTTTGCTCCTCAATTAAGCACTCATTCCCTGCAAGGAAAATTATTAGGATTGAAAGCTTGTTCTTGTGGCTATGACTGTCGAATATTGTTTTCAATCGAAATTGACCCCGAAAATCAAGAAGAAGTAATTCTTTTGCTTGATATTGGTACTCATGATGAAGTTTATTAATGGGTTACTATAGCCGATTTATAAGCTTTGCTTTTTCAATAAGTTTTAAAAAATGAGATTTTTTCGGACAAGAGAATAACTAGGCTTAAAGTTTCAAAGTCTAGCTTTTTTCAATCTTTCAATCAAACCTGTTCGCCTACTGTATTTTTTGTAAATCTGATTAATTTTTTCTTGAAAAAACGAGTACCGATTTTGATATTCGGCTAAATCCCTCAACTGGACTAATAGTTCAACAGCTTGCTCATAAGTTTTAGCTTGAGGTTTCAATAGCAATGACTCGACTTCATTCCAGGCTTGAGTTTCTCGTTTTGCTAAAGCTTCAAGTTCCTGAATCCGTTTAATTTCCGCTTCTTGTTGCTGGCGTTTTTTCGTCGCTTTTTCTTCACCAGAAGCGGCTTCAAAAAGCTGTTGAATCGTGCGTCTAGATTTACTAGGAACCGGAGTAGTAACTATCAGTTCAGATAGTCTTTGTGTAAACTTAGCCGATAAATTGGATTCTCCTTTAGCCAGTCGCAATAAGAAATCTTGACACTCAGAAGAAGATAACTGAACAATAGCTTGTTGCCAATTTTTATCCGAGATAAGAGTTGGCTTACCACTTGATTCACAAGCAGCAGTTAACAAATATTCGTCCACTTCAAAGATTTTTGCAAAAGCCTTTTGAGATGAAGAAAGTTGCTTTAATCCTGGAGGTACAGGGGGTTCTAGTTGAGTTTTATCAATTTCCGCATATTCAGAAGACATTGTAATGGCTTTGAGCCATGCTAAATACAGTCCTCGATAGTCTTGTTGTAAAATTTCTTGGCGTAGTCCTAACAATTCGGCGAGAATTCCCTCTCCTTCCATCCAGTAATCAAACCCTTCTTCTTGATTAAATTGCCAATCTAAAATTGCCCAACTTTTGATATAAGTGAGACTAATACAGTCTTTAATACAGTAGGGTTCGATTACTGAAGAGGAAATTAAGGATTTGGGAAAACGAAACATTAATTGCTGTGTCCCCCAGTTGGCGATGTAGTACATAATATCAAAATACTGGGCTAATACTTTTTTAGGATCGCTCTTAAAATCACCGTAACTGTAGGTAAAACTAGCTCTCGTGGCAGTAGGATGAACCCGACTCGATAACTGACTAATGGCGGTTCTTTCTTCTTGAGTTAAGGGACGGTCTATGGCTTGGAATTCATAATATTGGTATTCACTCATGTTGTGCAAACTATCTCAAGGTTTATTATTAAAATGCTATTCAATTATCTGCGCCGCTAACTAATAAAACTGCCTAATTTAAATATGGAAACTAGACCTCCTTTACCCCCTTTTACTTTAGAAACAGCATTAGCCAAAGTTCAGGCTGCCGAAGATGCTTGGAACACCCGCAACCCCGAAAAAGTTTCCTTAGCTTACACAGAAGATTCCATTTGGCGAAATCGTGCTGAGTTTTTCAGTGGACGAGAGCAGATTCGTGAATTTCTCAGGCGAAAGTGGAACAGTTAACTGGATTATCGCCTTAAAAAAGAATTATGGAGTTTTACCGATAACCGTATCTCCGTCAAATTTGAATACGAGTACCACACCGATTCGGGACAATGGTATCGCGCTTATGGTAACGAACAGTGGGAGTTTGCAGAAAACGGACTTATGCGACGACGAGAAGCAAGTATTAATGATCTACCTATTCGGGAGTCTGAACGTAAGTTTCGTTGGGAACGCAACTCTTAAAACTATCCTTTTGATTTAAAAGTCAAAGCCAAATGAATCGTTGTCAGTGAGCCAAAAATGATCCCAAACGAGATTGCCTATCATGAATGCACGATGAGGTGTTCGTGTTGACGATGACCGCAAGGTGTTTGAATTTCTAATTTTTTAAGGAGCGCTCACCCATAGCAATCAATTTAACCCCTAAGCGTTCCTTGAGCCTTGTATAACGCTCCTGTTGGTTCACTTGCCTGACCGCCATCCCTATTGCTTTAGAAGACCCAATGATAATTGCTAACTTCTTAGCACGAGTCAGCCCAGTGTAAATGAGATTTCGAGAGAGCATTATATAATGACTGGTGTAAATCGGCAGTAAAACGACTGGATACTCTGACCCTTGACTTTTATGGATGGAAATCGACCAAGCCAAAGCAATTTCATTGAGGTCAGCAAAATCATAAACCACATCTCGTCCGTCAAAGCAGATAGTTAGTTCTTGTTCAACTGGATCAATAGCCGCTACCATTCCTAAATCCCCATTAAATACCTCTCTCTCATAATCATTCTTCAGTTGAATTACCCGCGCTCGCTACGCGAGATCCGCGAAGCGGATCACCAACCCGAAAAATCATCCCACCCCTGGAAACTTCAGGTTTATCGGGGCTAGGAGGGTTAATTAATTGCTGAAGCACACTGTTAAAATTGCGCGTCTCTACTGCTCCCCTCGTCATGGGACAAAGTACCTGTACATCTGTGACGGGATTAAAACCTTGACGGGGAATAAAATCACGGATGAGTTCACAAACCACCATTACCCCATGTTCTGGCTCAGTTCCCCCATTGTGCCAGAGACAATCTGATTGAGAAACGTCGCTAATCGGTTCTAGTCGGGGATATTGACCTCCATTAATTTGATGTGCAGCCCGAATAATAGCACTCGAAGAGGCTTGACGGAAAATTTGGGACAGACGCACGATAGGGATTTTTCCCGAATCAATCAAGTCCGCTAAAACTTTTCCAGGTCCGACACTGGGCAACTGATCCACGTCCCCCACTAATAATAAGCAAGCTTCTGGAGCGATCGCTTTTAACAACGAATGAGCCAAAAATAAGTCCAGCATTGATGTTTCATCGACCACGATAGCATCATAAGGCAGAGGATTATCCTTATCCCGTTTAAACCCCATTGTAGCGGGGTCAAATTCCAGCATTCTGTGGAGAGTCTTAGCTTCTAAACCCGTTACCTCCCCCATTCTCTGTGCTGCTCGTCCAGTTGGAGCGGCTAACCCAATCTTCTTACCCATCGCCTTCCATAAAGCGACAATAGTACGGGTACAGAAGGTTTTTCCTGTGCCTGGCCCACCTGTAAGAACCATTACTCGTGAACAAGCCGCCATTTCTACCGCTTCCTGCTGTTGGGGAGAAAGGGAAATTCCCCGACTCTGGGTAAAGCGTTCTATCCAATTTTTGACACGGGGCAAATCAACTTCAACCGGTTCGGCAAGTTGTTGTCGTAGTAATTGAGCAAGATTCTCCTCGGTGTAAAAGAAAGCGGGTTTGTAGCACAGAGGCATCCCTCCTTCTCCTTTTTCTACCATCAAGGCTTGCTGTTGTCCCATCTCGTCAATAATGGCACTAATCGCTTCTATTTCGGCTTCATGTTCTCCGTTACTGAGGAGTTCTGCTGATAGCTTTATTAATTCGGGTTGAGGGAGAAAACAGTGTCCGTCCTCGGCTGCTTGGCTTAAAACGTGCAAAATTCCCGACTTGTAGCGATATTTCGACTCCTGAGAAACCCCTACGTTATAAGCAATTTTATCGGCGGTCAGGAAACCTATCCCATAAATATCATCTGCTAGTTGGTAGGGGTTGTCAGTCACGGTAGCGATCGCATTTGCCCCATACTGCTTAAAAATTTTGACGGCGTAAGTGGTTGAAACTCCATGCCCCTGCAAGAAAACCATAACTTCTTTGATGGCTTTCTGAGTTTCCCAGGCTTTTTGAATCATAACAACCCGCTTTTTGCCGATGCCTGGGACTTCAATGAGCCTTTCGGTTTTGTTTTCAATGATTTCTAGGGTTTCCAAACCAAAGTAAGCCACAATCCGTTTAGCGGTAACGGGGCCTACTCCTTTAATTAAGCCGCTTCCCAAATATTTCTCCATGCCTGTGAGGGTGGCGGGTTTCGTTTCGGTGTATTGCTGAACCTCGAACTGCTGACCGTATTGAGGGTGATTCTTCCACACTCCTTTAAGCTGGAGGGTTTGCCCGGCTTGAATATTGGCGAAATTGCCCACTACCGTCACCAATTCCTTTGCTCTGGGCGATTGTAGCCGAGCGACAGTATAACCCGATTCTTCGGCGTGGTAGGTAATGCGTTCTACTACGCCGGTAAGGGATTCAGGTGCTTGACATCGGTAGGGTACGGAGGAGTCTTGGAGATTCATTTTAGGCGGTCAAAAACACAGGCATGGGACGGCATTACCTTGATTGTACTAATTTTGTTTTTATAGAACAAGAGAACTAGCTTGACTGAGAGATTTGTCGCTTTTATCAAAAAAGCTATTATTGATAAAAAACTTATCCCCTTGGTCATCAGATAAGTTTTAGAGGTCTTAACTTTAGTTTTAGTTTTTTTTGGCCGGAGGAATTTCGTCACCTGTTAGAGTGACGATCTTGCCATCTTTTAAGATGCTGATAGACTCTCCTAATTTACGGTGTCTCTCTATAGCCTCAGCAATAGCCACTCTTACCCCTGCGTCAAGAAGCTCAGATAACTTATCGGGAATTGGCTCACTCATGGGTTACCTCGGTTATTTGTTGCCAAATAGAAAGATTATAAATAATGGGTTGCTGATTAAAAGGACGTTCAGCTATCAAACTCGGCTCATTCCCAGAATTGTCATAAACAATCCAAGTATCGCATAGAGGTAAATACAACTGAGTTAGATTACTACGTCCTCGTTCATAACGACGACGAACCACCTCTTCTGGGATATTGTGACCGCCACTAACTACCCGTCTTTTTACTCTTTCGACAGCTAAGTCTGGAGTTTGTAACCAGAAATAAATTAGATTTACCCTGTAGCCAGAGTTTTGACAATCTCTCAAAAAACGAGCAAAATTTCGGGCAGCAAGAGTGGTTTCAAAGGCGAAATTAACCTTTTGGGCTTTCAAGGTTGCTAGGCGCTCTAACATCAACCGCCCTGCTTGCATGGCCACTGATTCAGGGTTGAAAGGGGATAATCCCGCAGCAATCTCATCGGCGTTAACGTATTCGATAACGCCTAAAAAGTCGGGTAAAAGTCTTTTGGCGACGGTGGTCTTCCCCGAACCATTGCAACCGCCGATGACGTAAACATTGGGCATGAACTATCTACAGAATGCTGTGGTTTTTTCACCTTGTCTCTAAAGTACATTCTAAGCAATATTTGAAAATAGCTGTCCGTAAAGCGGGAGATTGTGGTACTGTTCGAGACGATTTAACCATTCTTGCTCATGTTGCTCTAATTCCTCTGTTTCTAGGCTAAAAAGCTGTACGGTATTGGGAGTGATGACCATAATCAACCCTTGAGGTATGGACACACCGAAAAGGCATTCATAAGCCGTACGGGTTTGCAGCAATTTGAAGTTTTGCATCCGTTAGCCATTGCGATCTTTTCTCCCGATGACTCGTCTTAAAATCGAATAAGGTTAAAACGCCATTCCAATAAGCCAGTAAATCAAGCGTTCCGGCATATTGAAACCTTGGATGATAAACAGGTTTCTCACTGGCCACTACCTCCCCAATTGCCCCCAGAATTTTCCTTGCCTCATTCCAAAACTCGCTCACATCGGTGGGACATTCCAGTTCTTCTCCCTTAAATCTGGCTTCAATGAGCTTGTGTATGACTTTACCTCGTTCGGCGGCTAAGGAGCGAAGTTTTTCGGCTTCAGAACCATTACGTTTATGCCAATTCCTCAACCTTGTGCGCCCTTCTTCGGGCATGGTTGCTTGTAGAATGGTCGTAACACTGGGAAAAAGACCGTAGGGAGTTTCGTAGAATTTCCCCCCTGACGGTAACTTAATAATTTTCATGGCGATTATTCCTCTTTTCGCTCAAAATACCGACACATATTATCTTCGTCTGCGATCGCTGCTTGAATGGGGTCAATAGCGCAGGGTAAATAAGGATTGTCATCAAAATAGGCGCAGTTACGACAACATTGACGACGTTTGGCAAGGATTTTTTGGTACTTTTCCTCAACCTTCCGATAAATCTGATGATTGATCAAAGCGCGACGGCAAGTAGAACCGAGATTAAAATTCAAGTTAGACATCGACCCTTCCTCCTGGCAAAAATCATGCCTCGCCTAAAAAAAAAGAAGCAGCAGGTTACATACAGTAACCCGCTACTTCCAAACCACTATCAGCGATCAGATTATCGTCCATTCACAAAAGCCGAGCTTTCCAACTCGCTTGCTTTAGCAGAGGACATCAGGAGTTCAATTTCATCAGGAGACATACCATCGATCGGAATTAGATTCACCGACAAATCAATCATTTTGGGATTATTTGCCATGAAATCAGCAATATGTTCAAGCTGTTTGATCTCTTCGTCGGTTTCCCGTTCGCGCCAATCCCAAGCAACACTGTAATAGTCGCCTTTGTCCCCATTGTGTTTGAGGAATGAGCCTTTGAAGATACCGAGGGCAGGTTCTCTCTTTTCCATCAATTCCGTGACTTTCTGAGAGAATTGAGCGATACTACGCTTCTTGAGGTAGGTTAGACAGACAGTATTCTTGGGTAGAATGTCACAACCAGGGGCAGCAACGAACCACACTTGTAACCAGAATGAATTGGTTATTTTGCCGAGATTGCCGAAGAATTGAGCGACTTTAATAATGGAAATTTCAAATTCTTTGCCCCGATAATCCTCTTCTCCTACCTTCCATTGTCCCAAACGACAATCATTTCTGAGGTTAAAGGGGACTTGAGGCATGAAAATTGAATTTTGAGGACGAGTGCCAAAAACTGAAAATTTTGCTAAATTACTCATGACTTTAATTTCCTTTTTCTTGCTTTAAGAAAGTTTAACTTTCGCGTGTTGATGGATGCGCGACCCCCAAGAAAAGAGGCAGGGTGAGAAAAAGACATAAATTCCCTCATTCTTCCTGCCTTCTAACTTTTTTTCTCAAATGGCGTTAGCCCTTCTCAAACGTGAACCTTTCTTAAACGTGGTGGCCACCTTGTATCAATTTCTTGTGTCAGTTTGTGAATATGCCAGCGAATCAAAAAGTGAGCTTTAGGCTTGACCTGACCAGAGTTTAAAAGGTGGATATAATGCTGTTGGTGAAAGACTAATTCTTGGTAACAGAGAAGTCTTCTCATTCTCATGCTTTACCTCCACAAAATTTACTATTTTCAATCACTTCTCTGGCTCCTGCATCGTCGGCTGCGTGGATAGTCAGCACAGACAGAGCCTTGTGATGTTCGGCCAAAAGATGGCGGTAAGCCTGTTGGTCAGCTAATAGACTTCTAACAAGTGATAAAGGCAATTGACAGGCAACGTGGAGATGCAGGGATTGGTTGCTTTGTGATGCAATCATAATTTCCTCCTAGCAATACGCTCACAATCCGATGGGCGATAGCCCTATCAAACAGTTTTTTAAGAGGATAATTTCAATAGTTTGCCGAGCTTTTAAATTTCTAATTCGAGTTCTTTAACTAAATAATCTCCTAAAAACTCGAAATCAACTTTTTCTAAAGCTAACCTTAACAAGGGTTCAATAAAGGTTAATTCATGTTCGATTAAGGGGTCAACTTCAAGATTAAAATTCAAATCCGACAAATCAAATTCAGATTCATCTTCAGTTTTTGACCAAGCAAAATGAAGTTCTAAAAACTTTTTCGCTAAATAACCAGAAGGAGAGTCTTCTAATGGACACTCTTGATACCAAACTCTCATAAGCTTGGCAAACTCAGGATCATAACAATTTTTCTCTTCCCAATAAAGCTCAGAAAGAGCATCTTTTAACCACGAGAATATAATGGATGTTTCGGCATTAATTTCGGCTACTTGTCCCGATAAATTTGAGGAGGACTGCTGTTTATCTTTGATTAGTTGTCTTAAAGCTTGCTTCCAAGTAGCGGCTGTACTGGCATCAGGATAAATATCGATTAATTCAATTAACTCTTGGCGCGATTTTGGGTTCAATTCGTTTTGTACGCGGTTGCCCAATAGGACTATTGCTCGTTCCATTGAAGCAATTGAACCAGGAATTTTTTGGGGAAGCGGTTTAATCTCTTCTGGGGTTGAGCGTTTTTTCATCAACGAAGCATTTTTGATGGATCAGCAAGGGTGTATATACTATACACACCCTAAGAATGACCGACAACTGAAGACAGTATTATTTGAATTTTGCAGCATGGCCAAAGCCTTCTGGGGTAAAAGCTTGAAGCATTTAAGACAAGTTATTGGCAGCATGATATAGCCTTTTTGAAATGCGTGAGATACAACTTACTTTTATCCCCTATTCCCTGTTCCCTATTCCCTGTTCCCTGTTCCCTATTCCCTGTTCCCTGTTCCCTATTCCCTGTTCCCTGTTCCCTATTCCCTGTTCCCTGTTTCTTAAAAGGAATAACTGCGTATCTCACTAAATAGAAAACTGCTATAAAAAGGATACGGTTATTAACCGCACCCTTTTCATTCAGTCTCCAAAAACCTTGGGTATCCTGGCTATTTATCCCCAATTTGATTTAAGCTCCTATTGTAGCTTGGATAATCTCCTATGCTACGGAATAAAGAGCGTCAATCATTCCATCTTTCTCTATCTGATCGATGAGGCTTGTCCGTTTATTACGAGAACGAGCTTTAACATCATAGTGATAGCGGTATTTAAACTGGCGGTAAAGGTGACTAAAGAAATCTTTATAAGCCACACCGCTAGAATAGCAATAAGTGCGTACCAGCAAGACAACTTTATCCCTTACAGTCATCTGTTGTGCCTGTTCAGCAGAAAAGGGGATAATTTCTAGGTCTGATTCCGCTTGTTTTTGGATAGCGACTAACGACAGCAAAACTTCATCTTGACTTTCTTGAGCTTTCTTGATGTCCTCAGTTTGTGCGGCTAAAACTTCCACTTCGTTCTTGACAGTTTTAACATCAGAGTGAATCAATTTTAGTTGTCGCTCCTGTTCGACAAACTGTTGAGCCACTGACAATAAATACTCGGCTTGGCTGAGAGGTTTTTGCCAGCCTAATTCTTGCTGCACCCAAGCCCGAAATCCTAGAGTGGCAAAAGCTCGATAAACTAACTTTGCTTGAGGGTTAGCCGCACGAGAATCAAAGCAATAATATTCAATGATGGCGGCGACTAGAATATCGGGTAAGTTACCATCGCTAAAGTCTTGTCCGGCAAAGGGTTGAAGGCTTGGCGATTTCTTTAAATTACCACTAGCGATACGCTTTAGTAGCTTAAGAATTGAGGGATGCTCAACTCCTACCAACCGGGCTACAGCACGACGGGACGCAAAGGCTCGACCTTGCTCATCAATGGTAAACTCAGACCGAATATCTTCCGATAAATGGTAAATCGAAATATTGTTCATCTTTATTCTATTCCTGTTTTGTAATAATCTTTTTTTCAACTAAAATCTGTCTTCAAACTGCTCACAATTTAATGGGCGATAGCCCGACTAATAAGTTTTTAGTTGACAAACTTTGCTGAGTGTGGTGAATCTCCTGAGCTTCATCTGCGTGGTATTCGACAAAGAAAGCAACCCTTGCGATCGTGAATTTATTGGTCAGCCACCCGCTAACCAGTGATAAATCGAACAGGTTGCTCATATCTACTTTTGTTTTGTAATCCCTTTTTGAACGACAACCTGTTTTCAAGTGGCGTTCTAATCTAATGGGCGATAGCCCCTAGGGAAGTTTTCAAAGGATTCCAAAATTCAAATAGGGCTTAAAAACTTTTAGCAGCCTAATTTTGTACTATCTAAAGGCAAGGATCTTCTTCGGGAGGATGCCAACCTCCTTGTTTCCACAAGCTTCTGGATCTTTGAATAAAACGATCATTACGGCGTTCGTCATTAAGATCTAGGCGCTCACAAGTAGCTCTACCAATAGCGGTAATACCGATAATTTTTGTTCCATCAACTGTCCACACAAAATGCTCTGACCATTGTGAGAGCCGGGGATTAAATAAAGACGCTTCCTGCTGAGTTTGTGGATCAATGCCTGAAACGAAATTATAATGACGTTCATTACAACGACGACAAGCCAAGGCAAGATTATTTATATCATCCGTTCCACCAATTGATTTTGGCAAAATATGATCAATAGTTAAAGGGGATGTACTAAGAAATTCAAGATAATGACAATATTCACAGCGATAATTTGCCCGTTCTCGTACTAAGTCTAAAACTTTTTTAGGAATTGTCACGATTGAGAAACGATAATAGCGTTAATATAACTAAAAATGGTATCTAACTCACTGATGGCTTCTAACTCGGCTGTTTCTTCTGGGTTCAGATTATCCGCTTTTTTCTTATCGAGTAGTTCTTGTAAGCGATTACTCAATTCTTCAGTAAATTTAAACAGTGTGAGATGATTGACTTGTTCGGTTCGGATTCCTCCGGTTAGCCAAGCTGACGGTTTTACAACAACGGGATTCATCGCTTTAGGGATAATAAACTAACTTTAAACTTTATATCTATTTTAGCTTAAGGACAAAATCTTGGTTGTTCAATTTTAACTGCATCAACACTTATGAAGCCACATTATCCTTTTTGGAAAAAATATTCTATTTTAGAAGATTTAGAAGCGGATTTCTCCATTGAGAATTTACCGACTTATGAAGATTACCTTAATAGCCGTACAGTTGAAAAGATTTGGTATAACAAAGAATCTAATGTGTCTCCAGCAATAAGAAGCTTTATGCAAGAGTGTCTTGTGGCGAATTTATCCGTTAAGGAATTCAGGCAATTATTTGAAGACGAAATATATATCGATATAATAGAAGGAGAAATTTCAGCCGGATATAAGGAAAAATGTTACTACCAATATCAAGGTAAATGTCTTTACTTAAGACATAAATTTAAAGATACCATTGTAGGAAATTATCCTTTACTCGGTTCAGGTTTTTCTGAAGCACTCAAAATTTCTCCAGAAGTTTTTGAAGATTTTTTTGGGGATTGTTGGCATTTGATGTATATCGGGGCGTGGAAGCATCAACAACTGACTCAAATTGTATCTTCTCGTGATTGAAGCTCAAACCCATCTACACAGATTTGACTCAAGAATTTGCGATCGCGCCAAGGATACGTATATTAACGATACCCTTTTTGCAGAGAGTGAAATTTATCCCTTGGTTACAGTGAGAGCGAGGCTTGAAACGAGCAAGCCTACATCAGGCTCACGCAAGCATTTTCTATTGCTCAGGAGGGTGTATATATTACATACACCCTCTTCATCCTCATCTTACTTGCTCTGTGTTGAGACAAGCTCACTTTAGCCAACTCTGGAAATGACCACATTTCGAGCGATCATGCCGGTCAGTTTGCCAATGTGACGACGAATTAAGCGACGAGCTTTTGGTTTGACTTGCTTGGACTGTAAAAGGAGGCTATAATGCTCTCTATGGAGCAGCAATTCTTGGTAACAAAAAATTTTTTTCATGGCTGTAAATTGGTAAAAATTACTAAAATACGGACTCTAGTTCGGGTTGCCAAAAGTCAGCGATAGCCCATTCAGATAGGTCAAGCAAAGATTGCAGCGCGGTTTCTAGGGCATTTCTCGTAATCTCATTAACTGTCAAGTCAATGACCACAGAGTCAACCGGAACCGCATAGCCACAGTCATCCTCTTCGACAGCTTTACTGTGAAGCTGAACTTTAACTGTCTTGGGCGGCTCAATGCTTACTAACTCGCAGTCATGGGTTTTGGGATGATGCTTTCGTGCAGATTGGTTAAATGCGTGACACCACCCTCTATCCCGTTCGTCTTGGTAGTCCTCGAAGAAAGTGCAGGACTCGCAGGTTTCAGTAAGTTTGGGAAAATTTTGCGTCATAATGGATTCAATCAAGTTTTAATGGAGAAAGCTGCTTGTCGTTCCACAAACAGCTTTCGTATTTAAAAGGCGTTAGCCCTCTGGGAACTTGAAAGAAAGTGAATATAAGAAAGGAAAAAATTTTTTATAAATGTGGCTTAACATTAAAATTCTCAAGGGGACTTTACCTCGATCTTTTAGCAATCACTTTTAAACGATAAATTTTGGATTATTGACTCATTAGTCAAGTTTAAAAAGTGTTTAGCTTACTCCCACCAACCAAAAAAGCCTTCTCTTCAGATGGACTGGGTTTTGCCCCAATCTGCTTAACCCGAACTCAGGTTAACTAGAAACCAAGGAGAATCATCACAACTATTGCTTGATCAGAAGAACAAGCTTTTCAACTGGGAGTTGAAGCCTATATCTACGGATATCCCCATGCTCCCAGTTTAAGTTTGTTGATTTTAGCCCACCAGGTTGCTAAATGATAGCTAAGTTAGTTAAGTCACCGGTGTAACCTGTTATTTCGATTACAGCATCAGCGCTGGCAATAAATCCGGCTGTGTTGTTATTGAGAGCAACGAATGTACGGGTAGCTTGGGCTTGACCAATAGTAAAAGTAGCTGCTCGATTTGCCAAGAAGTTAGTGGGATTGAGAACTGATGCGATCGCTTCTGCGCTCAAGTCAGTTACTTCTCCTAACTCAACCAGTAATGCCGCAGATACAGCAGTAGGGCCATCAATTTTATCAACCCCTATCTTAAGATCGCTAATACGGTCAAAGTTAGCTAACAAAGAATCAGTTAGAGGATTAATAACAAAAGTATTAATTCCATTACCTCCTGTGAGCAAATCGGAACCAGCACCACCAGCGAGGCGATCATCACTTTCTCCACCTTCTAGAACATCGTTACCCACCCCACCAGTTAGAGTGTCATTTCCTTGTTGTCCTTGAAGTGTATCATCACCGCTACCCCCATTGAGGCTATCATTACCAGATTGTCCTGATAAAATGTTAGCCCCATTGTTACCAGTCAAAGTATTATTGAGACTGTTGCCGGTTCCATTAATATTGCTAGTTCCAGTTAGGGTAAGATTTTCTACATTATCTGCAAGAGTAAAGCTTACCGAAGAGTTAACTATGTCGGTTCCTTGATTAAGATTTTCAGTAATGACATCATTAATATTATCGACGATGTAAATATCATTTCCGGCACTGCCGAGCAGGCTATCATCACCGATACCACCGTTGAGGGTGTCATTCCCAGCACCCGCATCAAGGGTATCATTACCGGTGCCCCCATTTAAGCTATCGTTACCGATCAAGCTCGAGCTTCCATCGAGTTCTACAATACCTCTGTGGTTCCGGTTCGGGATAATATCGTTCCATCCGCCGGGGATCTCCCAATTGATCAATACATAATTTTCAGGCTCACCATTATAGTATGTATTATTGGGTTCAAAGGAAGCCCACCAGTTATTATAAGTATAAGCTTCCCCCGTTAGCCACCGGAAATCGCCTTCGCTGGCTTCATCGGTCAATCCTATCCATAGTAACTCTGTGCCTCCAAAAGTATTAACTATCCAATCTTGCTCCTGTTGTGTGTTGATGGCGACAAGATTTCCTCCTAATACTTGCGCTTGAGCTTGAGCTTGTTGCCAAGTTCCGGGATCGGTTAAGATATAGGTTTTACCGTTGTAGTAATAAGCTCCGGTATCCTCAACGATAAGGTCATTGCCTGCACCACCATCAACGGTATCATTGCCCCCTGCTCCGGTTAAGGTGTTATTACCTGCATTACCGATGATGCTGTTGTTAAAAGAGTTGCCTGTACCGTTAATATCGCTCGTTCCGGTTAACGATAATCTTTCCAGATTGGCACTTAATGTATAGCTCACCGAAGCATTAACTTGATCTACTCCATCGTTAAGATTTTCAGTAATGACATCATTAATACTGTCAACGATGTACACGTCATTACCTGACCCCCCAACAAGACTATCATCATCGGTTCCTCCATTAAGAGTATCATTACCGGCACCGCCATAAAGAGTATCGTTTCCGGAACCACCGATAAGACTGTCGTTACCGCCCAGGACTTGAGTTAATTCAACAATGCCCCTGTAATTAAAGTCAGGTATGTTATCGCTCCATTTGCCTGGTGAACTAGAGTTCATTAGTACATAATTTTCTGGCGTACCGTAGAAGTTGTTATCGGGTTGATTCGTTTCCCAGTTCTGATAATCAACGTCACTCAAAATTTCGCCGGTAGACCATTTGAACTCGCCTTCTATCAGTTCATCTGTCAAACCAATCCATAGTGGTTCGTAGCCCGTAAAATTATTAACTAACCAGTTTTGTTCGGCTCCCGAGTTAATAGTAACAAGATTTCCCCCTAAACTCTGCGCTTGTGATTGAACTTGTTGCCATGTTCCAGGGGTGGTTAAAAGATAAGTGTGGCCATTATACTCTAACAAGTTGGTGAGATCGCCAATTAGAATATCATTACCCGCTCCTCCATCGAGAGTATCATTGCCTCCCGCTCCGGTTAAGCTGTTATCGTTAGTATTACCCGTGAGAATATTGTTAAGATTATTACCAGTACCATTATACTGACCAAAATCAGCTTCAGCTAAGGTTAAATTATCGACATTAGCAGGTAATGTATAATTTGTGGTGGTTATAACTAGATCCGTTCCTTCATTAGAATTTTCAACTATAACAGCGTTAACACTATCGATGATGTAAACATCATTTTCAGTCCCACCAACAAGAACCATAGAGTAATAGCGAAAAGAATCACTTCCATCAAGAGTGTCATTTCCCGCGCCCCCATAAAGAGTATCATTACCACCGAAACCAGTCAGGCTGTCATTACCGGCCTCTCCCGATAAGATGTTATCGGCGTAATTGCCGGTAATGACGTTATTGAGACTGTTGCCGGTTCCATTAATTTTGTTGTAGAGGAGATCGATATTGTTGCCAGTCTGATTAGTGTTGTAGTAGCCACTTAAATTTAGGTTCTCTAGATTATTGCCTAATGTATAGGTAATCGAAGTATTAACCACATCTATTCCCGCATTAAGATTCTCGATGATAACATCATTAATGTCATCAATGGCGTAAACGTCATTTCCGCTTCCTCCGGCCATCGAGTCGCCCCCGACCCCGCCATCAAGGGTATCATTGCCCGTACCACCGTTAAGGGTGTCATTTCCGATGTCTCCTGTTAAAAGGTTATTGCCGCTATTACCGGTGAGAATGTTATTGAGCCTATTACCCGTACCGTCAATGTTCCCTGTTCCGGTTAAAGTCAAAGTTTCCAGATTATCGCTTAATACATAAGTAGCGGAGGCATTAACGGTATCTGTTCCTTCATCTATATTTTCATTGATGACATCAGTGCTACTATCGACATTATAAACCTCATTTCCAGTTCCCCCTACGAGAGTATCGTTACCGGCACCACCATTAAGGGTATCATTGCCTGACCCGCCGATTAAAAAATCATTCCCGTCTAACCCAGATAAATTATTGTTTCCACCGTTACCTGTAATACTATTATTGAGGGTGTTTCCTGTGCCTGAAAGATTACTGCTACCCGTTAAGATGAGGTTTTCTAAATAAGTACCTAAAGTCCAGTTAACAGAGGATTGAACGGTGTCTATTCCTTCATTAGGATTTTCTAAGGTGCGATCGCTAGTGGTATTGACAATATAAAGATCATCTCCGGTTCCCCCGCTCATGCTATCATTACCTGTTCCTCCATCAAGGGTATCATTCCCTTCAGCACCGGCAAGACTATCATTACCTCCTAATCCTTCAAGTTTTTCACTATTTGGGGTTCCGATTAGGGTATCATTCCCACTCGTTCCGATTAAATTAGCGATAGTCAGCGTAAAAGTATTACTAACAGTTGCGCCCGCCGTATCAGTAGCGATAATTGTAATATTATAGATGCCTACTGATGTGCTAGTGGGTGTACCGCTAAAAGTTCGAGTGGCAACATTGAAGGTAACACCACTAGGCAAAATTGTGTTCGGGGCTAAACTGTAACTCAGACTGTCTCCTAAATCAACATCGCTGAAAGTGTTGCTAGGAATGGTGAAGGTAAAAGGACTATTTTTGATCGCTGTTTGAGGAGCGATCGCATTATTTAATGTAGGCGCGTCATTGGTATTGGCTACGGTTAAGGTAAAGGTGTGGGGAGCAACTGCACCTGAAAGGTCTGTAACTAATACCTTGATATTGATCGCGCCGACTTCGCTGTTAGTTGGAGTCCCACTGAAGGTACGACTCGCGCTATCAAAGGTTAACCAACTTGGTAAAGGATTACCATTTTCTAAGGTTGCAGAATAGCTGAGAACATCATCAACATTAGCATCGATGAAGGTGTTGTCAGGAATAGTGAAGGTAAAAGGAGTGTCCTCTGTCGCTGTTTGAGGAGCGATCGCATTATTTAATGTAGGTGCGCTAGGAGGAAGAATAATATTTTCTATGGATTGATAAAACTGGGTGATAGCCCCAATTGTTACCGTACCAGAGTTGGGGGAAGTGCTGATGACTTGTACTGTTCCCGGTGTCAGAAGGCTGTAGTCTAATGTGTCTAAGCCCAGTCCACCATCAACGGAAAAATTAGCACTAGGATTTACTACTCTGATGTTATCGTTGCCTTGACTTCCTTCAAATTTTTCTATGGATTGAAGTTGATGGGTATAATTTTGCCCATTAATAGCAAATTGCGCTGTAAAATTATTACTACCATTATCTGTCAGTTGTATGTTGCTTTGCAGATTTGTATAAGTTGCAGTATCAAAGCCATCACCGCCAATTAGGGTGTCGTTACCAGCACCACCATTGAGGATATTATTCGCACTGTTACCTGTAATAAGGTTATTGAGTACATTCCCTGTACCATTAATTGTATTAATTCCTGTCAGTGTGAGGTTTTCGATGTTAGGCAAGTTAGCAAGACTAAAAGTCACACTCGATTGTATTGTATCTGTGCCTTGTGCGGCATTTTCGGTAATGATGTCGGTGGTGGTATCAACAATGTAAAGATCATCGCCCAATCCCCCAATCAGGGTATCATCCCCATCACTACCATCGAGGATATTATTAGCGTTGTTACCTGTAATAGTGTTATTAAGTTCATTACCTGTAGCATTAATCGTATTGGTTCCTGTCAGTGTGAGGTTTTCAATGTTAGCAGCGAGAGTTATGGAGACACTTGATTGCACAGTATCTGTGCCTTCTGCGGCATTTTCGGTAATGAGGTCGGCGATGGTATCAACAATGTAAAGATCATCGCCCAATCCCCCAATCAAGGTATCAATACCTGCTCCACCGTCGAGGATATTATTAGCGTTGTTACCTGTAATAGTGTTATTAAGTTCATTACCTGTAGCATTAATCGTATTGGTTCCTGTCAGTGTGAGGTTTTCAATGTTAGCAGCAAGAGTTATAGAGACACTTGATTGCACAGTATCTGTGCCTTGTGCGGCATTTTCGGTAATGATTTCGGCGATGGTATCAACAATGTAAAGATCATCACCCAATCCCCCAATCAAGGTATCAATACCTGCTCCACCGTCGAGGATATTATTAGCGTTGTTACCTGTAATAGTGTTATTGAGTGTATTGCCTGTACCATTAATCGTATTGGTTCCTGTCAAGGTTAGGTTTTCAATGTTAGGCAAGTCAGCAAGACTAAAAGTCACACTCGATTGTATTGTATCTGTGCCTTGTGCAGCATTTTCGGTAATGATGTCGGTGGTGGTATCAACAATGTAGAGATCGTTGCCATTTCCGCCAATCAGAGTATCAACACCCGCACCTCCATCGAGTAAGTCATTACCATTCTGTCCATTTAGTAAGTCATTACCAGTTCCTCCACTAAGAGTATCATCGCCTAATCCCGCACCATTGAGGGTATCATTACCAGCATCCCCAAAAATTAAAGACGACCAGTTATTATTTGCGGTGAGGGAATCATTGCCTGTACCTCCTGTTAGCACACCATAATAGCCGCCACCAGTAGCAAAGTAAATTTTTTCAATCTCTCTTAGAATATCTGTTCCCTCATTACCATTGCTCGTGAACATATCCTGTATTTG
Organism: Gloeothece verrucosa PCC 7822; assembly: GCF_000147335.1. Classification (NCBI taxonomy): domain Bacteria; kingdom Bacillati; phylum Cyanobacteriota; class Cyanophyceae; order Chroococcales; family Aphanothecaceae; genus Gloeothece; species Gloeothece verrucosa. The sequence continues at coordinate 951,513 of NC_014501.1, forward strand.
AATACTACCATCAGAGAGAATAGTTGCCTGAAATTCTGTATGGCTTCCTGCGTAATTTACGATGTCATAGCCTGTACTACCAATGAGGGTGTCATCGTGATCCCCACCATCGAGAGTATCATTGCCGCCTCCACCATAGAGGTAGTCATTGCCCGATGCGCCACGAAGGATGTCATTATCTCTTCCACCATCGAGATAATCATTGCCGTCCCCACCATCAAGAGTATCATTGCCTTCTCCACCATCTGAACCATCGAGAGTATCATTGCCGTTTCCACCATAGAGGTAGTCATCGCCCGATGCGCCAAGAAGGGTGTCATTCTGCTCCCCACCATCAAGAGTATCATTGCCGCCTCCACCATAGAGGTAGTCATTGCCCGATGCGCCACGAAGGATGTCATTATCTCTTCCACCATCGAGATAATCATTGCCGTCCCCACCATCAAGAGTATCATTGCCTTCTCCACCATCTGAACCATCGAGAGTATCATTGCCGTTTCCACCATAGAGGTAGTCATCGCCCGATGCGCTAAGAAGGGTGTCATTGCCTAATGAGCCAAGAAGGGTGTCATTGCCGTTTCCACCATCGAGAAAATCATTGCCATCCTCACCATCGAGAGAATCATTGCCGTCTCCACCATAGAGAGAATCATTACCGCCATTTCCTCTCAAAAAGTTATTTAGGTTATTTCCACGTATTGTGTCATTTAAACTACCACCCACAGCATTTTCTATATTTATGTAAGCGTTCGATCCAAAATAAGTATTTAAAGTTAAAAAGAGATTTTCATTTATCTGTTGTTGTCCATAATAGCCAAGATTAAGGCTGATAGTTTTAGTGGTAGTTGCAGAAAAGTCTAGCGTATCTATATCGTTATTGCGGAATTCAGGAGTAAATGTTTCCCAAGAATCAAGATTATTGGTTTGAGTTATTAAACCTGTGTTTGTAGCTTGGATATAGGTATTTCTATATCCATTCCAGAAGTCTGGAGGCCAATGAGCTTCTAATGCAATTTGTCCAGAACCCCGGTCAATAACTCTAAATTTTTCCCAATCACCAATACTACCAGCTTGATCTACATTCCAAGCTGAATTTGCTCTCATATAGGTATTGTTAAAAGTTTGTAAGGCAATTTTTCCATCATCCTGAGTAATAATTTGAAATTCTTCCCAAGGACCTGCATGATCATTTTGAAAGAAAGCACTACCAGCATCAGTCCGAATATAAGTGTTATGGGCAGTTCTCAGTGCAATTGTGGTTTCATTGATTGTGTCTGAACCTTGTGGGTCGTCCGTATCAAATATATAAGTATCATCATCTGTTCTACCGATTAAAGTGTCATCGCCAGTACCCCCATTAAAAATATTTTTACCACTACCTCCATTGAGAATATCGTTGCCATCCCCACCGTTTAAGTTGTCATCTCCACCCTTACCATGCAGGATATCATTACCACCATATCCATTAATTAAGTCTGAACTATCCGTACCCCAGAGCGTATTATTATCGTTATTTCCACCAAAAACCTCGTTATCAATGTTAGGAGGATTAAACAAGTCTCTATTGTAAGAGCCGTTAATATTGTTTTTGAGATTGTTAATTTTTTGTTTTGCTACTTCAGATATTCCTGAGTTAGTCAAACTGAATGAACCATCAAAACCTATTTTGACAGCAGAACTTATACCTAATGTCTGTCCCCAAGCAGCAAAATAATCATTACTAGAATTATTATCATCAATAAATTGAACATAAACTCCTCCAGAGCCTAATGTCCATCCTCCGATAACAGGAATAGCGCTGGGGATCTTCACACTTCCTTCTGCTAAAGCATAAAAGTCAAAATTGCTGTTATATTTACGACCAATTAGGGTAGCATTTGCTTCAATTAATCCATAGAGAATGTTTAAGTTAGCTTGTGCAAAAAATGAATTATTTTGCCAATTGATGTTAATTTCACCTGATCCCGTAATTAGATTACCCAGAATATTAACCTTACCTGTTGCGTTGAGATAATCTTGAGTAATTGTTGTAGTTAAATCCAGATTAACAAGTGCTTGATTATTAACATCAGGAATATTGAGAACATCAGGGAAGTCAATATTAATTCTTGGTCCTGCGGTAATAAACGCAGCACCTGTAAAGATTGTTGTGCTTGCATTATAAGACCCATTTAAACTCTGAAGATATGCACCTGTCCCACCAATAGGTTTATTGAGATCAGATACCCCTACTGCAATAGATTCTAATTGACTACCATTCCAATTAACTGTTGCAGCAACATCAATTCCCGAAGGAATTTCAACGGTAGCATTAGCTGTTACTCTTGTTTGGTTATTACTGGTATCAATAGATACTGTGGCAGATTTTATCTTCCAACCAGCAGCTATATCAATAGACTTGTCGACAGATATCGAGCCAACTACCTCGGCCTGGCCACTACTGGTAATTTTGATGTATTTATCACTTCCACTAAAATCACCTGTGAGATTGTAAAGATCGGGTAGAGTAACTTTACCTTGAATAATGAAGACTTTTTCACTCTTAATATTAGTGTATTTAATATGTATATCACTACCATTAACTCGCAAGAAACCTAAAAGATTAAAGTTGAGAGTTGGTTTAGAAATATCCCCACCAGTTAAATTAAAACCATTATTGTTTACTAACAAATAATCACTGCCAGTAACGCTTAACTCAACACCACCTAGCGCTTGGGGTAGTTTGAGCGTACCCTGTAACTTAAATTCTGGGTCCCAATCATTTCCTACATTAGGTGTTCTATCCGGGGTAAAATTGATCGTCGCATTATTAACTGTAGCTCCAAATAAATTAAAATTAACATTATTGGCGGTGATATTTTGTAGACCACTCTCATTAAATTCTAAGTTTAAACCAATATCTTCGCCTTCGGATGTTCGCAGTTTAGCATTGCCTGTAAATTTCTTCTGAGTTACACCATTAGTAGTGACATCCCCATAAGTTGCTGCAATATCATATAGTGTCCATGCTCCTAGTTTGATGCCTTCTGCTAGAGCTTGATCTACTGTTTTTCCAGTTTTTATTTTAGCGAGTTCTAGATATGCACCCGTTAATTTAACTCCGCTATTATTTACTACTAGCTTATTTGTGCCATCAAGCGTACCTTTTAAACCTTTCAATTTAGGAATTTCAATTGAACCTTGGAGAGAAAATTCAGGGTCCCAGGGTTCGCTATCTGCTGTATCTCTGTCAATTCTGGTGGTTACTGCGTCGATATCTACTGCCGCACCTAAAAAAGTAAAGTCTGTTCCTACGCCGTTGCTACTACCTGTAATTTGGGTGAGTTGGCCATTGGTAAATGCTAATGTTAGGTTGATTGGACTGCCGGGGGTTTTCAGTTTAGCGTTAACGGTGAAATTATTGTTGGGAGTATTAACATTTAGATTGATATCTTGAATTTCCCATGATCCAAATAGAGGAATATTAGAGGTAGTAACATTTGCTACCATTGAAAAATCAAGACCTGTGGCAGTCTTTTTAATTTTAATGTAATTTCCACCCTGTAAATTAAATGCAGCGTTTTTAAGACTGGGAATTTTAAATTGACCCTGAAGTGTAATTTCTTCATTGGTGAAATCAAATTTCACTTGGGCATTTAGTGCTTGAATTTCTAGTAAACCCAGAACAACAAAAGAGGTTGTACCAGGGAGTTGTACAAACCCACCTGTGACTTCAAGACCATTATCGCTAATACCGATATAATCACTTCCGTTAATAGCTACTAACAAGCCATTTCCACCAACCAGATTTTGAGGCAGTAGCATTGAACCTTGTAGTCTTAGTTGAGGATTACCATCTGCATCTTCCCCGAATGATAAACCATCAAAAGAAACTTCTATTCCGCCAATTAATTTGAATGCAGAAGAATCATTACTATCGCCCCTATCGGTAATTGTTCCTGTGAGTGTGTTTGTATCAAATGCAACGTCTCCATTAAATAACGCAGCACTTTGATTATTACCGATCGCAGAATAAACTTTTGCATTTACATTAGAGCTATTTGCTGTAACGTCAATATATTTTTTCGTTTGTCCATTGACAGTTTGTTCACGAACTGTTACTCTACCTCCATCAACAGTAGTGAGTGGTGTAAAGAAAGAACCATTTTTACCTATCTTAATTGTTTGATCTATCCAGGTATTTGATATTGTAGTAGTGTCATATTCATATGTTGTGTTATTTCGCGGAATCCCTGCTGGACCCATGAGTAAATTAGCAACAGCTGCATTCCCAACTATTATTGTTGCATTGTTGTTTATTCCATTGTTGCTTATTTGGGCAAATAACGCTTGATGAGAATCACTCAATAATAATGGAGAGTCTGTTCTATCTTGACCCAAATAATTTACTTGAATATTCCCATTGGCAATGATGTAATCGTAATTTGTATGATGTACGCCTCTATAAGGAGAGTCTAAACCATTAATATTACCAGCAAGCCAATCTGTTACGCTTGCTGTTACTGTTTGCGTTTGACTTATTGGTATATTTATATTTTCATTAAGTCTGACATTAAAATCACCAAGAACAAGAGTAGGAGTATTATTATTAGGATTATTAGTGTTTCTGAGACTGTGAACCAGATCATCGAATCCCGCTATTCTGGCATTCTGAGCTAATGCGCCACCTTCATATTCATTGTGCCATGTTAAAATACGATATTGTTGATTGCTATTGCTATGTGTAATATTTACCTCATAAGGAGGACGTAGATAGTAATTTGTAAAGTTGTTATTGCCAGAATTAAGAGAAGCATAAAAATCATTTGGCCTAAAGAACCCGGAGCTATTTATTGTGATTGTGTTGGGATCGTACAGGATTAAGTACCCATCAGAGCTATTGGTATTAAGTTCTCCATCACTGTTTGGAACATTAGGTGTACGTGGATTATTCTCACTTGGTACAACTATAAAGCTATACCCGTTTAACATCTGTTGTAGTCCCTGTTGGGTATATTGATTAGGAAGAGGTTGATTATTTTGATAGGCATATAAAGCACGTGCTAACGGTTGTTGATCTGAATCTGGAATTTCTTGTAGCGTAATTAGATCAATACCTGCATAATCACTATATCTAGCAATGTAATTTATACGTTGTAATATGTTCTGTATACCAGCCCTTTGACCATTGCCTCTACCATCCCAAATATTCCACGTTGCCACCCGAAGATCTTGAGCATTTTCCTCAATCGTAATATTTGACTGACCGGGAATAACAGTAATCCCTTGACCATTAGAAATAACAGTAGCTATGTCATTTTCTGCTTTTAGTATTTGTAACTCCTGTTCAGTCAGAGTATTGCCTTGCACGAGGTTTGCAAAAATCTCCCCCTCATCCCCCGGAGAATCAATCTTATTAATCTGAGAATCAACAAAATGCCCAGCTTCTTCTAATAAAACATCGGTAATTCTTGAGGTATTTTTATAATTTTCATTCAAAAATTCTCTTGTTAAATAAATTAATCCTGTATCCGCAGAAAAAGCCCCATTTACCCCATAAATATCCGCGCGATTGACAATCTTAACAGTAGGAATATCGGTAAAATTTCCGTCAGCAAAATTATTAAATAATTTATTTGCTACTTCCCGATTAAAATCAGTACCAAAAGCAGTTTCTAACTTCTGGGTATATTCAGGATCAAAACGGAACTTACTGAGATAACTATAAGCATCTCGTAAGGCTGTGTCTACTACCTCATAAATCTCCAATAAATCCAATTTGCTGTTATTCTGAAGACTTTCCGCAAAAATAACCGTCAGATTGTCCTTAAGCTTAGTTTCATCTAACTTTGTCTCTGGATTCTTTGATACCTCAGCAATCGTTCTGCTGATAACTGTATCCCTCGTACCCCCATCCCCTTGATTCGCGCTATTCTCCTCAACAACAGTCGCTGGAACATCAATGACTCCGTTATCTATCAAAGCCTGATTTACATCAATAACCCGATCAATCTGGTTACTAGGAAAGAATTCTAAATGATTGCCTAACTCCTTGCCATTAGCCGCCGCCAACAACAGAGCATTAAAATCCGTATCTCGATTATCATTAGATAACTTCTGGAACAAATGACGATTACCCTGATAAAATCCCACAGTATCGTTCGTACCGCGACGATTACCCGCCAAAGCCAACAGCAATAGTAGATTATTATTATGATTTTGCTCATTCCCCTGATCAGCCAACGAATTTAGATAATATCCGAACTGTTGTATTAATAAATGAGCGATCGCATCAGGATTATTAATATTCGCCTCAATAAATTCTTGTGCTAGATAAATCTTCCCTGTGGCGATCGCAAACGCTCCATTTGCCCCACTAAGCTCAGAACGACTGCGAATTTCAATAGGAGGGAAACTTGAAAAATCCCCATTAGCCCAAGCCGTCTGAAAAGCACTCGCATCAGCACTCTCACCAAAAGCCGTAGCGATCGTATTCCTGAAAAGCAGATCGTTACCGGCAAGTTGCCCCAATTGTTCAAAAGTCAATTCTAAAGCTTGAACAACGATAGTGAGAGGTGTATTTTGAGTGTTCATTGTTGGTTCTTTTACAATTAAGTCTTGGTGATCGAAATTTGCAGTTGAGTCAGCAACTCAGATGCCCGCTCAACTAACATAACAACAGTGACCATAAGAGCTAACAGCTTTATGGCTTAGAGATTCTAGATTTTTATGAAAATTCTTAGACTAAGCAGCCTCTACAATAACTAGCAAAATTGGCTGCATAAGTCAACTAAATCGAATAACTTCATAAGATCTTTAAAATTTTTGAATAATATTGATAATTTATGAAGAAATTATCTCCCATTAACTCATAAAAATCTTGCACGGATTTGCTGTATTTTTTGCACAAAGTTGCTATTTTTCTCTAAATGCACTGGGTGTTACCCCTATCAATCTCTTAAAATGACGGTGAAGATGACTTTGATGAGTGAATCCACAAGCTATTGCAACATCATTAATGCTCATCTTGCTCTGAAGAAGAAGTTGCTTGGCTCGCTCAACCCGTTGCCGAATAACGTATTGGTGGGGCGTGAGGCCAGTCATTTCTTTAAAAGTCCGAGAGAAATGATATTGACTCATGTTGGCAATGCTTGATAATGTACTTAAACTGATATCTTGGCTTAGAAATTCATGAATATAATCAAAAACGGGTTTTAATCGCTTGGAAGAGAAACAATCCCAGCAACCTATTGACTGACGATTATTAGAGCAATAGGATCTTAGAAGATGAACGGCTAAAGTGTTTGCCAGATGCTCTGCGTAAAGCCTTCCCCCTGGTCTTTGCAACTTTAAATCCGCATAAAGGGCTAATCCAATCTGATGAATCAGTCCATCATTAAACCCAAACTGCGGGAGTAGCTCAAACGAATTGCACTCCAGTAATTCTTCTGCATTTCGAGTCAATAAGCCTGGCTTTAAATTTAGAACAAGTGAATCAACCGGACGATCCCAATAGGCTTTGTAGGTATGATGTATTGCAAAGAATGCTATTGCTCCATGCACAAACGGCCCTTTATACAGACTCTTTTGTGAAGATTTCATTTCCATTTGACAACCCTGCCCAAGATAAATACCAATTACATAGTGATCGAGGGAAAATTCCGGGGTTTGTGTTTTTGGCTGTTTTTGATTTTCTAAGCTGATACTGTCCCACCCGGCATAATAGCTCGTCAGGGCAGGCTTTTGAGCAAGAATTTGAGGAAAACGAGGAGGTTGTAATTGTTTAGACTTTTCTTCTTTCGAGTTATTCATATATGCTAGTTTATTTTTTTATTTACGGTAGTTTAGCCCTACTTGCGTCATTTGAGGAGAAGTATTTTTGCTCATAGCAGATTCCTCCATACTCCATAATTTTTTTTATAATTTATGTTTTTGGTTTTAGAGTTTTTCTAGCACAAATTTTTTGTATGTCTTCATAACCCTTTTGTCTTAGTTCAATTGGTAAGGATTTGGGGTAAGGGTATCGATTTTGACGATATGCCCCCTACCCATCAGCGATTCTTAGGAATATGCTACGAACGTTATGAACTGATGGCGGAACTTAAGAGATTGCGTCGTTTCAGTGCCTAGCGGCTGTTGTGATTGGGGTTATTGGCAACTGATTCCTAGCTCATTGGAGCAACGCCAAACCCCAATTATTAGCTACAAAACCTAGGAACTTCTTGCAATCCTACGAATACGAACTTTTGCCAGAATCAGTGACGGTATGTCTTCTCGGACTTACGCACATCCATCTAGTCGGAAACCTTGATTTGGGGTTGAAGCGATCGCCTAGTCTCTCAAACCCTTATTATGAAAGTGGAGAGTGCATAACTCCTATCTTCATGGCTTTTCCCCAAGCACTTATCGCCATCGCTACATCATAGTTATTTTCAGACGTATAACCGTCAATTTTGGCATTCGCTTCCGTAGGCAATCAGGACAGTTTCTTCGGAGAAAAATAAGGAGAAACGAATAATGATTAGCTCTCTTCAAAGCGCCATTCAAACTGAACTCTTCCCAATAGAAGATTCAATCTATCCTCTTGTTATTGAATTTATCCCCCTCAATGAGCGAGTCTTACCAGAATGGGAATACCGTCTCATCCATCATGAAACCGGACTGCAAGTTCCAGGGCAGTTTACCAAAGCCCAAGCTCAACTCATACAAAAAGTTACCCGGCAATGGGATTGGACTGTTGATAAGAACCGTAAGCAGGGCAATCGCATTTAATTTTAAAAAAGAAGGCCGCGCCTTGGTTTTAGCTGTCTAAATTTGTTTTGAGACGTTGTCCTTGGCGATTTGATTTAAGATTGGCGAACACGCAGTGTCGCTTCGCGTTCGCTAATAGATTTTCTGCCAATTTAATTTCATTTTTCAAAAGAAAAATTGCTCAAACTTTGTTAATTTGAGCTTAAGCTAAAAAATTTCAATTCTAAAAAAACTATTAAATGGCTAAAATTTGGCTAAGATAATTGTTATCCCAACCGGCTTGGTTCTGTTTAACTTTTTTAATGTAGTTTAGAACGAGAAGAGTTATGAAGCCGCCTTGCTTGCTGGAATATAAATTAAAACTGCATCAATAACTATCTATTAAGAGATAGTGGCATTATTTAGCTTACTGCTTGAACCGCATTTACTATCTTGCAAGCAATTGATAATAATCTGGAAAAAGCTGCCAGATAGTTACTTTAACCTCCCTTGTCATTTGCTCCCATAGCCATTTTCTGGCTTTGGGAATTAATCTGAGATACTCAATTGCCACATTCAGCATCCCTTTGAAGTTTTCGGGCGTGTCAGTTACAGTATCGCTTAACCATTGCTCTATCTCTAGCACTCCTTCTCGATATTCTTCAGGAATATGTACCCTAGGGAAATCCTCAGTAAAGGTCGCCGGTTCGGTTTGAGCATCACAACACTCGCCGTTGTTATTATTAATTGTCAGCGAGTGTTGTGACCCCCAGGAATCAGACTCAGAGACGGCTTGAACCCGTTTTGGAGAGAAAGTTTCTTGTTCGGCAATTGTCCCCGTCGCTTCAACTGTTTCATTAATGTTGTTGTCCAATGAGAGAGGTTGAGCCTCACAACACTCACCTCTATTATTATTATTGATCAGCGAGTGTTGTGATCCCCAGGAATTAGATCCAGAGCTAAGTTGAACCGCTTTTGGTGAGGGAGTTTTTTCTACCGAAATTTCTTTTATTCCTTTAACTGTTTCATCAATATTGTTGGTCATGGAGAAAGGTCTAGCGTCACAACAGTCGCCATTATTATTATTATTGATCGGCGAGTGTTGTGACCCCCAGGAATCAGACTCAGAGGCAGCTTGAATCGGTTTTGAAGTCAGAGTTTTTTGGGCTGAAATTTCCCCCGTAGCTTCGACGCTTTCATGAATGTTGTTTACCAAGCAGAGGTTTTGAGGATCACAAGACTCGTCAGTATTATTAATCTCTACAGGCTTCCGTTGTGATGCCCAAGAGTCAGATTCAGACCCAAGTTGCTCCCATTTCCGGTTCAAAGAATCTAAAACCGCAATGCGATCGGGATCATTGAATTTATCGAGAGCAAGTCTGTAAAAACGTTGTCTCCCCTTTACTTGACGCTCAAATTTTAGATGCAGCCCTACACGATTGAGTAAGCGGTTGATAAATTGGATGGGCTTGGTTTGGAGAGTTACCTTGAAATTAAAAGCAGTATTTATACTACGGGAAAATTTTCTCGCTAGTCGTAGCACTTCCTGAATGCCTTCATCATCACCGCTATACTCCTTATCTGGATTTTTTAGATCGATGCTCTCAAAAAGCCCAATATCTTGCAGAACTTTAATCTGAAATGAATAAGTTCGTATATCGGGCAAATAGACCGCCCCATTAACAAACTGCCACAGATGATCTAGCCACTCCCGCAGGTCGAGAATTTTAGTTTTATCAGGGTTTTGGGAATACCAGAACAGTTTTTGAGCATTAAGCCACTTGCGGCGGTCTTTGGTAGTTGCCTTGTAAATAAACTCCTTGGTTAGTTCTATCCCAGGAAGTTCAGCCTTCAGGAGAGCTTTGGCAATCTGATGACTTTGCTCTTTGGTGGGATTGTTTTTTTGGGACATTAAGAGCGCCATATCGAGGGGAATATCCTCAGCCTCAGAAATTGCCTCCGCTTCCTCTTTTGGTAGCTGTTTTTTTATGTCGGCAACTCTAGACCCCTCATCGGTCTTATCATTTCCCCTAGAATTAATGATAATGTGGCCTTCCTCAATCAATTGGCGGTGTAACTCCGCAGCTAGGTTAGCTAATCCATAATTTTTTCTGGCTATCAAGCTACAGTAGAGGTTAACGTGAGGATTGTCCCAAGTTTGGGTTTGCGGGTTCCAGATAGCATCGTAAGCTTGTCGAATTTGCCAATCAGTGGGGTTATCAGGTGCGATCGCTTTAGCCACATCAATCAGGATGCTTGTCTCCCGATGGAAAGTAAATAAATGCTCCTTAATCTCTTCAGGTAAAAAAGAGTTATTACCTTCGACTTTTCCACGACTACGACACCAAATAATTCGAGGGATATTTTCTCTTACCCGACTGAGCATTTGGCGGCATTGACTTGGTTCGAGAACACCAGTAAAAAAAGCATACATGAGGTCAAACCAAGACATATCAATGGAAACTCCTGCCCCCATCGAGGAAGTGTAAATGAGGACATCTGGTTTTATTTCTAGCAGTTTATCGTTGGGACGCTCGACAAAACTCCTTCCTTCGTCGGTTTCTGTGGTGCTGCTGTCAATACGAACAACAATCAGGTGGGGGTAGCATTCTCGAATAAAACGCTCTAAAGCTTCGGCTTGGTCTTGAGAATCGGTGGGAATGGCGATTTTTCGCTGTCTTTCGACTCCATTATCGATTACGGGTCTGGCTAAATCGGCAATTAATTGAGCGATCGCAGTATCTTTCTTACCCGTATGAAATTCTATTGACCATTGAGTTTCCTTGCCTACATACTCGTTGGTTACAACGAAAACGGGAGCTTCGGGAACCAAAGCCTTAAAATAATTGATGGAAAGGTCACTCATGTCGGCATCAGCAATCAGAAGCATTCCCCCGTTGGCTAGAGATTCCCGTATTTTATTCTCCAAAACTCGCAGGATGAGAGGACGTTTGTCCTTACAAGTCGAACTCAGCAGCAGGTGAATCAGTGCCAGTTCTGACTCGTCGATGATGACTAGGCTATGGCTCCAATCCCTTTCTAGGAGCTTCCAGACGCTATCCCAACAAATTCCCAAGCTTTCCATGTTCTCCAACAAGGTTACACGGTCTAGACCAGAAATTTGATCGCCACCCCATGTAATACCCCACTTAAGACTCTGCTCTCGTCCTAATGCCCGTCTGGGAGTGAGAGAAATAATTTTCATGCCCCCATTTTGGCAGGATTCGATAATCTTTTGAATCTGGACGCTCTTACCAGTACCTTTAGGAGACTTCAGGGCTACAATACCCTCCTTGGGAATTAGAGCGGCTAAGTCAGGTAAGTAGCGGCTTCTTAAGCGGATGTTCGGTTCGTAGGTGAGGCTTTGTAATTGGCGCTGAACGGCTTTGACTTTGAGGTCGCGCTGCGTTTTTTTAACCAGAGAGAAGAATTCCTGCGTTGAGAGCAAGCGAATAGAAGCTAAAGTTTCCCCATCAATCTCATCTATGTCACCGTTATCCTTATCCCGTTGACCCCACCAAGCGATTTTTGCTTCAAAACCGAGTGTTTCGAGATAGCCGATGGTGTTGCTGTAAATTTTGATGATGTTCTCGTTTACAAGACAACCTGCATCGGCAAATAGAATGGGTTGGAGGGCGATATTGTTGAGATTGCTGTTACTTTCTTCTCTTTGCGCTTCTATTTGCTCTTTTATGCTTTCCAGGTAAGTTTTAAGGGTTTCGGGGCTAGAAGCGAAGTTACCACCAGAAGCGCCTATAGTGTATATTCCAAGCCGCTCACAAGTAATGGACGGTTTGAATGCTACTCCTTCGGTTAGGGCTACTGGGATGATGGTTTTGTCTTCTTTTTGCTTTTTAAACCATTTACTGATAACTTCATGGGGTTCAGTGGAAGGCGCGAAAAACGCTAAGGGTAACTCGCCGTTTTTCAAGTGGACAGATGGGCCATCGTTTCGCCGTTTCTTTTCCGATGATGCCCAGAGGTATTTGGGGAATTCATCAAGGGAGTTATCCAGACGAATCTGCCAGCCCACTAACTGACCTTGCTCGTTGGCTATAGGGCAAAGAATCCCTGAAACGGGAACATAAAGCTTTTTGCCGCCCCGCAACACTCCCGCTAAATTGTCATCCACTTCGGTTTCAAGTTGCTGCCATTGCTTAACCGAGCGGTAGAGTCCCGCCTCGATTTGCTCATCGGTCATACCTCGTTCTTGCAGTTGGTGGCGATGTTCTTCACTTAGTTCTAGCTGGCTAAGGATAGAGTGAATAGCGATATCTCGTTCGGCATCAGTAAGAAGGCGGCTCAATCGTATTTGTTTTCGCTCCCGTTGTTGTCTTCTCATTTCTTGCCATTCGCGTCGCTTTTCTTCTGTCCAAGCTTCCGCACTCGCTTTGTCTGTCCACATTCCGAAGCCTAGACCGTCAAAGCCGCGAAAAACATAGTCACCTGGAGCCGCATCGAGTTCTCGACAGTGAACCAGTTCGGTTATTGTATTCTGGCGACAATCGTTACGAGTACCACCACAAACTGGGCAATCTCTTTTATAAAATCGTTTCCAACTCATATCTGTCCCTCCTGGTTTTTACAAGAAGGGGCGCAAAGTTGTTCTAGGAACTGGAGCAATTGAGCGGCACAGGCGGGTTTATTCTTCTTGTCAACAGTCCAATCCCATTGCCGAGTAACTTTTTCTATGAGTTCGGCTTGTGCTTTCGTGAACTGCCCTGGAATTTGAAGTCCCGTTTCACCGTGAACGAGACGATATTCCCATTCCGGCAGGACTCGCTCATTAAAGGGGATAAATTCCAAGAAAAGAGGATAAATTGAATCTTCTATTGGGAAGAGTTCGGTTTGAACTACGTTTTGAACTGAGGCAGTAACCATTTTGTTCCTCCTAAATTTTTCTCCGAAGGAACTGTCCTGATTCCCTACTACAGAAATGCCCGAACGCAGCTAGAGCTTTACATCTAAAAATAGATACTAGGCTCTAACGTAGCGAGAACAGCTTGCGGGAAATAAGGGAAGCCGTACCGCTACTTATTGCTGATTGCTGGCAAAAGTCCGTAAAAGGTAGGATTGCAAGAAGTTCCTAGGTTTCGTGGCATTCTAATTGGGGTGTTGGCGTTACTCTCTCTTTCATCTCGCTACAGAAAGTAAGAGTCGGTTGCCAATAACCCCAATCACAATAGCCGCTAGGCACTGAAACGACGCAATCTCTTGACTTCCGCCATCAATTCATATCGTTCATAGCAAATTCCTAAGAATCGCTGATGGATAGGGGGCATATCGTTAAAGTCGATACCCTTACCCCAGTTGAAAATGGTCTGACGCTTGACTCCCAATACTCGTACAAACAGTGCTATACACTGTTTTCGATAACCCTGTTGCATCTCGGCCCTCAAGATTTCCACTTCGGGCAAGCCGTCTAGACCGAACATTTTCCGGCAGAATTCACGCGGACTTAATGAGGGCGGCTTAATTTCGAGGGCATACTTGGTACAGAGATACGTATCTTGATTAGCATCAGAACTCTGCGGTTTAGGAACAAACTCGTTTCTTGTTAGCATGGTATTTGCTCTCCATGTCTGGTCGTGTCAGATGTGGGGGGAAATCGTCGGTAGTAAGTGCTGCAATCACTGAACCCGGCGTTAGTATTCCTCTCTTCTCTGGTTTATAGAACGATGGTACTGCAAGAATTGGAGTCTTGCAACTTCATTCTACTTTCATTTAATTGGTTTTTTTTGGAAAAAGTGAGAAATTAAGTTTAAAAAATTATTGAACTTAGGCTTTAGTTACTATTACTAATTTAGATATTATTGAGTAAAAATATTAACTTTTATTGATTAAATTATTAGTCTAATCTCTATCTAAAGATAGATAAGATAGGTCAGTAATAATTACCCATTAGATGAGGCTTAAAAATATAATTTCCATGATTTTATGAATTTTTCTTGATTATACAAAAAGTTCAGATTTAAAGAAAATATTTTCTTATAAGTTGGAGCTTGGACAATACGGAATAATTAACTATGTGACTTTTTTACAGTCAATGGTGTAAGAGAAATTAGAGAGAAAAGGTTTGTCGTTCAAAAGTGCGAGTCGGGCAAGCATTTGATGTAAACACTAAGCTACCCGAACTTGTTTCTTTTTGGATGTCGTTGCCAGCACCCCCGAAGAAATTCAAGATTCTTCTCTAGCAAGATGGAGCAATTCTTTGTCTCAAAGTTCTATTTCCAATACTATGTGACGCGAAGCATACTCCACAAAAACCCAAAAAGTTGACACTGAAGTCACGATTGAAGTGACTTCATTCAAAATCTAATTCTTTGTATCTTTTACCCGTACATAACCAATATATAGGAGAAACTAATCCAAAAGGTTTCCATCGGGCAGGGTCTTTTATTATAGAAGTAACACCATATTCACTACGGCTAAGTATAACTGAGTTGGGTTCATAAAAATGTTGATCCAAAAAGCCAAAAGCAGATGAATAAAAATATTCTACCTGATTTCCTCGGTTTTTCCATGTTTGTAATTGTTTATAGATTTGTGGAAAACGAGATGACACTATTTCATCAGGAGCATATTTATTAAGTTGTATTTTTAATAGATCAGATTTAGCTAGAATAACAGCAATTTTTTTTAATAAACCTTTGTGCATTGTGTCTATAGATTTGAAAAACTCATAAATTGTTCTGGCGTCTTTTTCATCTTGTCGAGATTGACTGTCAATAAACAATATTAAACTTTGGGAGTCTAGTATATCTGCTATATAATCTTGAAATATTAAAGAATTATATTCTCGTCTATCAATAAATCCAGAAAAAAACTCTCCAGCATAATCTTTACAAAGGATATTTAATTCAAAATTAGTATTTGATAGGAAAATATTTAAGAGATTTTTCCATGAAAATTGTTTTTTTAAAAATACTCTTATGCTTAGAGAATAATGATTCATTTCATCAATATTATTGAATCTGGTTGGTTCTAGTAATAAACCTTGAGCTATGATATTTTGTGCTAAATCAATTAAAGAATATCCATCTGAGTTCACAGGTACAACACTTTGAATTATGGAAGAACTGGTATTTTGCAGATTAGCAAGAGCAGCTAAGTATGTGGTTTTGCCGACATTACGATCTCCTATTAAGCTAAATCGAGCAGATAGAGGGGAAAATGAGCGATAATTCTTAGTGTCTGATTCGATCTTTACATCATTTGGCGATAATACATTGATTGTTTGTAATTGCGTTGGTGATATAGTTTCTTGACTAACTTGACTAGGATTAAATGGATGCAATGAATTCAGAGCATTGATAAATTCATCCATATTTTGATATCGATCTGCTACTTTGATTTGCATTCCTTTTAAAATAAGTTGCTCAATATCTGGCTCTATATTAGGTACTAGCTGTCTTGGTGGAATGAGTGTATCTGATAACACTCTATCTGTTGCAGCAACGGGCATTTGTCCAGTTGCTAACTCATACATTGATGCACATAAAGAATAGATATCTGAACTTGGGCTTCTCTTAGCGGTTAAAGCATATTGTTCAAGAGGTGCATATCCAGGAGTTAAAATTACAGTCATTTTTTGGGTTATTCCGGCAGCATATTCCCGAGCAGCACCAAAATCTATCAAAATGGGTCTGTCATTTTCATCAACAATAATATTGTCAGGTTTAACATCTCTATGAAGAATATTTTCAGAATGTACAACTTTTAATGCTTCAGCAATTTGACTAAAATAATGTCTAAGTTTAGTCGTTGATAATGGTCCTTCTTCTGCAAGGATTGTATAAAGGGATTTTCCCTGAATGAAACTCATAATAATATAAGCAGTATTATTTTCCTCAAACCAATCATATATTCTAACAATATTAGGATGAATACATCTTGAGATAAATTTTGCTTCATCTAGAAAAGTTCTAACTAAGTTAGATTTTTGATTAGAGATAAATGGCGGCCAAAGAATTTTTGAGTTTGTACGCACTGAACGTTCAGGTAACAATTCCTTTATAAAAACTTTTCTCTGATTGTATAAATTAATTGCCTTATAAGCAATTGTAAATCCACCTTGGCCAATAACTGCTTCAATTTTATATTGACCTTGTTTAAGCAGATAGTTAATAGGTAAATATAAAGGATATTGGAAAGAAGATGAATTTAATTCCGCTCCACAGGTTAGACAAAATTCACTACCAGAAGGGTTGTCAATGAGACAAGCAGGACAAGTGATAGTTAACTCAGACCCGCAGGCATCACAATATTCGCTACCAATAGTGTTCTTATCATAACCACAAGCAGAACAAGAGATAGTTAAATCAGAGACATGGTTTTCTGGGATGGAAGATGGATTTAATGCCACTCCACAGGTTAGACAAAATTCACTACCAGAAGGGTTTTAACGCCCGTGCTAAATTTAAAGGTTCACGTAAAGAAAGAGCATCAGGAACTTTAAAGGATAAATCCGAAGAGTTTGAGTTTTCTTGTCGACTTTGGGGGTAAAGACCCGCTTTTTGTTCTTTTGATGGCTGAATTGATGTTTCTTCTAAATCTGAAGATTTTGGTTCAGGTTTTTGTGATGTTTCCTGCTCTGGTTTAATTTTCTCGTTTTTATTCCCTCTTTCTTTTTCGGTTTTCCGGGATAAGCCAGAAGAGACTGACTCAGCATGAAATTCCTGCATTTGAAGTGCCAGCCAAATTGTATCAGCTATTTCTTCGGCTGACATTTCTATTTCTTTACTCAATGCAGTAATTAACTGATCAATCATCTGTCCTCCACACTGGTTAAGTATTTTAACAATACTTCAATCAGGTCTTCTGCTTCTGCTGGTTCCGGTTTAAACTGGCGAGTGACTATATAAATAGCATTCAGCAGTTGATCCGTTGCTATATCCCCACTTTTTCGCAATGTTCTAAATTTTTCAATTAATTGATTAATTTTTTCCTCATCTTGTGTTACCACATCACTGCCTAAATGTGCTTTAACAATGTCTTTCAAAGCGGTTGCATCAGGTTCATAAGGCATATTTAATCTTAAACAACGTCTCAGAAAAGCTGGCGGAAAATCTCGCTCACCGTTATTAGTTAACAAAATAAAAGGGAAATTTAAAGAGCGCACTTTACCTTCTTTAATCGGTACATCCATTCCATCATAAGTGCGAACTTCTACCTGATTAACTTCTTTGGAAATACGTGATAATTCTGGAATTTCAAATTCGCCTTCTTCAAACAGATTGAGTAAATCATTAGGTAAATTAATATCACTTTTGTCTATTTCATCAATTAGCAACACGCGAGGACGACGGGAAGGAAGAAGGGCTGTACCTAATGGGCCTAGTTGAATGTAGCGACCAATATCCTTACTTGTATCACCTATTTGCACATCTTGCAGACGGGCGATCGCATCATAACGATATAATCCTTCTTGTAAGGTTGAACGAGCAGTAATATACCAGGGTAATACAGCGCCTAGTTTTAGTTCATAAGCTACAGCATAAGCCAAAGAGGTTTTACCTGTGCCCGGTTTTCCTGTTACTAATAAAGGTCGTCTTAAATACAGGGCTGCATTGACCATATTAATAAGAGTATTTATATCATTACTTTTATCAGTATGAATCCGAAAACTTTGACCCCTTTGTTGATCTCTTGTATTCTCCTCTAATCCTTGACAAAAATTTTGCCAGCGTTCTTCAATTTCTTGAATTATTACATCATCTGTTCCAATAAACTTACGCCAACTAGGAGGTTCAGGAAGACGATTAATATCATCATGGGGTTCGCTATTACCTTTAAAAATTTTCCAATCAGTCATATTATTAATCTAAACTCCTTGTTATTGTCCAGGTGGTGTTAATTCAAGCATGACATTAGGGGTAAGACGATTAGGATCTTCCCAAAGCAGGGCTAAATGAAAGCCTAAATGAGGTTCAGTTTGAGCGTCAGCTTGCTGCCTAAGTTCTCTAACTGATTCACATAAATGACATAAGGGTTTCAAACTTAATATTTTATCTATTTCTGCCACCTGCTCAAAATTAGGGATATCATATCTTGGCCAAATAGCAATAGGTGTTGTTGCGGTTAAAATAGCTTTAAATAAATCCTTATTTTTTGCTTTTGGGGGAGCGCAAGTAACTTTAAGTCCGATCTTTTCTTTTAAACTATTTCTCAACAACTTCCAATTAAAAGTTTCCATCTCTTCAAGATGTTCAAATAATTCTTGAACCAATTCATTATGTAAAACGGTTTTAACCTTATTCCAATAATTATACCAATCCGATAAATAATAGTCTAAATATTCAAGATTTAAACGTTCTAGCGATCGCAATCGAATGGGATACTTAATCCCCAAAGTTATGTCTTCCACTATTGGATCAGAAATTTTCCAGCGATCTATCTCTGTCCCTATCAAATCAATCGGTAAAAATACCTCAATAATTAGCTGATATTGTTTTCCCCTAAGATATTTAAGGCTTGTCTTCAAAAATTTGTTGATTTTTTTGGGGATGTCATTAAATTTACATAAGGTTCCTACTTGTTGTTCATCTCGCTCAAGTAATGAGCTATATTTAGAAATGTCATTTGCTGGTGCTGAGTCATCTTTAATTAACCAAGCATTTAGGATAAATTGTTCATTATCATCATCACAACGCTCGATAGTAACAATTAAATAAGATTCAAGTTGTCCTTCTTTGTGAGAAGAAAAATTTGCATTCAGTTTAGCATTATTATCGTTTTGAGGCTTTTTTGATGCTAATCCTTCAGCTAACGCAATCAATGTACTACGGATTTCTTGAGGAACGTTTTCATCTTGACTTAACCGATTTAAAAAATTAGATAATCTTCTAAATTCCTCAAGATTTTGTAAAATTTGGGTAAGATTATTTCCCTTTAAATCCCACACTCCCGCATCGGGAGGTAAAGCATCTTGATAGGCTTGTTGAATACTTTCTTGAGGAATACTTGAAAAATCTAAATCCTTTAATGAATCTTGAGAAATATTTTTTAAATTACTGTCTTTAGCCAGCAATTGAATAAATGTACAATTTTCATAAGTATTAGATTTATTAATATCTCTTGCGGCTGCATCGCCCCCCTGAGTATTTTGATGAATATCGTTTGTTTGTAATAAGTCGTGTAGTTTTTTAACTAATGTTTCTGGATCGGTATTTTGATTGATGACAACGCGATTATTGTTTCCAACAATGTTTTTATTTCCAGTAATAATGACCGCTTCTGTAGCGTCTCCTTCAATCGCAACGGAACCTTTTGCAGAAGCGATTGTAAATTTAGCGATGAGTGCCGCGATTTCGGCTTCGTTTTGCAATTTTTCCTCAAGAATTGCTTTGAGTGCCTCTAATTGTTTTGACATAGTTCTCTTATGCCCTATTCTTGATCACGGTTAATCCTGTCAGTAGTTAGATTTTGGGCACTACCCAAATTAATGTTGTACTTGCCTTTCTGCCTTACGTTTTTTTGTACAACATTGTTATCACCAACAACGTTGCTATTTCCCGTGACGAGCCTAGCACCTTGAGCATTTTGAGCCGCAACTGCATTATCGCCCGATGCCAAAATTTCTGTATGGTTAATAATTTGACGGTTGAATTCACACGGTTCAGACTCAATTTCTGGTTCTCCCTCAAATGGTAGACCTTTTGGTTCTGCTTCCCCACCCGCATAGTAGGCCAAAATAAAATTGTCCGCTTGTTCAAAGTGTAGAATAGGATGCTGGCGATCGCGTGTTCGTCGAGGAACTACCTCACGAGCATAAAGGGCCAAATCTGCTACCCTTACATAACCATCCTGTTGCGAAACTCCTTTTCCTGCCAATGATTCAATCAAAGCTAACGTGAACGCACTGTAAGGTCTTCCTGCCAAAGATTTTTCATCCGCCTGAGAGGAGGCAATTATCACTCTTCCTTTGCCTTCATTAAATAGAGATTGAGCTTGCGGTGGCAAGGGTGCTTTTTCGGCTTGATACCCCAAACTTTGAGTATCTCCTAATCCACCCGCATGACAGCAATCGAGCAAAACCAATAGCTTTTTAGCTGGAATTGCCCGTAGTTTGGCGGTAAACTCTACACCGCTAATTGCCGTTTCATCGAGTTTGGTCTGGTCATACCCAAAAGGCATTAAGTAATAAGGTTTTCCTATCGGGCTTGCGACCTGATACCCATGCCCGGAAAAATAGATAATAACTGTAGAATCAGGCGTAGTAGATTGGGCTAATTGCTCTAATGCCGTTAACATCTCATCTCGTTTTGCCTGTTCCTTCGTCAACAAGCGTACCTGCTCTGGTGGGTAAGCACAGCGTTCTGGATCTTGGAGAATATTGGCAAGACCGATAGCATCATCGATTGTGTTGGGCAAATCCCCACCAACGCCGATAATACAGGCATGACCTTGAGTAAAGAGTTCGCTCATTATTAAAGGGAATAAATATAATATTTATACTACTTCCAAATCTATCTTAAGTATGAGATTTTGTCGTGCGGGGATTTTTAATATTCTGTTTTTAACTTTGACAATCTTAATCTTGCTTGAATCTCCTGTCTTTGCTCAAGCCGAGATAGTCGTCAGCCCAAAAACAGTTACAATCAATGGGACAAGAGGAGAAACGATCACCCGCACGATCGCAGTTCGCACCAGTGAAGAGATCAATGATGTGAAAGCGATTGCCTTAGATGCCTTCAGTGCAGATAATAGCGTCGTTCTCCCATCAGCGGCCATTGAAATTACTACCCCGCCCACTCAAATCAGTGTCAATGAATTAACCAGTTTTCCACTTAGATTAAATCTTCAGTCTGCTCCTAGTGGAGAATTTACAGGAGAAATTTTACTCACTTACACTGGAGGGGAAAAGTCAATTCCATTGATTGTCAGGGTCAAAGATCCTTGGCTGTTGCCTTTAATGACACTGTTGGTCGGTATAGCGATCAGTATGGCCGTATCGGCTTACAGTAGTGAAGGCAAATTAAGTGATGAGGTTACACTTTCTCTTAAGAATATTTCTACCCAAATCGACTCAGATAAGGCAGAAGCGCGATCCTTCTGGTCACGAGCGGCTATGTATTTGACCATTGCTAAACAAGCCCAAGATGGTAAACAATTTGTCCTAGCCCAAACAGAACTCGATAAGGCAAAAGCAGTTTGGAACAAGTGGCTTGAGCAACGTCCCAACTGGCTGATTCAGTTTCGCTACTATGACAGCCTCCGCCAACGTCTTGAGCAAAATGATCTTAAAAATTCATCTGCTCTCTATGTTCAGGAGATAAATCGGGATTTAGAACAGACATTACAGAATAGTCCCGATCTCTCAACACCTGATAAATTAAAGCAACGCTTTGATGAACTCTCCAAACAACTTAATCGCTATATTCGGCTGAAATTGCAGTTAGAGAAACTCAAAGGTTTGATTGCTGTTTTGGAAGGTGAACAACGCTATGAGTGGGAAGACAAAGCAGATGATTTAACACAGCGCTCCCAGATTTTACTTCCTTCACAAGATGACGAAGCACAAAAATTAGAAGATGAAATCAATACAAGTATTGAAAAAGTCAGAGAGTTAGGAGCTAATGCTGCTGAAACATTTAAAAGTGTTGATGGAAATATTGAATTGGGTTTGGTGCTTCAACCTCCATCGGTAAAAGGTGCAAAACCTCAAGAAGTGTTCGGAATTTTCCCAATTTGGCAAGCAGTTGCCAGTTTATGGCAAACGGCAAACGGTCGTTTAAGGCTGTTTTACCTGTCTAGTTACCTGATCTCTTTCATAGTATTAGCGGGGGGAGGATTTAATCAACTGTATTGGACTAAATCAACGTTTGGAGCCAACGGTTGGGGAGATTATTTCGCTCTATTGGCATGGGGATTTGGTGCAGAAGCGACTCGAAAGGTTGTTACTCAAGTAGCTGGCAAAACCGATTCATAAACCTCTGATATTGTTTCATAAATCTTTTATATTGTTAATATCCTTGATTAAATCTACTTTTTGAGATTTACGTCTGAGGGACGGACAACAGTAATCCCTTTGTAGGGGCTAAAATCTCGATCAAAGGTGAGTACCTGGGTTAACTTGTGAACAAGCATGGCAGCCACTAAACGAGTGTCGTAAACTTTCGCTCCCACGACATTATAAGTATTGACCAGTCTTTTCCATTCCCGATGGATGCTTCCGACATCTTCTAATAAAGTGAACAATTCTTCGAAACGCTGAATTTCCTCTTGAGCCTCGGCTGTACTATGCCCCATTCCCTTCTTTTTTATAGGGCGGGTGTAAACGCTCTACATTTTATACTTTGAGAATTTATTGATGAGTTCGTTATCCAAAGTAAAGCTTTGTGATATGTTTGTCCTAAGAGATTTGCTTTGACCAAATCTTAAACCTAGTCCATTTTGAAACCTGAAGTTTTGGCAATTGATTAATCAAAAACAAGAAATTGGTTAGGTTGGCTTATACTCTCGATCTTGAAACAGACCAGTTTATACGAGCGCGTAGCACCACTTCGTGACGGCTTATTTGCCAAAAATCTAGATACTACAGCCTCATCCCCCAAAGTACGGGGCTTTGAAATAATTTTCACTTTGATACGCCACCCAATAGCACTCGCGCGTTTAACTTGGAGCCAATTTACGATTACCTCCAACCGTATTCTTTCGGTATTCGCTAGTGATGCTACCGGCAAGAAGCGAGGTCGAGGCGAGGTCTGTCGCCCTTTCCTGACTCCTGTTCAGGAACAAGATTTACAAAAATAACTCGACCTAGGGAGCTACAAAGAAGCTTAAAATTAATAAATTTGGGCGAATTTTTCTAGAAAATACAAACTTAATTTGATCATCACATTGATACGACATTTTCTTCTATCTCGTCTTACTTTTTATCCAGTTCTTCTTTCTTCTCGCGTTTTTGCTTTTTATTACTTTCCAGAAATCACAAATAATTAGTGATCTAGATCACAGTGTAATTAAGTGATTATTGTTACAATTGTTACAGAAAAAAATTTTTCTGTGTATTCCCCGATAGGGACAATTCGCTACCAAGATTAGGAGTAAAAAAATGATTTTAGTTACAGTAGGAACCGAAAAATTCCCTTTTGATCGTTTGATGAAATGGATCAATCATCTCATTCAAGAAGATTTCATTAATATTGAGCAAGAAGAAATTATTATTCAATGCGGTTCGTGTACTTTTATTCCCACAGGGGTTAAAAATTATTCAATTGTCCCTTCCGAAAAATTTAAAAATTATGTTGAGGAAGCACGCTTAATTATTGCTCATTGCGGAGAAGGAACAATTGATTTATTAGCAAAAATGAATAAATCTTTTATTTTAGTGCCTCGTTCTTGTCGTTTTGGCGAGCATATAGATGAACATCAGCTTGAATTGGCAGACATGATGGAAAAACAGGGGGTTGCTATTGCTCGTTGTCCCGGCGATCTAGTTAGATTTTTAATGACTCCTCAAAATGTAGAATTAACAACCACTCCCACTGATTATTATTATTCAACTACTCAAAGTTTAGAAGCAATGATTACTGCTAAAGCTTTTGAGTAAAAGTCTCGCCCTTGGAACAAACTTTATCTTTTTTAAAATATTAATTCTTATAATCGCTATTCTTTAAAAGCAATTCCCATCACAACTAAGCCAGGCCAAAATAAATAAGCAAGAATTTCTAAATTTTCTCCAAAAGTATAAAGGAATAAAGTAAACAGAATAGCTAAAGCGGTTCTTGCGGTTTGTTTTGCCTGAGATTTAAACAGGAGTACGATAAAACTTAAAAGCATAGGAATCGCTAAAGCTAATAAGCCAACAATTCCCTTGACAAATAATAAACCAAACCAAGTATGATGGGAGCCAATAGGCATATACTCAACTAAATGAGGGCCAGTTTCAACGATTCCATGACCCCAAATCGGTGCTTCAGTTTCCCAACGATATCCGGCAATTTCTCTGAGGGTGCTTCGTACCCTCGTGGACTCTGCCCTCGCTTCTTTAAATTTCGTCCAAACAGTATCTATTATATTTAATAATAAAGGTGAAAGAATTCCACTAATTACAGAAGCAATCCCTAAAAAGATTTGAATGAAAGGACGAGTAAGACGAGAAAGGAAAAAAGTCAACACTGGAGTTAGTAAAATAGAAACTAAAGCTAACCGCGACTTACAGACATAACCCATAAACAAAGCTCCCAGAATACCAAAGAAACGCCATTTATAATTTTTTTCTCCTAAAGCAAGAAGAAAATAAATATTAGCTAAAAATCCTAATGCCGGCCCCCAAGGGGTAAATAAGCGTTGGCGAATTTCACCATCAAAATCAATTTCATACAAAGAAACATCAAAAAAAGTCGTGCCGGGACCACCAACCGCTTTTAGGGGAGAAACATAAAGGATTTCGGGTAGGTGGAGGATAGGAGCGATAATTAATAAAGGGCAAATTAAGAGAGTATGAAAACAAATAATACAAGTCGCTTTATAAATAATTTGGGGACGAATAGGTAAACATCCCACTAAAGGATACAAAGCTAGTAACGCCCAACCTTTACTCCAGCCAATAGAAGATTTAATGAGAGTTGAAATAGGCAAATTATAATCAAGATGTCCGACAATTAATGCGACTTCCATGGCCAACATTCCCATAATCCAAACCCAAGTAATGAAAGGAATAGAAATGCGTTGCTCTGATGGAGTCTCATCGGATTGTAGCCAGAGTTTTAAAAGTAGGTAAAACCCCAATATCCAAGCAACTAATGCCCCAACAATATACATGGCTCCAATTAGGTAAAATCCATAAGTCCAAGTGATGGCATACCAGACTACAGCTTCAGGAAAATTTTGGGGCTGAATTGGTTTAGCACTCATTAAGCTAAAATTTCCTTGACTATTCGTTTAGTGGTCGTTAAAATAGAGCTTCGCCACCAAATTAAAGTGAGTCCTAAAGTAATAAAAATTGAACCAATTAAAGAACCCGCTAATACTAACTTCGGTTTAGGAGAAGCCGGCGTATCGGCAAGAGTAGGTTCTTCAATCATTTGAATCAGAGGAAAAGCACCAAAAGAATCACCTTTGCCCAAATCAACTTTAGCAAGAGTAGAGGCAAAGATAGCTTCAGAAATCTGTAATTCCCTTAACAAATCATCTAAAACCAATTCTTTTTGAGAGAGAGTATTTAATCTAGCTTCTAATTGTTTGATTTGTTCTGTAAAAGTTCTGACTTGAGCCGTTAATCCTTGATAGTTAGAAGAGAGGGTTATTAGATTTTGAAATAATTCTGCTCGTTTTACGCCTGAACCCCCACTATTATCAAGATTAAGACGTTGTAAAATTGATGGGTAAACTTCTCGATTTAATAATACTTTTGCTCGTTCCAACATCATTTGCAAAGCGGCATCTTGCTTTTGTTTGGCATCAACAACATCAGGATAATTAACTCCACGATCAGGTAATAAACTGGCTAAAGTCGTTGTTGCTGTGGTATATTCAGTTAAAGTTTTTTGAAATTGCTGATCAGTTTGTAAGATTAAAGCATCTGCGGCTTCTTGGGGAGAAAGATTTAAATTGACCGATAACTGTTGTAATTGTCGCCCAGTTTGTTGCTGTTGGGCAAAAATTTCTGAGCGCTGTTTTCTCAAGTCTTCAATGTTATTAATTAAGCTTTTAACTTGCTCCGAAGAATTAAAGCCAGATCGGGCTTTATATTGAGATAAACGATGTTGAGCATTGGTCAATTTTTTTTGAGCTTCGATAAGGGATTGGAGATTGGATTTACTACGTTCTTTTTGTTCAGCTTGCCGTAAAGTATTAACTCGTTGAGTAAGAACTATATAAAGTATATTTAATTTTTTTTGTGCTAACTGGGGATTATTAGCACTGAGAGATAAACGGAGCATGGTAGTATTATTGATAATAGTAATTTTCGCTTCACCAAAGTCTTCTTCTGATAATTTAAGTTTATAGGCTGCGGCTTTTAAAACAGAGGGGCTACTGGCAATAATTTTATAGTTCTCTCTGGGGTCTGAAGAACTGTTAAAAGCTGAAGAATTTGAGGTTAAAGCTTGCCCGATATCAGGTAAATTAACACTAACTCCTGCACTATTCATCGCTACATTTAAAATCGCTTCACTGATATAGCTGGGTTTAGCGGTTTTAAGATAACGAAAAGAAATTCCCCATAATGCACCATTAGCAAGAATGGCAAGAGTAAAATATTTAATCAACCGCAACCAAATAAATTCTCTTTTCGCATCGGGAGTTTTTTGAGATACAGAACCAGATGATGTAATAGCCATCAGCGAAACAGATTTCGTAAAAGTAATAGAGGGTTAAGAGGACTTAAAAAATCGGCAATAGTACGAAAAACATCTCTAGTATTAGTGATTTCAGAATCATAACAAGCGACTCCATCTCTTGGCATTAAAAAAGGATTATCTTGATCATTTTGGGATTCTCTTAATAAATCTTCGACTTTACGTTCAATAACGGTTGTCTCCCCAGAAATTCGGTTAACACGCACTAAAATCGCCTTTCGATCAGCATTAGTCGGTTTAGTTCCACCGGCACAGTTAGCGGAAATAACGGCATGGCTGAACCTTGCTCCATAAGGAAAAGTAATTCCTTCTTCTCGGTTTCCGATAGCCGAAGTAGCATTACTCGTTGCCGGCACAGAAAGGTTCGAGACAAAAACTTTGATACCGGGGGGAGTAATTTGAGAAGGACGCACTAATTCAGCTTGAAATTGCCCTAGATCCGGCACGATAATTTGATCATCAGCGACTAGAGGAATATCTTTTACAGGTTCACCACTAAATTCTCCAGAAAGATCGGCGACGATTTCTTGCTCTGCGCGAATAATACGAATATGACGAAGGTCTGCTGAAGGTAAAACCCCACCGGTAGCCCGTATTGCATCGGTTAAATAGCGGTTAAGGGGATTGCTCCCAGTAATTTGACGGGATTCTGAGGTAAATGTATTGTTTTGTTCAGTTTGATTATTTTCATTAATTAAAACTCTACCGGGATTGAAGACTTCTCCTTTGACCGTAACAGTTATCGGGGCCCAGCGTAAAATCTCAATACTAAGTTTTAGCTTCCCCGGCGGAAAATATTGTTGCTCGATTAACGCTTGACTCAACTTTTGCTGAACTTCAATCGGTTCTAATCCGCCTACAGCTAAAAGACCTAAATAAGGGATTTCTAAATTCCCATCTTGGTTAACTTCATAAACCCCTGTAAAATACTTTTCATTGGGAATAGAAACTTCTAAACGATCGCCAGGAGACAGAGGCAAGCTTAACCCCGATGAGGCCTTTAAACAAATAAGTGTCACGACGCTCAGAAAAAAAACATTTCTAAATTTCGTTATATTGCAATTGAGTCCGAAAGACATATCGCATGACCCAAAGAGTAAACACTGGTAAACAAATCAGATGAGTTAACAAGACCGCAAAGGCTACACCTAAGCTTTGCCAGTGAACGCCTATGAGCAACCCTACAGCAAATATAGCAGTAAATATCAAATTCCACATTAAGTCTTTTTGGGGTTGATCCACAGCTAGTAATAACTGGGAAGCCGAATCAGCAAAAGGTCTAGAGATAGCGGACAAACAAATTAAAATCAGAATTGGAATTGCCGGAATCCACTTGTGACCAAAGACAAGGGGAACATAAAAGGGTGCTAAACCTGATTGTAGCAAAACTAAAGGAATCAAGATTAATCCAATGGTTTTTAGACTATGGTAGTATCTGGCTTTAAATAGTTGAGGGTGGGCACGAGCATCACATAAATGAGGCAGTAAAGCGGATTTTATCGAAGACATAACGCTTAAACTAATACCCAGACCAGCATTAAAAGCAAAATAATAGATTCCTAAAGCCTCTACACTTAAAAAACGTCCAATAATCAAATAATCTAAATTCGCCCGTAGGGTATAGAGTAATTCTACCCCTAAAATATTGCGTCCAAACTGAAATAGTTCGCCCCAATGACGGGTCGTAAATTGTCCATGAGGCCGCCACGCATGGTTTTTAATAATGATATAAACCCAAATGGGAGCTACCAAGATTTTAGGTAGTACAATCGCCCACATTCCTAAGCCAAAAAAAGCTAAAATACCCGAAAGTATATTATCTGTGGAAATTTGTAACATTTCGGTCAGGGCAATCACTTTAAAACGTCCTTCTCGTTGGAGTAAAGCCGCTTGAACCAGGCCAAAGGGAATCAACAATAAATTTAAGGCCATAGCGCAAATCGGCAAAATGAGACGCTTATCATCATAAAACCAAGCCAAAGGGAACGCCACCCCACACTGTAATCCAAATAGTCCCGCAAAAACCACCCAGTTAAGCCAATAAGCGGACTGGGATAAAGCCTCTAACTGTTTTTCATCCCCTTGGATCAGTCGAATCCCAACGCCGTTACGAGAAAAGACACGGATAAATTCATTAGTGGTCAAAATAATGGCGGCTAATCCATAATCATAGGAGGAAAGAAAACGAGCAAGAATCACGGTAGTGATTAAACGAGATACTCGAATAACAGCCCCAGATCCCCCCAGCCATCCCACATTTCGAACGAAGGGACTATCTATCTGTTTGAGTTTGGCTTTTAAAATATTAAAGAGCATTCTTATTGAGATTCAAAAGATTTGTTGGTGATTACTTCTTGTAAAAACTGTTCCCATTGGATGAGAAAATCAGACCACGCTTTTCTAACTGACTCTCGCCCAATTTTTCCCCAAAGTGCCAGGTTTTGCTCTGGAAGAGAGAAAATTGCTTCAGCTAATTGTTGTGAATTATCGGGTGGGACTAATATCCCGCAGTTGTTCACCTGTTCACATAAACCATCTACCGCCGACACTAAAACCGGTTTTCCAGCCGCTTTGGCTTCTAAACAGACCAATCCGCAAGCTTCCCATCGGGAGGGCACAACAATTACATCACAAGAGGACAAAAAAGCGGGTAAATCATTAATTTTGCCTAAAAATTTTACTTGAGGCAGTTTTGCAACTATAGCTTGGATTTGAGCCTCTTGAGGTCCATAACCTCCTAAATAAAGCTGAAATAGTTCAGGAGGTAAAAGAGCGATAGCATTGAGGAGAACATCAAATCCTTTCTGGTGGGCAAACCGTCCATAAGCTCCCAATTTTAAAGGGCTTTGGCAAGGTTTTGTCTCAATATTTAAAAGCGCATCAATTTTAGAGGCAGACTGAATAATTCTAACCTTAGTTGAATTTACTAATTGATGTTTTTTCATCCAATCATGTTGAGCAACTGAGATACTGATCACTCCGTCGGCAATTAAATATGCTATCTTTAACATGAGATGAAAACGAAAAACTGAGGGGACTTGATACTTTTCAAACCCTTGGCAGTAATGATGATCGCAAATAAAAACCGGGCTATATCGTTTGAGAAATACTAGGTCTA
The DNA here is from genome assembly GCF_000147335.1 of Gloeothece verrucosa PCC 7822. Classification (NCBI taxonomy): domain Bacteria; kingdom Bacillati; phylum Cyanobacteriota; class Cyanophyceae; order Chroococcales; family Aphanothecaceae; genus Gloeothece; species Gloeothece verrucosa. The sequence goes on from NC_014501.1 coordinate 981,645, forward strand.
ACAGGTATTTCCAAGCACAGGGATAATGAAAGATAATGAGAGCGGGGCGTAATTGTTTTAATTGAAGTTTAGCCTCTTCTAATTTTAGAACGACAAAATCAAATTTTTTCTGCAATGAAGAGTCAACTAGCTGTTTAACCAGATGGTTAGAACCTCCAAATCGTTGATCTCCAATAAGATGTAAGATTTTGGGTTTAGTCATAACTTGTTAAAAATTTTACCCTTAATTTGAATAACTTTGCCTCAATTTATTTTAGCCAATTTGATAATTTACGTCCGATTAAATCTTGACATTCTAAAATATCCTCTCGATACAAATCTAATAATAATTTTTGACTAGCTAAACAAATTTCAGGGGTAACTAAGTTTTGATGCTGAATTTTTTGCCTAACTGAAGTCGGAAATAGTGGCTTAAGTAAAGTTTTGATGGGATTGGGTTTTGTTAAAAATCGATGTAGCAAAAGATTTTTAGGCATACCCGATTTATTGGGACGTATCGACAAATCTGGTAAAAAAGTTTTATCAACTTGAACAAAATCAAAAATATTTTGTATAATTTTAATTGGCTCAACTAAAAAATCATCATAAAGATAAACTTGAATTTGCTCTGAAGAGAAGAGTTCGTAATAACGTTTTAACTGTTGAGCATAAAACCCAAGTTGAATATAATGCCAAAACCATTCCCAATTATCTTTAATTCGTTGAGATTCTAATTGTAAAGCTTGAAAGAAGTCTTTGTTTGGTTCTCTATCATCTCGAACTAAATGCAAAAAATTAGCGTAAGCTCGTGAGACGGGATGACGCAAAATAATCACTAACTTAACATTCGGAAGATAAGTCTTGATTTTGGCGGCTGCTTCTGGAGAATAAAGATAAAGGGGACAAGCTTCTCCAACTGCTATTTCATTTTTTACTTGATTAAATACTTTTTCATAATTAATTATATCGGTAATAGAAAATTTATTAATGGCTTCATCACCCGTACCTTGAAAATTAAGCTTTTTACCTTCAAAAGCAAAAAAGTTTGTTTCTTTTTCAGGAGTCATATATATTTGTGGATGTTGTTGTAAATAACTGTGTAAAGCTGTGGTTCCAGCCTTAGCCGCACCAATAATCAGAAAGTTGGGGAAAACCACGATTGCTATCTCCTATTAAGATGAATGTCCTAAAAAGTTCTAAGCTCTAAGCAATAAATTAAAAAAATTAATTATTTAATAAGCTCCATTACCCCGGCTAAATAAAACATAAAAAGTTTTAAAGATAATTTTTAAATCATAGTAAACACTCCAGTTTTTTTGATATTTTAAATCCAGTTTAACAATTTCACAAAAGTTAAGAATTTTTGACCGTCCATTAACTTGCCATTCTCCCGTTAAGCCCGGTTTAACATTTAAACGTTGGCCATAAACAATTTCATATTGTTCCACTTCATTTAAAGTAGGTGGACGAGTACCCACTAAACTCATATCTCCTAACAGAACATTCCAAAACTGAGGAAATTCATCTAAGCTAGTTTTTCTTAAAAAACGACCGACGCGGGTAATTCTAGGATCGTTTTCATTTTTAAAAATAGGTCCATTAGCTTGATTCTGTATTTTATACTTAAGTTTTTCAGCATTTGTGACCATTGAACGAAATTTCCAAATACGAAAAGGTTTACCTAAATAACCTCGTCTAATCTGGCTATAAAAAATTGGCCCTGAATTATCCCATTTAATAGCAACGGCAATAGGAATAAATAAAACAGCAGTAATGGCTAACCCGACTAAGGCTCCTACAATATCGATTCCGCGTTTAAGTTTGGAAGTGACGGAAGGATGAGACCTGATAGGAGTATTACAAATAAAAATTGTATCTTTACAAGACTCAGTATTAAATTCTTGCGATAATCCAGCTTTTAAAAAAATTTGTTGAATTTGGGGTGATATACTCCAGCTAACTAGAGTAATTTCCTCTTGAGCCGCTAGTTTTGCTATTTTAGCTAGTCCTATGATTCCGCTACCATCTATCCAATGAGTTTCAACAAAATCTAATATAATTCGCTTAGGACTTGATAATTGATGACAAATTGCTTCAAAATTTTGTTGGAATAGCTGAGTTTCTACAATAGTTAATTGAGGAGGAACTTGAAGTAAATAAGACTTCTGAACAAAGCTACATTTTTTCGGGTGACAAGACTGACAAGGGTATTGATTCTGCATAAAATTAATCCTCTTTTCTCACTGTAAATATAATTATTTTTTCCTTGTTTGTTGAGTTGTTTTTGTTGAAAAAAATAATTTACAGGATAGTTTTTGAAGATCTTTTTATTTTGAGCAAAATAAATCTCTAAAAAATTTATTTTTTACTCATTTAATGGGTTACTTTTCGGCAGAAATCACTCAAGAATTCTGCTTGAGGATATTTGGTCTTTAAGCTTGGCCATTGAACATAAAGTTTATCTAAAAAAGGTAAGACTAAACGAGCAGATAAACTTAATTCCTTAATCCGGGTGTAAGACTCAATAAAAACCGTTTTGCATCGAAAAAGTTTACCTAAAATAATAAAGGGAACCGCCACCCCAGCACCAGTAGATAAAATTAATTGAGGCCGTTCAAACTTGATCACTTGCCAAGCTAGTAAAAAGTTTCTCATTAGATTGAGTAAGTGACGATTAGTGGGTGAAAAAGCCCAGTAAACTGATTGATTTTGCAGAGCAATGCGTGTCGATTCTGTGTCAAATGTCACCCAAATACACTCATGCTGACTCCAAAAAGAGCGGAGTTGTTGTAAAGCGTTAAAATGACCACCTGTTGAAGAAACTAGCAAAATTTTCATGGCTAAATATTAGGGAAACAGACAAGTGAAAAAAGTGTAAATTGATGAAATATTTTTCATGGCTAATTGGAAAAAATGTCTTAAACTTTGTTCGAATAAATAGAACAGATGAAGTTGAGTTTAATGACTAGAGGATTCTATTGATTTGTAAAATTTACTTTGCTCTTGTCCAATTTTAATTTTTTGTAAATATCCGGTGATTTTTAAAGCAAGTAATTCGAGTTGAGGATAAGTTGAGGAGGGTAAAAAATTGAGTAAATAGGCAGCAAATAGAGTTAAAACAGTACGACTAGGTTCATTAATAATAATTCTCCAATCGCTTAAAAGAGCGCGATTAACTAATTTCACAGCCATTTGACCATCTTTTAAGCGTACAGCCCGACGTGCCAAATAACGCAGTTGATAGGCTCTGGCTTGATGTTCCCATTTGTTCACAACATCTGGAGTTTGGGGGCGATGTTTTTCGATCAACTTTTCCCATGAGTCTAGTTGAGGAAGGATATTAGCAGAAAGACCTTGAGTATTAACTCGATAAAGAGTTAAAGCATCGGGAATCCCTTCAATTTTCCAGTGAGTTTGCGTAACAATACGAAACCAGCATTCAATATCTTCTGATTGACGGAAACTTTCATCAAAATAAAAATCTTCCTCTTGTCCATAAAGGTTCTTTTGGAAGCGAATAGCATTAAAAACTTTTCGACGAATCACAGGGGCTGAACCATTGCCAATCGGATTGCGGCATAACAGATGTTCTGGGGTAATACCAGTTAATTTTGGCATTTGATAAACCCCGATATATTCTCCATTTTCATCAATAAAACGAGAACGACTAAAGCTAACCCCCACCTCGGGATTATTTTCTAAATGTTCAATCTGGAGAGTTAGCTTTTCTGGCAACCAAAGGTCATCAGCATCTAAAAAAGCTAAATACTCCCCTTGGGCGTGACGAATTCCTGTATTACGCGCACCCGCTAATCCCCGATTTTTCTGATGAATAATTTTGATCCGAGGATCGTTAAATTGTTGGCAAATTTCAATACTGCGATCCGGGGATTCATCATCAACAATAATAATTTCGAGATCACAATAGGTTTGAGCTAAAACTGACTCAAGAGTCTGCTTAATATAAATTTCAGCATTGTAGGTAGGTATAATAACAGAAACAAGCTTCATGTTTTTAAATTCTAGAAATAATTACTAAAAGAAAACTATCTTTTTAACCTTATTTTATTAATAACTGATTTGTGGCTCAGAGGGTTGTGATCTAAATCACTTATCTAAGTGAATGATATAAATAATGCTGACTAAAAAATACCGTTTAAACACTTAATTTTTATCAAAAAAAATATTGAATAATAATTTATTATCGGTTTTCCGTAAGTTATATTTACTTATTATTTTTGTAATAGTAATTAATTTTAATGACTATCCAAATTGTTTGAATTGCTGAAAAATGACATAAATTCTTAGATAATCTAAATATTTAGCAAAATTTCACAGATGAGCTTTTAAGCAGAAGTTTTTACTTTTTTTTGGAAAAATTATTAAAACTTTACCAAAAAAATTAAATTTTACCCAAAAAATATGATTAGTATAAGTCATCGCAGGACAAAAAGTTTATAAATTAATAAGAGCAATTTACGGTTAAAACAAATTAATACATATTTTTCACAATAAAAGAAAAACTTATTTATATTTATGTTTTTAGAGGATTATGTTTTAATTTATTTGATTAAAATTAATTTTTATTGATGAGTTTGATTAAAAAACAGGGCAGTAGTCTCCTACTCAGATCTTGCACCTGTGTCTAATGGTATTGGTGAGGGTAGGGTGTGGGGTGTAGGGTATGGGGCGTAGTGGAAGTAGGGGCCCAAAAATAATAAAAAAGGAGAGCGTTAATCATAAGACTGCGAACAAGAGCTTCATAATTGTACAATCTCTTTAATTTTTCTATTCCCTACACCCCACGATGCTCCGCGCTACGCACAGTCGCTTGTGCTAGGAGGTCACCCGACAACGGCACTCAACATAGCGAGGTTTTCTCGCCATCCGTGCCTCCCCCACACCCGCTCTCAACAGGAAAATTGGTTGGTGCAAGATCTGAGTCCTAGGGAGCAGGTCAAACTCACAGAACTTTTGTACTAATTTAACGCTCCTTTCTGTATTTCAGACTATTCCTATTCAACATAATATAGATTTTCTTCAAAATTGTCAGGCGCAAGATAAGAGAAACTCATCATTTTAAAATCGCTATAATCACTGATATGATTGACCCTAAATTAAGAGTTATTTAATCATCTCTTCTGTATTTTCTACCTGTTCAATTAAAAAAAAATGCTAGATAATAAAAGCTGAGGATTTTAAAACCGACAAAGATCCTTCTCATTTTTTAGATAAAATTTGCTCAAAATATCAATATTTTTATATTTTAGGAAATTTTGTGACATTTAATTCCTAATTTTTGACATTTTCAGCTTTTGCCCGCTTCTAAATTGTCTAAAATCAAATTAAATTAAAAATCGTTAACAAATGACTTTTTTAAATCAAAATAATCCTAATTTTCAAGTTTTAGAGACGAAAATTTATACTCCCGATGGACAAGAATTTATTATTAAAGGAACCAATATGTTTGCTTGGGAGGGAACCTCTAATGTCAATTCTTATCTAAATAATTGGGGATTTAACACGATTAGAGTTCCGAATTACCTATTGGGCACTTATAATCAGCCTAATCCGGCTTTAAATAAATATGCCAGCGACCATCGGATTGTTGATGCTTTTACCAGTCAGAGGGCAGTAGTAATTTTTGATGCTCATGATCGCATCGGCTGTTATTATACGGGCAATGATTTTGAAATTCTCAAAAATTATTGGCGGGATATGGCGCGAGAATTTGGTAATAATCCCTATGTTTGGTTTAATTTACAAAATGAGCCAGGAAATGGTTGGGCTAATCCTAGTCAATGGGTAAGTTACCACCGTGAATTGATTGATATTATTCGCTCCCAAGGTGCTAACAATCTGATTATCGTTGACGGAGAAGCTTGGGGTCAAGATTACCGGACGCAAACGATTCCTAACCACGCTCTCGAAATCATGGAAGGTAACGAAAATATTCTCTTTTCAATTCATGCTTACGATCAGTGGAATGGACAAAATATTGGTCAATACTTTGATATCTTACACAACCAGGGCATTCCTATTATGGTTGGTGAATATGGCTCGGAAAATGCAGGACGAAATACTTTAGATGCTACTCGCCGCATGATGGAAGCCGTTCAACAACGCGAGATAGGTCGAATCGTTTGGGTGGCTAAAGCGAATGATGCTAACGATCTTACCTACGGGCCTGGAGGCAACGCTGAGTATTTTAATGGCACTAATTCAGAAATTCTGACCAGTTTAGGAAACATTGTTTGGACAGATTTGCAAAGGAGAGAAGATTTAGAACAATATTCAGGTGGCTTCATAACAAGTTTTTCTGAAACTGGGACTGAAAATATTTTCGCTCTGAACTCCCCTCAGAGCAATATTAAGAATGCTTTCAACGACTCTCAGCTTTTAGTCGAAGATTTGAAAAACGATAACCTCATGGGTAATAATGATATTAATCACTTTGTTATAGCTCCAAACTTCCAAGTTAATACAAATGGTGGCTTTGAAGATAATCAAAACCAAAATATAATTCAGTTATTAGACCCCATAAAATTGGGTATTTTAGACAATTCATCTGAAATAAGCAATTATCGTGATAATATTTTTAATAACTATTTGATTGAGCCACAGTTGATTAATCATACTAATATTAATTTCCTTGCGTCCACGAAATTTTTTTTAGCTAAACTTCGTTTTAATTTGTTATAAACCTATCACAATAAGTAAAATTAATGTTGGTTACAATTAAAAAATATCAGAACTTATTTTTTTTCCTTTTAATCCTTTTTATGAGTTATACTTTACTAGGAGAATTTTTTTATTTGTATCAAGTTAATAAATTAATTTGGCAAACAACTATTATACAAATTTTATATCTAAGCTGGTCAGGGACAGGAGCAATCTTTTTGGTGATTTTTGGGATTAGTGCTGTTATTTGGCTAGGAGTTTATAAATTATATAGCTTTCAAACTTTTGCTGTTTTAGAAAAAGTAGGTTGGACAAAAAAATTGTCTATTATTTTGTATAATTTTCATATTCATAATCATAATTATAATCATTTTACTCCTACTGTTCAAGTAGCAGTATGGGCTATTATGTTTTTTTGTGTTTGGGGATTAGCAATAACCGTTGCTTTAATTCATGGCTTCACTCACCATATCTTGTCTAAATTCCGGTTAAAGCAAATACAAATTTTTTTTATACTTACTTTCTTGGCTTTGCTAGGTTTACAAATTGGAACAATCTTTTTAATGAAACTTCAAAATTTATGAAATCTAATTTTTCTAACAGTAAAAAAGAGCTATCTCAGCAAAATTTTAGCGAAGAAACCAAAAATTCTGACTACTATCTTCAATTTATTGACTCTAAAATGCTTAATAGTTTTACCCCAGAACAATTGGAGACTGTTAGGCATTTAATAAACTTAATAATTTTTCGTTCTTCGCCTAAAATTGTTGATTTAAGGTTTACTGTCGATTTAATTTTTATTCGTTATTTTTTTGTTTTTTTAGTTGGAAAAGATAGACGTAATCAAAAAAGAAATTATATTCCTGACCCTGTAAGTCGTTGGGGAAATTTAATTACTGTTGTATTTATTATTATTAGTTTTAATTTGTTGATTAGTAGCTCTATCCTTTTAGGGGCATATTTAGTTAAATCTTTAATAGGAATCAATCTTTTCCCTAAGCATTTTCATCAGACCGTTCAAGAATTCATATTGAATGGCAAAAAATAAATCCTGAGTATTTTGAAAATATAAATCAAAAATCAGTAATTATACTATTATAAATGTAGAAAAGAAAAATTAGAGTTAAACCAATAGTCAAAAGAAATATTAACAAAAAAAATCTTAAAAGTAACATTTTTTCGTTAATAGATTTAAAGTAATATTTTTGTGGCTTTTTGTTTTTAAGTTTTGGAATAGTTATGTTTAAAATTTTAATTGATTCTTGAATATTCTGAAATCTTAGTTTTTTTGTTTAAGCTTTGCTTTTTTTTCTTGTTTAGATTGAATTTTAAAAAAGCCTAAAGCAGCTTTGTGATGATAACCATTGCAGCATTCTTGTTTGTACTAACAATCGTAATTGGGAGCAGTTGGTAGCCTGGATATACAAGGCTGTTCTATCATAAAAATAGTTAAAATTAAAACTTAAAAATGCTTTAATTTAACTTTTTAAAACAATTTCTTCTTATTTAAAAGAAGTGTTTCTTGAATAGACGCTTTTGTTTTAAATGCACCGGATGGACGGCAGTAATCCCCTCGTAGTAGTCAAAATCCTCATAGTCGAACGTCAGGATATGGGTTAAGTCGTAAACAAGCATATTGGCAACCAGACGGGTGTCGTAAACTTGTCTTCCCTCGACTCCATAAGTATTGATCAGTCTCTCCCATTCTTCATAGATCTCTATCTCTGGTCTTCCTTTTAATAGACGAAATAATTGCTTGATACGCTTAATTTCCCTTAGAGCCTCGGCTGCGGTATGTCCCATTCCATTTTTTTCCACTGGACGACTGTAAACGCTCAAAAATTCCGTCAGATTCTGCGGCACGACATAGCATGGGACTTGATATTCTTGTAAAATATCGATCGCGTCAACAGCTTCTTGATAGAGGAGATCTTCGGAGTCAATTGAGTGTACCAGTATATTAGTATCCATTAGAAAACGCATTTAAAATCTCTCCTCATAAATATTTTCTCGTCTTATCGCTTCATTACTGAGAGGAGGCCCTGGGTGAACTTGACCGGCAGCCCATTCCCGCAAAGCTCTTGACCATTCCTCGTGAGTAGCCGTTTCGTAAAGGGGCGCTTCTTCCTCCTGTGGTTCAAGTTGGGCTAGTCCTACAATCGTGTTAGACCAATCAGCTAGAGTATGATATAAAGACACCATCGCCCTTCTTAATTCATTCGACCTGGATCTGTTTGAACCGAACAATTTCCAGTTAGCCATTAAAGCTTTTAATCGATCGAAGTGAATAAATCTGTGAGGTTTTCCCCTATTTTGCAGCATTTTTAGGAAAGTAAGTAACAAAAAACCCAGGAGCGTAAATATAGAAGGATTAGCAAAATTTATACGCTCGACCATCTCAAAGCCTTCCTTGATTTCTTGAGCCACTATTTTTAAAGTTTTTTTGTCAAAGTCAGTCAAAATTTTCCAATGTTTGACAATAAATTCCTTATGTCTCAGAAAAAATTGATTAAGAGAGGTTGGATCATTAATTTCTCGACTGTTGGGATTGTATCCCTGTAACAAAATGTTTTTAATCGCCGCATACTCCTCGCGGACTTCGGAGCCATATTTGTCCCAATTGATTTTTTCAATTGACTTGTCCCTTCGCCACTTGGCAGGGGCGGCTCTTGAGCGAAAGCGGGGTGAAATTTTAGGATAATCGGCAGTTTTAGCGACATAATCTGAAAATATATCCAGTTTGTTTAATAAAGTGCCAAAATCTACTACTTGGCTACTCATAAGCTTGCTAACTAATGGATTGATCTTAATTAGTAATTTTATACTAAAATTCAAAAATTAGGTACTTTTATATGTAATTTTTTAGTGTTTTTTCTGATACATTAAGTGGATTTTTAAAACGATAACATCTCAAGAATGGATGATATTTAGAAAAGTTTGTAACTAACTTTTTACCTAATCGCTCTGAGCATTTATTTTTAGGGGTGTGGCTGTTCTAAACAAATTTGATAAATTTTTTCTAATATAAATTGAGGATTTATTGATGGGTTTGTTATGCTAAAAAGAGCATTGTGATCTGTTTGGTTATAGAGATTTCTTTTTTAGCCAGAGCTTTATGAAAATATTGAGGAATTTAAGCTTCAAGAGCTTCGCCAAAAGCACTAATCACCCAATGAATGCTTACTGTAGGCTATAATGTAGAGCCTTTATTAACCTTTTTTTTCCTATAGGATGTAAAATTATGTAACTTTTGTTGGTCGATGGAATTACAAAGAGCGATTTTAAGTGTATGATTATTTATAGTACATATATACCAAAACAATGCTAGATAGGCACAATGAAGGCTGAACTCCTTAAAAGGTTGTTTCGAGCGATCGCTAGTTCTGATCCAGAAGCGCTCGACAAATTGACGTGCCTAGTTATAGAAGAGGAGCGCAGCAAAGGTCATACAGCCTTAGCTCAACAGTTAGAGAATATTAAGAGTAAAAATAAACAAGAAAAGCCTACTTCCAGTAGTCAGACACCACTTTCAACCCCGGAGACAACGCTACAGGATCTTCAGTCTCTACCGACCAGTAAACGTTTTAATCTTCCCTTGGTAACTTTTGTTCCTAGGGAGAAACTACGCCACCACATGATCTTGCCTGTAATGGTAGAGAAGCGTTTTCAACGTATTGAGCGTGAGTATGCAGCAAGAGATAGACTAGCTCATCATGGACTACGTTATCGACAAAAGATTTTATTATATGGTTCTCCTGGGTGTGGTAAAACTCTCGGAGCAGAGCGTTTAGCTTGGAATACAGGACTGTCACTCTTGAAAGTTCGGTTTGATGCAATGGTATCGTCTTTTTTAGGTGAGACGGCCAGTAATCTAAGATTAGTTTTTGAAAAAGCTTCAGAATCTCCATGTCTACTATTTTTAGACGAATGTGATGTTATAGCCAAATCACGGGAAGATACTCAAGAGGTAGGAGAAATCAAACGAGTGGTTAATACATTTCTTCAAATTCTTGATGAGTATGAACCCAATTCTGGATTATTAGTAGCTGCTACCAATCTCAATAAATCACTTGATACTGCTCTTTGGAGACGATTTGATGATGTTATAGAGATTCCCAAACCTGGAGAAGCTGAGTTAAAATTTATAATAAAACAAACGTTATCAGCTATTGATGTTGGAGTTATTAATTGGGATGCTATAGTGCAAGACATGAAGGGATTTTCTGCGGCTCAAGCTGTTCGAGTCGCTCAGGATGCAGCTAAAAGAGCAATTCTTGAACGAGAAGAGTTAGTCATTCAAGAGCATTTAGAAGACGCTATCCAAGAAATTAAAGTGTCTTTTAGTTAAAAAATAAATAAGATAGAAAAAACTCAATGGTTGAACGATCTAAGGACTATTCTCATATTCCCCTCACACTAACAATACAAGGAACAGCTAAACCTTCACGCCCACCAAGATCTAATCCTAGATCATTAGCTAATTTGGGTAATCGTCAGGCACATGGCACTAAACTAAAAGCTAATGTGGACGCAATATTTTTCTCTTGGCAAGAAGAGGAAGAAAAAAGAGACGAAGAGGGTAAACCTAAACTCCCCAATGCTCGACGAGTTATTTTACAAATTGATCCAGACGCTTTTGATCCAGACAAATTAAAAAGCTATGGAATAGAGGTTATTGCTGAACTAGAAGATGGGTATATTATCGGTGCTTCAGCAGATTTAGAACTAAGTGCTTTACAGAAAAAAATAGAACAATTTATTAAAGAAGAGCGCGGGGGAGGTACAGTTGCTGAAATTTGGGAGCTTATAGAAGGATATAAAAAACCCGAATTAATTGTATCCCCTGAATTATGGCAACATTGGGATAAAGTTAAAGATGATCAAATATATACAGTTGATGTAAGCATTGCTTGTTTAGGACTTAAAGCTAAACTCTCTGATTACCCGAAACGTAAAACTAATGAAACTGATGAACAATTTCAAGCTAAAGTTAATCGCTGGATAAATAAGCGAGATCTTACCGATGAAGATTGGAATGAAGAAAAATCAATTAGAGAAGAAGAATTAACCGATTTTGTTCTCAATTATCAAGGAGAAATTTTATCTATAGTAGATGGAGAAACTACTAAATATTCTGAATTACCTGATAGTTTTTCTTGCCGGATTAAAATTTCAGGCAAAGGATTAAAAGATTTAGTTAGTAACTATCCTTATATTTTTGAAGTTAGTGAACCAGATGAGTTTCTTGAATTGATTCAGCGCCAAGGTTTAGCTGATGCTGAAAGCCCCTCTTTTCAATTAGACCCTCCAGATAACGATGCCCCAAAAGTCTGCATTATAGATAGTGGAATTCAGGAAAGACATTCTCTTCTAAAAGCAGCTATTGATGGAAATAATTCCCGCTCTTGGGTTCCTGACGAAGATAATTTAACGGCTGACTATGTGAAGAAGGGAGGACACGGAACAAGGGTAGCTGGTGCGGTTCTTTATCCTAACACAATACCTCGGAGTGGAAGAGAACAAGCTATTTGCTGGCTACAAAATGCTAGAATTCTTAATTCTGATAATCAACTTCCTAAAAAACTTTTTCCACCAATTATTATAGAAGATATTGTTAATATTTATCATTTAACAGGAACAAGACTTTTTAATCATTCAATTACTGGATCTGTCCCTTGTAGAACTCAATATATGAGCGCTTGGGCAGCTATAATTGATCAACTTACATGGAAAAACGATATTTTATTGATTGTTGCTGCGGGTAATATACCTATAGATAACAGAATAGGGCAGACAAGATTATCAATACAAGAACATTTGGCAGCCAATCGGTCTTATCCCAATTATTTACTTGAAGACTCTTGTAGAATTGCTAATCCTGCTCAAAGTTTTCAAGCTTTAACAGTGGGTTCAGTATCACATAACTTTTATAATCAATCCTCTTTAACTTCAATAGCACAACCGCATCACCCTTCCGCTTTTTCCTGTTCGGGATTTGGAATTTGGGAGAGTATTAAACCAGAAGTTGTTGAATATGGAGGTGATTTAGTTACCGATGGAAATATACCCCCTAATCTGACTCATCCAAAAGAAGTGTGTCCTGAGTTAGTGCGCTCAACTTTACATGGTGGATCTGCGATCGCATCTGATACCATTGGAACTTCATTTGCAGCACCAAAAGTTACTCATATTGCTGCTCGTCTTGCTGCTCAATTTCCTCAAGAGAGTTGTTTGTTGTACCGTGCGTTAATTGTGCAGTCTGCCCGATGGCCAGAGTGGGCAATGGCAGATGATGTAGATAAATTAGGAGTAATCCGTTCTTTTGGTTACGGTATTCCCAATCTAGAGCGAGCCAGTCGTAATTCTCCTAACCGTGTTACCTTATATACGAAAGGAGAACGGAAAATAGAAGCAAGACTTGCTCATATTTATCAAGTCAAACTTCCAAAAAAACTCATTTCTCCTGGAGAAGATTTTCAAATTTTATTAGAAGTAACTCTTTCTTATAAAGCGCAACCCCGTCGAACAAGACGTAATCGGAGAAGATATCTTTCAACTTGGTTAAATTGGGAATGCAGTAAGATAGGAGAAGATCCTCAGCAATTTTTAAAAAGAGTATTGGACAAATATGAGGCTCCCGAAGACACAGAAAAAGGGCAAGGAATCTTTAAGTGGATGCTTGGGACACAAAAAAATTATGGAATAGTTAAAGGTGTTTCCAGAGGTTCAGGGACTATTCAAAAAGATTGGACAATAGTCAACTCCTACGAGCTTACAGAAGCGTTTTGTATTGCGGTAGTGGGTCATGAAGGCTGGAACAATGATCCAGATGCTTATGCTCCCTATTCTTTAGTAGTCAGTTTTGAAGCGCTTAGGGCTGAAATAGAAATTTATACAGAAATTGCCCAAGTACAAGTACAAGTGCCGATTGAAGTTGAACAAGAAGTACAAATTTAGGCGATTTAACTTAATCGAGGAATTTCTGATTTAATGAAGATCAATATCGTGTTTGAGGAGTAGCCATAGATGTAAGTGATCAAATATCACGCACATCCAAAAAAGCTTTACCCTGCAATCTTTTGAGTCCAAATGAGCCTATTCAAGAATCTAAGCTACGCGCTCCCAATCGAAAGCAGAAAATAATATCTTGAGCCAAACAATTATAAGTTAAAGTATAAAATAAAAAAAAAGACTATTAATTAATGAATTTTTCGTTACTTTTGCGGTTTTTCTTGTCAGTTTGGGGGCAAGTTTGTTCTTATAGAGTTAATTACTGTATTGCGTGGTATGTTTTTTCTCTTCTCCACATCTGTCTGCGTCAGATTAAGGGAGATCTCGTCGGGGGTCGTGTTAGCACAACTCCCGGCGTTGTTTTTTTACGGATAAGAAACGCACTCGCGCAAGCGCGAGATCCCTTTGGAATCGCCGAACAGTTGAGGACAGATTACAACGATATCAACAATATCAGTCCAGAAAGGTGGCCAGATAAGCGATTAATCGCTATTAACGAGTAAATGAAGCTTGAATATAATCCTTCCCTATTTAAAATTGATTATACTAACATCATGAATGAATAAATGACTTGGAACGTTGAATATACCGATGAGTTTGGCAACTGGTGGAATACCCTTACTGAAAAAGAACAAAACGATATTGTTGGTATCGTTAATCTTTTGGTGGAGAAAGGAACTGATTTACCGTTTCCTTATTCTTCAGGGATTAATAATTCTAAATATTCGCAAATGCGAGAGCTAAGAGTCCAAAGTAGCGGTAAACCTCTAAGAATTTTTTATGCGTTCGACCCCAGACGAACAGCTATTTTATTAATAGGTGGGGATAAAACCGGAAATGATCGATTTTATGAGCAATATATTCCCATCGCTGATCAACTTTATCAAATATATCTTCAAGAACTTGAACAGGAAGGTTTAATATGAGTGGGCATCATAAATTTTCTCAATTAACCAAAGATTTTTCTGAAGAACGGCAAGCAGAAATTAATCAAAAGACTGCTTATCTTAAAACCGCAATAGCCATTCAGGAACTAAGGCAAGCTCTCCAATTATCTCAACCGGAATTAGCCAATAAACTTAATATTCAAGAACCAGCTATCACGAGTATGGAAAAACAAACAGAGATTTATATTAATCATTTACGTCAAGTTATTGAATCAATTGGAGGTGAATTAGAAATTGTAGCCCGTTTTCCGGAAGGAGAAATTAAAATTAATAATTTTAGTGAAATCACAAAGATTTAAACAAAATTAACTTATAACAGTGTAGAAGCATTAATTCAACTGGCTCAACCTCAGTAGGTTGATTTGAAAAGACTGATTGAATTTGAATAACAGTCAGTCAATTTATTTTTTGATTGGAGCGTTCGCGGGGCAAGTTTGATGACGTAAAATCCCAATTAACTTATTTTTTAAAAAATCCTCAGAGTGCCATTGGTTAATCAATCAATCTCATTATTAGCGCGAATTGCTGCGGCAATTTCTTCGGGATAAGCATCAGCATAAGCCCAAGCATTGACGAGATCGGCTGCGGTGATGTGAGGATAATCCTGCAATAGTTGAGCTTCAGTAATACCAAGCTGTTGTGCTTCCACCAATAACCAAACAGCAATTCGGGTTCCGGCAATACAAGCTTCGCCACCACAAACACCCCAGGTTTTAGTAATTCCCTTTCCGCCCATGCTAAGGGTTTTGGTTAGGCTTTGAACTATCTCTGCTTTATCAGAAAGGGATAGGGAGAGAAGTTGAGCTTCAATTTCTTGACGAGTCATGCTGATGGCGGCTAATTAGATTTATTTTGATTCTAACAATCTAGTTATAAGCGATTGCTTCGTTTTACTTTTTTAATTAACAAGAGAGTGACTCTATGTCACTCACATACGGAGAACCTTCGCCCCGTATAGTTTTTACTGGCTCTCAAATCAAATTAAAAATTCCCAAAAAAAACAAATAACAAGAATTCAAGAACTTTTCTGTGATTTTGCTGTATAAGTTGCCGTTCTATTGCCAATAGGCTTTTATTGGGATAACTCACATTTGTCCCCACATCTGTCTGCGTCAGATCATGAGGGAGAGCGTCGGGGGTAGATGATGATACAACTCCCGGCGTTGTTCTTGGAGAGGAAAAAATGTTACTAAGAGGAATTAGAAAAAAAATTCATGTTCGACAACATTTGTAAGTTTTTGGCGGAAAATTTTCCTGATGATTTTGCTCAATGGTTAATCGGTTCGCCCGTCCGCCTATCTCGTTTAAGTCCGTCTGAATTGTCCAATCAACCCATTCGGGCAGATTCTTTGATTTTACTGCAATCAAATGAGTTAGTCTTACATATAGAATTCCAGACTAATCCAGATGAACGAATGGGGTTCCGTATGTTAGATTATCGGGTAAGAGTCTATCGACGTTTTCCTCGTAAAAGAATGCGTCAAGTTGTGGTTTATTTAGCTCAAACCAGTTCAGAGTTAGTCTATCAAGATCGCTTCGAGTTGGAAAATACTATTCATCGTTATGAAGTGATTCGTCTTTGGGAACAGCCACCAGAGCCTTTTTTACAATCTTTGGGGTTATTACCCTTTGCGGTGCTGTCACAGACCGATAATCCTACAATGGTATTAAGCCGCGTAGCTGAGGTTGTAAATCAAATTACTGATAAGCAAGTTCAAAGTAATTTGGCTGCGGCTTCGGGAATTTTGGCAGGATTGGTTTTAGATAAATCTTTGATTAAGCGTTTTTTCAGGAGCGATATTATGAAAGAATCAGTCATTTATCAGGAAATTTATCAAGAAGCTGAAGAAAAAGGCATTTTAAAAGGCAAGATAGAAGGAAAAATCGAAGGTAAGCAAGAAAAAGCTGAAGAAGTTGCGCTTAATTTACTCAGAATGGGTTTAAATTTAGAGCAAATTGTTCAAGCAACAGAATTAACTCTTGAACAAGTACAAAGTTTACAAAGGCAATTAGATTAAAAATTCAAACCTTATTTAGGGACTTGCGTTTTGTTAATTACATCAGTCGGGAACTCGCATTCTCCCCCAGTCAAGTTGCGGCTACAACTTCCGAGAAAATGAGTATCTGGCTGGTATTTTATATCTACGCAAGTCTCTTAATCAATTAATAAGGCAATTTTCTTTATATATAGACAATTAAAAATTTTACTCCACTCCGTCCAGCTTTGCTCCTGCCCTTTAGAATAAGCTCCTCCCCGAAGATGAGCATTAAATACAAGCCGGTTGAGATGAAGTAAGTGACCAGATGTCACGCACCATTAGTAAAACTCTTACTCCGTATAATTTTTACCCTGTTTAGACGATTGTTATCTAATAGTAAACTTTCAAAAACTTAAATATTACCGAAAAAACAAATAACAAGAATTCAAGAATTTTTCTTTGATTTTGCGGTTTTAATTGCCGTTCTATCTCTAATCCGCTTTCATTGGGATAACTCGCATTTGTCATCCCATTCAACTCGGATAACAAGGAGGAATTGACCTTGCATGAACTCACTGATAGAACAAGCAATTTTAAGCAAAAAGGAGGGACAATACTTACTCAAAATTGTTCATCAAACCCAGTGGTATAGCTACCTGAAAACCATCGGTTTAAATCCTGATGAACCAATTAGCCTCAGTTGGGAAAATGTTGAAGACCTCCTCGCTCTCCAACTGTTTCTTAAGGCTAGTCATGGCAAAAACCCACATAACAAAGCGCAATTTTCCCAACTTTACCAAAAAGGGAGAACAGCCGTTTTAAAAACCCTTTGCCGTCTAGAAATTCCTTTGAAGTTGGAGAAAAAGAAACTCATCCGACGCTATCGAACCCAAATTTTACCTAATAGAACTATCAGGATATAAGGTTTAACTTTTCTCCTGAATGGATCACTAAAAGTCCAAATTTTCTTACTCACCCATGCTATTTCATCCCATTATTTATGATCATTTCACCACCTCCAGTCAAAAAGCCAAAAACTTCTCTTATCCAAAAACTCAAAGTGGTTACTCTACCCCTTGGATTAATCGGTTTTGGCATTTTAAATGGCGCAGCCGGCAATCGGGTTCTGGTAATAGTCGGGGTCGTATCCGGCTCGGTTGCGTTCGTACAACCGTATCTTGAGGGCAAACGAGCAAACCGAAAAGTAAAAAGAGCATTCCTTTTAATACTGGGAACATTGGTTTTTGCTTTGCTCAATCTCATAGCCAGACCCGCCCAGGCGCAATTTTTCCAGAATGCCGAGGAATTCTTCAACACGACCTTTACCTCATCGGGTGCAGCTATACCCCTAGTCTTCAACACCCTACGGGCACTCTATATCGTTTATCTAGCGGTTGCCTTCATTGGTGTGTTCAACTCCGTGCGACAAGACGAAGACTGGGTAGCCGCCGCACGGACTCCTATCTTGGTTGTTATTACTGTTACCTTAGCTGACATTCTGACCGGACTGATTACTGGCTAAGAGACGGTATCGGAGTCATTATTCAGGATTAAAAAGGCAAAAAAATGATTAATTCTATTTTTTTCCTCTTCCCTGAATTTTGACTCTTTCCTATTTCTAAATTGCTCATCAAACCATGTCTGAACCGAACTCATTCCGCCGCATCAATCAAGCCCTCGGCAAACAACCCAAAATCGGCCCCTTTCCTGCCGGGCAAGTTTTTCCTTTAGCTTTTATCTTATTTATCTCATGGTCAATCAAAGAAATCTTTCATCTTTCTTGGATAAATACCGCTCTTTTTGGCGTTTGGCTGATGGGAACCAGTTGGATTCTCACAGGCACTCGCGCTTGGCGGTTCTTCTCTAAATTCGTCGTCACGCCTTATTTCGTGAGGGTAGCAGTTCGCTACGAATCGGTTTTAGCCAGACAAGAACAATTAGCTAAATCAAGAAGAATCAAAAAATGAAGCCAAAAATCCCTAAAATATCCATCAAAGAGGGGTCACGAACATTTACCATGACTCCCATTGAGAACCATCTGCACCTCCAAGCAATGGTTAGCATTCGTCTCAGAAATCGGCATTTGGGAGCTTATCTACTCAAAAAGAATAAATCAGCCCCCTGGCAACTGGTTTTCGGTTTTTCTTGCGAGGGCATCCATAGTTTTCTGTCTGCCGAAGAAATTGAGGGCGTTTTTGACCAAGTAGAAGCCGGTTTGAAAGATTTTCCGCAGTCTGAGTCAGTAACCTTTCATTTAGGAGCATTTAAAACTGATAGAGATCGTCAATCGAGTCTTGCCTCTCTCATTAAACGTGCCCCTACCGATGAGGTTAAATTCCTGCTGACCGGAGAACGTCAGCGTGTCCAAGAATTAGCCGCGTCAGGGCTGCGAGAACCGAAAGTGCTAAAAGTTTACGTTACCTATACCTTCGGCTCATCCGAGCAAGAATACTCAGACTGGACAGAACGCGCCCTCGGTAAACTCGAAGAATCTCTCGGATGGATGCGAGGAGAAGGAGCAGCAACACAAGCTATACGTCTTGAACAAATGCTCGGTGCGGGGTTCAATAACGGTTATTTAGTTTGGGAACAACTGTTTATCAACAAACTGAAGCTAAAAATTGCCCCCATGACGGAAACTGAGTTATGGGAAACGTTATGGTATCGTCTGAACTCTCGCACTGCACCCATCGAAATTCCTCAACTTCTTATTTTCGATGAGGACGGTATTCGTGAGGAAATTAACTCAGAAGTTCATAGCGCTACACTGCTATTTGCTGACTCCGTACCGAAAGCTGATCGTAAATGGATCAAATGTGGCAATAAATATACCAGCGTTTTAACCTTTTGGGACAAACCTGCGGGATGGAAAGATAAAAGGCAGCAATTACATTACCTTTGGGATGTCATTGCCAGAGATTTAGTGACGGATACCGAAATTTTCTGCCAAATCACTCCAGCCAACCCGACATTAGTTAGAACCACCGTTCAACGCCTGATTAAACAATCGACCTCCGCCACCGTCAGAGCTAACGAGCGGCAAAATGTTGATGTAGCCGCCAGCATCAACGCCAAGCGTTCCGTTGAAGCACAAGAGAGCTTGTATGAGGGAGCAGTCCCTTTTCATACGGGTATAACCTTTCTCGTTCACCGAAATACCTTAGAAGAACTTGATGATGCAAATCGTTCCTTAGAAAACTTCTTTTTACGCCCGGCTTGGGTAGTACGAGAAACCGAAGTGGCTTGGAAAATTTGGTTACAAACCCTGCCCATCGTGCAAGAGAAATTACTTTCTTTCCGATACGGAAATCGAAGATTGGTCTATCTCAGTAAAGAATTACCTGGGTTAATTCCCATAGTAACCACTCTCAGCCCCGATAAAGATGGTTTGGAATTAATCGGCGAAGATGGCGGTACACCAGTTTATATCAACCTTTTCCGTTCAGAAGGCAAACACTTGGGCGTATTTGGTACAACCCGCTCAGGTAAATCCGTCCTAGTCTCTGGCATCCTCACTCATGCTTTAGCCCGTAACGTTCCTGTGGTAGCTCTCGACTATCCCAAACCAGACGGGACAAGCACTTTTACCGATTACACCGAATTTGTCAGTCCTTTAGGAGCCTACTTCGATGTTGGGGCAGAATCGATCAACCTGTTTGAACGTCCCGACCTTTCCGCATTGCCTCCTGATGAACAGGCGCGACGCTTTGAGGATTATAAAGACTTCCTTTCGGGTTGTCTCGTCGCAATGGTCGTAGGAGTTAACACAGAAGAAACGCTTAAAACCACTATCCGCACCGTTCTCTACTGCATCCTCAACCGCTTTTTTGCTGATGATATTATCTTAGAACGCTATCAGAAAGCGGAAGCAGAAGGGTTAGGCACACAAGCGTGGCAAGAAATTCCTACCCTGCGAGATTACCTACAATTTTGTACTTTAGAGGAAATCAGCAACCTTTTACAACTTGAAGAGGGAATTAACTGGAATTTAGTCCCCAAAGCTTTAGAGCAAATTCGTCTGAGGCTGATTTATTGGGCAAACAGTCGCGTCGGCAAAGCAATTTCGTCTCCTTCCACTGTTCCGACAGATTCAATGTTGCTGGTATTTGCCCTACGGCAAGTCTCCCAGAGCGAAGATGCGGCTATCCTCTCTTTGGTTGCCTACGCTGCGGCATTACGTCGGGCAATGGCCTCCCCGATGAGCATCTTCTTTATAGACGAGTCTCCTATTCTCTTCCAATTTCCTGAAATTGCCCAACTGGTAGCCATGCTCTGCGCTAACGGTGCAAAAGCGGGTATTCGTGTCATCATTACCGCACAAGACCCCAATACGATCGCTTTGTCCGGCAAAGTGGGGGCGCAAATTCTCCAGAACTTAAGCGTTCGTTTGATTGGACGGATTCAACGAACAGCCACACCGAGTTTTGTACAAATCTTCGGTTATCCCGTCGAAATTATCGCCCAATGTGAGCGGTTTTTACCGAATAAACAGGGCGTTTTTACCGGGTGGCTACTCGACGACAGTGGAATTTATACCTTCTGCCGTTATTATCCCGCCTATGTTCAATTGGGGGTGGTGGCGAATAATCCCGATGAACAAGCCATCCGTGCCGAATACTTACTTCACTACCCCGACAAGTTTGAAGCGATCGCATTCTTCAGTCAAATTCTTTGCCGTTCCTTACGCTCAGGAGTTTCCTTAGCTGATTTGTTTGAAGGAGAAGACATAAAGCCGAAAACAGGAACAGAAACTATTAAAGAAAAAGAGAACTTGATTTTATCGGGCTTTTAACAACTTTTACACTTTATCCCCTTGAAAGCTATGAATATGATTATTCCCCACCAACAAAAACCCTTCTGGCATCGCGCTTTACCTATCGGATTGGGAGTGATTGTTTTAGGCTCTCTTAGCGCTAAACCCGTCCGTGCGGGCATTGCCGATTTTTTAGGAAATTCTGTCTTTGGGGATATTTACTCTCAACTGGTGTCATTTTTCCCCCAAATGATTGCCGTAGATCAATGGATTTCTCTACTAGAGGACAGCGTTAACGATCCCTGTCAGGCTGTTCCTATCCTATTTGCTACCCCTAGTGAACCGGGTTGGTGTACGAGTGCAACGGATATCCTCGGTGGAGATAGCATGACGGGTATTCTTCGGGATGTGACCGGCGATCTCGGTATTCCTGACCCGATGCAAGCTCGCGCCCAGATTCAAGAAAAAGTCGATGAAGCTGGCGAAACGGCTGATCCTTTTATTATCAATCCTGAACTGTATGGGATCGAACTGGGGAATTTAAGCGATCGCTCTGCTACTTCCCTCAGTGCTAAAACTGTTCTCTCAGATGAGGGACAGCAGCAAATGGAAGACGAAATCGAGCAAAGTAGTGAGATTGTTCAATCTATCCTCGACACTTCTGATGAAGCCCAATCCTACGACAGCACTCAGGATGTGGTGAAAGCTTTAACCCGAATTAACGCCCAACAATCGGTCATTACGGCGATGCAACAGGCTTCTTCCTTGAGAAGCCGCACCGATACCCAATTCACCAATCTGAATCTGGCTAATATTTCCCGTTCTCTTGACCAACAAAATCGAGATAAGCAAGCCCAATCAACGGTTGATGGCTTCCTGTTACTGAATTTGACGGCTCAATCTAATCTTTTTTAAAACTACATGAGTGATTTTTCTCTTAACAATATTCTGATTGATGGCGCAAAAGCTGCATCTGATGTTGCCACGTCCTGGGACAATACCTGGAAAAACGTTCTGGGCGATTCGGGTTCTTTAGGTGGGACTACTCTTTACGGTGTCCTCTGTTGGGTGGGAACCCTCTTTGCTGTAGGAACCCTGATTTTTCTGATCGTCGAACTCTACAAAGACTTAAACGAAGGCAAACCCGCCGTCCTCACTTCCTTGGTATGGCCGTTACTGGTGGCTTTCCTGTTAGCTAATAACGGTTACTGGTTAGCCAAAAGTACCTTGTCTCTGCGGGAAATTATCAATCAAGCTAACTCTCAAGTTATTGCTATCACAATGTCTGGAGTCAAACTTGATGAGCTTTACCGGCAGGCTAACGGCAATATCGGACTACAAGGCATTATTTCCAATAGTATGCGGGCTTGTCAATCCCTGAGCGGAGAAGCCCAAATGCAGTGTATGAGCCAAGCCGTCACGCAAGCACAAACCTTTGTTGATAATTACAAATCCCAGTTTGGCGATACAAGCTGGCTCGACAAAATTCAAGGATTTCTCGACGGGATCGGGAGCGCAATTACGGGCGGAGCGGTCGATATGGGGGTTTTTGGACTGCTTAAGCCGATTTGGATGCCGATTGTCGTTGCTGTCCTCTACTGGTTACAAATTGCTTATCAGAATTTACTCGAAGCGGCTCTACTCATTACGGCTTTACTCGGCCCGATCGCCGTTGGGGGTTCTCTGTTGCCCTACGGGCCTAGATCAATCTTCGCTTGGTTAACGGGCTTCTTTTCCGTAGGGTTCGCTCGACTCTGCTTCAACATAATCGTCGGACTAGCCTCTGTGGTAGCCACAAGTGCAGAAGGTGGCGATCCCTTCTGGTTTGCTCTGTTTGCTGGCTTGTTAGCTCCGATTTTAGCTTCTAGCTTGGCTTCGGGAGCGGGATTGACGGTCTGGACATCCATTGCTAGTGCAGTGGGAAAAACCGCCACAACCATTGGTGGATTGATGGTTTAGGAGGATAGAATCATGCAATTATTTAAACTCAAAAAAGCCGCTTCTTCTACTGAGGTGAAAATCCCTAAAGCCCAACGCCTCATTAAAAATTCTTCGAGTAATGTTCTGACTCTTTTCGTTTTAGCCACTTTGGGTTTACAAGGGCTGCTGTTTCTTCAAACCACGTTTAATACAATCTGGATTGCTAAACTAGCTCGAAAACCTTCACCAACTTTGGTGGAATTAGTAGATGGGCGTTCAGTTCAAGTTGGGGCACAAGCTTCCCTCTATCGTTCTCCTCAAGCGATTCAGTATTTCACCAGTCAGATTACCTCTATGCTCTTTAGTGCGTCAGGTACTTTGCAGGGCAATGACAAAGTTCCAACAAGCACACTCAAGCCTACCTTAGATCCCGGCGTAGAACTGAGCGGTAATAGTTTCCGAGGTAAACGCAAAGTAACGACGGCTGCCTGGGAAGCGAGTTTTGCACTCTCTGAAGATTTTCGTAGCACTTTCTTACCCCTTTTAGCCGAAATTACCCCCGTCGGGGTGTTTAGTGGCACAACTCAAACGGTTTTGGTCATCGATCATCTCTCCGAACCTGAACCGATTGAGCAGGGCAAATGGAAATTAAAGATGATTGCCAATCTTTATTTCTTCACGGGAGGCGATCGCATTGGTAAAGCCGTTCCCGTGAATAAAGATATTTACGTTAGGGCAGTTTACATCACGCCTAAACCTTTACCCGAAAGCGCGACGGAAATACAACGAGCGGTTTATAACGCCCGTACTGCGGGGCTGGAAATTTACCGTTTTGGAGACTTAGCACCTTCTTCTAATCCTGATGTTGCCCCTCCTAAAAAATGAGGTTTATAAAGATGAATAGCCAAACTCAAGAAACTTCCCCGAAAAATGCTGCCACAGAAGAACGGTTAGCCAAATTGACCGGTTTTAACTCCCCATCAGCCGGTTCTTCTGAGTCAAAAACCCCTTCTTCTACACACTCTCCTCTGCTAACCGATGAAGATTTAGAAGAACAGATTACAAGACATAGTTTCGCCTCTAGCCCCTTATCTAAGTTAGTTTTTGTCGCGGGAGTCGTCTTTTTTGTGGTTTTTGTGGCGAGTTTGTTTCTGTCACAATTCCAATCTCCAGGCGAGTCAGTATCAGCGAAAAAACCAAACGAGACGAAAGAAAGTCAACAAAGTCCCTTACTTTCTCCTGAAAATCAAGATAAAGAGAAAAGTGAACTCCTTTCCGAACTGGCCTTAAGGGAGCAGCAAGAGCGGCTTAAAGATTTAGAAGCCGAGAAAGTTAAGCAACCTCAACCCATCAAACAAGATCCACGAACCGGACAACCTCAACCAAAAACCGTTACCTTACCACAGAAACGACCTGTGCAAAGTGTTCCCATCCGTCAGACTCCCATTCGGCAAACACCTGTTCGGCCAGTTGTCTATCAACCTCGACCTCAGCCTGTTCCGGTTCGCTACGGGCAACCTGTACGCTCTATTCCGGCTGTTAGGGCAACTGTATCACCCTCTAGGAGCAATCTCGTTGATCCGAGTCAGGTTTGGACACAACTGGCTCAAGTCGGCTCTTTTGGGGGTGTTAGTAGTCAATCAAGAATTTCTAACCGCTCAATGCCCAGATACGAGCCAAAAACCGCCTCTACCCCAGTTGTTCCTAATATAAGAGCGACTGAAACTCCTGTACCCGAAAATTCGAGTAATTCTACTAATTATAATCCTTCATCTCCTGCCGTAGCTTTTGGGCAGTCAGTATCAGCCGTTTTAGACACAACTATTGCTTGGGAAAGTTCTCGCAACAGCACAACTGAAGTCGCTCCTGATGACCGTTACATCATTACTCTCGACGAACCGCTCAAAGACAAGTCCGGTAATGTTTTAATTCGGGCAGGTTCGCAACTCGTGGTCAAACTATCTGCGGGGAATAATGCCCTCGTTACCTTGATTGCCGAAAGTCTTATGGTTGATGGGGTTGAAACGAAATTGCCCCAAGGCGCTTTAAAAATCAGAGGGGTAAAAGGTCAACCCCTTATCGCCTCAAGGAAGACCTTTGGAGGAAGCAATGGAAATAGTGCCGAAGCTTTGACCGATATCCTCTCGGTTGCGGGGGATTTTGCCGATATTCCCGGTACTCGTTCCCTTTCTACCCTCTATCGGGGTATAACGGGCGGGAAAACTCGCCGTTCTGGGGTTACGGCGACAGTGTTGTACCTGAAGGCAGGGACTCCTCTAGAAGTCTTCGTAAACAAGAGTTTTAACCTCGATGTGCCCGAAAAGCCTTTAGAACTGGATTTAAGCGGATTGACATCAGTCGAAGGAGGGGCGGGAAATGATTAAAAAAGCGATAACTACGAGTCTAACCCTCGTATTACTTCAATTCACCCCATCAGTAATGGCTAACTCTGTTCTCAACTTCTCTAGCAGCCATGCAGAAGGCCGTACAGGTTCAATTCCTTCTGTTACTGTTTGGCCAGGAATGGGACTGTCTCTCAACTTTTCGGGAACCGGAGAACGTATTGTTAAAGCTTGGCTAGATGACCCATCTCGCTTAACCTTGGACTTCGATACTCCTATTTCTGTCCCACAGGAGAACGAGGGCTATAGCTCAACTACGATTATCCATCTTCGTCGCATTCATTCGTTAAAATTCGCTCATTTACCGGCTACAGCCACCACCCTTTTAACGGTTGTTACCGAATCTGGGGGAACGCGAAATATTTATTACTTCCGTGTTGGCTATGGCAGTGGTCAAGCTCGTTACGTTGCTGTCAATATTAACAGCGATCCTCGTCCTGCTCTGCAACAACGTCAACGACTAGAACAAAACACTCTTGCTAGGGCTAACCGCATTGAACAAGGTTTAAAAATCGCTCAAAGCCGCGATACATCGAAACGTAATCGACAAGTTTTTGAAAGAGTTGAAATCTTGCTGGCTCATGTGCGAGGTGGGATGTCCTGGGATGATGCTCTACGTCGCACTAATCTTGCTCCCTCTGTACTCCTTCAATTAGAAGCTTTAGTGGCCGCTTCAGATTAATACTTAAGTTTTTTGCCCCATACGAGTGAAAATAATAAACCAATGCTCAAACCGAATCTTACCCAATATGCTGCACTAATACTTGCTGGTGCTACTGCCTTCATCTCTTTTAATACCATTCTTGTAGCCAAGCCAAAAATAGCATCTGCTCAAAAGAGCGCTGGTAGTGAAATGTATGTTCCTTCCGTTGAGAGCAATGGTGCGTTTTTACCGGACTGGGAACGCATTACTTTCCGTGTGATTCCTCCTGTCTCTAGAAGCGGCTCACTTGACCTATCTGGTTCCACAGGAGTTGTCGGTTACAATCGTTTGAGGAGTTGGAAAGCCGGCGATTCCATTACCTCAATCGTTACTCTTGGGGATTTAGCCTCTTCGACTAACCTTCCTAGCCGTTCACTCTTGAGTATTTTAAATCCTGTAGGATTGTCGGGGAATTCTGTAAGTCTTGCCGATTTTGGAGTCATTAAAAAGCAAACCCTCAAAACCTTGGTTGATGCTATTCCCGACTTAGCCCATTTTTCCCTCCATGAGGTTGCGCCCCTCTATGATCTTGTAGAAACACAGTTAGGTAGTGCGAACGCAACGGACTTAAGTAATTGGGCCTTGGGAGATTTAATTAACGATGACTCACTAGCCAATTTACCTTTAGATTCTCTTAACCTGGCTAAATATAATGTCAATTCCCTTCCTGGGCTTTTAGATACACCCCTAGACCAATTTGCCGGATGGGATGAGACTTTAATCGAGGAAATACCGGGGCTGGCCGATTTGCCCTTTTCCAATTTCTTCACGGATTTGGGCACACCTGGGATATTTGCCCTGGTAGATATCGTATTTGGCGAAAAAGAAGCCCATCGCGTCAATACCGTGACCGGAAGTGATGTAGTAGGTTTTGACTATCCCTGTGACCAAAATAACTGCGCTCATATCGAACTAGCCGGCCCCGACTGGTTAGGGGCAACGTTTGTTCATGGGAAACAATGGATTTCTGGTAACTCTCAATCGGTTGCTGGTGGCAGTGGCTGTCTTGCCGGCTCTGAACCTACGGGGCGACTTCCTTTTGGTGAAGGCTTTAAAGTCGTTCTCACCGATACTGATGAAGCTTCGGGGATAGCCAAATTTTCCATTTACTTTCGCTTTTGTACTTTATGTGGCTGTAGCCCATACATAATCGGCCCCTTCCCTTGGATGTCACAGCATGAAAAAGACATCATCTTTCTTGGCGCATTTTAGTCATAAATTTCCTTAAAGAAACAATAAGAAGAACCATGATGACACTTCCACCGAATATTGCCGAAAAATTGAAATCCTATCAGGCGATCGCTCTTGCTCTAGAACCCGTTTACCATAAACCCTCATTGCCGGCAGGTTATCAACCGAAGCTCATTGAAGTTTTCTGTGACCAGAAGTTAGCTCTCCAGTGGGCAAATGGTTATATTACCCATGAAATCTCAGTGCCTTCTAGTTATACCCCTAAAACCATTGAGTGGGCAATTGACGGAGAACTGGCTTGGGTTTTAGTTGAGGGAGAAACCTTGCTCAATCGTCTGGAAAATCCGATCCAAATGCCAGATTTAGGGTTATTGAAGGGTAAAAACCGTTAAAATCATTTCCCTTTCTCGTTTGTCAAAGAAATCTACTGATAACTATTATGTCCAATCCTGTAATTCCTATTGATCGTCACGAAGCTCAAGAGAGTGGTCAAGCAATTCAAGAAGCGCAAGATAGTGTCGTGAAGACGGCGGCTACCGCTACGATCGCTCTGATTCGTCAATTACTCAAGTCTCTAAAACTTTCTCACAAGGACGTTAATGTCGAGATTGCTATCAATGACTCCGTAGCTTACAAGGCCAATGTTAAAAATAAAGAGCTTGAGGTTAAAGCTCAAACTCCAGAATTGTCATCTGAACAATTGCGCTACCTAAGAGAAGTTATTAAGTTACCACCGTCAAATCAGCCTGGGGTGGCTTCTATACCCCTAGATCAAGATGTACAAATTACCATTAATGGGAAAGAAGTTTTTCGCCTCAAAGATGGAGTTGTCGAAAACAATAAGCTTGCTCCTACAGTAGAGAAAACTGGTGTCAAACCTAGTAAAAATGTTGAAACCTCAACCCGACAAGGGAAGACTTCCTCATCACCCCTAACTCCAGGGCAAAAAACGGCGACTGAAGCTAAAACCCCATCATCACACGTAACTTCAAAGCCAAAAGCCAGCCGAGAAGCCCAAACTTCGCCATTACCTGTACCTCCAAAGCAGAAAACTACAACTGAAGCTAAAAAGCTACCATTATCAGCTTCAAGGCAGAAAACGAGCCAAGAGGCTAAATCCTCACCCTTACCCGTACCCTCAAGGCAAAAAACGACGACTGAAGCTAAAACTTCCCCCTTACCTATCCCTCCAAAGCCAAGCGCAACTCAAACAGCCCAAATACCCACTATGCCTGTGGTTCAAGGGGAAAGAAACCCAAGAGAAACTCAAATAGAACAACCCTCTGTACCATCGGTTCCCGTTGAGATTATGACCGAAAATGCGCCTCAACAGGGGCAAAAGGGCGTTTCTCTCTCTGATGAACAAAAACAGGAGTTGCAAAACCTTGGGGTTAATCTCGATCAGATCGAAAATGCTGTGGCTAATGCCCCTGGTGGTAACGTTCCGATTATCCTGGTTCTCAATCGGGAAGTAGAGCGTAATGTTCCGAAAAGTTCTCTCAAAGACAATCTTAAAACCAGTCTTTCCCGTTTCCAGAACACAGTCAAAGATTTGTCCCGTAAGGTATCTAGCTTTTTAAGTTCGACGCGAGAAAAACTCTCTCCGGCTGCTAACCGAGGTCTAAAACAGGATTTACAGAATATTGCTGTGACCAACGTTGCCTCAAAACTACTTGACCGCTTTGGTGGCAAAACTGAGGACGGGCGACAAGTGTTTGAAGGCAACAGTTTCCGCATAGAACGTCAAGGTCGAGATTTGACGGTCAGTGCTAAGGATGGACGAGGAACGATTTTAAGCCTTAAAAATGGGGAACTGGAGGGTTCTTTAACACAAAAAGACGTTGAAAAATTTCAAGCCGTCAACCGCCAATTAGATCACGGCAAATCTAGACAGTCTCAAGCTGAAATTGGGTGAGGATATAACTTATGTCAACCAAGATTAGTGGGCTTATTCCCTTATTGTTGCGAAAATCTACGATTTTACCCGCTATGCGGACTTTTGTTGAGATTAGTCTATTTTATGGAGGACTTATTTCACCTCATTACATGGTCATCTCGCCAGAGGAAATTGCTCTTTTATCAGTGGCCTTCGGTGGGATTGTAGCGCTATTAATCTCTCGTTTCAGGTGGAACGATCATGATGTCGCCCTCTGGAAGTTAAGCAAACGATCTTTTTTTATCCCCTGTGCAATACTTTTCGTTCTGGGTTGGTGGCTGTGGCGTTGGTGGCATCTGCCTTCGCTTCTTCTTAAAGCCGGATTGACAATCTTTTTGGTTAGTACCGTCCTTTCCCTTCAACATCTTGAGAGTGAGTTAACTCCAGAGATAGCGATCGCATTTTTGAGACGGGCTGCTTTTATCCCGTTTCCCATTTTCTTATCGATTCTCTTTAACTTTTTCAAACTTCAATGAATAATCATTATGTTGCCGTAAAACCGGCTAATGATGCTTTTGGTCGTGCTTTTAATAATATGTCTCGCTCTATCTCCCCTCAGCAGGGGATGATGTTGCTTGCCTGTCTGGGATTTGTCGGGCTACTTGCTTTGATGGGTAAAACCGGGGGTAAGAAGGGCAAGCTGGCTAAGGGGTATTTTGGTGGACGTGCAGAAAAGTCAGCCGCTAAACGAATTGCCCTCAAACAAATGCGGCATAAGAAGGAAAATGCGGTTTCAGTTTGGGTGGGAACGCCTACCCAAAACCCTTTAGCTCCTTCACCTCTATATCTTCCTGATGCTCAGAGGGGTACGGCGGTTCTCGGTGCGCCTGGAACGGGTAAGACGGTTTCAGTCATTGACCAACTAGCCATTTCGGTCATTGAACAGGGATTTCCCATGATTTTATGGGATTTTAAATTCCCTACCCAAACTTCCCGTCTAGCTGCTTATGCGGTTAAAAATGGCTACCAACTGCATATTTTCGCCCCTGGCTATCGTGAATCCGAGGTTTGTAATCCTTTGGAGTTTTTAAAAGATGATACTGATTCGATGATGGCGCGACAGTTCGCTGAGGTGATGAACCAAAATTTTAAGCGTTCTGGGCAAACCTCTGAGGATGGTTTTTTTGGACCCGCCGGAGATCAGGTGACGGAAGCGATCATGATGTTGGCACGAGGTACAGAGTATCCTGATTTGATGATGTGTCAGGCATTGGCAAGTCGTACTGATTTGGCTCAACAAATTATCAAGCAGAAGGATAAACTCAATCCCTGGATTTTGGCTAGTTTTGGGCAATTAATTTCCAGTGCCCAATCAGAAAAGACGGTTAGTTCTATTCTGGCAACCGCTAATATTAATTTTACTCGCTTCATGAAAGCGGATGTTTTACCGGCTTTTTGTGGTAAGACTACGATTCCAACTTTTTTAGAAGGAAAGCAAATGTTAGTGTTGGGATTGGACAGGGAAAAACGTGATGTTCTTGCTCCTTTGATTGCTGCTATCCTTCATTTATTAGTTAATAGAAATGTTTCAAGAAAGCGTTCTGACCCATTATTTCTAATAGCTGATGAAGTCCCAACCCTTTATTTACCAGGGCTTCATCATTGGTTAAATGAGAATAGGGAAGATGGTTTGTGTACCGTTTTAGGCTTTCAAAATTTGGTACAAATGGAGAAAATGTACGGTGAAGATTTAGCCAGAGCTATTATTGGAGGCTGTGCTACGAAAATAATTTTTAACCCACAAGATCAAGATTCGGCTAAATTATTTTCCGATTATCTCGGTTCTAAAGAGGTTAAGTTTAAACAAAAAAGTAAGGGCAGAAGTGGAGGGAAAGCCAGTACCAATATTTCTGAACAAATTCAAACGAAACCCCTGTTTGAAGCCTCGGATTTTCTTCAATTACCTACGGGTCGTTGTATTCTGCTCAATCCTCATTTTAAGCGGGGTAAAGCGGCTTACATACCGCTCTTAGAATCAATTAATTTAAGCAGTGATTATCAGACTATTTTGAAATGGTCAGAAACCCGTTGGGACAAGGTGAGAGGAGGTTTAGCAGAGCGTAGCACACAGATTTCTATTACCGGGGAGGATTTGGCGGCGCGTTATCAACTGGCTCAAAAGATGTTTCCAGGCGGGAAAAATAAGGGCGAGGAGAGTGAACTTTTTGCGGCGATGTTGTGACAAATTCTTGATAACACCTTAGCGTTCATTGGAAGTTTAATTATCTTCCACTCTAGGGAAAATAACGATAAAATTCTCGTCGATGCAGGATGCGAGAGAAAGTAATGGTATCGTCTGTTAAAAAAAAGCCTATTCTATAATCACCAATGCGAAGCCGGTAAGCATTATCTTCTCCTTTTAACTTTTTTATGTTGCCGATCTCGTTAAGATTGTCATAAGCTAAAATATCCTCAAAGACAAAATTTTTAATCGTTGTGTAAACTTGGGTACTTTTCAAGGCTTTAAGATCTTTGATAAAGGTAGGAAGATACTCGGTTTTCATTCTTGCTCTAGTTCGGCTAAGGCTTGTTCTAAACTCAAGGGAGTTTCATCTTTAACTTCTTTCATGGCACGATAGAGTCCTTCATCTTCAATTGCTTCAATAATACGTTCATAGTCTTGAAAATTGATAACTACTTTTAGGATTTGACCTTGAGAATCTGTAATCAATTCTTGAGCGAAGGGATAATCTTGAACGTCCATTATTTTGTCCTTATTTTGAGTATGTGGATAAATTTCTGTGGATATTTATCTTTCTGTCATCATAGCTCATTAATCCTAAATCCGATTAAGTCATAAATTAACAATTAACAGCGTGTTAGAGTTCGTTTCAGATAAAGGTCATAAGGATTGTTGTAACGCACCATTCCCCCAGGCAGTTGAGGTAGGATTTCACGGATTTCTTGGCTACAGGTTTTTAAGCCTGTATCTTCAGCAATTTTTGCCGCTTTTAGATGGTCAGAAACCCCCTGATTAAATAGAGTTTGAGACTCTTTGAGAGTGGTTTGATACTCATGGGTAAAACTTTTATCGCTTCGGGTTTTTAGCCTTAAAGTTCGTACTCTGATATTGATGAGAGTGAACTGCTTCAGACGAGTTGCGCCCCTTCCCCAATAAGCACTAACTAAAATTAGGGGTTCAGGGGATTTAACAATAATTTTATTGTAGAGAGCAAGGGCTTCATCATATTTGCCGTGCATTACTTTACTTTCTGCGGCTGGCAACATTTCTGATACAGTTTTTGGGATTTTTGGCTGACGTGGAGGGGCAGTCAACATTCCGAAGATAACTAACCCAATTGTCGCGGAAAAAGGCATTGAGGCTAGTTGTAGAGCATGAACGAGAGCAACAACATTGTGTTTAGGAAACATAGCCAAATTTAACCGAGGATAGCAAATAATACATTTGTTTTATTTTAAGGTACTATATTATAATTCATATCATCAGATGTTTTAGATAAGCATTAGTTAACAATTTTCTTGATGGGCATTAATTAGATTAAATTAATTGAAGAAAATAATTTATAACTCTTAATAAAGCAAGAGTTAGTTACTTGCGGTTATCGTTCTAATTCAACCCTTTTTTGGTTTAAATGATTTTCCTCAATTAGCTCAGTAGCCTTATTAGTAACCTTTAGAATATATTCTCTAGCTATCTTAAGATAAGTCTCTCTTGGTAATTCTTGATGCCATTGTTTAACCTGATTACTCTGAGTCAAAATTACTTTGGCTTCCTGTAAGTCATCACCCAACTTTAACGATAACAAAGTCACTCCAATATCGATCTCTCTGGTTTCCCTATCATAAAATTGAGGCAGTTGCCGAACAAGGGAGGCAAGATGAACATATTTATCTCTTAATGTCTTTTTCTGCTGTTCTAGCTCGTCACTTTCTACTTCCTGGTTATAGTTTTTCAGTTGTTCTAATTGGTTATTCTCTGTTTCTTGATTGTTGTTTTTCGGCTTTTGTACTTTGTTACTCTGTGCATCTTGTTTCGGGTGCGGAACAAGTTCGGCACTGTCATTAGTAACAACTGTGAGGGCTTCAATTTGAGGATTCAACTCATCCTGAGTTAGTTCATGACTATTTTGAGTAGCCAAGACAGATTTTAAGCTAGTCCAAGAATAATCCTTACCAAGTTGCCGTCCTTGGAAGGCTACACCGTTGAATTTATAGGAAATTCCCTCTATTTGTCCTATGTGCGATTTTCTGAGCCGAACATTTACCTTTTTATCCCTCAATCGGCTTATAAATTCCTCAACAGAGGGACGATCTCTTAAAGCTTGTTCGATTATCCCCTGAAGCTGGCTTCTTTTGTTAAGTTCACCTGTCCTTCTCTGTTGCCGTATTTCTCCGGTGGTTGGCGCGCTCGCCGTAGGCGAGCGCCGCTTCGCGGATCGCTTTCTTTTCTCCCAACTGCTTTGCGTCGTAGAAAGGCTAAAGTCTTGCTCTAATTGTCTGACTAATTTCTCAGAGCGCCTATACTGCCACGAATCATTAACCACAGAGCCATCGGTAATTCTAATACGACTAGCGATAATGTGAATGTGATCGTGTTCTCTATCGGTGTGGCGGTAAATAGCGTATTGGTTTGCGTCAAATTCCATCCCTTTTAGATAAGCACGGGCAATTTTAATCCACTGTTGTTGGGCTAGTTTTTCCTCCTTAGAGACAGAAAGACTAACGTGATAAACGCATTTGGTAACTCGCCTTCTTAATTGGGCAGATATGCGAAATTCAACGGCTAGGCTTTCTGGCTCTTTTCCCGTCATGTTTGTGCCAATTAACTTGGCTCCGGCTTTCTTGTGTACATAATCCAAGACATTCTTAAAGTTCGTGCCTTGAACCTGTTTAGCTATCATTGATTGAGTGCTGACCTAGGGGCTGGTTTTATTCCTATCAATTCTTTTCTCACTTCATTAAGAAGCGAGTATAAGCTATTTAAAGAATCGTTGTTTAACTCATTTTCTTGAAGCTTTTCGGCAACTTTTCCCAGTTCAAAATAAAGTTTTCGATTGACTTCTGGGACAAATTTGATGTGACTGTTATCGCTTTGAGCGAGGGCATTTAATCTCACCAGTCCACTTACGGTTATATTCCGTTGAGCCGCTATTTGGGCTAATTTTTCTTTTTCTTCCGGCAGAAAACGAACGCTGACTATATCCGTCCTTTGTTGTTTGAGCTTCAAAACTTTTTCCTCCTTGACGGCTAATCGGAGATTTTTTACATTTTTATTATGGCATAATAATAACGTAAATGTATTTTTTAACACGGCTTGCTATCGGGTTTAAGCTCCACACAATAAGCCCCAACAAGTTAGAGGCAAGATGGAGGAATTAAGGAGGAGTTGGAGAACTGTATAAACAAGCATAAAAAGTCAGCAAAAATCCTAAAAATGCTTAGAATAAACTCATAAATAAATTCATAAAATCGATAAAGATCTTCTAGCCAACTGGAAAATACTTGTCAAATAAATGCTTAAAGTTCCTGAAAAATGCTTGTCAGAACTATCAATTTTAGAAAAGCAATAGCTAAAGTTTGTTGTTTAGTCGAAATTAATGAGAGCATCGAGGCACAACACAGAGAAGCCAGTTAAACCTAGCCCGACAGGATGCGGCGAGTGCTTAGGAGGGATATATAAAATAGAAAAAACTCATAGCCAATAGACGAGTTCTCGTTCACTTAGGATGTTTAAGGTTGTTGTTGCGTTTCTCCTAGGTCGGTTACACTGAAAATTGACTCTATCGCTCCTCTGTCAATGCCTTAATGTCTCAATCCATCATCGAGCCTCTTTTTAAACCTCCTCAATCTCCTACTCAATTTAGTGCTGTCGGCTATCTCTTCGGTAAATTTGAGACTGTATTACCAGCCGACGAGCATCAAAGTAAACTTCAAGGGAGTTTACAACTTTTTGACGGTACTAAGCTCCCGGCTAGGGTAGGGCTTACGGTTTGGAAGAGGTTATCAAGTAAGGGAAATTTTAATCTAGACAATGCCTACCTATGGCGCGTCTATTTCCGCACCACAAAGGAGGGCAAATTTTTTCAAGTACAATTGATTAAATGTCTTTCCTCCCTTGAAGACTATTCATTTAATGACCTACCTCCACAACAGACCGCTTCAGACCAATTCCAAATTCGAGGGCGCATTCTCTTTACAGATAATGAGAAAGTGGTGATGCGCTTGGAACGCAACGAAACCCCCCCGCCCGGCCAAGAAAAGCAGTCTCGCTGGCAACCTTTTTTAATTACGGTTTCTGGCAGTCTTTCTGGAGCAGAAAAAGGGCAGTTCTGGGAGTTGCTCTGCACTCGTAAAGGTGAAGAACTGGTTTTAACAGAAGCCAATTGGGTAGATGAAACCATTTCCCTAAGAGAAGCTACCCCCGCACAGGTGCAGAC
The DNA here is from genome assembly GCF_000147335.1 of Gloeothece verrucosa PCC 7822. NCBI lineage: Bacteria > Bacillati > Cyanobacteriota > Cyanophyceae > Chroococcales > Aphanothecaceae > Gloeothece > Gloeothece verrucosa. The sequence goes on from NC_014501.1 coordinate 1,017,545, forward strand.
TCCTGCTACTTTTAAATCAAAAAAGTCATCATCAAAATCATCAGAAGATTCTTCTTCCTCTCCAATTATTATGATTAATGGCAAACAACCAGAAATGACGGTTAAGTTCACTACTCGTCCTGACCTTCCAGAACAAGGTAAGACCGTAACATTACAAGTATCAGGGGAAGGTGGTATTACTGTCCGAGCTTCCCTCAATCGTAAAACCCTAAAAAAACAAGTGGAGAAGATGGATTCTTTTGCCGATTGGGTAGCCGCTTTGTCAGGAAAAGTCGCTCGTATTGACTTTGATGGCGTGGTTGAACTCGAAGGGGCGGGGGTGACGGTTTTTGAGAAAAAGAAACAAAAGGTAGAAGAGAAGCCTGATGCCTGAGTTTTTTCGGGGATTAAGATTGGTCAGTAGAGCTTTCTTCTCTAAATTTTCAAATTTCCAAAGGGTAAGCTCTGCCTGAGTGTTTAAAATGCTCAACAAAATTTTCGCTACAGTCAGTTTAATCCGTATTAACATAAAGCTACATAGGAAGGCTTACTGTTGCTCAAATAAGCATCTGTCTGATGAAAACGAAAAGTTCAAATCAATTAAAGGCAAACAAGCTCAAAAAAAAATATAGATTTTTTCTCAATCCTTACCCAGATTGCGCTTTTACTAAATGTCCTAAATGTGAGACAAAAACCAAAGTCCGGAAATTTGCCTTAGTTATTCACATTGAGCCTCAACAAATTTTTTTACTGAATAAACAGTGTAAATACTGTCCTTACTGTGAACTTATTATTGCTAAGAAACAAGAAATAGAAGCGTTAATGACTATTGGATTTAGTCAAGACAATCCTCAAATCGTGGGAAATAATTATTTAGTGATGGGAACTATTGAAAGGCAAGATTGGAAACAAGGAAACCAAGGCGCACTTTCAAGTAACGATATTTTAGATCGGATGTATATTTTTAAAGACCAATGGGACTTTGAGGTCATTCCGGCTGGCTGGTATCCTAATGATGAGTTACCAGAGAAAAAAAATAAATAGAGTAGGGGAAATTTTAACACACCGACGGCTGTTACCAATAAAACATTCAATCTGTGTCCTAATGATGAGTTAGCCGACTCTGAAAGCGATATTTCAAGGCGTGAGCAAGTTTTATAGCTCTGTATGTTCAGTAAGGATTAGTTTTCTCACAAAATCGCTATACTCATCTTTCATGGGTAATTCCATGTCAACAAATAGTCGTTTTCTTGTGACTAAAACTGTCTCTCCCGTGAGGGGATTTACTCCTTCTTTCTGATAAATCTCCCAATACAAGCCTACTCCTCGTTTCTGCCAGTTGGGTAGGTCATTAAAATTAAGCCCTGCTTGTTGATAAAGTAATTCATTTTTAGCACTAATTGAGAGTTTTTCAAGCTTGCTGGTTGCCTGACCAACTGTATAACCGTTTTTGCGTAAAGTCCAGTAACAATGAGAGTTTAAAGCATTGCGATGAGCATCCGCGCTACTAAATACGGAAATAATCAACCACTAAATTTAAGGTTGGTAGTTGAGAAATACGGCAATCAAACGCGGCTAATGTACCCAGCAGTAGAGATAGTTTAGCACTGGCCTCTCCTGCTAAGACAGAATTAAGTTTTCTGAGCTTTCGCCCGAAGGTAGTTTCGTCTCTATGCAGTAACAGTGATATTTCATCGCTCTGGGTGTAACCATAGACTACTCGAAATCCACAGTTCATCAAGTGTTCTACGGTTGCTACCATGTAATCCCGAAATTTAAGGTCAAAGGGCGCTTCAAACTGATGAGTGTCTTTAGTCAATCGGGTGAAATTACGTCCATCAAGACGAGCGATCATGAAAATTTCTGGCAGAACACAAAAATCGTGCCCTGTCTCAAAAACTCTAAGCTTCGCGTCTAATTCTTCAAATTTCATCTTGGTCACTGAGGAAAGTTAATTTCAAAGACTATTAAATAATTATTTCTTTTTCGCTCTATTTTTTCGACGAGCTTCTTTTTGCCTTTTTTTCTGTTTTTTGGCTTGACTTTTAGCTTGTTTTTGGCGCAGGGCGAACTCATCGGACTGATAAAGACTGGATTCTAAGCTACTTGAAGATAAAATTCTTGTTTTGGTTTTTGGCGGTATTAAACCGAATAAAATTTGAATTTCTTCCCAATCTCCCACAACAGCTTCATCGACATATCCTTCTTCATAAGCTTGTTCGATGAGATCCGCCGATTCTATAGCATTCAATTTCACTAAAGCCAAGACAATAAAACCATTGGCTTCTTTTCCATTGGCTTGAAAATGTTTTAGCTGTTCGGTCAGCACACAAATACAATCATTACGGACTTCGGGATAGCTTTCGGGGAAATTTTGCAGAGTTTCAATCACAGCGATCCGTGAAAATTCACCTTTGGAGACATCCGATAGATAGTTAGCCAAAATGGGGATTGATTCTACTCCAATACTTAAAAAAACCTTCGGGAGTTCGTCACCAATCCATTCCCAATATTCCTCATCTGGATTATCCAGTTTGGCAACCACTTTTAGCAATGGAGAAATTGCTTGAGTGGCTTTGAGTTGTGCCAATGTCCTCCAAGCCAGAATAGGGGCCCAAGATGCTGAGGCTTCAGCATCAGCTTGGTACAGTGCCTCATCAGTGGCCATCTCAATTAACTGGGGAATATGTTCGGCGCTTAAACCTAATTTTAGATAATCAGGCCAATCAAAAAAGTCTTCCTCTTGAAAATCTTGATAAGTTAAGAGTTGGGAAACAGTGGCACAATAATTCGAGCTAGATGACATGGTGGGAGTAAAAATTTTTTATTTATTAATTTTAAAGTTTGAGGGGAAATAAATGTCCATTTAACGGACATTTAAAAAACGATAGGTGAAGACCGAAACCTGAGCAATTAATCAAGTGTGTCGTCAATGTTCGATAGAAGTGGTTGTAATCGGAGTGCTTGGGAGTATCAACAAATCGGTCTTATTGACAGATAAAGTCTTGGCTGAAAACCCCCTCAACTTTTACTGTGATAAGGATTAGAGTGGGTCACAACACTTGCCTAAATTTATAACTTACCGGCTCGTGTTGTTATCACTTAAATGTATTATGGTAGTCACTTTTTGAAGGCATCACAACGGAAGCTGATAATAATAAAACTATCCGGCTCCGTTGTGATGGTCACCCTTGAAAAATTATTTAATCCGGGTAGCCAGTTATTCCCGAAACCATTCTCAACAATCTAGTTTTATTGATAGAATAGTCCAACTCGCCTTTTAAAACCGCCTCAAATCTTCTCCTGGTATCTACTTGAGGGCATCACAACGCAAGCCGATAATAATTAAGCCACATTCCGCACGTCAAAATGTAACATGAATTACTACATTCCCTCTGCCGATAATTTAAGTAAATATACTCAAAGTTTTCGGATCAAAAAAGTGAGACAATCAAAGAGCTTCAAAATGTATTTTAAGTGGGTGGACAAAAGTATAGTTAACTATTTGATTAGGCAATAGGCACTCTTGAAAGGCTTTCAGCCTGTTTACATTTCTTAACACAGAGATCTTTATTTATGTCCAGGTACTTATTTAAGACTAAATGGCTGTTTGAAGATACGAAAAGTAATTTTAAGCTGGTAAGTACCAGTTCCAAAAACAAAGTAGGAACTTTACTCACGAATAAATCCTGATTAGGATAGAAAGACCAAAAGCTAATTATAGTATAGCTTACAGCTTAGTTTGCCGTTTTTGTAGCTTCCCTAGCCATACGCCATATTAGAGAATATTGATTTTGTAGAGGAAAATATGAGCAATGCAACCCAATTAACAACCCAAGAAATTGAACAATATCGGGAACAATTTAAAGATTATCCTGAAGCCTTAGATGCTTTAGAATTAATTGCAGAAACAGACGGAGATTTAATTGAATCTGCTGGTTTATTGGCAATGGAAACAGGTGTAGAGATTTCTAGTAGGGTAGTGGAAGAAGATAATATTCTAGATAAATTAGCTAAAAGATGTCGTTCTATTGTCTGTGATGATGATTTTATAGATGATCTTATGAAAGATTTATTAACCGTAGCAGTAGCAACATTAGCAGCAAGTGGACAAATTCCGGTAGCAGTAGCGACTCCTGTTGTGATTTATTTAGCAAAAAAAGGGGTTAAAAAATGGTGTCAATCTAACGAATAATAATTGATTTTACGGGCATGGCATTATCAATTTTATTGTTTTTACCATAATTTAAGATCGCCATGCCCCTGCCCCCAATATTTATCGACCTGCTGCGACAAATGCCGCCCAATAATAAGGATTTTTAAAGGGATATTTTTCTAAATTTTCGACAAATTTACGGGCTTTTTCTTTATAAGATTTAGCTATTCTTGGTTTATCAGAATAGAGTTTATCTATCATTGAATCTGTTTCTAAAATAAATTGTTCACTGGTCAAATTTTGTAACCAATTTTGTGCTTTTTTTAATGCAACTGCAACCGAAATATTCATATTTGTATTAAATAAAATCTCATAAAACTTAATCATCAAAAATGCGGTTGATAAATCATTTACTGTCCATAAACTACTGACAACAGTTGGACTACCAGCGAATAAAAAGCCACTGGGTAAACCGATATATTCATCACTAATAGATTCAAAATCAATTAATCCAGTTTCGCAAGCAGAAAGTACAACAAGACGAGACTTTTTGAGGTTTAATTCAAAGATTTCGCCTAATGTTAAGGGTTCTTTATTGGCTAAAAATAAGGCAGATTCTAGGGGATTATTAGGATTAAAACCGCCATGACAAGAAAAGTGATGACAATGACTATCAGAGGCTTGAAAATGGGTGGTAACGGTTTCTTTGGTGGCGTTATCTTTGGCTATAATTTCGCTTTGATTAAATAACGTTGAGATAATATTAACTTCTAAATCCGTGAAAAATAAGTCTTTAGTCGGGTTTTGGATAGCAAAAAGGTTAGTTAAGTCGTTTAATTGACGTTGTTGTGTAATTTGTAAAATTTGACAACTGGGGGCATATTGTACATCGTATATATCCTGTAAAATTAACTGAGGCTCTCCCTTTTTTAAGAGGCGTTGGGGGAGATCAATAGGTAAAGCGTGTAAAGGTAAAATATGTAAATAATGACAGGGAATAATAATTAAGCGTTTACAAGTATCTGGGATTAAGGCAATTATATCATTAATATATAAGGTATTGGCAAAAGTTTGTAGGAGATTGGGAAGTTGATTAATCCATTCTTGTTGATCCTTGTGTGAGTAATGAAGCTGGAGGTAATTGTCGGTTGATTGAAAAAATGTCTGTAAATCTGTTTTTGAAGATTCCCAATATTTAACATCTCCGTCAGCAGATACCACAAAAGCTAATATTTTTTCAACTGTGAGATACCATTGTAAAAGACAAGTTGATTCATCAACTAAGGATTGAATCTCTTTAAAAGTAATCGGTTCAACTTTTTGAGTTAGTTTAAAATTAGGATCAGTAATTTCTTGCTGAATAAAGTTATCTAATTCTTGTTGATATTCCTTGAGATAACTATGATCTTGGACGTAGGGAGTTAAATTATTAGTATGACGAATATTCATATTCTGGTTAATTGATTGACCTTGTAGGCGAATTTGTTCATTAACCACTCTTTGCTTTAATTCATTCAATTGATCAATAATTGTTTGAGAAACACCTTGAGGCTGTAGATTTTTTTGTGCCATTAATTCCACAAGATTACGCGCTTTACTGCGTTCGATGTATTCTAAAGCGGTTTTGAGGTGTTGAAGGTTGTTTTCAATATGGTAAAGATTAAGGTAAGTAAGAACAAGACCTCCATAGGATTGTATGGCATCAGAGAGGATTTCTTGTTTTCTATAGCCTGTTACAGCCTCAATACGAATATTTTCTGCTGCTTTTACCGCTAAGGCAAACCCTTTGATAGCAATTTGCCAATTTTTGCCGTTATAGCCGCAATATCCTAAGTTATGTGCAGTCTGAAAACAGTCTTCAGGTAAAGCTTCTAGAGTATAAACAGTTAAAGCATTTTCATAGGCAGTGATCGCCAGTTCTAAATTTTTAGGCTTATCCCCTTTGATTCGGTGATGATAAGCATTAGCAAGATTATTTTGTGTCATGGCCCAGTCATAGGGAAATTTTTCACGGGTAAATATTCTTAAAGCAGATTCAAAACAGGTGATCGCTACTTCTAGATTGTCTGCTTTATCTCCCTTGACTCTCTGATTGTAGGCAACCCCCATATTCAATTCCGTCAATGCCCAATCATCGGGAAATTCATCAAAAGTATAAACTTTTAAAGCTTCGTTGTAACAAGTAATCGCGTTTTCTAAATTCTCTTCTCTATCTCCTCCGATTCTTACATGGTAAGCTCTACCGAGATTATTTTGCAGCTTGGCAAAGTATAGAGGAAAATCATCAGATGAAAAAATTTTTAATGATGCTTTAAAATTGGCAATCGCTTTTTCTAGATTTTCTGCCTTTTTCCCTTTAATTCGAGCATGGTAAGCATTTCCGAGATTCATTTGAATCATTGGCAATTCATGGGGAAACCTTTCAATCGTATAAACTTTTAATGACGCTTCAAAACAAGTAATAGCGATTTCTAAATTTTCTGCTTTATCTCCTTTGATTCTTGCATGATAAACATTCCCCAAAGTATTTTGTGTTTTTGCCCAGTGTATGGGAAAATTGTCAGAGTTCACAACCTGTAATGATGCTTGACAACAGGCAATAGCTATTTCTAAATTCTCTGCTTTATTTCCTTCAATTCTGTCAATGTAAACTTCGGCTAAATCCGCTTGTATTTTTGCCCAATTTCCAGGAAAATCATCGCAATTATAAACTTTTAAAGCCTCTTGAAAACAAGATATTGCAATTTCTAAATTTTCTCTTTTTTTACCTTCAATTTTCTCAAAATAAGCCTTTCCAAGATTGATTTTTAAATTTGCCCATTGATGAGGAAAATCGTCATAATTATAGACACTCAAGGATTGTTTAAAATAGGAAATCGCAACTTCTAAATTTTCTCTTTTCTTTTCTTTAATTCTTTTTAAATAAGCAACCCCCAAATTGCATTGCCCTCTTGCCCATTCATTGGGAAAAGCATTGACAGTATAGACTCTTAATGATTCCAGAAAATAAATAATAGCCTGTTCTATATTCTCTTCCTTTTTTGCTTTTATCCTTTGTAAATAGGCATTACCTAGATTATTTTGTACTTTTGCCCATTCATTAGGAAAACTTTCAATATTATAGATACTTAAGGATTCTTCGCAATAACCAATGGCTATTTCTATATTCTCTTTTTTCTTTTGCTCAATTATGTCTAAATCAGTAGTTTGTAAGTAAGCATTTACTAAATGAATGTGCGTATTTGCCCATTCACGAGGAAAAGCCTTGAAGGTACGCACTGTTAATGCTTTTCTACAGCAATCAATGGCTGTTTCTACATTCTTTTCTTTATTTCCTTTTATTCTTTCCGTGTAAACATTACTCAGATTATGTTGTGTCATTGCCCAATAATAGGGAAACTCATCTTTATCGTAGACCGTTAATGCTTCTTGAAAACAAAGAATAGCTGTTTCTATATTGTCAGTTATTTTTCCCGCAATTCTTCTTGCATAAACATTCCCCATATTCATTTGCGTCATCGCCCAATATTCAGGAAATGTTTGAGGTTTATAAACAATTAAAGCTGATTTATATGCTTGAATGCTAATTTCTAAGTTATTTTTTACGCTGCCAAAAGGAAATTCATTAATTAGATTTCCAAACATTAAAAGGATTGCTGCTACAGATTGTGCTTCTTGTGGATGTAGAATAGAGAAGATATTTGTAGCCCATTGATAAATAAATTTTCCGAAATTTTCATCGAGTTTATCTAAGTTATTTTGACATAAAGTATAAACTGCTTCAGGATTAAACCTATTTTTATCAATAAGTGAACTCAGTTCCAAGACATTCTCTAGAAAAATTTGATAGTCTTCAGGTTTAATTTTGTTTGAAGTTTCGTTTTCTACTCTTTGAGTAGGAGGAATTTTATTTGTTCCTTCGGGTACGAATTCCCAATCATAACCCTCTTTCTTACAAAAAGCGAGAATTTTCTCCACTGATATACCTTCAACACTGGGTACAGGAAAATTATGTTCTCCTAATCTTCGTGCAAAATTAGTTGCATCTACTGAAGATTCAAACATTAATATAGTTTGTCTTTCTTTATGACTTATTGTATGAATTCCCGCATTGTTTGTTCCTGCATTGTAGAGAAGAACATAAACAGTTTGAGGTAACTGATTAGAGGGTTGCTGCTGAAAATACTGACTCAAAGAAGTCACTAAATCTTGCGGATTAACCCGTAAATTTTGTAAAATTCTCGCTGTACTTTCCCTCTCTTGAAAAATCCCCATCAGTAAATGCTCTGTATTAATAGATTCACTCCCTAATTGTTCAGCAAATGATAATGCACCGTTTAAAACCAATTTTGCGGATTCTGTAAAAGGAATGTCTACAGTAATCATTCCTGAACCCCTTCCTATAATTTTTTCAACTTCAATACGAGCATTTTTTAGCTTGATTCCCTGCTGTCTTAAAACTTGCGCGGCAATTCCTGTTGCTTCACCGATTAATCCTAAAAATATAAACTCTGCCCCTACATAATTATGCCCTAACCGACGCGCTTCTTCCTGCGCTAACATAATTGCCTTAATCGCTTTCTCTGTAAACCGTTCAGACATGACTCAGACTCCCTATCACTCCTAAACCGCGAATTCATTACAATACTAGGCTGCCCGCCTGAGCAATTGGAAAATTTACTCTGAACTCTTTACAAAGAGCAGATGTAAGCAGGTTTTCGTGCCTTATGAATAAAATTATAAGCTTTGCTAACTCTGCCGTCAACGTTGAGTGAAATTCATCAAATGCTAACTCAACTGACTTGATAAACCGATTAATTCGGCGGTAAACTTGATGAAGCTGACTGATAAGTTCATCATGTAAGTACCTGGACATAAATAAAAATCACTGTGTCAAGAAATGTAAAACGTCTGAAAGTCTTTCCTGTTCCCTGTTCCCAGATCCGGTGTTCCCTTGTCACACAGATAACTTTTATTATGTCCACCTACTTACCCTAGATTCCGCACTTCAAAATGTAGTTTAATCAGCGTAAAATTTACGCTGATTTATTTTGATAAAAAATAGTATCTGTGGCATGATGTTGGCAAAAAGCTGAGAATGTGCCGACGTTCATCGGTTAAATTAACTATTTGTTTGATTCCTAAGTAAGTCAAAACATGAATACCTTGAAAACATTGAAATATCCATCTTAATGTAGGATTGTTAGTTTCTTTACCAACTTGATTATTGACTCCGCTTTTTTCTTTTTTTAAACTATTTTTTGGCTCTCTTGGTCCAAGGTTATAAACTAACAAACATAAAGACATTAAAAATAATATAGTCTCAATTCTTTCAGGATTATCGGCAAAAAAACTATCCGCAAAAAATAAAGAATCTTTTAGAAATCTAAATCCTCTTTCACTCATTTTGTTGATTTTTATCTAATTATCCATTTTATTTCTCCCATTAGTTGAAGATTTTCTTGACTATATAATGCACTATCACATACCATTATTGAAGAAAAATTAATTTGCTTATTAAATTCTAATATTATTTTGGTAAAGACAGCTTTATCCGCTTCATTTCCATCTCCTACTCTCATAAATAATGGTAAGTCTCCATCATTGCTTGTTATTAAATCTAAGACACATTGTTTCAAGTCTGGTCGATGATCCCGCGAATAACCTTTGCTAATTCTGTTGTGATGGCCACTCGTGAAAAATTGTTGAAGAGAGTTACCAGTGGTTATCTAACCTCTTATCAACAAAGTGAACTTATTGACCGGTAAACTCTTTTTGAAAAAACCGCCTCAAATCCTGATCTGGCATCTACTTGAGGCGGTAACAACACTCGCCGATAGATTAATAAACTATCCGCCCCTGTTGTGATGGTCGTGCTTGAAAAATTATTAGACCCTGGTTGCCAGTTGTCATCTAATTATTTGTCAACAAAGCGAACTTATTGATAGGTAAACTCTGAGCTTAAAACCCCCTCAAATCCTCTCCTGGTATCTACTTGAGGGGATCACAACACTCGCCGATTAAATTAATAAACTATCCGCCCAATAGTGTGATCCCTCTGAAGGCAAGAAAATAAATCCTTGGTGGCTACTGTCCCAATACACACGAATTGCGCGTATCTTCACGAATTCATGAATATATATTAAACCAAGAATTTTTTGACCAAATTGACAAAAGAAGTGCATTCGGCTAGGGGTGTTTGTTTATAATATTTTTACAGGCTTACTGCGATGAGCGGTAAACAAGGTCAGCCGAACCCACCTGAATCAGGCAAATCAGCTATGCTGGACAAAGGTCAGCCGAACCCCCCTAAACTCGGCAATCAGAGAAATCTGGACAAAGGTCAGCCGAACCCCCCTAAACTCGGCAAAGGGCGAAAATTGGATACAACCATCTTTAAAAAGGGAGTAATATTTGGGTCAACCGAACCCGCCTAAACTCGGTATGTTAGTCAGCACTGCTGGAAATGACTCCTTTTAAAAGAGTTGGTACTCCGATCAACCCAACCTACCATTACTGGCCAATGGGCAAAAACTGGATAAAACCACCTTTAAGAAGGGAGTAATATTTGGGTCAACCGAACCCGCCTAAACTCGGTATGTTAGTCAGCACTGCTGGAAATGGCTCCTTTTAAAAGAAATGGTACTCCGATCAACCCAACCCACCATTACTGGCCAATGGGCAAAAACTGGATATAACCATCTTAAAAAAGGGAGCAATATTTGGGTCAACCGAACCCGCCTAAACTCGGTATGTTAGTCAGCACTGCTGGAAATGACTCCTTTTAAAAGAATTGGTACTCCGGTATGGCGAACCCATCTTAACTCGGTAATGGGCGAAAACTGGAAATAACTCTCTCTGGAAAAGAGTGGTATTGTTAGTCAACCGAACCTAGCATTACTCGGATTTACCAGATAAATCTCGATATAGCCCTCTTTTTTGGCAAAAAAGGGGTATTAAATCAACATATCTTACTTTATCTTGGTAAGGTTAAGTTTCCTCTCGGTATTATTTTTAAGCATCGACACTAACTATACCGGTAAGATTTAAGCTGTCGTCGATTAATCGGCGATGCTATCCTCATGCGCTCAGTTCGATGACATTTATTGGAAGCTATCAGTTTAAGCGACAGCGACCTTCGCTTTGACAGTCAAGTCGTTGCTGACGTTCTTTGACGATTGTCTCCAAATTTGGTCGCCCGGTTAACTTCAACCGTAAGGAAGCCCAAATTTCATAGAGCCTATCTACCACTGGACGGATGATAGGTAACTTGGTCGCCCAATAAATCCAACCTATGCCCAGGATGGAATATATTCGGCGGAAAACTTCCACGTTTTTAATAACCGTGTTGTCGGGCAATAGGGCGTGAATTCGTCCCATCGCTGCCTGATAGGAAACGCCCCCATTCTCGCTTGGGTTATAGTTTATGTTGGCAATATCAACAAAAGCAACTAACCCTCGTCCCCTATCCTGTTTTTGCAGAAAATTGACCTCTCGTAAGCATAAGGGGCATTCTCCATCATAGAGAAGTTTAATTTTCCATTTCGGGGACTCAGTAAAGGCTTCCAGGGAGTTAGGGGATTGAGTGGGTAACGATGGCATGAGACGAATACAGACGAGATTTTTTATATTTTAAGCTTTATTGAAATACTGGTCGCTCATTGGCGAATACCAAGGCATAAAGCCTTATCTGGCTCCGTTGTGATGACCCTCTAAAAATTGTGAGTATTAGAGCCAAATCCGTATCTTTTAGCCAGATCGCTAATGCCGATACCTAAAAGATTAAGTGCCCGTAAAGAGCGAACGAGAAGTTCAAATACTTATCCCAATGCTGTTAGATGGTAGTGATAATTGATCACTACCATCATTTATTGACCAGTAAACTTATAATTAAAAACCCCCTCAAATCCTATTGTGGTATCGATTAGAAAGGGTCACAACACTTGCCGATAATAATTAAAATTATCTGGCTCCGTTGTTATGGTCGAGCAAGTAAAATTATTTAACCAAGTTGCCAGTTATTCCCCAAACCATTCTCAATAATTTAGGATTGTTGATCATCGAGGGCATCACAACGGACGCTGATAATAATTAAAATATCCGGCTCCGTTGTTATGGTCGAGCTTGAAAAATTATTTAATGTGGGTTGCCAATTATTCCCTTAACTATTGTCAACAATTTTAGCTTATTGACAATTAAACTCTCCTTTTAAAACCCATTCAAATCCTCCTGGGGTATCGGTTAGAGGGGGTCACAACACTTGCCTGGATTTATAACTTACCGGCTCGTGTTGTTGTCACTTAAATGTATTATAGTTATCGCTTCTTTGATTCTCAACAAGAGAGTTTTATTGATAAATAAGACCGAGGGATAAAACCCCTTCAAATTCCCTTTTGGCATGGACTTGAGGGCATCACAACGGACGCTGATAATAATTAAAATATCCGGCTCCGTTGTTATGGTCGAGCTTGGAAAATTCTTTAATGTGGGTTGCCAGTTATTCCCCAAACCCTTCTCAATAATTTAGGATTGTTGATAAGCGTTTCAAGCATCACAACGGACGCTGATAAATAATTAAAAATATCTGGCTTCGTTGTTATGGTCGAGCTTGGAAAATTATTTAACCCAAGTTGCCAGTTATTCCCCAAACCATTCTCAATAATTTAGGATTGTTGATCATCGGGGGGCATCACAACGAACGCTGATTAATTAAAATATCCGGCTTGTGTTGTGATGGTTACTCTAGCAAAAATCCCCTTGTGGTAGCTCGTTTCTCAGTACGCACGAATTGATCAATCTTCACGGATTAATGAATATATATTAAACCAAGAATTTTTCGACCAAATTGTCAAAACAAGTGCAAAGGCTAAGGGTCTTTGTTTAGAATGCTTTCATGAACAGGTTTACTGCTTGAAAGCGGTAAAGAAGGTTAGCCTAACCCGCCTGAATCAGGCAAATCAGCCATGCTGGAAACCACCTTTAAAAAGGGAGTCATATTTGGGTCAGCCGAACCCACCTAAACTCGGTATGTCAGTCAGCACTGCTGGAAATAACTCCTTTTAAAAGTAGTGGTACTTGGGTCAACCGAACCCGCCTAAACTCGGTAATCTCTATTTTTTCTCGTCATGCTCGATTTTATCTTTCAAAGTCGAGACGGACTAAACCGGTAGCCCTTTATGCTGCTACAGATCAACTTACTCCCTCATCTTCTGAGATGTTGGGAAACAGATGAGTGTGAGCAGTTTACACCAATCACTTGAATAACTATTAATTCCAGGTGCGCTCATGGCAGATGTGACCATTGCGGCGGATTTTGGGGCATCCCTCGGACGGGCAATCTACAGCACCGGTTCTGGGTACTGCAAACCCGAACTGATGTTGCTTGACCCTCAAGTGGTGCTTGTTCCCGCCAAGAGCATTTCTAATTACGAGAAGTACAAAATTGGTCAAGCAAATCCCGAAGATTCTGCTTGGGTGAAGTCGGGTGAGGCTCATTTCGCTGTCGGCTTCCTGGCCAAGAAAAACTTTCACGCCGTTCACTGCTTGGAATCTCTGAAGGTGGATTCAGCAATTCCTCAAGCTCTATCGATCATCGGCAGCGTCGCCCAGAAAAAAGGTTTACCCTCTCAATTCTCTCTATCTCTGGGTATTCTGCTTCCTTGGAACGAATTTCGAGATCGAGAAAAGTTCGCTTCCCAAATCTCAACAGCCTTATCCGACTATACCTTTCGAGGACAGCAGTTTTCTGTCCAACTCGAATCCTTAACAGCATTACCCGAAGGAGGTGGTATTTTTGCCAGGGGCAGAATGCCTCAACAACCTACTCTTAAACTCCTATCCCCAAAGGAACTCACCATCGCTGTCATTATGCTCGGCTATCGTAATTCTTCTATCCTGGTTATAGAGAAAGGAGAATTAACGCGAGGCTCAACGGGTGACTTCGGTTTTGCCCGGATGGTGCAAAAAATTCAAACTTTTACTTCTGGGCAAAAAGCGGATATTTTAGTTCCCGTCATCTGTTCAGCTAGAGCTAAATTGGGCAAGCGTGTATTAGAAACCTTAGCCCGTAGTGGACGAACCGAATTGAGAAATCAAGAAGTGGAAGAAATTGCTGAAGCGATCGCAGATGCGAGAGCCGAATACGTCGCCCTTCTGGAAAACTGGCTCATCCAACATTTGCCTTCCCAAACCAAAATTGACGAATTCATCATTAGCGGTGGAACAGCCCGTTATCTCAAAAAAGAACTAAGCGATCTTCTCAAGGGATTCGGCGGCTCACTTAATTGGTGTACCGGACTTGAGGAAAGGATTAAGAAAACCTTTGGTGATATTGTCAGCAACAATTCTCTCGAATCACGATTGGCAGACGTTTACGGGCTATTTTACAAACTGCACAACCGCCCCTTACCCCGAATTAGAGAAACTACAGGAGAATCTAGTGATGTCAACGTCAGAGCAATTTAACTTTGTCTTCCGTCACCAACCGAAGAGAACTTCTAAGTACGGGATACTGCTGACCTATATTAATCAGGATGATGCAGACTTAACTCGATGCGATCGGATGTTGCAACCGGTGGCGGCCTTCTGGCTACCCTTTGCCTATCAAAATTGTACCGATGCTTCTCCGTCTGAACTACAGCAACTGGCACGTTCTGCGATTTATCAACTGAAACTGCACATCCATTACTTGGAGAACTCTTTTGGGTTAAATGATGCTTCAAGTGCCTTAGAACCGACTCAAAAGCTCGAAAAACCGTTTTTAGCAGAAGTATCGACCAATGGGTGGCATGAAAGGGAGAATTTGCCAGAAATGGAAGATTTCAGCGATGAAGACGATATTTTAAGTCAGTTAATTTAACCGAGTGAGAAAAAATCATGACATTCACCCGCGAAGATTTTCAGCGTGAATATAACCTTAGCGATGAGGATGTGCGAGAAACGGCCAAAGCTTGCGGTCTATCTTTGAAGAAGCGCAATTATTCTGATGAGGAAAAAGAACGTTTTGCCCAAGCCAGAAAGTTATTTGATGAAGGGACGGCTAACTCTTACGATGACATCGCCAATTACTTCAAGAATAATGGGATACAGCCTGATTCAGACGACGATGGTTTAGACGGCAATGCTTCGGATGAATTAGGTTCCGATGAGGATAGCTCGAACGGCAATGGGTTAATCATCAATGAAAAATTAGCCGAAGATTTGCGCTTGTTGGAAGCCCAAGCAATGGAAACAGGGTTTCAAATGGGACTCCAACAAGCAGAAATTATGGGCAAAGTCATTCCTCAAGTCACTATCCTGCGACTTAAAGAAATGATCGTCACCGGGGAACTCAAGCAGAACTTTCAACAAATCTGGAGTGAGGCCACTAAAACTTTGGGAAACGCTCAATCCCTCACCGAGCAGGTAGAGGGCAGGTGGAAGGAATATCAACTACTCAGATACCAACCCCCGACGAGCTTGCCCTCCTCATCGACGGAATCATCCAACAGCGACTATTGATCGCCATTTCTCAAGAAGAATCCCATCTTAAACTACAGCAACAACAACTGGCTATTGTAGCCGAAAAACAGCGTAAACGATGGCAAATTATCAAGCAATGGGGCAACCTCATCAATTCTTGGACTTGGGCGGTGGTTTTGATGGCGATAATTTTCCTTCTCGGACTGCATACGGGATTGAATTTATTGCCAGAGGGGGTGGTGTGTAAGAGCCGAGAGAGCTTTTGTTATTTTCTTCGATTTGACACTAATAAGCGGATATTAAAGCGATAAAAGAAAAGGAATATAAGTTATATGGACTTTACTCGAACTAACAAAAAACTTTTAAGCCATAGCGAAAAAATCAAAGCACTTCATGAACGAGAGCTAGACCTTGATTTTGACGGCGATGGATTAACTGAACGCGAAGAAAGAAAATACGGACTCAATCCTCTAAGTCCTGATACTGATGGTGATGGTCTTTATGATGGTCAAGAGATAGCAATTCATATTAATCCTCACTTATACTCTAAAGTTCCTCCCTCGGTAGAAAAAGGCTCTGATAAAGAGAAACACAGAGAAACTTACCTCCACTCGGTTCAAACTCTTTTAAAAAACCAAGAGTTATCCTATCAAGCACTTTATAACCAGATTGCGGGTGATGAATGGCTCGGTCGTTCTTTGGATGAAAGAGTCTTAGCCATACAACTGCATTCGGGATCTTCTTTAGATCAGATTAAATGCTCTCTAGCCCAGAGTCCTTATGTTCAGTGGCAGCTAGAAGAGAGTCAATGGGATAGAGACTCGGCTATTGGCTATATCGGGGAATTAACTCGACAATTTGGGGCTAAAAGAACACAAGAAGAAGAAATAGCCGAATAAAGAAGCCTTATCGCTAAAAGAACACAAGAAGAAGAAATAGCCGAATAAAGAAGCCTTATCTCAAAGTAAATCTTCCCAATCGAAGGAATCGAGGTCTTGCTCGGTTTCAAGGTCTTCAACGGCGATGTAGCCTTGCGAGAGTAGTTCTTCAGTATCCAGACCGGCACGAGCAATGATTTTGTCCCGCAAGCTAGAACCGGGTCGATTTCGCGGAGCAAATAGCTTTCTGTCTTCAATTTCTTCTTTTTTCTGCCGTTCATACTCGGCGATTTCTTCGGGTGAACTCCCCTGTTTTCTCAAGAACTCCCGAAAGTGCGGTTTGATTGTGCCGTCTGGCTCGTAGAGGCTTCTCTCTAAAATTGACTCAAAAATTGCACCAGCTTTCATATTTTTTCCATTAGCTCCTTACAGTAACGCTTCTTTTTTAATAAGTCGGGAGTGCCAGTCATTATGACACTGTACCTCGCTCATTTCGACACTAAACTCAGGCAAGACTTAGAATTAAGAGAACCGATCAAAAATTGCCTTGCCGAATACTTATTTCCCGATGCAAAATTCACGTTAGGGGAAATTAATCCCGATACGGTCAAAGCCGAAGATTTACGGGCATACAAAGGAATGTCGCTACAATTCGCGTCGGGTAAGCGGATGTATTTTTCTGAGCGTCCCGTGCGAGATCTGCTTTATCCTAATGCTTCTGATGGAGCCGCCTATGGGAGTTTGCCCTTTACCCCTTGTCAGAAGTTTTCTGAAGTTAGACAAGCTAGAGTTCTTATCATTGATGATAGCACAGGAGCATCGGACGGGATTTTGCCACTTCAAGAGGCTAAAAAGTTGGTAGGAGACTGTTATGGAAAAATGAGCCTAGAACTAGCCGAACAACTGACCAGCTCAAAAAATGCCCCTATTCAATTTCGTTTGGGTATTCGACCTCAAAACGATTGTGATGTTTATCGCATAGCCAAGGGAACATTAGCCCCTGACCGTAGATTAGAAACTTTAACCAGTGCTGTCATCTCTGGGCGCGAGAAAATGAAAGTTGGTTATGATCTTATCCTTCCCACTAGCTCCTTCAAAGGACGTAAGGGAGCAGATGCTATTAAGCCTGGGGAGTACCTTCTTAATATTGGTATTGGAGTCAAAGCTATTGCCCAATATGGTAAGCAAAGCCTCGGTACTCAGGTTTTGGTCAATTATCCGCAAGGAGTTGAAGCTGACATTTTGCCAATCCTCGAAAGGAAGGCCAAAGAATTAGCTAATGCTCAGTCAGATTTACACGCGCTGGCTAAACATTTTCTTCAAAACTACCAACAACGAACGATTACCACTGAAGAGGAATATCTAAAAGATCTCGACTTGTCACCAGAAGACACTTTAGCCGAAGAAGATGCCGAAAATATTCAAAAGGGTGAGAGAATTTTCTATGACCTGCTCAAAACTGATTTAGAGCATCATGGGCAACTGCTAGAACATCCTTTCGTTATCGATGAACTGAAGAAATTTCTTCAAAGACAATGGATGGATATCGCTACGGGCAGAGCGATTAAGTTTCAGTCAGCATTAGCACAACCAAGCCTTGACCTGGGGGAAAATGAAGTATGTGTCCCTCGGATGCCCGACGGTGCAGAGCTAATCGTTACCCGTAGCCCTCTGGTCAACTCCAATGGGGTTATTACCTTAACCAATCGTCATCTGCCCGGACTGATGCACTTGGAGGGGGTAATTCACATTCATCCTGAAACGGCAGCAAAGCATTTAC
This sequence comes from Gloeothece verrucosa PCC 7822, assembly GCF_000147335.1. Taxonomy (NCBI): domain Bacteria; kingdom Bacillati; phylum Cyanobacteriota; class Cyanophyceae; order Chroococcales; family Aphanothecaceae; genus Gloeothece; species Gloeothece verrucosa. The sequence continues at coordinate 1,035,798 of NC_014501.1, forward strand.
AAGCCGACTTTGATGGGGATAGATTGGCGTTTGAGAGGGCGGATAAATATCCTACCCTGGCAGCAGAAATTAAAGAAGCCTTACTGCCCCAAAATCGTTATCCTGATGTGATTAAACGAGATAAAGTTGCTTATAAGGGAAGTTTTGAGGAAATTGCCACAAGTGCGGTTAAAAATGACATCGGCAAAATTGCCAACCAAATCATGAGGGCTGTCTCCCTGCGATGGGAAACGGTTTTAATGCCCCAGGAGAAAAAAGAAAGTTACGTCGGGCAAGTTGCCAAGTATTATCGCTCCCTTTTAGACAAAGATGCTTCACCCGACAATCATTTTTCTATTCCCCAAAAATATAAACAAACCATCCAAGAAATAGCTAATTTACCTCAAGAGCTTACCCCGCAACAAATTGAGACAGCCCTTCAACAGATGCGAGACATCCAATACAAGATTGTTGCTGACTTGTCTAATGAACTTCAGGTAGCGGTTGATGGCCCCAAGAGTGCTAACCGACCAAATACAGCCATTTTAAATGCTTGTCGGGAGATTGGCGGTTATCAACCTGTAGCTTGGCTCTCCGGTAGAGATAAGAGCCGTAATCCCCAACTTTATCGCACTAACCCCTTGGAAAGTAAAAATTACAGCCCCATTGACCGCATGATTGGGGTGGCGAATGAAAAATGGCAAGAAAATCGTTTAATTTCTCGACCCGTTCATCAATTCCGGGAATTTTTTCCCTCTGTTGAAAATCCGAATCTTACCGAAATTGCCGGAGAAATTAAGGAAACCTACAATGATTATTTAAAAAGGGCAAGAACCCTCACTGAACTTAAAACTGAGCATCCTGAACTAATTGAACCCTATATTGAGGTCACATCAGCCACCAGTCATAAGAAAATTTATCTAACTCGCCTAGAGCGGTTTGGAGGATTAGAATCGGGTTTACTGGCTACTGATAAGCCATTTACCCTTGATTTAAAGCTAGTTAATAACCAGACTGACCGAGAAATTCCGAATACTCTTTTAGCAGTGGCAAGCCTCAATATAGATGGGAAATTAGTTGAGCAACCAGTGGGAGCGATCGCATTATCATCGGTAGAACAACATAATATAAAAGCGGGTAGAACATTAATACAAGCATCAGCAATCACTCGACCCGGCATCACTGACGGAAGAATTGAGGGTATTTACTCCGAACTTGATGAATATGTAAATATGGTTCGCCAACAACACCCTATTAACGAAAGGAGAGAATTAGCGGCGGCTCTGTGGCATAATGCCCACACTCGTGATGAATATCAAACCAAAAAGGCTCTACTGGCCTTTAAGTTGTTCCCCGATGAAGTTATCCAGCAGCTTTCCAAACTACAATTTACCGAGTTAAGAGTGGTGGGTTTGCATTTTCCCACTAACGAACATGGAAATAAACAATGGCGAGGGGAAGAAGTTGACTGTGAGATCGCACTTCATCCCATCCCCGATAAATCAGGACAATTAGAGGAAAAGCGAGTTATCCTAGTTGAAAACAAAGTCTTAGCCCCTCTAACAAATGAATCTCCGACTATGGCTGTCGGGACTAAATTTAAGGCATCTATTCTAGCCGAGCCGAGTTCAGGGGTGATAGCCACTACCCCTAAAGGAAATACCCTTAAAATAGGCCAGATTAAAAACTTTGCCTACCGCGAACACTCTTGGCAGGGAGAAGAGGCAAAAATCAACATTGCTCTGGTAAATAATGGTAAAGGACGTGCAATTCCCCTAGTTACCCTTGACGGTAATGCTTTGGGGGTTTTGGACAGAGAAAGCGAAATCAAGTTAAAAGAACGTAACCTTTTAAGTGCTAAGAGCTTAACTTTGGTTGCCCGACTTTCGAATACCCCCTCAACCACAGCGCAAGTAATAGTTAAGCCAGAAACAGTTCTCTATCCTTGGCAGCAACGAGAGCTTGAAAAGCAAATGGAAGCTAAACGCGACGTTTATCGGCAACAATATGAGGCTTATGCGTCTGATGTTGGGCGTAATTCGTCTTTAGCCGGTGCTTCTCATCACTTAATTGATGTTGAGGTGGCAATTCGAGCCTATGCTGATACGGGTGATTCTCATGAAGTGGCGACTATCTTGAGTCAGAGTGACCAAGTGAGGCAATGGAGGGCAAGTGTTCCTAATGCTCTAAGTTGGGAGGAATATGTCAACCAAGCTAAAGAATACGTTCGTTATGTTCAATCTGCTGCGAAGGAGCGCTCAAACCAAGTCTCATTTGAAAGATGACTAGATTTTAATTTTACCAAATAGTTTTTGTCTAATATGAATGAGAGAACTTAAGATTAGATTAGGAAAAGAAAAAAATCAACAAGGGAAAAAACTATGAATCATGAACTCTTAAAACGTATTACTCATAATCCTGATATTTGTCATGGTAAACCCTGTATTCGAGGTTTAAGGTATCCTGTCGAATTTATTCTAGAACTCCTCAGTGCGGGTATGACTACCGAAGAAATCTTAAGCGATTATGAGGATTTAGAACCCGAAGATATTCAAGCTGTTTTACTTTTTGCAGCCCGTTTGAGTCAAATTAAAAGTATTCATAAAATTGCTTCATGAAGTTTTTGGTTGATGCCCAACTCCCAGTCAGTTTAGCCCGATTTTTAGAGGCTTCCGGTTATGATACGATACATACCCAAGATTTACCGCAACAAAACTCCACCTCGGATACACAAATCAACGATATTTCAATTGAACAAAAGCGAATCGTTATTACCAAGGATTCAGATGATCGTAGATTCTTTTCTAACCCTTCAAAAACCTTACAAATTGCTTCTTGTTAGTACGGTAAATATTAAAAATAGTGAACTTCAGATCATCTTTACTAATTATTGGTCTAGGCTGATTACTTTGTTTGAGGAGCATTATTATATTGAATTGACCCGTGATGCCATTATTGTTCATCAGTGAAGATTTACAAAAGGAAAAAAAAAGCGGCAAGTAACCCTTTTTAACAAGGTTATTTACCGCAAAAGCTATTTGTTACTTAGTCTAAATTTTGGTAGGTTCTAGTTTTTGTGTGTCTTGATTGAAGTACCAATTAATTAGCCCTAAAGACATTTCATACGTGGCATCTTCCCACCCCATTTGATAATAGTAATTTTCCGATTGAGGGGGAATCGAGTTGATAGCATCGGTTTGTCCAGCCATAAACTCTTGACGCGCTATCTCTTCATGTTGAGTCATCTTTCTCATATTTTTTCCTTAATATGATAGTTTTTAACTCAACCGCCGTTAGGCAGAGCAACAAAAAAAGGCAGAAAAAGTTATCCTTGCCCTACCTTCTTTCATTATGTTAATGCGCGAATTTTATCGATAATTCTTGCCGCTTTCTCATTGACCGGAATAAAGACTCTTAGCTTCCAATTAATCATTTCCGTCATGCAACCAAGGGCTTTGAGATACATGACTTCTGCCTGTTGGCGAACACCTGTAATTTCTAGGCGTTGATTGCCCATTACAGATGATGAACGTAATTGCCAGCCTCGTACTAACGGCATCACTTCCTTACGTTGAGTAACGGCGTGGAAAACCTCATCAGCCGTTAGTTTAGGAGTATGGGTAATGCCTAAATTACGGAAGACAGAAGCAATATTCTCCGCATGGACTAACCGACCAAGCAATTTCTCCCCGCTATCGGTTTGTAGCCGAAATACCCGCATATTAAGAGCATCCAAGCGATTCCAAATAGGTAACAACAAACCTGTAATCAAGTAAAATGAATCCACTTCAAACTCAGGAGCATTCCCTACTTCTTGCTGCCAGAGACAACTAAAAGTTTCTTGGTTTGTTTCCTCCCAAGTGGAAGCCCGAAATTGGTCAAGACTAATCTTTTCGTTGGAGGCTGGACGAATTAAGTTAATCCGACGAACAATTGCCCCGTCATCGGTAACTGTGCTATTTGTAGGAATAGCGAACAGCTTCGCTGCTGCGTAGCAGTTCGCTACTCGACCAGAACGTTCATTAACCACTAATTTTCCCTGATAGTTTTGGCACATTTCTAAAGCTTCAGGTAGTCTTAAAACATCAGCTTTACGTTTGCGCTCAATTTTGACGCAGTGGGTTCGTGCCCCAGTTTCGGGGTGAGTATAGATGACTTGTTGCTCTAAAATGCTAAAGTTGTCAGCCTTGAGGGTTTCTACTCCCGCCTCATAGCTTCCCGTAGCTATAGCTTCCTCAATCTTACTCTCCAACCTGACTTCAAACTCTTCAAATAAAGCATTTTGAAGTTCAATCCGTAAAGCTAGGACACGATTAAGGAATTGGGAAATCGGTGGTAAATCTTCCTTGAGATTGCCTTCAGGAGTCGTCAAAGATAGTCCCGTGTATGCTTCAAAATCCTTTAAACAACAGCAATCGAGCTTTCCTGCGTAGAGCGCGAGATAGAGTTGCCGTAATGCGGCTTTAGCGTAGTACGATTCTAAATTATCCTCTTCTCGAAATAATCCCTGTCCTCCTGTTTGTCTCTGTCCTCGCGTCAGTGCCCCCAAGGAATCTAAACGACGGGCTATAGTTGAGAGAAACCGTTTTTCACCCTTAACATTAGTAGTAACAGGACGGAATAAAGGCGGTTGAGCTTGATTAGTGCGATTACTGCGCCCTAGTCCTTGAATAGCTGAATCTGCCTTCCAACCCGCTTCTAAGAGGTAATGGACTCGTAGGCGTTGATTTCTGGCTTTAAGGTCAGCATGATAACTTCTGCCTGTGCCACCCGCTTCAGAAAAGACAAGAATACGCTTTTTATCGTCCATGAATGCTCCAGTTTCGGCAAGATTAGCTGCACCAGAACGCTTCTGTAATACTAGCCGTTCCCGTCCCCCTTTGGTTTCCTTGACGATGCGTTTAGAGCGCCCTGTCACTTCTGCCACGTTCTCATAACCAAAATATTGTATGATTTGGTCAAGTGCCCCAGGAACTGGCGGTAACAGCCCCAAGCGTTCAATCAGTTCGTCTCGCTGCCTTAAAGCTTCCTGACATAAAACCGGATTGCCCTCGCTATCGGTTACAGGACGAGAGTATTCATTACCTTGCTCGTCGGTGTAAATTTCATGTAATTGGACAGGAAACGAGTGCATCAGGTAATCCATCACGTATTCTCTCGGTGTAATGTCCACTTGTAAATCATGCCATTGACCGGTGGGTATGTCTGCTAATCTTCGGTCTAAGAGAGCCTCATCAGTTGAGGTAATTTGAATCACGGCAGCATGACCATTAACTAAATCCTGTTCTATGGCTTTGAGCAGGGTTGGACACTTCATCGAGGTAATCAGATGGTTGAAGAATCTCTGTTTGTTACTTTCAAACGCGGAACGGGCAGCAGATTTGGCATTACGGTTTCGCGTTTTCCCGGTAGGACTACTAATGTTAGTCGCTTCTAATGCCGCTTCTAGGTTTTGATGGATGATTTGAAACGCATCAGCATAAGCGTTATAGATGGCGATTTGTTCATCAGTTAACTCATGCTCTAAAATGTCATACTCTACGCCGTGATAGGATAGCGATCGCGCAGTATATAATCCTAGGGCTTTCAAATCCCGTGAAACCACTTCTAAAGCAGCAATACCACCTTTTTCCATTTCGGCCACAAAATCGGATTGGTTGGCAAAGGGAAATTCTTGGCTCATCCACAATCCTAATCGTTGAGCGTAGGCGAGGTTATTAATGGTCGTTGCCCCTGTTGCGGAAACATAAAGAACTCTTGCTCTTGGTAATCCGTGTTGTAATCGTAATCCTGCAATTCCCTGTAGAGAAGGTTTCTTGATGCCCCGTTCTCCCTTTTCTGCTGAAGCATTAGCCATACAGTGTGCTTCATCAAAGACGATTACACCATCAAAATCTTTGCCACACCAATCGATAAGCTGTTCGACGCGGGATTTCTTGCCCTGCTTGGCTTCAGTACGAAGGGTGGCGTAAGTGACGAAGATAATGCCTTCTGTCAGTTCAATGGGTTCACCTTGCCGAAATTTGCTTAAGGGAAGAATTTGCTCGGTTTTACCCCCCAAAGCTGTCCAATCTCTCTGTGCATCTTCGAGTAGGGTATCGGATTTGGAGATCCAGATCCCTCTTTTGCGTCCTTGTAGGTAATTATCCAATAAGATAGCGCCTACCTGTCTGCCTTTACCTACGCCAGTCGAATCTCCAATAAAGTAGCCTCGACGAAATCTGACGGAAGCATCTTCTTGGGTAGCTACAGAAACAATATCTAGGGTGTCATCAACTTGATAATTACCTTTGAGAAACTGACTATGAGATTCTCCTGCATAAATCACTGATTCTAGTTGAGCGTCAGATAGTATCCCTCCAGTGATAAGCGATCGCATAAGGCGAGGTCGATAAACCGGCTTCGGCGGAGCTACACTCGCCATAGCTGCACTTTGAACCAAGGGCGATGGATGTTGAACTGCTCCTTCAATGAGGATAGTCTGAGGTTCGTAGGCTTCATAAAGACTATCAGATATCTCCCTTGCGTTTCCAGTCCAGTCACGAGTGGTATAAGCGATTTCTACTACATCCTCAAAAGATACTCCGATATCTGGCTTATCTTGTGAAGGAGCTTCTGGCTGTTGGGTTTTCGGCTGATTGGCTTTAGGGGATATGGTGAACTTATAAAAATCTTTTAAAAACTTTCCTTCAAGATTGACCGATTCAGGAGGGAGCGTGTTTGTTTTCGGTTCAATTATAGTAGTAAGTGCAAGACGTTCTGGCACAACGCTTTCTACCAAGTTGAGCAATTCGGATAGGGCAACAACTTTATCAAAGCAGTTGGCAAACTCATCCGGCTTCGGGGAGGGAATTTTATCGAATACTGTTAAGCGAGTCTCAACCGTTGTCCCATGTTTGGCATAAGAATTGCCATCAATCCCACAGGAAAAGACGACTTTTGCCGATTGTTGCAGTTTAATAAAGCTATCTCGCCATTGGGGATTTAAGGGTGAAAACCAATTCGCCGTAATGACAACCAAACGGCCTCCTCTTGACAGTCTTGCCAGTGCTGAACCTAAGTGTTTAAGGGTGGCAAACTGATTACGTTTTGCCATCTTCGGGGAAGCGGTGAAAGGCGGATTCATCACTACCACAGTTGGATGATATTTCTCGTCGAGATAATCGTCAATCTGTTCGGCATTGTGAATAAATAAAGGGGTTTGAGGAAATATTTCCCCTAGAATGCCTTGACGTTGAGGACAAATTTCGTTGAGGATTAATTGCGCCCCATTAACACAAGCAAAAGTCGCTAAAATTCCCGTACCTGCACTTGGTTCTAACACCAGATCATCAGGAGTAATTTGTGCGACTACCGAAACAATATAAGCCAAGGGAACGGGAGTAGAAAACTGCTGCAACTGAATCGATCGCTCTGAACGTCGGGTTTGAGTGGGGCAAAGTCGATGTATTCGCTCAATTTCTCCAAGAACAGCTAGAGAATTTGATTGATTAAGACTTTTTCTACCCTGCTGTTGAATGAGCAGGATTTGAGCGATTTCTAGGGCTTCATAGGCATCTTTCCAAGCCCAACACCCTACTGCATCGGAACCGCCAAAGCTTTCGGTCATTAAACGAGAGAGGGTAGCATTAGTAATGGGTTGCCCTTGTTGTAGAACCGGTAAAAGTTGATAGCCTACTTTAATAAGTGGATGGGTTGAGGTAGGTTGTTTAACTTCTTGTAACGGTTTGACCTCAGACATGGGTTCCTCATTTTGCCTAAAGATAGCTTCTAAAGTGGCTCGAATTTCTGGGGTCGCTTGAGGGAATAAATCTGTCAATTCTCCGATAGTTTCAACTGCTGTACTTGCTCGGTCAAATAATTGAGTAAGTTGCTGACGTTTGGTTTTCAATTTATTTGTGATCTCATTTACTTGTTCAATGTCCTCATGGATTTGATCAAGATTATTATTAAATAATTGATTGGTTTTAATTTCTGTTAAATTCATATTTCTTTCTCTACTTAATTGACCTTGACTGTCTTTTAGCACAAGAATATGGAAGCAGGTTAAATCATTAACTTATAATTAACCTGCCTCAAATCAACATTAACCAGCTATTTCTCAAGCTTGATGCGCTACAGAAAGAAATTCAGGAAGTTGTTCTGTGATAACAGTAATGACCTTTTGTGGCTCATCTTTAAAGTGGCTAAGAATTTCAGCTTTGATTAAGGTGAGAGACTTTTCAACTTTGCCATTTTTCTGCTGAATACCAAGGGGTTTACAAAGTTTACGGCTTTGGCGTTTATTGAGCTTGTTAATGATCGTTTCAGTTTGAGTATCAAGGAAGTGCAACAATTCGTTATCAACTATTATCGGTTTTGGTATTTCAGACATTTCTGTTTTTGTTGAAGAGTTTGCCAATTCAGGAGTAGGAGTAATTTCAACAAGAAAATTTTCCTCGGTTTCGTTTCTAACATTTTCGGTAATCTTTTCAAGTTGAAGGTTGACTTCTGAGGTTGTTAAAGGAATTTCTTGATTGTATTGCCAAGGTTTATTCGAGATGTGGATGACGATACAAGCAGCACAGAAATAAACGGCAAAGAGAAAGAGTGGAAACAAAACGGTGTTGATTGTAGCTAACATGATACTTTTTCTCCAAATTTATCGAGTAATTTGCTTGTGAGTAGCTCGTGCCTCATGTAGAGATTGACACTTGCATTGAGAAAAGGCGTTAGCCAGTTTAAACTCTTCAAATAAGATTTTTGAATATTTATCCAAGGGCAGCTACTAGATAAACATTAATAAAAAAACAATATAAAAGCAATAAGGGGATTTCTTGGAAAATTCCCCTTACAGATTGACAAGAAAAAGTTTTTTCCTCTCTGGATTCATAATTCAGCTTGCACCAGTCCAAAAGATGGGACTTGGATATTAGCGATCGCACCGGCATAGTGCTTTTCGATTACATTAACCGATGTGCCGCACCAATCCGCAACTCTGCGAGACGGAATTCCATCCTCAAGGCAAAGAGTAATAAAAGTATGGCGACAGTTATATTGAGGCAAGTATTCTCTCACTTTCCCCTCGTTTACCAACTGCTCAACAATAGGTTTCCAAACCCGATTGAGAAAATTGTGACTATCTAATTCCTTGCCATTTTTAGCAGGAAATACGAGAGAATCGGCAGTACACTTCTCAGGCTTGATTGTCTCAAGAATGGTTTGTAGTTCGGGGTTGATCGGGAAATAGCGGAATTTATCAGTTTTCGTTGCTTTTCTGATCCGAACATCTGTCGGAACCGCTTCACAGAAAAGAATCGTATCTTTCTGGATATGTTTCCACTTCAGAGCGATTGCTTCTTCTGGCCTACAACCCGTGTGAAAGAGAAATTTGACATAGGGAGCATAGTAAGAATGAGGAACTGAAGAGTATTTAGAAGAATAAGTATTATGCTCAAACGCAGAAATGATTGCTGCTACACAAGCACGGGAAAAAGGTTTACGGGATACTTGACTGGTTTTTTTAGTTTTGATTTCCTTGGCTAGTTCTTTGAAAGGATTCTCCGCAATTAGCCGTTTCCTCATAGCCCAATTACAGCAAGCACTCAGGTGTTTGAGAGTGCGTTTCGTGACCTCCGTAGAATAATTTTTCAGCAAGTAAGTTTGAATATTGATAGCATCTTCTAAAAACTGTTTGGGAAACTTCCTAATCCGCTTTTCGATTTTGCCGTAGTCCCGCAGGATCGTTGTCTCCTCTAGATGTTTACGCTGAAATTCGGTGTACTGAGTCCATAAATCCAAAAGCGGGGTTTTGGGTGGCTCGTCGTCTGGGGTAAAAATTGGGGTAACGGTAGTTAGCTTTGATTGTGGCTTGTACTTCTCTAGAGTCGGATCGAATTTTTCTTTAAAAATGTCATCCTCGATCAGGGCGGCTTTTCGTGCGGCTACCTTGCGGTTTGTTGGAGTATCAGCTAGTCCGGTAGAGAGGTAGTGACGTTGACCAGCGACAGTGAAGACAAGCTGGATACGGTTGTTGGAAATCTTGAGACACACAGAGCCTTTCGAGGCTTTACCCAAAGAATTTTTAGAGTTCATGGGGACTCCTCTTGTGATTCTTATGTACTAAATTCTACCCCAAATTTACCCCAATTTTTGATCTAAACTGACCTAAAAACACCTAAACTAAAAAGCGAGAATCCCATAGAACTCTCACTGGAAGTATTGTATTGTATATGGCTCAGGCGAGATTTGAACTTGCGACCTTGGGCTTATGAGTCCCCTGCTCTAACCACTGAGCTACTGAGCCTTGCTTGTCACATTTTCCTATTATACACAACATTTTAATGTTTAGTCAAATTTTTTTCATTAGCTAAAATTCTCTCCCATAACCATCTTACCAGTACAAACCATCTAGACTTTTCCTCACTCAGACACTTACTCGGGTAGCGAACCCGTTCGACACCAAAGTGACTCATTTCTCAACTTTTTTTGAGTGAGAAAGTAAAAACTCTCCCTGGAATTACGGCTTTTCCCACTGCTCCCCCTTTCCCCTTAAGGTTAAAGTAAAAATAAATAAAGATATATTAAGAACCCCAAATCCAAAGTGCTATGTTTGAACACTTTAGTGACAAAGCTGTAAAAGCGATTATGTTTGCCCAAGAAGAAGCCCGCCGCACTGGCCACAACGTGGTAGGGACCGAGCATCTATTATTGGGGGTGATTGGCGAAGAAACCTCAATCGCTGCAACTGTTCTTCGGGATCTGGGGATTAATCTACCACAGACTAGACGCACCATTGAAAATATCACTGGTCGGGGGCCTGGTTATAGTCCCGCTAATATCCCCTTCACACCAAAAGTTAAACGGATTTTTGAAGCCGCCTTTCAAGAAGCCCGCCAGTTAGGAAATCGAGTTATCTCTCCAGTTCATCTGCTCTTAGCTATTAGCTCTGATCAAGAATCTCTAGCCGCTAAAGTCCTAACTCAACAAGGCGTAGATCTCAAAGTGCTACGCACTGAGTTAATTAATAGAAATGCTCAAATGGCAGCCGCTTCAGTCACGCCAACTGATGAACCTAACCGTTTTGCTATGGGCAATAGTCGCTCGTTCAGTTTAGCCGAGTTTGGAAGCAATTTAACTCAATTAGCGGCTGAAGGCAAAATCGACCCAGTGGTGGGACGACATCGAGAAGTAGAAAGAACCATTCAAATTTTAGGTCGCCGCACCAAAAACAATCCGGTTTTAGTGGGAGAACCTGGAGTCGGGAAAACCGCCATCGCTGAAGGTTTGGCCCAGCGTATTGTTAGCCGAGAAGTTCCCGAATTACTTCAAGATAAACAGGTCTTTAGTCTAGACTTAGGATTACTTCTAGCCGGAACCCGGTTTAGAGGAGAATTTGAAGAACGCCTTAAGTCCATAGTCGAAGAAGTCCGTGCCGCCAAAAATATTATCTTAGTGATTGACGAAATTCATACCCTTGTCGGTGCAGGCGCGTTAGGCGGTTCTCTCGATGCGGCTAATATGATTAAACCCGCTTTAGCGCGAGGTGAATTGCAGTGTTTAGGAACCACCACCCTCAATGAATATCGTCAATATATCGAAAAAGATGCCGCTCTTGAGCGCCGTTTTCAACCCGTGATGGTGGGTGAACCGACTGTAGAAGAAACCATTGAGATTCTTCAAGGATTACGCAAATCTTATGAAGATTTCCATAAAGTTAAATTCTCTGATGAGGCGTTAGTCGCGGCGGCTAAACTTTCAGATCGTTATATCTCGGATCGCTTCCTTCCTGATAAAGCGATCGATCTGATCGATGAAGCCGGTTCAAGGATGCGGGTTCAATACTCTCACAACAAGAAAACCCATCCCGAAAAACAGCTAGAAGAGTCTACCATCATTAACCCAGACTCTTTAGTTCCTGTAGTTGATGAAGAAGAAATCGCCGAAATTGTTTCATCTTGGACAGGTGTCCCAGTAAACAAAGTCAGTGAAACTGAATCAGAGTCTTTAATCTACCTAGAAGCGCGGTTACATGAGCGCATCATTGGTCAAGATGAAGCAGTAAAAGCCGTTTCTCGTGCTGTACGCCGCGCCAGAGTGGGAATGAAAGACCCTAACCGTCCGATAGCTTCTTTCATTTTTGCAGGTCCTACAGGTGTCGGTAAAACAGAACTGGCCAAAGCGTTAGCGACTTTCCTTTTCGGGTCTGCTGATGCGATGATCCGTCTAGATATGTCGGAGTTTATGGAACCTCACACGGTTTCTAAATTAATTGGTTCTCCTCCAGGATACATTGGTTATGACGAAGGAGGTCAATTAACTGAAGCCGTCCGCCGTAAACCTTATACAGTCATCCTGTTTGATGAAATTGAAAAGGCTCATCCGGATGTATTTAATACCTTACTTCAACTATTAGATGATGGTCGTTTGACAGATGCTAAGGGCCGTACTGTGGACTTTAAGAATACTCTGATCATTATGACCTCTAATGTGGGTTCTAAGGTAATCGAAAAAGGAGGCGGTGGTTTAGGGTTTGCCATCTCTGATGATGTCAGTGAGTCTCAATACAACTACATCCGCAATTTAGTCACTGAAGAACTGAAAAATTATTTCCGTCCTGAATTCCTCAACCGTCTTGATGAAATTATCGTCTTCCGTCAATTGACCCGCAATGAAGTTAAGGAGATTGCTGATATTCTTCTACAAGAAATAGCAATTCAGTTGAAGGAACAACGAGAAATCGTTCTAGATGTGACTGAAGGATTTAAGGAGTTAGTGGTTAAAGAAGGCTATGATCCTAGTTATGGGGCCAGACCTTTACGTCGTGCGATTATGCGGCGTTTAGAGGATAGTTTGGCTGAGGCAATTTTAGCTGGACAAGTGCATGATGGTGACAGCATTATTGTGGATGTCAATGAACAGGGTCAAGTCCAAGTTTTAAGCGCCCAACAAGCTGTATTGCGTTTACAACCAGTCGGTTAATGAGAAAAACGAGCGCCCACACCCTAAAGGGTGGGGCTATACGGTCTAAGCCTGCCTACGCAGGCTCAAATCATTATTTATCTAAGTAGGTGGGCATAAATAAATGAACAATAGATTAATTCTTAAAAATATCTCAATCCCTTACCTGTTCCCTGTTCCCAGATCCCAGATCCGGTGTTCCCTTACCAAACAGTTAACTTTAATTTTGTCCAGGTACTTAGCTCGGATTTACACATTGATAAAAAAAGAAAAGTATCTAGGGTGCGTTACACTTCGCTAACACACCCTACTATCTAAGAATAGGAAACTCTTTGAATCCGACGACGCGCAAACCAAAGCCCCATCATCAACCCAATTATTAAAACACCAACCAAATAGAACAAACCAATCAATCGCACTCCTAAAGGCGGCGCAACGCCTATCACCTCAATTTCTTGACTCGCTTTAAAAGGCTGGAATTGCAAGGTAGCATCATGTTGAGGAGAAACTTCTACCTCAATCTTATGGTTAGCACCATCAAAAAACTCTTGCTGCCACATCAATTGTCCTTGACTGTCAGAAACGCCTTGATAGGCAAACGCGACCCAGTTATTCTCAAGTTGAGTGGTTTTAATCGTAAACGTAGCACCCGTCACCGGCTGATTTTGACTATCTGTCAGTTTAACTTGCAATGCCGCAGGTTGACCCACCGTTGCCTGATAATCTCCGCCAATTTCCAACTTCAACCCCTCAGATTCAACTATGCCGGAATCGTTAGCAACATGACTCATTTGAGTTATATGCGCTTGGCCCATTTCAGCACTAATATTAATGGACAACAGCGCCACAATTGCCACCACCGTTACACCACTCAAAAGAAATCGTACTCGTCGGGGAGCAATTTCACCGGGTTGAATCTCGTCTCTAGCACCAATAACCCATCCTCCTATAAAACCCATCACCAGCAAAACCCCTACCAATACCGATAAATAGCGGAATTTTGCCAGATTTTCGGGCACAGATAAAGTTAGGGTTTGCTCCATAGGAACAAAAGCATTCTCTAGGGTTGGTGTCACCTGCACCAGTAATTTATAGGTTCCTCGAATGGGAAAAACCTGCTCAATTTGAAACTCCCCGGTTGGTGCATCCCCAACAATGTCGAGTAATTTGGTTCCTTCAACAAGCGGAAAATCTGTGGTAAACCAAGGGGTTTTCTCGGGTGTTAAAACTTGCAGATGAAATTGAGCATTTGACAAGGGTTGACCGACTGCATCTAAGGCGCGAAACTTTAATTGCACCGGCGGCTTAAATTGTCCTGACCCTAACAAGGTGGTCGCTTCGGCTTCAAATGGGATCACGTGATCCATAGATGGCACAGTGGTTAACTGTACAGAAGGCTGAGGCGATTGAGAAAAACCAACAATCGATGAGAAAATAACGATCACCAGGCAAGCTGTGCCAAACAACACAGACCACCAATTTCTTAAGCTCATGCTTTAAACTCCTACAAAGAATTATTAGTAGAGGCACTCCTTTTAAGTGCCCAGGGTCGCTCTTAAAAAGCGCTCGTTAATAATTGAGAATCAATAATTAATGACAACTCACACCGGCCAGATGATGTCTCAGGGAATGGGTTGCATCATGCACCGCAGGATAGGTACTAAAAAAAACAAGCCAAAGAATCAGCGCCCACAGTGAAACGTAGAGGATGACCTGAATGGGTAGCAATAAAATCAGTTGTTCTGTTCGCTGCCACTTAGAAACTTGAATAGGCGTTCTCATTCTGTACCTCGCAGATGAACTTAATCAATAATTGTCATCGGCGGGCATTCTGACTCAAAGAGCAACACAGTCTTATTACAGTTGCGGGACAGTGGCGGATTTGCACCGATCTTTCCCCGTTACCTCTAGTGGCGGACTTTCACTAGAACCGATAAGCAACCTAAATTATATCAACTAAGCTATAGCTTATATACAAATTTCCAAATAACGTAATCCTGTAAATATTACTCAAGATCAGTTTATAATCATACTAGACAGTCCAGTTCTCCGTAGAGGACAATATGGCACAAACAACAGAGTTCAAAAAGCCAATCTTTTTAAAAGACGGAAAACGATGGGTAATAGCCGCCTGTTCCCTTGGGGCACTCATCACTATAGGATCGACCATTTACGGACTTCGACAAAGTCAAATAGAATCTAAACCTTCACCCCCTCCTGTCAGTCAAACAAAACAAATATCAGCCGTTACCGCGTTGGGCAGAATTGAACCTCAAGGGGAAGTGATAAAAATTGCACCGGCTCCCAACATGGGAGGAGCAAAAGTGGTTCAGTTATTAGTAGAAGAAGGAGATCTTGTCAAAAAAGGTCAAACGATTGCTATTTTAGATAACTTACCCCAAGAACAAGCCGCAGTAGGCGTTGCTCAAAAAGAGGTAGAAGTCGCCCTTGCTAACTTAGACATTGTCAAAGCCGGAGCAAAACAAGGGGAAATAGAAGCCCAACGTGCCACCATTGCTCGCCTACAAGCGGAATTGTCAGGAGAAATTGCCACTAATCAAGTTACCATTGCTCGCCTACAAGCCTCTTTAGCCGGCGAACAAGAGGAACAACAAGCTACTATAGAGCGGCTACAAGCTGAGTTGAGAGATGCCGAAAAAGACTTTCAACGCTATGAAAAATTAGCACAAGAAGGGGTAATATCAGACTCAGATTTAGATGAACGCTCGCTAAAATTAGCCACCGCTAGAGAAAAAGTCTCAGAAGCTAAAGCAAGGCTGAAAAAAACCGTAGATACCCTCAATGAACAAATAAAAGAACAAAGTTCCCTATCTCAAAAACAAGTAGACACCCTGCAAAAACAAATAGACGAAGCCAAAGCAACTTTAGAGCGCATTGCTGAAGTTCGTCCGGTAGATGTGCAAAAAGCGCAAGCTGAAGTCGACAAAGCCAATGCGAATCTTAAAAAAGCCCAAGCCGATTTAGAATTAGCTTATGTCAAAGCGCCGCTTAATGGTCAGATCTTAAAAATCTATAGCCGTCCTGGTGCAAAAGTTGACGACAAAAATGGCATTGCAGAGATAGGGAATACTGATCAAATGATCGTCATTGCAGAGGTCTATGAAAGCGATATTAATAAGGTCAAGCTTGGACAAACCGCATTCATCACCAGTGAAAATAATACTTTTAGCCAAAAATTAACCGGAAAAATCTATCATATCGGCTTACAAATTGGGAAAAAAGATGTATTAAACACCGATCCTGCGGCTGATGTAGATGTTCGAGTCATAGAAGTTAAAATCTTGCTTGACCCAGAATCCAGTCGTCGAGTTTCGGGTTTAACTTATGGAAAAGTTGTGGCTGAAATCCCGCTAAAAAATCAATAATGAATTGACTATTTATTTTTAAAAACCATGAAAATTCCTCTCTCTTGGTTACAATTAACTCATGAAAAAACCCGTCTATTAGTTGCTATAGCTGGCATCACTTTTGCTGATATGTTAATGTTTATGCAGCTAGGCTTTCGAGAAGCCCTTTTTGACAGTTCAGTAAAATTACAAAAAAATTTGCAAGCAGATATTGTTATATTCAATTCTCAATCAGAAACTTTTGTTAAGCTTAAACAATTTTCTCAGCGTCGCTTATATGAAGCTAGAGGAGTGCCGGGAGTTAAATCAGTAACTCCCATGTATATATCATTTGCTTTTTGGAAAAATCCCGTCGAAAAAACCTCAAAAAATATTTTAGTCATTGGTTATAATCCTGAAAAAAATGTAGTTAATTTACCTGGCGTAAATGAAAAAAAAGATGTACTAAAACAACAAGATGTCGTTTTATATGACCAACAATCCCGAGAAGAATTTGGCCCCGTAGCAGAATGGATTAATGCGGGAAAAACTGTCACGACAGAAGTAGCTGATCGTAAAATTAAAGTAGGGGGATTATTTTCATTAGGAACATCTTTTGGTGCAGATGGCAATTTAATTACCAGTGATGTTAATTTCTTCCGTCTTTTTTCTGAGCGAGACCGAGGTTTAATCGATCTGGGATTAATTCAGCTAGAAAAGGATGCAGATGTCAAATCAGTTATCCAAGAAATTAAAAAAGAAATTGCCGCCGATGACGTAAAAGTCATGACTAAAGCGGAATTTATCGAGTTTGAAAAAAATTACTGGAATAGCTCAACATCTATTGGGTTTGTCTTTGCTTTAGGAACCACAATGGGCTTTATTGTCGGTACAGTGATTGTTTATCAAATTCTTTATACTGATGTTTCCGATCATTTACCGGAATATGCCACTCTAAAGGCGATGGGCTATACCGATCAATATTTACTTTTAGTCGTTTTTCAAGAGGCAATTATTTTAGCCATTATTGGCTTTATGCCTGGTATAGTAGTGGCGATGTTTATGTATTCTAATGCGGCAAAAGCAACGGGGCTACCCATTATCATGACGGTTTCAAGAGCTATTATGGTTTTAATTTTAACAATAATTATGTGTGTTGTTTCTGGTACAATAGCTGTGAGTAAACTCCGAGCCGCCGATCCAGCAGATATTTTTTAAACTAAACAATGGGGTTGAAAGAGTCACCATGAATAATAATCCTAATAATCCCGTAGTAGATATTAAAAATTTAGATCATTTTTTTGGACAGGGAGCCTTAAGAAAACAGATTTTATTTCATATTAATTTAACGCTTCTACCTGGGGAAGTGGTCATTTTAAAAGGCCCGTCAGGTTCGGGTAAAACTACCCTGTTAACCTTAATGGGAGGATTACGCTCACCTCAAGCAGGAAGTTTACAAGTATTTGGACAAGAATTAGTGGGAGCAAAAAAACAAAAATTAATTGAAACAAGACGGAAAATCGGTTATATTTTTCAGGCTCATAATTTGCTCGATTGTTTAACAGCAAGACAAAATGTTCAGATGTCTATTGAGTTACATCAGGGGATTTCTGAGCGGGAAATAAAACAGAGATCCATTGCAATGTTAGAATCTGTAGGATTAGGTGAGCGTGTTAATTATTATCCTCGTAATCTTTCCGGTGGACAAAAACAACGGGTAGCGATTGCTCGCGCTTTAGTCAGTCGTCCTAAAATGGTATTAGCGGATGAACCTACAGCATCATTAGATAGTAAATCGGGCCATGATGTAGTAGTGTTGATGCAGCAATTAGCAAAAGAGCAAGGTTGCACTATTTTAATTGTGACTCATGATAACCGGATTTTGGATGTTGCTGATCGGATTGTGGAGTTAGAAGATGGATATTTAAAAGAAAATCAACTTATTGCTTAGTTTTTTAGGTAGATTTGTGCCCAGATAAATTATAGATAGGAGTTTGTTAGAATAAAAGATTATACGGGAACATAAATTATGTTTATTACTATTAGCGAAGATACTATCAATTTGCCGCCAGGGGGTGAAGTGGTGTTGCGTCATCAAACCTGGGACGATTACGAACAACTTTTGAATAGTCGTCAAGATAGAGTTATTCCTAAGATATATTTTAATGCTAAAACCGAGGAAATTTTTCTAATGTCACCTCTACCTGGGCACGGGAATCGGATTGATACTTTACGGGATCTTATTAAAATTTTATTACGTTATCAAGGCAAAGATTGGCATAGCTTTGATCCTATTACCCTAAAAAGATTCAAACAAGCAGGAGTAGAACCAGATACTTGTTTTTATATTAACAATCGTCAAGCCATTTTAGGCAAAGAGAAGATTGATTTAACGGTTGAGCCGCCGCCCGATTTAGCCATAGAGGTAGACTTAACTTCTAGAACTCAAGCCGCAGATTATTTACCGATAGCTATTCCTGAATTATGGATTTATCGTCGGGGTGAATTGTTAATTTATATTTTAGAGGGTGAGCAATATATAAATAGTAACCAAAGTCAGATATTTAAAAATATAGATGTTAAAAATCTTTTACCTAAATATGTAGAATTAGCGTGGACAAATGGTTCTAGTGTAGCATTGCGGCAGTTTGAGCAGGATTTAGGCTAAAATAACTCTATAGACTCGCTAATACCAAAATTATAGGGAAAACCTAAAGTATGCCAGATAATTAGAATGTAAACAACTATAAATCTATCTATATACGAATTAGTTTAGTTGTTTTTGTGATTTATCTTGAGCAACTTTAACTTATACAATAAAAGATAGACTATTGACGTTTTTTTAAGGAAATGAATCTTATGAGTAGACCTTGGAGAAATACATTGATTAATAAGTGTAAAAAAGAAATTGAAACTTTTAATCTGTTACCTACAAATGCTCCTATCTTAATTAAAACAGCAATGGGAAGGAATGGTACTTTTGAATTAGGTTGGGATCTAGATTTGCTATAAAAACTTGGGATAGTTCTGTTGAGTATTGGGATCTTAAAACTACTTCTCCAACCCGTGAAGTAAACCCTAAACAGTTAATTAAAAAGGATGCTCTTCAACAAATTAGACAACAAGCACCAATGCAACTGATATATGGACCTTCAGATTCTAAATCATTCTCCTGTTTACCTGTAAAAAAGCTCGGTGTTTTTGGGATTGGACTTGACCCAACTAAACATATTATCACTCGTCATGAAACTATTGAGCCTCCTAATGTTAGCCCCTACAATGTATTTAACCGTCCTACAAACACAGTTCGAGCAGTTCAATGGATTCAAGGATCAAGTAATCCTCAACGAGTAGAGTTGGCGACTGAAGTGCTTCGAGAAGCTGTAAATAAATTAGTTGCTACTTTAATGGAATCTAAAGAATGGGATGCAATACTACAGGCTTTAAATAAGCATTGGAATTGTAAATACGGAAAATTGTCGAGAATGTTTTTCTAGCGACATAGGTTTCTGAGAGACAATACCATTAATATATTCACTGGCTGGTTTAGTTTCAGGAAGCCTTAAAAATTATTCTAGAGTGAGTTTAGAAATCGTATTAGTAAGCATCTTATCCCCCTAAATCCCCCTTAATAAGGGGGACTTTTTTTAGTAATAGTTAAGGCAACCATTCAGGATCGAGAACTTGCTCAACGGTATAAGGACATAATTCAGGAAAGATTTTTAGCTCAGTTTTGCGAATCACTGAACGTCGAGCATCCTGGTAAGTTTCATCATAAATAGAAAGCAAATAATTATAAAGCGTTTTACTCCGTACCAACATATTTAGCTGTTTTCTAAAAATATCGATTTCATCTTCCCAACCCGATGCACACCATTCTTTTTCAGTTTCCCAATATTGATACAACAGCAAATGTCTAAACAGTTGATATAAATATCCTTCCACCTTGTTTTTTTGCTCTCGTCCCAAAGATTCAACCTCCTCAATTAAATTGTCCCAGTCTACCTCCTCAAAATTACGAGATTTTAATTGCTTAACGATTTCATCTATCCATAAAGGAAAGTCTTGTTCATATAACGCCTTTAGCTTGGGTAATATTTCTGTAGTCATAAGCGTTATGGAGGTTTACTCAAAAGTTGGGTTAATTATAAATATTTTAGCTATAGCCCCCCTTAATAAGGGGGGTTGGGGGGATCTTTTTATTATTGCCGGCCAGTAAAGCACTGTAATTATACACACCCCAAAAACCAAAAAACGCCCCCATATTGCAGAGGACGTTTTTCAGTAACTATTTAGTTGTTAGAAACCTTAGCCATTGATGCTAGGAGCAACGACGGGTTCAGCAGACGCTAAGTCTAAGGGGAAGTTGTGAGCGTTGCGCTCGTGCATTACTTCGAAACCTAAGTTAGCGCGGTTTAATACATCAGCCCAGGTGCTGATTACACGACCTTGTGAGTCGAGAATAGACTGGTTGAAGTTGAATCCGTTGAGGTTGAAGGCCATGGTAGAGATTCCCATTGCGGTGAACCAAATACCGATTACAGGCCATGCACCGAGGAAGAAGTGTAAGCTACGGCTGTTGTTGAAGGACGCATATTGGAAGATTAAACGTCCGAAGTATCCGTGAGCCGCTACGATGTTGTAGGTTTCTTCTTCTTGTCCGAACTTGTAACCATAGTTTTGAGATTCTACTTCAGTTGTTTCACGAACTAAAGAAGAGGTTACTAAGCTTCCGTGCATTGCAGAGAACAAGCTTCCACCGAATACACCAGCTACTCCCAACATATGGAAGGGGTGCATTAAGATGTTGTGTTCTGCTTGGAATACGAACATGAAGTTGAAAGTACCAGAGATTCCTAAAGGCATACCATCAGAGAAGGAACCTTGTCCGATGGGGTAGATTAAGAATACTGCGGTAGCTGCGGATACGGGTGCAGAGTAAGCTACACAGATCCAGGGACGCATCCCTAAACGATAGCTTAATTCCCACTGACGACCCATGTAGCAGAACACTCCGAGTAAGAAGTGGAATACTACTAACTGGTAAGGGCCACCATTGTACAGCCACTCATCTAAAGAAGCGGCTTCCCAGATGGGATAGAAGTGTAAACCGATAGCGTTGGAAGAAGGAACAACTGCACCAGAGATGATGTTGTTTCCATACAGTAAAGAACCAGCTACGGGTTCACGAATTCCATCAATGTCCACAGGGGGAGCGGCGATGAAGGCGATGATGAAGCAAGTGGTAGCTGTCAGCAGGGTGGGGATCATGATCACACCGAACCAACCGATGTATAAACGGTTGTTGGTGCTGGTGATCCACTGACAGAACTGTTCCCATACGGAAACGCTTTCGCGTTGCTGTAAAGTAGTTGTCATATGGCTATGATTTCTATGAAATTATCAAGGTACAGATTGTATAATCTGATTATATCTTAAAAGCTTTTTTAAGTTTTGTAAAGATTTATCACAAAATATTTATTTATGTTAAGTATAAAATTATCTTATGAAGACCTCGCCGTTAACAGGGGGGTTGAAAAATCAAAGTGAGCCTCTCTGGCTTGGTGAGTAACAATCTAAGCTTGTATGCTGAATATATAAGTTTATCAGCAGTAAGAGAGTTTCTTCTTTCAATTGCGCTATGAAATAAGAAGAAAGTCTAAAATTGCTTTTTTTAAGGTTATGACAACCTCACTCCTGATCGTCGAGCTAGTTTTATGTCGAGAAGAAAGAAGAATTTTCCCTGTGGTCACAAGGGATATGGACAAATATGTCATAAATGCGCCCAGCAGCAGGCAGAACAAAACCAAAAAAAACAAGAGAAAAATGCCTGGGAATCGACTTTTGCCACCGATCCTATTGATCTTAGAGCTTTACCGAAAAATGTGGTACTCAAAGCCAGGGAAATTATTCAAGGACTCCAAAATCAGAAAAACTATCGGGAGTTTCACGGTAAACGTCTTCGTCATGACCGCTTTATTATTAGCATTCCCGTTACACGTCATTATCGCTTGTTATGCCGAGATTATGGCAATTTTTTGGTACCAGAAGCCGTTATCTCCCACGAAGATTATAACGTCTGTAAGCCAGGCAGTTAGCACTAAAGTTATTAAATAAAGGTTAAAAAAAGAATGTCTGTTAGATGTGAAACATTAATTGCTAGAGTGAGTATAGCTTAATCAACTTGACTGAGGAACTCTGCCACAACTATAAATTAATGCAAATTTATCTAGACTACAGTGCCACAACCCCCCCTCGCCCAGAGGTGATCACCATCATGCAACAAGTCCTCGCCGAAGGCTGGGGCAACCCTTCTAGTTTACATAGTTGGGGACAACGAGCGGCAACCTTGATGGAAACCGCTAGAGTTCAAGTTGCCAGTTTAATTAATGCTGCTAACCCTGAGTCAATTATTTTTACTTCAGGAGGAACTGAAGCAGATAATTTAGCCATTGCCGGAGTAGCCAGACAGTACATCACCCCTCAACATATCATTATCTCTAGCGTCGAACATTCCGCCATCGCCGAACCTTGTAGACTTCTTGAACAAAGGGGATGGCAAATAACCCGCCTCAGAGTGGACCGTCACGGTAGAATTAATCCACAAGATTTAAAAGCCGCTATCCAACACAACACGGTTTTAATCTCGGTTATTTACGGGCAAAGTGAAGTGGGAACCCTTCAACCCATTGAAGAATTAGGATTAATTGCCCGCGCTAACGGGGTTCTTTTTCATACTGATGCCGTACAAGTGGCCGGACGACTCCCCATAGATGTCCAAAGACTCCCCGTCGACCTTTTATCCTTGTCGAGTCATAAATTTTATGGGCCTCAAGGAGCAGGCGCTTTATATGTTCGTCCAGGCATAGACTTAATTCCTCTGTTAGCAGGTGGAGGACAAGAAAAAGGCCTACGTTCAGGTACTCAAGCTGTACCCATCCTTGCCGGTTTGGGTTTAGCCGCTCAATTAGCCGCCGAAGAAATTAACCGAGAAAATCCTCGCTTAATGAGTCTGCGCGACCGCCTTTTTGATCAATTAGCCGATTGTCCTTATCTTACCCCCACCGGAGATCGATTACATCGCTTACCTCATCATGTCAGTTATTTAGTTAGTGATCCCTTCCAAGCAGAAAAAAAAGAAACCCTCACCGGTAAAACGCTAGTCCGTCAATTAAATTTAGCCGGTATTGGCATTAGCTCCGGTGCGGCTTGTCATAGTGGAAAAGTTAGCCCTAGCCCGATTTTATTAGCGATGGGCTACACTGATACCCAAGCCGTCAAGGGAATTCGCTTAACCTTGGGAAGAGAAACCACCCAGGCTGATATTGATTGGACAGCGATGGTGCTTAAACAAATCCTAGACCGTTTAATGCCTCGATTAGTCACCAGCAGAGGTTAATTAAACTAAAGATTAAATATCTTTTTCAATCTGGCTCGTAGCGAATAAATAATATCTGGATCGCTTTCTTTTGTATTGAGTAATCCTAGTGCTTGCCTAATCTTAATGAACAACTTAAAGCCGTGACCGATCATGATATAATTTTCCCAGATTGAGCCAAATTTTTGCAGAAAACATTAATAATTATTTATGACTCAAGTCCCTGCTAGTTTAGAAGAAGCTGTTGTCAAAGCCAAAGAAGCGACTCAAATTGCTCTAGAAGCTGGATTAGGTCGCTTACAAGTCGAATTAGTTATTCCTGAAATTGCTCTAGAAGCTCAAGGTCTTGCTCTCGAATTTACGTCATTGTTTGAACAATATGGCTCAGGTTTAAAAGTGCTTTTTCCCGATACCGGTGCAGCCGCTTTAGCGCGACGAGATTGGGGCGAAACCCCTTTTAAAATTAGTGACTTGGGAAGCCGCTTTATCCCTGTAGAAATGAAAGTCACTCCCGAAGATGAGGCTTTTTTGGTGGTCTGTCCTGCCTCCATCGAAATACAATCTGTGGCTAAACTCTGTGAAATTGCCGAACAAAGACCTGTGCTGCTTTTAATTCCTCAGTTAGAAGATGTTTCTATTGTGGGCATTGGTTATACGGCGCGTCAACTGCGAGACAATTTTTTAAGTACCCTAGAATCGTGTTATTATTTTAGACCTCTAGAAGGAGCCGCCGTTGTGCGTTCTTATCCTGGACTTTGGCAAGTTTGGCTAGAAAAAGAACAAGGCTATGAATTGATTGCCGAAGAATCTCAAAAACCGATGGGAGAAGCTTTAGAGTTAATAATTGCTCGTGCTACCGCAGAAATAGACCCCGCAAGTCCTCAGATGGCTAACGTGGCTCAACCCAAAAAATCGGGCTTACTGGCTAATATGCAACGCTTTCTCAAAGCTTTAAGTCAGTAATAGATTAATCAGCCAAGAAGTAGCCTTTAGTTCGTTTGCGCGTAATAGCAATGATCTTAACCACCACTGATGTTATTCAAGGAGCTACCATCACAGCCTATCTCGGGATCGTGACCGCAGAAGTCGTCTATGGTTCTAACGCCTTGAGAGATTTTTTTGCGGGTATTCGAGATTTCATCGGGGGTCGAACCGGCAGCTATGAAGAAGTTTTTCAAAAAGGACATCAAAGTGCCTTAGCTGAATTAGAACAACGGGCCCGAAAATTGGGAGCGGATGCCGTTATTGGTATAGAGATAGATACAGGAAGTATTAATATAGATGAAAGAGGCGTGCTATTGTTGATTACTGCTAGTGGAACCGCCGTCAAATTAAGCAACCGTTAAGAGTTGACACTGTAAAAGGACAATTTATTTAGCCGCCGTAGCCCCACTCCATCCCATAAATTTGTTGCCGATGCGGAAAATAATCCCATTGGCTAACCCCAGTTCTTCAGCCGCACTCACTAAGCCAGCATCTTGTGCTTTCACTTCCATGAGATCTTCAGGACAACCGGCAAAATCTAGACATAATACCGTCGAACAGTCCCAAGGTTCTCGAAAAACGCGACAATCTTTCGGTAAAAAGTTGACTCGAGTGCGGAAACGCTGAAGAGCTATTTTCTCTAGATTGGTGCTAGTGCAATCTGAAAATGAATATGGATGGTTCATAGTATCCTCAAAACATAAGCCGGATGATCGTTTCTCGGGTCATCTATTGGGCAGAATAGAAAAGATATAAACATTTTTTTAATCTTTGCTCTTAGTAACGATCAATCCCTTTCTTTTCTAAAATAACACTTTTGATTAAGTTTGGCTTCACCTTGTTACTCACTTTTAAAGGTTTGTTATTATTTTGCAACAAATGCCTTGAGATATTAGTTATTTTTAACGATTAATCTCTTCAGTTTTCCAGGGTTTGAGGACAAGTGATCAAAGGATTTTCCCAAAAATTTACCAAGTTTTAACTTAATCAGCTTAGATTTGGCTCTTGGGAAATGGCTAACCCTAGACTCAGATCTTGCACCAATTTATTTAAAACCTTGTCAAATCGGGGAAAGGTTAAAGGGGAAGGGTTAAAGGGGAAAGGTTAAAGGGGAAAGGTTAAAGGCTATTTTATCCTTTACTCGACCGGGCCCCATTGCCCATTGCCCATTCCCCTTTTCCCGACTTCTGTAAGAAGTCTATTGCCCATTGCCCAAGAAAGCGTAGATCTCGAACTGCTGCAAGATGTGAGTAGAGAGCGCAACAATGGCAAAAAACCTTAACGATAAAAAAATTTTAAATTTTCCTAAAATCATGTTATGCTTATAAATGACTCGGACTTACGCAACTACAACGCCCAAACCTTGTCAGGACCGGAAGGTAGCAGCAATACGGGATGCTTGTAGTAGGCGTGAACTCCGGGTCTTTTGGCATTTAGAGGTAGCCGAAAAATTCTCGAGCCTGGCGTAAGAGAGAAAATAACCGCCAATTTTGTCAAAAAATCCCTCAAGAATAGCTGCCAAGGCCAGAGAAATTTGTTGATTTTAAAGTGCCCAATCACAGCAATTAAAGATTACCTTATATTTTTGCAACAAGAGTGCTAAGGGGAACATAATAGGAGAAGATGCACTATCTTTTTGCCAACAGCCGCTAATGTCTGTCCATCCTTCCTGGTATTTACGTTTCCAGAAACTGCCTCTAGTCATCCTTGTGAGTCTGCTAGTATCAGGGATAATAGCCGGCTTGCGCCATGCAGGAGTATTTCAAGGCATTGAACTATGGAACTACGATCAGCTAGTTAAACTCCGCAGTCAACCGGAACCTGACCCCCGAATAGTATTAGTGGCCATTGATGATAGCGCCCTCAAGAAGCTGAACAGCGATAAAGTATCTGATCAAGTGCTAACCGAGGTGTTACAAAGCTTAGAAAAATACCAACCAAGAGTGATAGGGGTGGATATTATTCGAGATGTTCCCATTGGAGAAGGACGACAAGCACTCATTGACTATCTTAATAGTGTCTATGAACCGCTAGCCGGAAAAATTAAACCCATCATTATGACTTGTCAATTACCCTCTCCAGAACAACCTCAAGGGATTGATCCACCACCGATTTTAGATCTTGATAGTTCAGTGGGTTTTGCTAACATCGAAGTAGATGCTGATCAAGTCATCCGTCGTGTGCCGATTTCTAGTGTACCTCTGGCTAATGCGCCTCAAAAAAGTCAGGACAAAAATCTGATTAACGACACCAGCAAAGCCGGTTGTTTAGTCCCATTTTCCCTCGGTTTTCTAACCTCAATGAGGTATCTACAACAAGAAAACATCACCCTAAAACAAACACCAGAAGGTTTTTTTAAACTCGGTGAAATGGTCTTTAAACCCCCCACTCAAAGCGCAGCCGCCTATCGAAATCTAGACCCGAGTTTATATCAAATTATCCTGGATTATCGCTTATCTAATCCTGTTGAGACAATTTCTTTGAGTAAAGTCCTCGATGGAGAGATTCAACCCGAACAAATTAGAGATAAAATCGTATTAATTGGCTATACTACCAAAGACGATGTGCATTTAACGCCTTATGGCATGATTCCAGGGGTTTTAATTCATGCTGAAGTGATCAATCAGGTTTTATCCAATGTATTAGACAAACGCTCACCGATTTGGTATTTTCCTGAACCCGTCGAATGGTTGTGGTTAGCCACCTGGGGACTAGCCGGCGGCGTGATCGCCTGGCAAATTCGTCCGCTTTGGCAGTTTTATCTGATCCAAGGGGGAGCCATCATGCTCTTGTTAGGGACAAATTTTATCCTTTTCACCCAACAGGGATGGGTTCCGCTCATTCCCTCTCTAGTCACCTTAATCACTTCTGCACTGGCGGTGAGAACCCTACCTCAACTCAAATTGGCATCCTTATCCGAAAAACCGCTAGACTATCCCTCCACTCCTGACTCAGCAAAATACCAACAAACTCCAGTAGAACCCTCCACACCGGCATATAACTATCCCCCCCCAACCCTAGTAGAACCCTCCACACCGGCATATAACTATCCCCCCCCAACCCTAGTAGAACCCTCCACACCGGCTTATGACTATTCCTCGCCAACCCTAGTAGAACCCTCTGTTCCCCAACCGCGTCCTTCAAGCAGCGATCATCCTTGGACTAATGCTCAATCAACGCCTGAATCTGTCGCCGATAAAAAGCCTCTGATTCAACCCTCTCAACCCCCATCAACACCCACAGCACCTAGGCGAGAATTTGTTAGAGAAGATCCTTATCTTGGACAACGACTCGGCGAAGGAGGACGCTATCGCATTGATAGGCACCTAGGAGGAGGAGGGATGGGACAAGTTTATCTCGCTTCTGATACCCGACTCGGCGATCGCCCCGTAGCCATCAAAGTTATGACTACCTATTCATCTTCAGATAACGATAATTTAATTCGACGTTTTCAAAGAGAAGCTGAATTTATGGCGGCTTTTAGCAGCATGAATATCGTTAAAATTAACGATTTTGGCCTAACCCCAGAAGCTTCACCCTTTAAGGGAGCGCCCTTTTATGTGATGGAATATTTACAGGGAACAACCCTAACTCAACGTTTAGAAACAGTGGGAAAATTATCAATACAACAAGCTATTCCCATTATCCGGCAAATTTGCGCGGGACTCAAAGAAGCCCATCAAATGGGTATTGCTCACCGCGACCTTAAACCCGATAACATTTATTTAATCCCTCATACAGCCCTAGGAGAAATCGTCAAAATCCTCGATTTTGGTATTGCTAAAATTGTACGGGATGACACTAATCCACAAATAACCCGTACTCTAACAGCGATGGGTGCTTTTATCGGAACCTACCGCTATGCCTCCCCTGAACAATGTTTAGGAGATGCTAGAATAAATCATAAAACCGATATTTATAGTCTGGGGGTATTAATGTATGAAATGCTCAGTGGAACAAACCCCTATAACATCCAAGGTCATCAAAATACACAAGGTTATTGGATCAGTAGTCATATCAGCAAAAAACCACAACCTTTAAGAAGTCAGCCGGGCTGTGAAAATATCTCCCCAGAAATAGAAGCGGTAGTGATGAAGTGTCTAGAAAAATCGGCTGAGGATCGCTTTGCCAATGTGGACGAATTAGAGAAAGCTCTACAACAAGCATCCGGAAGCTTTTAGGAATTAGTATTTTGCCAGGTGTAGTTTTATATATAACCTATAATTGCAAGGGGGATCAAAATGATGAATAAAATATTTTTGGCTCTTGGAGTGTCCGCATTTGCTGTTAGTTTGTTACTAGAGAGCGTTGTTGATCCATCTTTTGCTTTTCAAACATTCCCCCCAACTTCAAATTATTCAGATAATTTTATTGCTCAAGCCGCCCGTACTTATAAAGTTAAATTAGGAGATACGCTTTTAGGGATTGCTTATAACAATGGTCTAACCCTGCAACAATTGCTCTCATTTAATCCGAGTTTACGCAATAATCCTGATTTAATCGGAGTCGGCCAAGTTATTAATTTGAGTCAACCGACATCGGGCACAAAACCCTCCAAAACGGCTCAAAAACCGCCCACAAGACAATCTGTACAAACGTTTAATCTTCCCACCATAAGACGCACAGGGAGTAGCCGCATGGGGGCGAGGCGAGGCGACCCTAAACAAGAATGTAGGAGTAATCCGAATGATAATTTAAGAGTTTTATTACCGGTTACGAATTTTGGTTATACCTTACAGGATCATCCGACTTTTTTCTGGTATATGCCGGAATTAAAAACTCAGGCCGAACGTCTTGAGTTAAAAGTACGTCCCGTCGAAGCAGATAGTTACCAAACTTATCAATTTATCAGTAATAATCAAAATGCGGGAGTGATGAGCGTGACTCTGCCGCCTGAAATGGGAGCTTTTGAGGAAGGAAAAGAGTATCAATGGGAAATTAGAGTTTACTGTAGCCGTCAAATGTTCATTGCAGCTACCGGCAATATTCAAAGACTATCTACCAATAATCCTCAATTAGCCAGTCAGCTAGAAAAGGCTTCAGTGGAAGACTATCCCGCCATCTTAGCCCAAGCTGGGGTGTGGTATGATGCAATGGCCACCTTGGCGGCTTTGCGAGCCGAAAATCCTACTGATACCAGTTTAAGGGCTGATTGGAGCAATCTTTTAAAGATGATCGGCTTTGAAAATATTGCTAATGCCCCAATACTTGCCAGAGAGGAAAAGTAGATATTAAATCAGTGGCTTTTGTTAATGAGCCTTAACTATCTCCTTGGATGACCTTGAAAAACCGCTTAAGAATTGTATTACTGTAGGGGGTATCTGTTATTTGCTCAATTAATTTGTCTGGGTCTTGTTGTTCTTTGATCAGGTTTTCGCGGTCAAAATTAATATATTCCCGAGAAATTTCTGGATCAAATTCTGGATGAAATTGAACTCCCCAAACGACTTCGCCAATTTTAAAAGCTTGGTAAGGATCTTTCTCACTAGAGGCGAGTACAATGGCATGATCAGGAAGTTTTAAAACAGATTGTTGATGACAAATATGAGCTTTAATGGTGCTAGGAAGTCCTCTTAAAAGAGGGTCCTGAGCCGCCTTTTCATCTAAATCAATATCCACCGTTCCAAATTCGCACCCCTTGGGATTTTTCCCCACTTCTCCGCCTAAAGCATAAGCTAACAATTGATGTCCATAGCAAATGCCTAAAATCGGCAATTCTTGTCGGACGGCATCCACTAACCAGGCTGCTGTTTTTTCACTCCAATCATGATGGTCTGTCACCATTGAACTCGAGCCAGTAATCACCACTCCTGAGATTTCATCGAAGTTAGGTAAAGCAAATGTCTTGTAAACTTCAGCAATGATAGTTTCTTGGCGGCTAATGCCCATCTTTGAAATAATCCAGTCTTCAAAATCTCCTTTTTCAGCAGGAATAGAAGTTAAAGTTTTTCCTGTTTTGATAATTAAAATTGGTTTAGTCATGATCGCCCTTGAAAATTCCAAATGAACAAACCTATAAATAATAGGCTTTTAACTTGAGAAATGATCCCATTTAAATGCTTTTCAGCTTGTGTAGAGGTCTTGGACTCAGCTAAGTCCCTTTTGCCGGGTTTCACTCATTAGTAAAGGGTAAGAGTTTGAAACTTATCTGAAAAGAATTAAAAAAGAACCAAAGCATAAATTTTTCGAGGAGACTGAAAGGACAGGGTGGACAAGCCACCCCTATATTCTAACTAACTTATCCAACTAACTGACAACAGAAGGCTCTTTACTAGAAAAGAAGCTTTTGAGAACCTCTTGGGCAATTTGAGAACTGGTTAAACCGAGATCCGCAAAAGACTGATCCGGTTTAGCATGATCCACTAACTGATCCGGTATGCCAAAGCGCTTAACCGGCACCAAAACATTATTATCTAATAATGCCTCAGCCACAGCAGAACCAAAACCTCCCATCAAACAGCCTTCTTCCAAGGTGACTACTTTACCTGTTTGTTGTGCCAAAGGTAAAATTAACTCGGTATCCAAAGGCTTAACAAAACGAGCATTAACCACCGATGCCTCTATACCATGTTCGCTCAAAATTTCAGCCACTTGCATCGCCGTGTTAACCATCGTGCCATATCCGAGCAAAAGAAGATCATCCCCATTGCGGAGAATTTCGCCTTTACCAATGGGCAAACTCTCCCATCCTTCTTCCATTAGAGGAACACCCAAACCATTACCCCGAGGATAACGCATAGCGATAGGGCCATCAGTATAATTGATGCCGGTGACGATCATCTGTTGTAACTCAGCCTCATCTTTGGGGGCCATAATGACGAGATTAGGGATACATCGCAAATAGGCGATATCATACATTCCCTGATGAGTGGGTCCATCTGCGCCCACAATTCCCGCCCGGTCCATACAGAAGAAAACGGGAAGGTTTTGAATGCACACATCATGAATAATTTGGTCATAGGCCCGTTGCAGGAAGGTAGAATAAATCGCTACCACTGGGCGCATTCCTTCACAAGCTAAGCCGGCTGCAAGGGTAACAGCGTGTTGTTCAGCAATACCCACATCAATATACTGTTTGGGCAGTTTTTGCTGAAGTTTGTCTAAACCGGTGCCTGTGGCCATGGCGGCGGTAATACCAATAATTTTAGGATTATTTTGAGCCAGAGTGGTTAAAGTATGGGCAAACACTTTAGAATAACCTGGCGGCTTAGGTTTACTCGAGGGAACCGGTTTACCCGTCGCTAGGTTAAAGGGACTTTGAGCATGATAGCCCACTTGGTCTTTTTCGGCCAGTTCGTAGCCTTTTCCTTTAGTGGTAGACACATGAACGAAGACCGGACCATGAACTTTATGCGCTTGTTTAAAGGTATCTATTAATTCTCGTAGATTATGACCGTCTATCGGTCCAAAATATTTAAAGCCTAGTTCTTCAATAACCGCGCCCACCTTGGGAACAGCAAGGCGTTTCATCCCTTCTTTTAAACGATCCATTTCTGGGGTAACATCACCAAAGAAAGGAAGATGTTTAAATTGTTCTTCTAAATTATCAGAAAGGAATTGAACCGGATCACTGAGACGAACTTTGTTCAAATAACGAGAAATTGCCCCTACATTGGGAGAAATAGACATTTCATTATCATTTAAAACCACCATTAAATTAGTGTGTGGTAAATGACCGGCATGGTTGATCGCTTCTAGGGCCATGCCTCCGGTTAAAGCACCATCTCCAATGATAGCGACAACTTTGAAATCTTCTCCTTTTGCATCTCTGGCTAAAGCCATCCCTAGGGCAGCAGAAATACTTGTGGAAGCGTGTCCCGCCCCAAAGTGATCAAATTTGCTTTCACAGCGCTTGAGATAACCGGCAATACCATCTTTTTGTCGTAGGGTATGGAAGCGATTGTAGCGCCCTGTGAGCATTTTATGGGGATAGGCTTGGTGACCTACGTCCCAAATCACTTTATCTCTGTCTAAATCTAGGGTTTGATAGAGGGCGATCGTCAGTTCCACCACCCCTAAACCTGGGCCCAAATGTCCCCCACTGGTAGCAACAGTTTGTAAATGCTTTTCTCGTATTTGACGGGCAACGTCTTCTAATTGGCGAATCGATAAACCATGTAGTTGATTGGGATGAGTAATTTCACTTAGATGCATATTGTCATGTTCTCTCGTGCTTTGAAACCCTAATATCACACTTTAAAGGATTTCAACCCCTTAGTTGGAATAAAAAGAAAACTTGTTACATTATTGCCGAGATCGATCACCTTTTTCGCCGTGCCCACGACTTGTTGTTCGCCCTAGGTTTTGACTAAAATAAGTCATGTGTCAACCTTCTCAAGTCACAAGTAAAATAAAATTGGATTTTATAGACTGTATGAATCGACTTTTTTACGCTTCCTGCTGGGACAATAGATAGATTTGAGCCGACTTATCAGTTCAATCCGCATTGAGTCGAAGTTTAAAGGGAATTTTTCAAGCCTTGTCTATGCTTGGATCTATTTCAGGGCTGAGTATTGATTGAGTAATAATTTGAAGCGGCTATTTTTGATTTGAGCGGCTACCCAATGGTTTTTTTGTCATTCGCTTTAGTTTTTGCTAAATTCCATTTCATTTTTCTAATAAATTCTTAATCTAACTTAAACAATTATCAGTGGCTAAGAAACCTTTAATAACTATAATTATAATAATTTAACTAGACTTGTCAAAAAATAACTTTATGAAAAAGTACATTGCAGAGTTCATTGGGACTTTCTGGTTAGTTCTTGGTGGCTGTGGTAGTGCTGTCCTGGCTGCGGCTATTCCTGATGGCAATAACAATCAACTTGGGCTAGGTTTTTTAGGAGTTGCTTTTGCGTTTGGTTTAACCGTGTTGACGATGGCTTTTGCCGTTGGACATATTTCGGGTGGCCACTTTAATCCTGCGGTTTCCTTTGGTTTGTGGGCAGGTAAGCGTTTTCAAGGTTCTCAACTCCTACCTTATATAATTGCTCAGGTTTTAGGGGCAATTGGGGCAGGTTTGATCATTTATCTAATTGCCAGTGGAAAGACAGGTTTTGCGCTTTCTGGCTCTAATCCTCTGGCAACTAATGGCTATGGCGAGCATTCTCCAGGCGGCTACAATTTATTTGCTTGCCTAATTACTGAAGTGATCATGAGTTTTATGTTCTTAATGATCATTTTAGGGTCAACGGACCGCAGAGCGCCTGTGGGTTTTGCGCCTATTGCCATCGGGTTAGGATTAACGTTAATTCACTTAATTAGTATTCCGGTTACCAATACCTCTGTAAACCCTGCTCGGAGTAGCGGCGTGGCTTTATTTGCAGGCACAGAACATATTGCTCAACTGTGGCTATTTTGGGTTGCCCCGATAGTAGGCGCTTTATTAGCAGGATGGTTGTATGAGGCGGTGTTTGCTGAACCAAAAGAGATAACCACACAACAAGAATTAGAACGCATTTCTTAAGCTTTAGATGAGGAGTTGGGCTTAGTGGGGAACACGAGCTTTGCACCCCAGTGAAGTCCAACTCTAAAGAAATTAGGCTGTTGCTCGGGAATGAATGGGAATTTGATAATTACTTTTGAGCCTTTTCAGAGGAAACTGAACAAAAGAAGCGGCTTGTGTGACTTCCCAATTTAATAATTGCAGTAGATAACAAGCAAAGACTTTAGTAATCAGCATTGCCAACTGTGCCCCTAAACAGGCGTGTACACCACCGCCAAAGGCAATAAACTCATACATCTTTCCTTCATTACGAGGAGATAGAAAACGTTCTGGATCAAAAACGTCCGGTTGCTTAAAATGTTCTGGTAGGATATGGGCAATTCTCTGTTCAGCTATTAAGACCCAACCTTTTTGATAAAGAACTCCGTCAAGGACAACTGATTTTGTCAATCTTCGGTTAACTGTGGAAGAGGGAGATAACGTTCTTAGGGTTTCTTTGATAGTTGCCTCTAAAAAAACCATTGCTTTTAACTGTTGAGAGGTGATCATTTTATCTGAGGTTTGTTCCCCCATAACCTCTATTTGTTCTTGAACAAGCCGCTTTTTAACTTCGGGGTGTCGTCCGATTTGATAGATTAAAGAAGATACCAAACCGCAAATTTCATAATGGGAGGCCCATAATTGCAAAAGACACTGGTTTTTAATGAAGATATCCTGAAAAACTCCTGTAGGATTTTCCTCTTGGCCAGCTAACATCATGGAGAGAAAATCTGCCTGAGAGTTAATCACTTCTCCTTGAGCGCGTCGCTGCTGTATGACTGACCCCATAAAGTCTAATAACTTTTCTCTGGCTTGATATCCTCTACCATAAACCGTTAGAGGAGATTTCCATTTTACTAAGCCATAAAAACCGTCAAAAAAAGTTTTATATAAAGCTTTTAGTTCAGTTTTAGAAGAGATAGGCAGTCCTTTCAAACTATCTTTTTGATTTAAATCAACTCCTAGTAATAAAGGAACTAGCACATCAAAACAAATCTTTTCTACGGCTGGAAAAACGCTCAATAAATCCGTAGTTTTCCAGGATTGAATTCCCTCTAAAACAACCTGATTAATCAGAGGAAGATAACCCTCTAACATTTTTCCTGTAAACGCTGGACTTAAAGCGCTCTTACGGGAGCGATGTAAATCAGTCCGTTGGAAAAGACTATATTGCCCAAACATATCCATAGTGGTTGGGGGTAAGGCAATTTCTGTGTAGTGCTGATCTCCATTAAAGGCCATTTGATTGACTTTAGCAGAACCCACAAAAACTGTTGTTTCACCAAAAACACCGGTTTTAAAAATCGGGCCATATTTAGCTAGATTTTGGCGGCAGAATTGATCGGGATCGGCTATATAGCTAAAGGTATCAAACCATTGAGGTTGTCTAGGAGGGAGAGTTGTTTCTGATGGTGGGGTTTGCCCTTCTTCTAAAAGCAAAAAGTTATTAAGAAGTTGATTAGTCATGAATTTACTAGATAATCTCAGATAGTCAGCCGTAACTTTACTATAGCAATCCGGCTAGATTTTGCCATTCTGTAAATTTTTAATCATTTCTAATGCTTCTTGATAAGACTGGGTATCTCCTTGCTTTAAAGAAAGATCAGCGCCTTGTTGAAAGTCATTGATAGCACTCGGTATATCTTTTAACTTTTGATGTACATAACCCCGATTATAATAAGCTACAGCTAAATCCGGATTGAGACGAATGGCTTGATTATAATCTGCTAAGGCTTGTTGGTAATTTAAGAGCCAATAATAAGCCGTGCCTCGATAATTATAACTAAGCGCATTATTCGGGTCTAAATTCAGAGCTTCGTTATAATCTTCTAGGGCTTTTTGATAATCTTCGTTGTAAGCATAAATGGCTCCTCTTTTTTGAAAAGCCTCAGCATCATTAGGGTTATTATTGATTCGTTCGTTAAGCATTTCTATCTCACTAGAACTCCCTTGAGCAATTAACTTATTTTCAGTCATTGCTCCGGCAGATTTTTCTGCTAAAACCGGAAAAAAACTGAAGCCAATCAACAAATAAATTAAAGTTAGTTTAGCTTTCATAAAAGCCGATGGTTCAAACTCTTGTTAAAATTTAGGTTTGTCGGATGCGTTAGTAACGCGGGAATTTTAGACTTTTTTAAAAATATTGGTACACAATTCTGATAGTTTTCGCCACCAAGGAACTTGTTCAATTGTGACAAAATCTATTTTTTTGCGAATTTCATTAATATTCCAGCCGGTTAAATTGGCTAGAGTTTTTGCCTCTTCCTCTTGTCTTTTACGGACAGAAGTTTGATAAGTTTGCGCCGCACTACAATTCATTTCTGCTCTATAAGGATGAGTCATGACATAGCGTCCTTGGAAAAATTGCTGATTGCCGGTTTCTTGAAACTGTAAGTCTTCGGGAAATTTATCCCGAGTATAGCGTACATGAAGACGGGTAATAAAGACATTGCCCCAAGAATTATCCGGCAGCCAAAATACACCTGCTTGTTTTAATTCTTCTGGGTTCAAGGGGTCAGCCGAACAAGGGTCACAATTAGCCATATTCCAAGCATATTCTAGAAAAGCGACTTTTTTATTCTCTCTTTCATAGCTTCTTTGAAATAGGGATTTGTAAAAAGGGGCAAATTCTTTTTGCACAAACTCAGGAATATTGGCATCAGAAGGAATTTTAACAGTCCGGTAGTTGGTTAATTCGATTTGTCCTTTGGGAGAGAGAAGATAAACAATTAAATCTTGTTCCCCTTGAGAATTAATCATTCCTAAACGAATGGGTAACATAAATTTAGGAGATTCATAAGCCATTTGTAGAGGGCGAAGAGATTGAAAACCGGTTTTATCAAACTCTTCTAGATTCACTTTAGCAACAAAAAATTTCAGTTTTTGTTTAATATAAGGCTGTAAGGTTTGACTAGCACCTTTAGGAATTTTATAGCCATTTTCTCGCAGCCAAATTTCTAAACCATCGGATTCTTTTGCACTGAGAATAAGGATATCATATTCCCCAACGGAAAATTTTTCTTCTACGGTTACCCCTAAAGCATTATCTCTTCTAGCGCTGCCGGCGCTTTCTTGCAAGGGGGCGGAAGATGGGGCAGGTATTTTATCATATTGTCGTCGGGGTTCACAAGGATTATCATCAAAATATTCCACTAATCTAGGGGAACTAAAAGCATCTAATCTCTCCAGAATTTTAGCCTCTCTCACCTTCACTTGTTCTTGTTTTAAAACCACAGGCACGGGAACCACTAAGGCAAAGTCTTTGACTTCTCCCTGGTAATCATTAGACATGGTTAAAACCGTTCGATTTCCCTCACGAGCAATAATGACTTGAGAGGCTTTATTATAAAGACTTGTATCGGCTTTTCCCACATAAAACCCACAAAAAGCTAAAGCATATTTTGGGATAATTGTCAAGCAAAAAACCGTAAAAATTAGGGTGATAAAAAGTTTAAAAAGTTTCATATTATATCCCGGTAGTTAAATGATATTTAAGACTAGGCTTTTGCCAAGTAAATCTAGGGGCTGACCAAAGATAATCTAAAAGGAGAGTGAGAGGAGAAAGGATAAATAATGCCCAGAAGATCGCAGTAGTAAGATAGAAAAAATGTTGCAGAATAAAAGTTAATACCGCAACAGTCACTGCCCAAATTAAGCGGCTCGCTGTGGCATTAGGAATTGAGCGAGGATCAGTTAACATAAACAGAGCAAATAGCAATAAACTCCCACTGGTCAACTGATGAAGTAAGACATCCCAACTCCAACCTAACCAAGCATTACGAATAATTTCTAATGCTACATAAGCCAATAAAAAAGCCGCCGAGGTATCCCATCGCCCAACCTTTTTAAGGACAATACCGCCCGCCCCTAAAAATAGTAGTAAATACCACCAGTCCGTTCCCCATTGTCCAGGCGATACCCAAGCATCAGGAGTAAAAATTAAAGCCGCAATAATGCCAAAATTAGCCGGGTTAAAAAAATGTTTACCGCGAAAGCGAAATAAAAACTTACTAGCGATAGCTAAACAGCCCGCTAAAGCCATTGTTTGATAATTATTAGCCCGCAACAATAAACAAAGTCCTAACCCCGTAATTAGGGCACTACGCCAAGGGAAATCCATCCAGTTAAAACGTTGAAATAATAGATTTTGAGGAGAATTGATCGGGGAATAAATCTCTATTTTATCGGTGGCAGAATTCACCAGAAAAGACAACAGTACCTGAGTCAACAAACAACTCGAAATCACCACTAACATTAAATCTATTCGAACAGTCCAATCTCGACTACTAAGCCCCAAAAATAGGAACAAAGAAAGAAAAAGGATTTGATAATCTCTTGCATCTCGAAACAGCATTTTTCTCTCCATCTCTACCCCTCAACTGATCAATAAATGCTATCATAATCACCGAATAACCCAATTAGCGGCTATGTAACAAAATATTTTCATTAAATATCCTGCCCCGGCACAGGCACAGGCACAGGCCCCGGTCCCCGCACCCTGAAGGGTGGGGCTAGGCGAACAAAGCCCGCCTGCGCGGGCTAAAATATATAGCAACCGCTCCTGTGCTTAGGACATCTTTTAAACTTCAAACCTAATAGCAATAAGCTTTTCCCTTCTGACTTCTGACTTGGGGACTCCTGACTTCTGCTATACTTTGCGTCTTTGCGCGAAACAAAAAAACTAACGAATCACCTCAACCAAACTATCCGGCAGTGGTCGATATTGGGCAAACTCCATCGAAAAAGTAGCCATTCCTTGAGACAAAGACCTCAACTCAGTGGAATAACCAAACATCTCTGATAGCGGCACTTCTGCGCGAATAACCGAATCGTGATCGCGGGTTTCTGTTCCCAACAACAAAGCGCGGCGAGAGATTAATTTCCCCTGAATACGTCCCATAAATTCCGAAGGCGTTTCCACTTCTAATAACATCATCGGTTCCAGAATCACAGGGTTAGCCGCCGAAAATCCCTGTTCAAAACCTTCCATCGCCGCAATTCGAAAAGCCGTTTCTGATGATTCTAAAGGATGAAAAGAACCGCCTTCTAAAACAATTTTTACCCCAACAATAGGATACCCTTTTAACCAGCCGGTTTTGACAGCATCTCTAAATCCTTCTTCACAAGCACTCATAAACTGTTTTGGGATGCTATTATTTTTCACCCGATTTTTATAAACAAAAGAGTCTTTACAGGGTTCAATGCGTCCAATAACATGAGCAAAATGCAAAGAATTGCCGATCTGTCTCACAAAAGTATGGTCAAAATGAGCGGCTTTACTAATAGTTTCTCGATAAGCCACAGCAGGGTTTCCCACATAAACCTCTGCATGATATTCCCGTTTCATTCTTTCTAAATAAATATCGAGATGCAATTCTCCCATGCCAGAAATGAGGGTTTTATTGGATTCTGGATCGGTGCTAACATGAAGCGTGGGATCTTCTCGGGTGAAACGATGTAAGGCTTTAGAAATACGGTCTATATCTTCTTGACTTTTAGGGGTGATGGCTAATGTCATCACGGGTTCGGGTGTGTATATTCCTTCTAGGGAGAGTTTAGTGCCATTGGAACAAAGGGTATCTCCTGAAGCGCAGTCTACCCCAATTAAGCCGACGATTTCCCCCACTTCTGCTTGTTCTAATTCCTGCCGCTTATCCACTTCTATTCTTACCAGTCGGTTAACTCGCACAGGTTTTTGAGTGCGGCTATTGAAGAGGCGATCACTTTTATGGAGGGTTCCTCGATAAATGCGGCAATAGGTTAATTGTCCATATTCATCATCAATAAGTTTAAAAGCTAAAGCGACCATTGGGTCTGATTCTTCAGGATAAATGATCTCCTCATCTTCTGTGGTGATATCTGTTGCTTTAATGGCTTCTCTTTCTAGGGGAGAAGGTAAATATAATTCCACTGCCTCGAGTAAGTTTTGGATGCCTTTATTTTTGAGGGCGGTTCCCATTAATACGGGAACAAATTCTAGGTTAAGGGTTCCTTGGCGAATGGTTTCATAGAGTAATTGTTGAGATATTTCTTCTTCTTGGAGTAATTTTTCGGTCATCTCTTCGGAGATTAAAGAGACTTGATCGAGGAGTTTTTCTCGGGCGGTTTTGGCTTCTTCTATTAATGAGTCGGGAATAGGTTTAGTGACGACAATTTCCCCATGTTCTCCTTCATAATAATTCGCTTGCATTTCGATTAAGTCGATCACCCCTTCAAATTGATCCTCTAAACCGATGGGATAATGGAGAACTAGCGGCGTTAATCCGAGTTTTTCTCTCATGGCTTCGATGACTCGTGAGGGGTTGGCACCGAGGCGATCCAGTTTGTTGATAAAGGCGATGCGCGGCACTCGGTAACGCTTCATTTGCCGGTCAACGGTGATAGATTGAGATTGGACTCCGGCTACTCCACAGAGTACCATAATTCCTCCATCTAATACCCGCAGTGAGCGCTCTACTTCTATGGTGAAATCGACGTGGCCAGGGGTATCAATTAGGTTAATTTGTGTGTCTTTCCAATAACAAGTAATAGCGGCTGAGGTGATGGTAATACCTTTTTCTTTTTCTAATTCCATATAATCCATTGTTGCGCCATCTCCCTCTCCTTTCACCTCGGCGATTTTGTGAATTTTACCGGTATAAAAGAGGATTCTTTCTGAGATGGTGGTTTTGCCGGCATCGATGTGGGCAGAAATTCCTATATTACGAACTTTTTGGCGAGGAGTTATCATCTTTTTATATCCCCTAGCGCACAGTTTATGCACAGTTTTTTCTTAGTATTGCGATTATATCTTACCGTTAAAAGTCTTTAAGGAGACTCATCATAAATCTTAACTTTAATGATAACAATTAATTTTTAATTCCTAGTTTAACGTGAATTTTATCAGTTATTTTAAGAAAAGTTAAACCCATTCCTTGAGGGGTATAGAACAAGTGTATTAAACTGTCTTTTACACAACAATTGCAGGCAAAAGAAATTTCCCCAAGTTCGGATTTTAAGGTGGCAACAAGGAAGTCATCTAGGGGCGTTTAATTTAAGAAAGTTTTTATTATCATATAAAATGATGATCTCTCTAAGGCGACTGAATAACCCACAATAGGAGGAACACGGTGTCTACGTCCACGTCCACGCAAGTCATAGAGAAAAGTTCAACTTCAACTGTTCGTAAACCTGCACCCCGTTACCGCGTCTTACTCCATAACGATGATTTTAACTCTATGGAATACGTGGTACAAACCTTGATGAAGACGGTTGCCGGGATGACTCAACCCCAAGCGGTTAATATAATGATGGAAGCTCACACCAATGGCATGGCTCTAGTGATCACCTGTACTCTAGAACACGCAGAGTTTTATTGTGAAACTTTAAAAGCTCATGGTCTAACCAGTACAATTGAACCGGACGAGTAACTTTTACATTTAAGTTTACGCCCTTTCTCCTTAAACCCCAGGAGAGGGGGAATAATTGCCTAATTTTTAAATTATCTTTTTATCTTCCCCACTTATTAAGGGCAGGCTGTTTCATATTAGTGGCAAAAATGGTATGACCTCACCCCCTCTCCTCGTAGGCAGGGCTATTTCATTCTTTTGAAACGCTCACAGGCTGAAGCCGCTAGCTCTACGAACCAAGCCTGCTCCCGGCTAAAAGGCTCATAATTCTTCGAATAGCCCGCGCAGGTGGGCTTTGTTCGTGTAGCCCAACCCTTCAGGGTTAGGGCGTTTGAGAGAATGAAATAGCCCTGCCTCGTAGGAGAAGGGGTTAGGGGGTGAGGTCTACCATTTTGGTTGTACAATGAAACAACCCTGCCTTATCAAGGGGAAAGTAAGAGTGGGGTTAATTGCACGACTAAGGAAAAATAGTATTAACTTTGAAGACAACCACCTATTTAATTAATAATGTTTCTATTTAAAAAATCTCTTAAAAATTATGCCGCACCTTTAAGAATAGTGCTGTTTCTTCTGGGTTTATTGTTGGTTTGGCTGCCGGTTGCTATTCCTATCTATTTAATTTTAAATTCCTCTAATCCCAATTTAACCTCTACCTTAACCCTAGTATTACTGTATCTAGAATTTATATTTTTGCTGCGGTATTGGAGTAAACAAGTTCATCAAAATTCAGAAGGTTTAAAGCTTTATGGGTTAGTTAGAAGCCGCCCAACGGCTATTGAGTTATTAAATGGGTTAAGCATCGGGTTATTATTTACTCTTAGTTTATTTGTTATCGAAGCCGTTTTAGGATGGGTAAAGTTTCAAGAACCTTCGGTTAATTTTTGGCGCATTGTGATAGAGGGGTTACTCGTTGGGTTAGGGATTGGTTTTGCTGAAGAGTTATTATTTAGAGGCTGGATTTTAGACGAATTACAACGAGATTATAAACCGAGTATTGCTCTCTGGAGTAATGCAATTTTGTTTGCTTCATTGCATTTTATTAAGCCTTTAGCGGAAATTATTCGCACCTTGCCGCAGTTTCCCGCCTTGGTCATATTAGGATTAACTTTAGTGTGGGCGAAATGGTCTTGTTCGGGTCGGATGGGGTTAAATATTGGGTTACATTGGGGTTTAGTTTGGGGCTATTATATCCTTAAAGTAGGAAAGTTAATCGTCTATACCGGTACGGTTTCTCCCGGGTTTACGGGGATAGATGGTAATCCTATTGCGGGAATTATGGGCTTAGGTTTTTTGAGTTTGTTGGCAGGAATTATGAGAGGAAAGGCGAACATTAAAAGGTTTAAAGCGCCTACACCCTGAAGGGTGCGGCTACACGAGCAAAGCCTGCCTACGCAGGCTAAATTATATTAATCTGTTTTAAGGTTTTTCAGATCATTGTTAATATTTAGCCCCCCTTAATCAGGGGGGTTGGGGGGATAATTTATCTGAAGCATGATGAAAAATTAGTATTAGTTTTATTTTTTAACTAAACCTACAAAATAATAACTTACTAAATTATAAACGGATTAAGCAAGCCCGCAAAGGATTGCTCCGTTCGTATAGCGGAACCCTTCAGGCTGTAGGGCTTTTATTAAAAAAAGCGATAGCCGCTTGATTTTCGGGAAAATTTAGGCAAAATAGAAATAGCTCCCCTAGCTTGATGAATCTATGAATGATGAACGCCGCGAAGCTTATATTACCCTCATCGAAGCCCTGTTAAACTGTCAAGATGAGGAAGAATTCGGGCAAATACTCAGCGCTAACCCAGAGTTATTAGATGTGGGGTTACTGGAAACTGTCGCCAGGATAGCACAGAGTTTAGCAGAACAAGGGGAAGAAAAAGCGGCAGAGGGGTTAATGTATCTGGGTAGTGTGTTGATGCAAGTTTTAGGGTTATCCGAGGAGGAGACACCGAAACTTAACCCTCAAGATTATATAGAGTTTCTGCTGGATGTATTTGGAGTAATTGCAGAGAGTAAGGGGAATTCGGAGGTTGTTTATCCCTTCTTACAAAACCATCTCGATAAGTTAGATGATACTTTAGCAGATATTCTCTATCTATGGGCAACTAATCTATTTCCTAGTTTAGAAGCAGAAACAGCAAACGGGTTAGCCGCCATTATTGTAGAATTCGGTAATCTGATAGCACAGTTTCCTTTAGGTAGCAGGAAGAGTAATTTAGAGATTGCTATTAAGGGTTATCAGGCAGCCTTAGAAGTCTATACCCGCGCGGCTTTTCCCGTAGATTGGGCAATGACTCAAAATAATCTCGGCAATGCTTACCGTAACAGAATTCGAGGAGAGAAGGCAGAAAATATCGAAGAGGCGATATCAAGTTACCGCCATGCCCTGGAAATATATACCCGCGCCGCTTTTCCCGTAGATTGGGCAACCACTCAAAATAATCTCGGCGCTGCTTACAGTGACAGAATTCGAGGAGAGAAGGCAGAAAATATCGAAGAGGCGATATCAAGTTACCGCCATGCCCTGGAAATATATACCCGCGCCGCTTTTCCCGTAGATTGGGCAACCACTCAAAATAATCTCGGCGCTGCTTACAGTGACAGAATT
This sequence comes from Gloeothece verrucosa PCC 7822, assembly GCF_000147335.1. Taxonomy (NCBI): domain Bacteria; kingdom Bacillati; phylum Cyanobacteriota; class Cyanophyceae; order Chroococcales; family Aphanothecaceae; genus Gloeothece; species Gloeothece verrucosa. The sequence continues at coordinate 1,079,904 of NC_014501.1, forward strand.
CGAGGAGAGAAGGCAGAAAATATCGAAGAGGCGATATCAAGTTACCGCCATGCCCTGGAAATATATACCCGCGCCGCTTTTCCCGTAGATTGGGCAACCACTCAAAATAATCTCGGCGCTGCTTACAGTGACAGAATTCGAGGAGAGAAGGCAGAAAATATCGAAGAGGCGATATCAAGTTACCGCCATGCCCTGGAAATAAGAACCCGCGCGGCTTTTCCCGTACAATGGGCAACCACTCAAAATAATCTCGGCGCTGCTTACAGTGACAGAATTCGAGGAGAGAAGGCAGAAAATATCGAAGAGGCGATATCAAGTTACCGCCATGCCCTGGAAATATATACCCGCGCGGCTTTTCCCGTACAATGGGCAACCACTCAAAATAATCTCGGCGCTGCTTACAGTGACAGAATTCGAGGAGAGAAGGCAGAAAATATCGAAGAGGCGATATCAAGTTACCGCCATGCCCTGGAAATATATACCCGCGCGGCTTTTCCCGTAGATTGGGCAATGACTCAAAATAATCTCGGCAATGCTTACAGTGACAGAATTCGAGGAGAGAAGGCAGAAAATATCGAAGAGGCGATATCAAGTTACCGCCATGCCCTGGAAATATATACCCGCGCGGCTTTTCCCGTAGATTGGGCAATGACTCAAAATAATCTCGGCAATGCTTACCGTGACAGAATTCGAGGAGAGAAGGCAGAAAATATCGAAGTGGCGATTTCAAGTTACCGCCATGCCCTGGAAATATATACCCGCGCGGCTTTTCCGGTAGAATGTTTGCAAACTAACAATAACTTAGGCAAGCTTTACTTTAGGGAAAGTGCCTGGCAAAATGCCATAGAAGCTTATAATAATGCCATAGAAGCACTCTCTATTAGCCGCGCTTCTGCCTCGACTCCCCAAAGGAAACAATTAGTCATGGAGGCTTCTATAAATGTATATCACAACATCATACAAGCCTATCTCAACAACGGACAAAAGCGAAGCGCCCTAGAATATGTTGAACGCAGTAAAACTCAAAATCTCGTTGAACAGATTACCACCCAACAACGAAAACCAAAAGGAGATATACCCCAAGATATCATTAAAGAACTTAATCGCCTGCGCCATGACATCCGCAACGAACAAAACCATCTAGATAGTCAAGAGCGACAAAATCCCAATTCTCCTCCAGATCGTACCCGTCTTTATGAACTGTTGCAAGAGTTAGAGCAATTTATCGAGGAAAGCATCACACCTCTAGATCCTACCTTTAAACTGACAGAAGCCCCTAAACCTATTTCCTACGAGGAAATAAAGGCGCTGATTGATGACCATGCCGCGATCCTAGAATGGTATATTACCGGTGATAAAATCCTGGCCTTTATCATCACCCATAACCAGGATGAACCTATTGTCTGGCAATCTGAAAATGAAGATAGAGATAAGTTAATTGATTGGACTATTGACGAATATTTAATTCCCTATGATGAAAACTTTCAAGACTGGCAAACTGACTTAGATAAGCGCTTAACCCAACTCGCTAAAATTCTCCATCTAGATGAGATACTCTCTCTTATCCCTCCCGAATGCGAAAAACTGATTCTTATTCCTCATTGGTTTCTGCATTTGTTGCCGCTTCATGCTTTACCCGTTGGTGAAAGGAAAGACCTCTCCCCCAACCCCTCTCCTACAAGGAGAGGGGAGAATATTACTTCAAAACCCTCGTTAGTGAGTCAGGAAAACACAGGGGAAAATTTCACCCCCATTTCCTCGCAGGGAAGGGGGGAAGGGGGGGTTAGGTCATTATTAATAGATGTATTCCCTCAAGGGGTAAACTATATCCCCAGTTGTCAACTCTTACAAATAGTCCAACAGCGCCAACACCAAGATTTTAACGATATATTTATGGTTGCTAACCCCGAGAAAAATCTAAACTTTACCGAAGTAACCGTTAACAAACTGAAGTCTTTATTTAATACCCATACCCTTTTAACCCGAGAAAGCGCCACACAAAGCGCCCTAGCAAACCATCCCCATCTTTTAACCACCCATTGCCTACATTTTTACTGTCATGGTAAATTTAACTTTACCTCTCCCCTAGAGTCAAAACTCGCCTTAGCCGCCTCATCTCTCTCCTTAAAAGACATCTTCAACTTATTCCTTCCTCAATGTCGTCTAGTGACCCTTTGCGCTTGCGAAACCGGGGTAACAGACTTAAACACTATCAGCGACGAATATGTCGGTTTACCGAGTGGGTTTCTCTTTGCCGGCAGTGAGAGTGTAGTCAGTAGCTTATGGACAGTAGACGAACTTTCCAGCATCTTCTTAATGATCGAGTTCTATAATAAATTAAGAGCAGGAAATTCTGTCACCCTAGCCTTAAATGCGGCGCAAACCAGGATCAGAAACCTGAGCAAACAAGACCTAGAAAAATGGCTACACCTAAACCAACTCTCCCTAGATGCCACCCAAATCGAATACCTAGATAAACTGTTAAAACAATCCCCAGAATACCCTTTTCAATCATCATATCATTGGGCGGCTTTTTGTGCCATTGGTAAATAACTTATTATAGCCCCCCTTAATAAGCGGGGTTGGGGGGATAAAACCCCAGAACTATGATTAACAAACCCAAAGGAATCAACTATGAATTTATCATTATATGACCTGAAAATTCTCACTTTAGTTGCCTTACTCGAAACTCAGCCGCAATTATTCACTCCAGAAGATCAAACCTCTCTTAGTGCTTTAATTGATCAAGTTCCCAACGAAACCGAAGAAATTTCTAATCAGATCGTTACCTGGTATCAAGAGCGCCCGAAGATTGAAGAAGCGATGTTAAATTTTCCGGGTGATGAAAATGTTATTCTAGGGCCTGGAGGTCAAGAAGTCCCCCTAAATCCTGAAGAATACAAGGAAACAATAAAAAATGCCATTCGTCGGTCTTCTAATGATGGCACTAAACCTCAGAATCAACCCCCTAAATCCTAGTTTTCTTGTCGAGTTAATCGCTTTGATAATTACAATTTTCGTTGTGTGAAGGGACAGATCAATAGGGATGTTCGTTGAGGGTTGTAAGAGGTGGAATGATTTGTAATGAACCAAACTATGTCAAGTCTGTCAAAAAAAACGACTCTTACTTTCTATGGGTTTCAGATCAGAAACAGCTTAGAACAAGGACTAGAAACGGTTGCCGATGCTTCTAAATTATGGGACGATTTAGCTCAAATTAATGAACTTAAAGACCTGAAAAAATATCTAATTTGCTATCAAAACAACCAATATGATCCGGGAGCATCCCATTTTTGCACGTTAGCTGTTTTCAAAGGGGCTAAAACCCTTGCCCTGTCCTTACTTTGGGTCATGAGCTTACAAAAATGGGATGCTCCCTATGATCCAAGTTTAGAAGATAAGCAAGGAAAAGAATTTTTTAGATTATTAAATCAAAAAGACAGAGTATCATTCCGTTTTGCTGTCTCATCTCCAGGCAGTAACCTTACCCTCAAAGGTTCTTTAACCCCTTATCGACTCCATGATACTTATGCGATCGATCTCACATTATTGAGTGATGTAGAAATCAATCTCAATGACTTAAAAGAATTTAACCCGAGTTTCTTTTCTTCCCTTGCGCCTTCCCTCGGTTCAACCTTCCTATTTTATGCTGAACCTTTCCCACCCTTACCGGATTATACTCCTCTAGCTGAAACCTGTATTAACCAATTATTTAACCCCCCTGATAATGTTAAACTCCTGGCAACAAATTCTCTATTAAATTGTCCAATTTTTGTCTATGATAATGGAGAAATAGACCCCCAAAAACAACAGTATATTTTAGTTCTGTTTAATCCTAATAAAATTAATATTGAGCCGCTTATATTGCAACGGTTACTTAATATTTTTTGGTATCGCCATAAAATCCTTTATGCTTATCATCAATCAAGAGAATCAGATAAAAAAGGAAGAGATAATTATAAGGAAATAGAACGATATATGACTGAGTTTAACTCGTCAATTGCCTCAGACAGCCGCTTAGAAAAATTGAAAGAATTATTAATTTCCAGTTTTACAACCCATAGCGAATATAGTTTAATCCTCCGAGATATACAAGACCATAAAAGCACGATTATTTCTAACCTAGACAACTTTAAAAAAACTCTCGAAAAGCTTCAAGCCTTATCTGACACTCATCTAGAATTTTTAGAGGAATTTTCAACCCGTTCAGACTTCTTCATCAAGCAAATAAATACAGACTTAAGCTTTTTAAATCCAGGAGAAAAACTTTTACAAAACCTTATAGAAAATATTAGAGGAATTGTCGCCATCGATCAACTCCAACAAGACGAAAAAAGCCAAGAACAGCAAAAAAACATAGAAAATATCATCACCTTTTTAGGATTCGCATTAGCGATTAGTAGCATTTCCTCTTCCGTCAGTTCCGAAGCCGGGCAAAACCTCACAAACATTATCATAAAAAACTCTATTTGTCAAGAAAATAATACACCTGTAGAGAACTTATGTAATGGCACTCTAAATCTATCATTTCATCTAGTCTTAGGATTGCTCCTAGCCATTCCCTTATCTACTCTATTCCTGTGGTTATTTCCTAAAATTATCTCCCTAATTTCCAGAAAGAAAAAAGGCGGCTAACTCGAAAAAATCCCAAATAGGCTTTTGAGATCGTCTTAAGACTGTAAAAACAGAGGGCACAGAATAATAACGCTGTCCACAGTTAAATCAATGTGTGTATACCTATGAAACGTTTGTTATTAAACATCGCCGTTCTAGCTACTCCTCTAATTTTACCTTCTCAAGCCACTGCCGCAGTTTTTAGTAAAATTTACTCTTTTGGAGATAGCCTTTCTGACACGGGAAAAGTGTTTACTGCAAGTAAAGGGTCTTTTCCTCCGAGTGCCCCAAACGGGCATTATTATCAAGGACGATTTTCTAATGGCCCTGTTTGGGTAGAATATCTGCAAAATAAATTGAAGATACCCTTAGTTAATTTCGCTTATGGAGGAGCAACGACAGGAAAAGGCAATATTGCAAGCGGCTTTATTCGAGGAGTATTAGGATTACAACAACAAATAGCCACTTTTGTCGCCAGTAATGCGGTTGCCGATCCCAAAGCACTTTATACAATTTGGATTGGCGCTAATGATTATTTACCACCTCCTAGCAATCTTTATCTCTCTTTTAATCAAAATACCCCCGATATTCCTTTAAATAATATCGCAACGGCAGTAAATACTCTGGTTGGCAAGGGAGCTAAGACAATTATGGTCTTAAATTTACCAAACTTAGGAACCATACCCCAGACAAAGAGTTTAAATGCCGATGGCGTTTGTCCTCCTAATATAGAGGCGGCGGCTGATGCAGATTGTCTCAATCAACTAACGGAAGCTCACAACAAGGGTTTATCTAACTTATTTTCATCTTTACGCGCAGATGTAAAAATTATTCAAGTTGATGTTAATCAAATGTCGAAAAACATTTTGAGCAATCCGGCAGAATATGGTTTTACCAATGTCACCGACCCTTGTTTTACAAGCAATAGTATTTGTAGTAATCCTGATAATTATTTATCCTGGGATGGGACCCATCCTACTACAAAAGGACACCGCCTTATAGGAGAATCAGCCTTTAATGCTTTGGCAGTTCCAGAACCCTTAACTATTCTAGGAACAAGTACAGCCTTATTCTTTGGAGCCTTTTTCAAAAAAGAAATCGTACAACAACGTCAGCAAAACAAGTCAAATTAATATCTATGTGTCAATAGAAGAAAAAGCCGCTTTAGCCGCCGCTTGTTGAGCCGCTTTTTTAGTTCTACCGGTTCCTGCGCCCAACTTTTGATCATTGAGCCAAACTTCCGCCAAAAAACGCTCCTCTTTATTATTATTTAAAAGAACTTCTTGAACTCGGTATTCTGGCAAAAGTTTATAATGAGCTTGAGTCCATTCTTGGAGAGCATCTTTATAATTAAGACGAGCCGGGTCTAGGCGAATTTCTGCGGCTTTATTTTGTAACAATTCATCTAACCAAGGGCGAATTAATTTCATATTATGGGTACTTAAATAGAGTGCCCCTAACAGCGCCTCAAAACCATCAGCTAAACGAGAAACTCGTCCGGCCTCATCGGTTGAGGAACGCTCAGAAGTGAGCAAATAGCGTTCTAACCCGTAAACATCAGCAAACTCGGCCAAAGTGCGGTCACTGACCATCATCGAGCGCAACGCCGCAAATTCTCCTACTAGGGCATCCGGATAAGTTTCTAACAACACCTCGGCGGCGGCTAATCTGACCACAGCATCTCCCACAAATTCCAATTGCTGATAATTCACTTCCCGAGAAAAACTCGGATGAATGAGAGCCAAATCGAGCAACGACCAATTAACAGCAGCAGTATCAGGTAACCCCAATTTTTGCACTAGCGTTTTGAGTTCTTTTTCTCGTCTAGGATCTTTAAGCCCCATTGGTCAATATTTACGTATCACTTTTAGATAATTGTAAAGGAGAGAGTTGCACATAAGCCGGGTTCTGTTCTCAATCAACGTTGCCATTGATCAGGAGAGTTATCTATCTGGGATGCTTGTTACCAAACACCTCAAGCGGTACACCTAAAACGGGACCGGTAAAAGACCAACCGTCGCCCCTCCGACCTTGCTCCCAACCGGGGTTTACCGAGCCAGCACCTCACGATACTGCTGGTGCGCTCTTACCGCACCTTTGCACCCTTACCTTTTTCACTGTTAACTAAAAAAGGCGGTATTTTTCTGTGGCACTATCCTCACGCTCGCACGCACTGGGTGTTACCCAGCAAGTTTGGTCTTTCGGGAGCCCGGACTTTCCTCAGATTCGTCAAAACCGACAAACCCGCAACTCCCTCGCCAACTCTCTCCAGTTCTTATCTTAACGCTTACTTAGGGTATCGGTAGGACTAAACCAACCCTGTCGCCAAAAGAAATAAATTAAGCCCGCCGCTATTGCTGCCATAATGGCGAGACAAATATAATAACCCCATTGCGACTCTAATTCAGGCATATGTTTAAAATTCATGCCATAGAGTCCAGCAATAAAGGTCAAGGGATTAAAAATTGTAGAAATAACGGTGAGAAATTTCATTACTTCATTCATGCGGTTTCCCATCGCTGACTCGTAGAGTTCCATCAAACTTGATGCCAGTTCTCGATAAGCTTCGATAATTTCCCACAATTGAATCACGTGATCATAGCAATCCCGCAAATAAATTTGTACCTCAGAACTCACTAATCCTGAATGATCCCGCATTAAAAGGTTAATCACATTTCGTAGTGGCCAGATCAACCGCCGCAATGCTAATAACTCCCGTCGTACATTATAGAGTTCTTCCATCGTTTCACGGGTTGGGTTACGGATAATACTGTCTTCTATAGACTCGATACGCTCCTCATAATCTTCTGCCACTGGAAAATAACCATCTATCAGCGCGTCCAATAACAGATAAGTTAAATAATCGGGTCCGGCCTGCCGCACTTTTCCTTGATTGGTGCGAATGCGGTCTCTAACGATATCAAAACAATCTGTAATTTGATCTTCCTGGAAAGTTAAAAGATATTTTTTTCCTAAAACAAAACCCACCTGTTCGGTTTCAAACCCATCCTCATCCGGGGTAGGGCGGATCATTTGACAAATAATTAACAAATGTTCTTTATAATCATCGACTTTTGGACGTTGGGGAACATTAACGACTTCTTCTAAGAGTAAAGGATGAAGATTAAAAATTTCTCCTACTTGTTTAAGTACCGTCTCACTTCCTAGTCCCTGAATATCAATCCATGAAACTGTATCTTTTTCTAAATAAGAGATACAAGCACTCGGGGGAATATTAATTTTCCGAACAGCATGATTAGCATCGTAATCAATGAGAATAATTTTAGAGGGTTTAGCGTCTGGTTCAATACTTAATGTGCCCGGTTCACTCCCAGGATCATCGTAGTAATAGTCAAAATAATCTTCTTCTTCCTCATCTTCTAACTTTTCTTCTAATTCTATTAACTCTTTTAACTCGGTTGGGTTTTGGGGAGGGTAGATCATAGTCGTCAAGCCGGTAAAACATCAATTAGGGTCAGCAGTTTTGGCGATCAGCTTCTCGCTGTCGGAGTTTTTCATTAGCTCAAATAACAATGATTGTTTAAGAGCAACAAGCAGTGCGTATTGGTTAACTGTACCTCAAATGCCCACCGAAACAAATACGGGAGCCAACAAGATTAAATAATTTAGCCAAAAAATAGAGATTAACCTCAATGGGGCTATACAATAATGATAACCATTTATCCTCTGCTCAGAAGAAATATTATGGTGAACAGAAAAGAGGAAATTGTCAAAATTCAGCAAGAAACTGGCCTAAAACCCCGACATTTTGCCGATTTGATTAGGACCGCACAAATCGTTTGTGATCCGGGGGGAGGCGTTTCTGGCAGGATTTTACAGGTTGATTGGTCTTCTTTTGGTATTCCCGATCCAGTGGCAGAAAACTTGAAAATACTCGGACAGCAATATCAATATGCCTCTCCTCATGTGCCCATAGATACTGTTTGGCAGCAATTAACCCCTGATACTCGCAATTGGTTTATGGAACATAAAGAAGAATTATGGCAGATAGAAGAAGCTTTTCCGGCTCTTGATGAAGATTAATCTCTCAGAGTTAACAGTTCTCCCTTAAAATTTTGGGGGATGAACTGTTGACTGTCTCAGTTGTCATATTTCACGGTTAATAGTTTAACTTAAAAACCGCAATCTGAGGAATTCACTTCGATGGTACTAATCAGTCGGCCATCATTGCCATAATAATTAAAACGAATTAAAATTTTATTGTTGAATAAAACTTGAGTACCCTGATGAGTACAAGCCTCTTTTCTAACCAGAGGACTGACGTTTTGATAAAATTTTTGGTTATTGATTTGATTGGAAGAATAATTAACCAAGGTTAAATTATAACTAAGCTGCCGCCCGGGGCCTCCTTGAGTAGAATCTAAACGAGTATCAGGATCGATCATTTTGGGCAATTGTTGATTTAATTGGTTGGCAGAGTTGATCAGTTGAGTAGATAGCTGATCCGATTGGGCTAAGACTGATGAAGAAAAGCCTAGAGTGATTGTACTAGCTATTAGGGCAACAGTGGTTTTTAATGTCAGTTGATTCTGGCTCTGAGTCAGCATAATAATTTTGCTTCTAATTCCCCCTTTAACATTCCCATGTGTTTTTATAAAGATGTCCTAACTTTATAAAAGTTAAATAATTTCGTCAGCCATCAATAACCCTTTTAGGGGCAATAGTGAAAAACTCAAAAATTAGCGATTAAGATCTGATTAAATAAGATTACTATATATATTATTTAAGTTTGATCAATTCTACGATGCAATTCCCCCCTCCCTTACAACCTGGAGATTTAGTTAAAGTCGTGGCTCCCAGTGGCGCATTACGAGAATTAGAGGCTTTCTATCAAGGGGTAGAAATCTGGCGCGAGCGGGGATATCGAGTAGAATTTACCCCCCATTGGGATAGTGCAGAGGGCTATTTAGCCGGAACAGATAGCCAACGCAGGCAAGCTTTATCTGAGGCTTGGTTTGACCCCAATTGTAAGGCCATTCTCTGTGCTAGAGGGGGTTATGGAAGTGCTAGATTGTTAGAAAAATGGACGTGGGAACCCCAAGCGGCTAAATGGATCATCGGTTTTTCCGATATTACAGGGTTATTGTGGAGTTTAGCCAGGGTGGAAATTTCAGGCATACATGGCCCCCTTTTAACCACCCTTTCCCAAGAACCTCAATGGTCAATTGAGCGGCTATTTGACGCTGTTGAAGGTCGTCCCCTTGCTCCCTTAAGCGGCAACGGATGGGGAGGCGGTTCTTCCACAGGAAGGTTGCTACCTGCTAATTTAACCGTCGCTACACATCTACTCGGAACAGATCATCAACCTTGTTTAGATGGGGTCATTTTAGCCCTAGAAGATGTGACAGAAGCTCCCTACCGCATTGATCGAATGTTGACCGGCTGGCGGCTGATGGGACTATTTCAAAAAGTCGCCGGCATCGCTTTAGGCCGCTTTAGTCGTTGTGAAGCACCTGTAGGGAGTTCGAGTTGGACAGTAGAACAAGTCTTGCGAGATCGTTTAGGTGACCTTAATATTCCCATTGTTGCAGAGCTTCCTTTTGGTCATGATGGAGTTAATGCGGCTTTACCGGTTGGACAAAAAGTAAGGCTTGATGGCGATGGGGGAAAGTTAGAATTTTTTCAGGAATAGATATTAATAGGTTTAAGAACAGGAATATTGCTGTGATTCTCCACTGACAAGAACTATAATAATCCTTTGGGAACGACTGCTGGTTAACTTAGTTGGTTTTTAACTAAAAATTTTCCCTCAACTTACCCCGAAGCAGCTTAACATTACAAAGACGTTACAATTCATAACTTAACTCATAAAAGGTGATCGACAATGATAAGCTAACAAATGCACGTTGATTAGAGAATGTATTGAAACTCCTATGACTCACTCTGCCGAAATCCCCTATCTTTTAAGGGCTGCCCGAGGTGAAGTATTAGACCGTCCTCCGGTTTGGATGATGCGTCAAGCCGGGCGTTATATGAAAGTTTATCGGGATTTACGGGATAAATACCCCAGTTTCCGGGAAAGATCTGAAAATGCCGACCTCGCCATTGAAATTTCTCTACAACCTTGGCACGCTTTTCAACCCGATGGGGTGATTATGTTCTCTGATATTCTAACCCCCTTACCCGGTATCGGTATTCCTTTCGACATTATTGAAAGCAAAGGCCCCATTATTGATCCTCCTATTCGTACTCAAGCCCAAATTGACAACCTCCACCCCTTCGACCCAGAAGAAACCGTTCCTTTTGTCAAGACTATCTTAAAAACTCTTCGTCAAGAAGTCGGCAATAAGTCTACTGTATTAGGATTTGTGGGCGCTCCTTGGACTCTCGCCGCTTATGCCATTGAAGGAAAAGGCTCTAAAACCTATTCCATTATTAAAAGTATGGCCTTCTCAGAACCGGCACTTTTACATCAGTTCTTAGGAAAACTCGCCGATATGGTGGCTACCTACATCCGTTATCAAATTGATTGCGGCGCGCAAGTAGTACAGATGTTTGATTCATGGGCGGGTCAATTAACACCCCAAGACTATGATGTATTTGCCTTACCCTATCATCAACAAGTAGTCCGTCAGGTAAAAGAAACTCATCCCGATACTCCCTTAATTCTCTACATTAGTGGAAGTGCAGGAGTCTTAGAAAGAATGGGCCAATCCGGGGTAGATCTTGTCAGTGTAGACTGGACCGTAGACATGGCAGAAGCTAGAGTGCGGCTAGGAAAAGACATGAAAGTACAAGGTAACATTGATCCTGGGGCCTTATTTGGTTCTCAAGCCTTTATCCGCGAGCGCATTCTTGATACTATCCGCAAAGCCGGTAATCGGGGTCATATTCTAAACTTAGGTCATGGTGTCTTAGTGGGAACCCCCGAAGACAATGTGCGCTTTTTCTTTGAAACAGCGAAACAAGCTGATCAATTGCTAGTTCATGCTTAATTAAATGAAGCGTATTTTTATCACCGGAGCAAGCGGCTGTATTGGTCATTATCTTGCAGAAGCCTTAATCGAAGAAACTGAGCATGAATTATTTTTCTTGATCAGAAATCCAGATAAGCTGAAATTTAATTCTCAAGCTCGTGCTGGTATTCATTTATTAAAGGGAGATATGCAAGAAATTGAGCAATATAGCGACTTGCTCAAAACAATAGATGTGGCTATTTTAGCCGCTACCACTTGGGGAGGAATTGAGGAAACCCATCAAATTAATGTGGTCAAAACCCTTACATTAATGAAACTTCTTGATCCTCTCCGATGTGAACAAGTGTTTTACTTTTCTACCGCCAGTATCCTCAACCGCAAAAATCAACCGATGAAGGAAGCGGGAGAACTAGGAACAACATATATTAGCAGCAAATATGAGTGTTATACTCAGTTATCCACCCTAAAAATTGCACCAAAAATAACCACCCTTTTTCCCACTTTCGTATTAGGAGGAGATGAAAATAAACCTTTTTCCCATGTTTATTCGGGATTGCCAGATGTTCTCAAATGGATAGATTTAATTCGTTGGTTTAAAGCGGATGGAAGCTTTCATTTTCTTCATGCTAGAGATATTGCTCAAGTAGTTCGGTATTTAATAGATAATCCAGCTATTACTAAAGATCAAACAATAGTATTAGGAAATCAACGAATAACCGTTAATGAAGCTATTGCTCAAATTTGTGCTTATTTGCATAAAAGAATTTATTTTCAAATTCCTTTATCCATCAGTTTAGCCAATATCTTTATTAAGATTTTCCGTTTAAAAATGCAAGCTTGGGATAAATTTTCTTTAGAATACCGTCATTTTACCCATGAAAAAACTTACAGTCCTGCGACTTTTGGACTAACGAATTATTGCTCAACGCTTGAAGATGCTTTAAGATTACGAGGAATTTATCCCAGATAAACCTCGCCGAAGTGCGGCAGGGTCTTATATAAGAAAGACTCTCTGAAGAGGAGTCATATTCGCTGTGTGAGTAGTATAGTTAATACTCTCATTTAACTCTTTGACTAACTGTTGGGCTAACTGAGGGGTTTTAGCTTCACAAACCATAAACGTTGAAACAGCATTACTGGGTTGGTAAGGTTGGGGTACGTCACTAATAAACCAGATCACTTTATCTCCCGGATGACAGCTAAAATGACCTTGAGGGGCGATTTTACAAAAAAATTGGTTGGTCATAAGTAATAAGGTTGATGTTAGAATTTCTGAGCCGCTTTTTGACTTCTTAATCAGATTGATCTGTATTGGCCAAAAAAGTTGCCAAATTAGTAACTAAAATTAGATTAAATAAAAGTTAATCGAGACAAGTTTATTGCTCTCTAACTCTTGCCTTTAGAATCAATCCACCAAGAAGAATTAAACTAGATTTTATTAAGATTGTTTTTTTAACTACATTTTTAAGTTAATCTATCTGGTTAAAAAAACTCTTCATCCGATCTAAATAGTTGCCCATCATCCATTAGAGAGAAAAAAAACCAATCAGGGATGATTCGAGAGTAGTATCTCTACCTGGAGGAAGTTGAACAAATATCAAGAAAACCAGCAAAATTAACATAATACGACCCGAGTAAATTTTTTATTCTTTGAAACAATCACTGATCGAATTATTTTTTTGATCAAATTTTTCATCTTGCGATTAGGAGGTTAAGATATGCGGATTGCTCAAGTTGCTCCTTTGTGGGAAAGAGTACCCCCACCGGCCTATGGTGGTATAGAATTAGTGGTCGGGTTACTAACAGATGAATTAGTTCGTCGAGGCCATGAGGTTACTCTATTTGCTTCGGGTGATTCTCAAACCTTAGCCAAATTAGAAGCCATCAGTCCAAAAGCGTTACGCAATTTTGAGACAGATGTTGACCCCACGCATTTTTATTACCTTTATTTAACGTTAGAAATGAACAGGGTTTGTGAGTTATCTAGTGAATTTGATCTCATTCATTCCCATATTGGCTTTCCTTTCTTTCCTTGTGCCAATCTAACTAAAGCTCCAACACTTCATACTATACACGGCACTATCCCTGTTTCTGAAGAACATCTTTGGAAAGCCGCTCGTCAACAAAACTTTATTAGTATTTCCAACAATCAACGACGCAATGATCTCGGCTTAAATTATCTCGCCACTGTTTACAACGCTATTAATACCAAAAACTTTCCCTTCCACCCTCAACCGGATAAACCCCCTTATCTAGCCTTTTTGGGACGGATGTCACCGGAAAAAGGCCCTCATCTAGCCGTGAAAATTGCTAAACGAACCGGTTTACTCTTAAAAATGGCAGGAAAGATCGACCCATGCGATCAACAATTTTTTGATACAGAAGTCAAACCCTTTATCGATGGTCAACAAATACAGTTTTTAGGAGAAGCGGACCATCAGATGAAGTGTGATCTTATGGGACGTGCTATGGCTACCCTGTTTCCCATTACCTGGCAAGAACCGTTTGGCTTAGTGATGATCGAATCAATGGCAGTGGGAACCCCCGTAGTAGCGATGAAGATGGGATCGACTCCTGAAATTATCGCTCATGGCAGAAGTGGGTTTTTGTGCAATAACCTTGACGAATGTGTTGCTGCTGTAGAAAGCCTCGGCGAAATTTCCCGCACAGATTGCCGAGATCATGTGGTTGCTAATTTTGGTGTTCGACAGATGGTTGATGGCTATGAAGCCGCTTATCAACAACTCCTACAACAAAAATTTATGGGAGATGGACATACCAAAACCATTCATCAACTGAAGAGTTTCCAGCGTTTGAGTGCATAAATTCATCGGTTATACAATTGTAAGTTAGGAAAGAAAAGTAGAGACTAGCCCGGCAATGTCTCTACAAAAAATCGTTGTATAAAAATTGATGAGCAAGTAATCATGTCAGAGCTTTTAGAATTTGACGGAAAAACTTTTATTCATGCAGAAACAGCCACCTTACCCGAATGGCCTTGTGTGATACAAGAACCCATTTATCCGACGCTTACCCTCAAAGATGATGATATTTTCTTAATCACAGATTCTTTAGGCAATATTTTGGGTTGTCGGTCGTTGGATGACCCCGGTAGCTTAGGATTATTTTGTCGAGATACCCGTTTTTTAAGTCGTCTAGAGCTACAAATTGACGGCAAATTACCTATCTTATTAAGTAGTAATGCTCGCCGGGGTTTTGGGCTTTCGGTGCTGTGTGCTAATCCCAATTTAGAAAAGAGTAACATTAAAGCAGAACGAATTGGTATTGCTCGAGAAATTGTCCTCAATGGCGGCTTGTTTGAAGAAATAACCATTACCAATTACAGCACCGAAAAAGCGAATTTTGAGCTAAGTTTAAGCTTTGATGCCGACTTTTTAGATTTATTTGAGATTCGCGGCTGGCAACGTCCTCAAAGAGGAAAACTGCTACGCCTAAAAACCGATGAGCATCAACAACCAGAGTCATCAAATTATCAAGAACCAAAAGAAATAACCTTAGCCTATCAAGGATTAGATGGTTCAGTTACAGAATCTCGAATTCAATTTTTATATAGTCAGCCAGATTTGAGTAAAGGTAATACCGCTATCTGGCAAATCGAGTTAGAATCTCATCAAACGTTAAAAGTCGGGTATCGTGTTCGACTCTTAAGTGATGGTCATCCGGTGTCTAAAGTGGGAATTCCCATGACCTTGATGCAAGCTAAAGCGGCTGAGGCGATGGAACAGCAAGAATGGCGGCAACAAGTGACGCAAATTCGCACCGATAATAAGGCTCTCAATCACGCCATTGAGCAAGCTGAACAAGATATTTATTTATTGCGTCAAAGCTTTGGTCATGGCAAAGTGCTATCAGCCGGTGTTCCTTGGTTTTCTACATTATTTGGACGAGATAGCCTTATTGCGGCTTGGCAAACTTTAATTTTCACCCCTGAGATTGCTAAAGATACCTTATTAGTTTTAGCCGAATATCAAGGTAAAACCTTTGATGAGTGGCGCGAAGAAGAACCCGGTAAAATCCTTCATGAAATCCGCTTAGGAGAAATGGCCCGTTGTGGCGAAGTTCCTCATACTCCCTACTACGGAACCATAGACGCGACTCCTTTGTGGTTAATTCTCTATGCTCAATATTATGCGTGGACAGGGGACCGAGAAACCATTGAGAAATTGTGGTCTAATGCACTAGCCGCAATGGAATGGATAGACCGCAATTGTAAAAAAACCGGTTACTTAAGCTATGTACGCCGATCTCCTGGCGGATTAGTTAACCAGGGATGGAAAGATTCAGGCGATTGTATTGTCAATGCTCAAGGACAACAGGCCACCGGTGCCATTACCCTTTGTGAGGTTCAAGGGTATGTCTATGCGGCTAAAATGCAAATGAGCCAAATTGCTAAAATGATGCAGCGCGGCGATCTCTCACAACAATGGTTAGCCCAGGCTCAAGAACTGAAAAACCGCTTTAATCGAGATTTTTGGCTGCCGAATTTAGGCTATTGTGCCTTAGCTTTAGATGGTGAAGGTAAACCGGTTGATAGTATTACTTCTAATCCGGGTCACTGTTTGAGCGCGGGGATTTTGCACCCCGACAAAGCCAATAGTGTTGCTGAAAGGTTAACCGCGCCGGATATGTTTAGTGGTTGGGGAATTCGTACCCTGAGTAGTTGGTCGCCGGCTTATAATCCGATGGGGTATCATATCGGGTCAGTTTGGCCTCATGATAACGGGATGATTGCTTTAGGGTTGCGGTCCCTAGGATTGAACGATCAAGCGCTGGAAGTGGCTCAAGGTATTATTGATATGACGCTACAGCAACCTTACCAACGTCCGCCGGAACTTTTCTGCGGTTATGAACGCACCGAGGATAATAGTCCGGTTCGTTACCCGGTGGCTTGTTCTCCCCAAGCGTGGGCAACTGGGACGATTTTTCAATTGTTGCAGACCATGATTAATATTGTGCCGGATGTGGCCAATAATTCGGTTCGCATCATTGATCCGATTTTACCGGAGTCTATTCATTGTCTCTCTTTGCACAATCTTAAGATAGGGCTTACTTTGTTGGACCTAGAATTTGAACGTTCTGGAACCACAACCGCCTGTCGAGTGGCTAATAAACGAGGTAATTTGAGGGTGGTTTTTGAGGCTTAATCCCTCTTACCAAAACCGTTTGTTTTTGAGCGAGGTGGGATAATCCGCTTTTTGCAGTTCGGTCTTATCGACTCGTGAAATAGATAAGATTAATTATCCTGTAAATATAGCTAATTGAAACATCAGGAAACGCTAACTTCACCAACCCCGCGCTAAAGCGACGGGGATTGAGAACCCCAAAGTTCTCGACATTAAGAGGTGAATAGCCCAGTGAGCCTAGTTTTGGTACAAACTTCCGAATGCTTCTCTAGTTCGGATTTCCTTTAAGTTCTTTTGGGAGAACGTTGTCGGACAAGACATCTTGGACTAGGTGGGCGAAGAGACTTTAAACTTTACTCTTGAGGATTATCTCCATGTTAAGAGTTCCCGTGATAGCACCCGATAAAACTCCTCTAATGCCAACAAAATGCTCTAGAGCGAGGCGTTGGATAAAAGAAGGAAAAGCTATAGGCAAATTTAACGATCTAGGACAATTCTATGTTCAGTTAATAGAACAGCCATCCGACAATAAAACTCAACCTATCACTATTGGCATCGACCCCGGCAAGTTATTTTCTGGGATAGGTGTTCAATCTTCTCACTTTAGCCTATGGAAAGCTCACCTAGAACTACCATTTAAACGGGTAAGGGAGCGGATGGACAATCGACGATTGATGCGGAGAAGTAGGAGGGGAAGAAGAATTAATGGGAAAATCTCTTTTGAATCACGCGCACATCGTCAGAAAAGATTCTCTAACAGAAGACAGGGGAAATTATCACCAAGTATTAAAGCTAACCGCCAATTAGAACTTAGAGTCGTCTCCGAATTGTCTAAGATCTATCCCATCACTGACATATATTTTGAGTATGTTAAAGCTGACGTGGATTTAACCAGTGGACGGAAGAAGGCTAGAGCCGGGAAAGGATTTTCGGCGGTTATGGTTGGACAGAAATGGATGCTTGAACAACTGAAGCAGTTTGGCGATGTCCATACTCGATTAGGTTGGCAAACTTCTAATCTAAGAAAACATCTAGGGTTGGAAAAATCGAAGGATAAAGCTAAACGAAGTCCAGAGAGTCATGCTAATGATGGCATCACTCTAGCCTGTTTCCGCTTTCTAGATTATCGAGAATTCCACACCCACAACAGTAGAGGGCACGATTGGATAGGAAAAGTTCAACTGACTCCTTCTCCATTTGCTGTAGTAAAACGCCCCCCTATTAGCCGTCGCCAACTTCATCTCATGCTTCCAAGTAAGGGAGGAATAAGACGAAAGTATGGAGGAACAACAACCGATTTTGATTTAAGAAAAGGAGATTTAGTTAATTCTCCTAAAGGAATTGGCTATGTCTCAGGTCAAACCAAAAAACAGATATCTGTTAGCGATGCTAATTGGAAACGGTTAGGGCAGATAGCTGTTAGCAAGGTAACATTAATTAAACGTTCAAATGGATTAATTGTTACTGCTTAAAACACTGTAAAGCCGTCCTCCGCTTCGCTGAAGGACGGGGTTTCAAACCCAAAATTTTCGATGAATAAACCATCTAATGAGATTAGCAAATTTTCAGGGGCGCTCGCTGATGAAGGAAATCGTCTTTGGCAGTACATACAATCCTTGAGTCCAGAAACCATCGTTCAATATTCTCAACCCAACTCTGAAGTCGCTCAAATTATGGAACGGGATTTAGCCCAAATGTTGGGGATTTTGCCATCAGAACACTTTGATGTAGAGATTACGACTTCTCGGGAAGACTTAGGGCAACTCTTAGCAAGTGCGATGGTTAAAGGTTATTTCTTGTACAATGCTCAACAAAGAATGTTGTTAGAAAAATCTGTCGATTTAGGGAACTAATGCCCTTGATTTCTGGAGTCTGATCAACATTAAAATTTTTGCCTCTTAAATCTGGTATACATCAATAATAAAAGAAGCGTAGTTGTATACCATTATTAATCTAATGCCTCAGCCACCCATCGATCCAACCCTTTACTGGTTATTAACTTTTCACTGTTTCATCGGCGGTATAGCCGCTACTATTGCCTGGCGTAAAGGGCGTAACTTAGGATTATGGCTAATTTTAGGTTTAGTCGGCGGAACGGCGGCTTTTTTTGCGGCTTTATTGATGAAATCGAAAAAATAACGAGGTTGGATCTTGTCTTAACCCAACCTACCCCATCAAGCCTAACTAGAGTTTACTGATGATACGCTGCACAATATCCATTCCACTGACAGCTTGCCAACCAAATAGCCCTAATAAAGCAACATTAAGTAAAATATGAGTCACGCGCGCGGCTTCGTTTCCTTTTTGCATAAAGGGGACTAAAGCCGCCGAAATGGCAATTAACCCTGTCATGGCTAAACCCACTAATAAATGAGGGCCGACAAACAATTTCCCATTATTGATATAAGTTACTGCCATACCGCCAATGGTTCCAATTACCATAAAAGCAAGCAGAATAGACCCGAGTTGATAATGCCGGTTGCGAAAGTCTTTTTTGATCAGTTCTTTTCTAACATCTTTGTCTTCTACAGTTCGAGTACGCCGGATTTGGAGGCCGAGATATAATGAATAGACAGCGAACCCTAGTAAAGCCCACATTAAAACGGGATGACCAAACTGAGACCAAGTTTTCACAGAGGCAGGAATTGCTATGTCCATAGTTTTCTTATCTATTGGATACAAATATATATATTTCTTAACATATCATAAAGATTGTTGACGATTATAGCGAACCCTCTGTACTAAATTAAATCTGGAATTTTAGTCGGGAATTCTCCAAAATATGATAGAAGAGCAGAATATCCTCTTGATACAGGCCGCCCGTCGTGGCAATCTCCCCCAAGTAGTAGCGTTACTAGCTCAAGGAGTTAAGGTTGACGCAACAGACCCCAATGACATCACTCCTCTGATGTTAGCGGCGAAACGGGGAGACTTAGAAATAGTTAAAGTTTTGTTAACAGCCGGGGCATCAGTTAACTATAGTCAACCCCCGAATAAGATTACGGCTTTGATGTTGGCGGCATCATCTAATCATGCTGAGGTGGTACAAGCGTTAATTGAGGCAGGAGCCAATGTTAACCAAACCAATGATGACGGGAGTCCTGCTTTAATGGTCGCGGCTTATAAAGGCTATATAGAAATAGTCAAGCGACTATTAGCCGCCGGGGCAGAGCTTAATATACAAGATCAAGATGGGGATACAGCTTTAAATTTAGCCGCTCAAGGGGGACATCATGAAATTGTCAAACTCCTCCTTGATGCGGGTGCTGACCCCACCAAAGGCATCGGGGCCTTAACGGCGGCACTGAAAAGTCACTCTTTAGAGACACTAGAATTAATTTTAGCCACTGGCGTAGATATATTGGCTTTCAATGTAAGCGGACAAACCCCATTGATGCAAGCGGCAAGTGAAGGAAATATCGCTATTGTAGAAAGATTAATAGCAGCCGGGGCTGATGTGACCAGCGAAAATGGAGAGGGAGAAACAGCCCTAACCCTAGCCGCCGAAAAAGGCCATACCGGGGTGATAGCGACCCTAATCAAAGCCGGGGCACAAGTCAATCGGATCAGCGATAATGGAGGAACCGCTTTAATGAGTGCGGCGGCTGAAGGTCATGCAGAAGCCGTAAAAGTGCTTATTGAGTTTGGGGCAGATGTGAATATTCAAGACCCAGATGGAGAAACCGCCTTAAACCAAGCTACTGTAGAAGGGCATTTAGAAGTCGTGAAGATTTTATTAGAAGCCGGAGCTAATGTTCATCTTCGCAATAATGATGAAGATACCCCTTTAATTGTAGCGGCTTTACAGGGTTATGAGGCCATCGTTGATTTATTATTGCATTATGGAAGCGATCCCAATGCTAAAAATCAGCAAGAAACTCCTTTAACCTTTGCTTTGTCTCAAGGGTTTGATGGCATTGTCAAACGATTATTAAAAGCCGGGGCTAATCCTAATACTCGCCTTCCCGATGGAAAAACGGTATTAATGAAAGCGGCAGATCGAGGAGAGATAGAATTAATGCAAGCATTGATTAAAGCCGGAGCCGATCTTAATCTTAAAGATAAGGCAGGAGCAACCGCTTTAATGTGGGCGAGTCATCGCGGCTATGTGGATGCTGTTAAGGTATTATTAGACACTCATCAAGTGCTTTTGGATGAAAAAAATCAAGGCGGCTATACGGCTTTAAAGCTGGCTCAATATAATGAGTATCCTGAAGTGGTAGCGTTATTGAAGCAAGCAGGCGCATCGGAATGATTTTTCATATTACCTCGCAGAACCATTGGCAAAAAGCCGTTGAGTTAGGAGAATATCGAGCAGATTCTCTGGAGACAGAGGGATTTATTCACTGTTCGACTCGCCAACAACTGATTAAAGTTGCTAATGCCTTTTACCGAGGTCAAGCTGATTTGGTCGTGCTGTGTATTGATCCCGAAAAATTAAAAGCAACAGTTAAATGGGAACCTCCGGCTCATTTATCCTCAGAGGAACCTGTAGAGATAAATGGGCTGGGGTGCGGAACGAGTTCCGCACTATTTCCTCATGTTTATGGAGCGATAAATCTTGAGGCTGTTGTTTCTCAATTGCGGCTTATTCCTGAAGAGGAGGGGCTATTTTCTGACTCAAGAATTTAAGTCAGATTTCTCTGGTGATTGCGGCCTAATCCTTCCTACACTTACCAAGGATTACCAATAAGTGTAAAACTACTCCAATAATAGGGATGAGTAAATTGTTTAGCACTTAAAGATGCTAATTGTGGGGGTAAGGGTAAACGTTTATCGCCGACCAGAAGTTCAGCCCCTTTAGCCCCTTCTTGTATCACTTTTACATCACCTCGAAGAAGACCTAACTGAGCATTTCGTAAAGCTTCTGCCTTGATCGGATATTGTTTTAATTCTTCATAAAAGCTGGTCATTAATGCTAATGTTCCCTCATCGTTTACTTCCCAAAGACTGCCTAAAACAGTTTTCACATTAGCTAAAACGGCGGCTCCTGCAAAGCCTAATTCTGACTCTTGATTTCCTAAAGCCGTACGACAAGCACTTAACACTAATAGGTCTATAGGCGGCTTATCTAAGCCTAATCCTTTTAACTGCTCTAAAGTTAGTTTATCATTCCAAAACTGAATATAAGAATTCCCTAAAGGGCCTCCCTCAAAATTAGCATGGGTTGCTAAATGAACAATTCTAAATTGATTCGATGCGTGTGCTTCTTTAAGTTGCTTGAGGGTAAAACCTTCATTGAGATAAGATTGACCTTTCCAAAGTTGATCAGTAATGAGAGATAATTCGATGGGAACTGAAGGTAAAGGATTTTGCTCTTTAAACTGAGATGCTCCCATCGCTAAAACTTTAGAATTTTGTATATTGATATAGCTTGTATCTGTTAAAGCGATACTCGGCATTAATCCTATACTATATTTTTCAACCAAAAATTGTTTACCATCATTCAAGGCGGCTAGTGGTATTGAACGTAAGCCAGCATCAAGAATAAACACAAGGGTATTAATTTTTTGTGCTTGTAAATCTTCTTCCATAGGCGAAATTAACCATTGATAAAGTTGTTGAGATGGTTTGAGATAAGCATTAGGTCGCCGAGGATTAGTTACTGTCTGTTGAAATTCTTTGACTATAGGCATTACTTGAGCGCGTGTGATCCCTTCTATTGTTCGTTTAATGACTGGGCCTGTAGGTGTAACAATGATTATCTCTAACTGATCTGTTCCTTGAGGTTGGGAGCCGGAAAGTTTTTTAACGCTAGAGTTTGTTGATCCTTGGTATCTCCAGACAAGGTTTTTTTCTTCCTCTTGCTGTTGGGCTGTTCCTGTGGTAGCAGGTTTGAAGACAATATAGACCAACGCAGATTGATATTTTGTTTGTTCTTGAATATTTTTTAAGATAGTTTGTACTTCTTGTACAGTTACAACATTTGCTCTTTTAATGCCTAAATAATTTTCAAATGAATTACTAAAGTTAGTTTCAGTAGAGGATAAGTCAGCAGTTGTTGAAATGGTAGAAGTAAAACTAAAGCCATTTGTGGAAAAGCTAATAACCCTATTTTCGGATTTAATACTTAAACCCGATTGTATGCTTAAACCTGGTTGATTTGTATCGACGAATAACTGCTGATATATCGGTACAATTTGATTTTCTGTTGATAAAAATAAATTTTGTCCATTATTAGCAGAAAAAGCTTGAGAATTTACCTCTGAATTAGTTTTAGCTATGGGTTGGGGATTAGATATAGATTGACGTTGGGGACTCGGTTGTGGTTGGGGACTCGGTTGTGGTTGGGGACTCGGTTGTGGTTGGGGATTCGGTTGAGGTTGGGGATTCGGTTGAGGTTCGGGATTCGGTTGAGGTTGGGGATTCGGTTGAGGTTCGGGATTCGGTTGAGGTTGGGGATTCGGTTGAGGTTCGGGATTCGGTTGAGGTTCGGGATTCGGTTGAGGTTCGGGATTCGGTTGAGGTTGGGGGGTTGGTTGAGGTTGGGGGGTTGGTTGAGGTTCGGGACTCGGTTGAGGTTCCGGACTCGGTTGAGGTTCCGGACTCGGTTGTGATTGAGGGGTAAGTTTCGGTTCAGGTGTTGGGGTAGGTGTTGGGGTCGGTGTCGGGGTCGGTGTTGGGGTCGGTTCAGGTGTTGGGGTCGGTTCAGGTGTTGGGGTCGGTTCAGGTGTTGGGGTCGGTGTTGGGGTCGGTGTTGGAGTCGGTGTCGGTTCAGAGGTAGATTCACCTACAGCAATAATTGTCAGATTTCCTAGTGTTTTTGTATCGGATAAAGAATCTTGATCAATTCTATAAGTTCCAGTGCTAATTGCATTTGCTGTACCATTGGTGGTAGAGTCTCCTACCTTAAAAGGTGTGTTTTTGTTTCCCCCGTGTTGAATGGAAATACTGCCTCCCGCATTGGTACCGGCAGTAGATATACTGGCTAAACTATTAGTATTAAGATTATCAATAAAAGAGCCTGTTATTCTGACAAACTTATTTGTAGTAATATGAACATCTCCACCGATCCCACTGTTTGTTGCTTGAGTATTGATATAAGTAGCTTCTATATTTGTCTTGGCGTTTAAGGTAACATTTCCTCCATCGGATTGACTAGAACTGGTATTTATACCGCCAGTTATAATACTCCCATTTTTAGAATTTAAGTTAATATTTCCTCCTGAATTTAGATTAGAACTGGTATTAATATCCGAAGTTTTAATATTGCCTGCCGCTTCGATATCAAGACTACTTGCGGTTATAGGGTTAGCCAAAGTAATATCATTAATATCTTTAAAAATAAGGTTTTTAGCATTTAAAATATTAACAACATTTAGATCATTATTGAGGTTATCTAAAATAATATTAGAACCGTTGGGATTTAGAAAAGTTGTCCCCATAACCTTCACAGCACCACTATTGCTAATGTTTCCGTCAGTTGTGATTTGTAAATTTTGATTAATTTGGCTTGCTCCTAAATCTAAGTTATTAATATCGTTGAGGGTGACATTTTGCGCTTGAGTAACGCTAACTGTGTTAAAGTCATTCTGAGCATCTAAAATAATATTTTGACCGCTTAGAGTCGTTGTACCTCCTACAGAAATAGCACCGTTATCGTTAATATCACCAGCCGCATTAATTTTTAAATTTTTACCAATACTACTATTTTCTAAAATTAAATTGTTTTGATTATTTAGGGTCACATCTCCTGTACTGATAAGTTTAACGTTTGCTAAGTCATTGCTATTGCCATCTAAAATAATATTTAATCCTTCTAAAGTAGTTATTCCCTTGACAGTCAATGAACCAATCTCAGTAATATCTCCATGACTTTTAAGGTTTAGATTACCTTGAATCGAAGAATTAACTAATTGAGTATCTGATTGGTTTTCAAGAAAAATATTGCCTGCGGTTGATAAAATATTAATGGTACTCAGATTGGTATTTAAGGGATTGCTTCCCGTTCCTACAGAACCCGATGTATTAAGAATTAATTGCCCTTGACCACCAATATTAATATCTACTCCTTGACTATTACTATTAACGGTTTCAGCCTTTAAAGTTAAATTTCTATTATCGGCTAAAGTTAAAGAACTATTAAAATTGATGTTTTTTCCTTGGAGGGTTAAATCAAAATTTTGATTTTTAAAATCCACTCCGTTATTTAAATTATTAGAGTTAATATTAATTGTTCCTGTTCCGTTCTCTTGTCCAACAATCACTGACTTAAATCCAGTAATCCGTCCGAGTTCATCGCTGGTTAGATTTAAAGATGATGATTGATTAATATTTCCTCCAATAAATATGTTTTTTTCAGGAGAATATTGCTCTAAATGAAGAAGATTTTTTCCCTCAATTTTACTTGGGCCAGTGAGACTAATTTCATTAGATGTTAAAGTAATATTTCCTTGTGTACCATTGACTTTGATTTGACCATTACTGATGATAATCGCTACGGGAGATTTTAAATTTATCGAACCATTATTAGTGCTTATATTGTTGTTAACTAAAATTGACCCGTTTTGAACTTCTGCTGTCAGTCCTACGCCACTTTTAATTATATTAATAGGAGCGAGAAAACTCATACTATTCGTAGCTTGTAAAATCACATTACTAGAAGCATTATTAATAACAGAAGCTTTGATGCGTGTTTGTTGGGGAGTATCTCCAAACTTGATAACAGTTTTATTTACATTGCTACTCGCGTTATCAGTAACAATTTGAATGGTTAATGGATCGAGTAATAAAGTTCCTAAGTTACCGTTAGCGGCAAGAGTATCTACATTTCCGTCAAAGTTTAAAACGTTTAAGCCAGAAACTTCCACTAATCCACCATTTCCAGCTTCTTGGCCTCCCCGAGAATTAATTTGTCCAAAAAAGCTAGTTTCATTATCGGACCAAACAATCACTTCGCCGCCATTTCCGCTTTTTATCGCACTGCTATCAATGGATGAATCTTGACTGACAAAAGTATCAGAAGCTGAAGGAATAGTTCCCTGACCTTGATAATCTCCCCCAATGAGAACTTTTCCGCCGCCATAAGTTCCGGTAGCATTAATATTAGCCCCAATTAAGGCAACACGATCACCAATTATATTCACCTGTCCACCCACAGCAAGCGGTGAAGTATCAGCATTAGAAACTGATACCGTTCCAGAAATGATCGCTGTACCAGTTTGCAGGGGAATTTGAGTATTTGACTGGGTTAAATTAACTGATCCATCAGCATTAGCAGTCACTCCTAGATCAAGGTTTGCTCCTCCAGAAGTTAGCAGAGTTGGCAAATCTAAAGCGGTGACAGCTTGCGGTTGTCCGTCGCTTGTTCTGGGCAGTTCAATTTCTATACTAACTAGATTATTATTATTAGATATTTTAACTCGGTTCGTACCTGGAACAGCCGCAATAGTAATATTTCCTTCAGGGGCGCTTAAAGTGCCGGTATTAATAATATTTCCCCCTAATAAAGTTAGATTGTGCCCCTCTGTTACGGCTAAATTACCAGCATTAATAATCGTACCCGGATTAGCTAAATCAAAAGCGAACTGAGAAGGATTTCCTATTAAAAGGGCGTAATCATTGCTCTCAAAAGCATTAAACCATAAATCATTATCAAAACCGATTCCTGTTGCTGTGGTTACCACGAAATCAGCCGGCACATTAATTCGTGCATTGCGGCCAAAAATAATGCCAGCCGGATTCATAATGAAGAGGTTAGAATTTCCGCCAAGCACTTGAATTAGGCCATTAATCACAGAAGGATCGCCGCCCACAACTCGGGTTAAAATGTTGCGAACTTTAGGATTAGACAAAAAATTAGCGATTTCTCCGTCAGTTAAGCCAAATTTTTTCAGACTATGAAATAAATTTCTGCCATCTCTTGATAGTTGGCCTCCCTCAATATTATACTGATTGCCCTGTTGATTAACGACTGTACCTGTACCATCATTAGCCGGAGTAATGGACTGTGCTTGTGTAGGTTGAACGATTTCTAGCCCAAAATAAGCGGCGAGCAATAGACATTTAATTGATTTTAACCAATAGATTTTCATTGTATTTTCTCTGTGCTAATAGGCTTATTAGGCTAAAAAAGGTTCTAATAATCTTTTATTGACCTAAATTTACCTGAAAATAAAAACCATCATCTTGAATATTATTACTTCTATCTTGGAGATTAACCCAAGGAACTGCATAATCTAAGCGTATTTTCAAGTTTTTAAAGGGATTCCAGATCAATCCAACTCCAGTTCCCATCAAAAAAGTTTCAGAAGGTAAAGAAGTGGGATTCCCAGAAGTATTCCAGACCTTACCCAAATCTATAAAGGGTGCAATCTGAAAATAAGGATTTTTATTAGTATCTCGTACTATTGTAATGCGATCTTCTACAGAAAGGCGAAAACCATTATCTCCTGAACGAGCATTTTGACGATAACCCCGCACAGATTGACCGCCACCAATAACAAATAAATAATAAGAAATCAGGGGATCAGCACTCAGTTGCAACTCAGCTTGAACAATGATTAAATGATCATCTCCTAAACGTTGTACACGTTGTCCCTGCCCTAACCAACTAAAAAAAGATCCCTTCGGCAAAAATTCGTTCTGAGAAAACTGGCTTCTATTAGTGCGTTGTGTCCCCAAATTAAATTGTGATCGCAGTAACCAAAATCCTTTATTATCTCGTTTAAGATAATCCTGACTAAACAGAATTACTTGACTATTGGTACTTTCAAGCGTTTCGAGTCTTCCTAGTCCAAGGGTACGCCCATCCTGATATTGAAAACTTAATGAGAGGGCCAATTCGTCAGATAAAGTTCGCTTTAAAGGTTGACGATAATTAAGTTGATAAACTTGGCTTTGTCCTGAAATTCCCAATTGATCAAACGGTGGTAGAGTGATTTTTGTCCATTGAGGAGTTACTCTTAATTGTATGGTTCCCTCCCTTGGATTAACAGGAATTTGATAGGTGGCATCTAAAAACCTACTCCCATTAGTCGTACTGTTATAGTAACTAAAATTAATGGGGTCGCCATTACCCGTTAGGTTACCGTAAGATAACTCTGCGCCTAAACGTTCAGAACCGATGGTAGGAGGAGAATAATTGTCGGCACTCAAAGATCCCGCAATAGGAATGGCTTCTGTGACAGTAACCACTAAAATGCTTAAACCGGCTTGACCAGAACTTTTTAAACTGGCTTCTATATTGTCGAATAAGGGATTAATATTGAGTAATCTTAGTTTTTTTTCCAATTGTATAATATTTACTGGCAAACCCACTCCCAAAGCAATCCGACTACACAAATAAGATAGATTTAACCGCTCTCTTCCTAAAAGTTGAATTTGGGATAAACGGCCTTCTAAAACGGGAATAACAGCTACGCCTTGATCAGTGATCGTGAGCGGGTTTTGGGGATTGGCCTTGGAGGTAATATAACCCTCATTGAGATAAAGTTGAGTAATTAGATTAGCTAGATTAAAATACAGTTGGCTAAATTCTTCTTTTGATAAGGTTTTTTCTTGATAAGTAGCAATAATTTTTTGGATATCATCATTTTTTAAAAGTTTTTTTTGATTAAAAACGCTACTGCCTCTAACTTCAATGACCACTGTCTGGTTTTCGAGTTGTAAGGTCAATAAAGCAATAGAAGGAGTGTGAGAAGATAAAGGAGGAGGTTGATAGGAACAAGATTCTGGGACAGCTTGTTTTTGAGGGCTATTGAGGTCGGTTTTTTGAGCAATAAGGCTTGGTTTTAAGACTTTAGGTGTGTTTAAAGCATAACTGCTGGTCACTCTCAGATAATGGGTAGCCACCAGCAAAATTATCAATAGCCTTAACACAGGAAGATGAAAGAGACGAAACATAAGAAAAATAGCTGAACTGTCGAGCTTGGATTAGTCGAGCAAGACTTTTAGAAGATGATCTTGGAGATTATCATGAGTAAATAGAAGTTAACGATCTATAAAATAATATGGTGACTCAATTTTTAGAGCAACTCAAAAATATATTTAAAGAAATGGACCGGGCATTAATTGCCTATTCGGGTGGGGTTGATAGTACCTTGGTGGCCAAAATTGCTTATGATGTCTTGGGTGATCGCGCTTTAGCGGTTACGGCGGTTTCTCCCTCTCTTTTACCTGAAGAATTAGAAGATGCTAAAATTCAAGCGGCTAGTATCGGCATTGCTCATGAATTGATCCAAACCCATGAGATGGAAAATCCCAACTATACTAGCAACCCTGTCAACCGTTGTTATTTTTGTAAAAGTGAACTGCATGATACCTTAAAACCGTTAGCCCTCGGGCGGGGTTATCCTTATATCGTTGATGGGGTTAATGGAGATGACTTACAAGATTATCGGCCAGGAATTCGAGCGGCTCAAGAAAGAGGCGTGCGATCGCCTTTGGCCGAAGCTGGCATCACTAAAGCACAGGTGCGTCAACTTTCCCAATATTTGGGACTACCCTGGTGGGATAAACCGGCTCAACCTTGTTTATCTTCTCGTTTTCCCTATGGTGAAGAAATTACGATCGCTAAACTGCAACGGGTAGGGCGGGCAGAGATTTACTTACGTAAACTGGGTTATCAAGGTGTGAGAGTGCGTTCTCAAGGAGATACAGCCCGTCTTGAACTTCCACCTGAAGCTATTCGAGAATTTGTCTTAAACACAGATTTAGAGCAATTGGTGGCGGCTTTTCAAGAGTATGGCTTTATATATGTCACCCTAGATTTAGAAGGTTACCGGAGTGGAAAACTTAATCGAGAGTTAGCCATTAACACTATTGCCTAATGACTATTGACTATTGACTAATGCCTAATGCCTAATGCCTAATGACTAATGCCTAATGACTAATGACTATTGACTAATAACTATTAAACAATGCAATCCGTTGACTATACTACTCTAGCCGCCATATCCACTGACTTACAAACCCATTGGTTACCCGCCCGGGTTGAACAAGTCTATCAGCGTGATCGCCATACGATCGCCCTTGCTTTACGAACTCTCAAAACCCGAGGATGGTTAACCATTTCTTGGCATCCTGTAGCGGCGCGAATTTGTATGAGTGAACCACCGCCTCGCACGCCTGATACTTTTACCTTTAGCGATCAACTCCGTCATCAGTTAAACGGATATGCTTTAATTGCCTTAAATGCGATCGCCCCTTGGGAAAGAGTCATTGATTTTCAGTTTGCCAAACGTCCTGGTGAGCCGGCGGTTTGGCATTTATATGTAGAGATTATGGGCAAATATAGCAATGTCATCCTAACAGATGCAAGTAACGAAATTGTTACAGTGGCCCATCAAGTGAATGCCCAACAATCTAGCGTTCGCACGGTTCAAACCGGACAACCCTATGAACTCCCCCCGACTTTAACCGGCACTAAACCCAGTTTAGATGAAACCTTCCTCCGTTGGAGGGAACGAGTCAGTCTGGTACCGGGAAAATTACAGCGTCAGCTACTCGAGAGTTATCGGGGGTTGAGTCCCACTGTGGCACGTGCAATGATTAAGATGTCGGCACTCGATCCGCAACAGTCTACCGATACCCTAACGGATGCAGATTGGAAAAATTTGTTTGACTATTGGCAAGAATGGTTAAAGGTATTACAAACCGGTAACTTTACCCCAGGTTGGTCAGCCGATGGGGGGTATACTGTTCTGGGTTGGGATATGATTGAACCGGTTAAAACGGTGCAAATCTTGCTGGATCGCTATTATAGTGACCAAGTTAATCAAGAAAAATTTAGCCAACTCCGTCATCAATTAACCCAAAAAATCAATAATCTTTTCGGAAAATTGCGGGTTAAAGCTGATGGGTTTAGCCAACGCTTACAACAGTCAGAAGAAGCGGACCGCTATCGACAACAGGCAGATTTATTAATGGCTAATCTGCATCAATGGAAAGCGGGAATGACATCAATTACCTTAAACGATTTTGAAACTGGCCAACCGGTTAACATCTCTCTTAACCCTGAAAAAAATGCGGTACAAAATGCTCAAAGTCTCTATAAACAACATCAAAAACTGAAACGGGCCCGTAGTGCAGTGGAACCGTTATTAAAGGATGTGGTGTCTGAAATCAATTATTTGGAACAAGTAGAAGCGAGTTTGAATCAGATAGAGGGATATACAAACCCAGAAGATTTAAAGGCTTTGGAAGAAATTCGAGAGGAACTGATCGCACAAAATTATATTCAAGATGCTCAACAACGGAGTGCAGAGTCTTCTGATGAATCACTCCCTTATCGTTATCCGACTCCGTCGGGTTTTGAAGTCTGGATCGGCAGAAATAACCGACAAAATGATAAGTTAACCTTTAGGGTGGCAACGGATTATGATTTATGGTTTCATACCCAAGAGATCGCCGGTTCTCATGTCCTTTTACGCTTAGAACCTGGGTCAGTCCCCGATGAAGCTGACTTACAAACCGCAGCCAATTGGGCGGCTTATTATAGCCGTGCTAGACAAAGCGAACAAGTGGCCGTTGTTTATACAGAACCTAAGTATGTCTATAAACCTAAAGGCGCTCTGCCGGGAATGGTTGTCTATAAGCGCGAACGGATTTTGTGGGGTTATCCGCATAACATAACAGGATAACGAATAAATGTCTAGTCGTAATAAAAAGTTTATTTTTTTTTACAAATAGGCGTAACTGATGTTACAATTTTTATTAAGAGGACAGGTATGCTGGCGAATTGGGAACGCGCAGCAAAGATTTCCTCAAAGCAACAACAACAAGCGTCTAGGGAGTCTGGCGATCGCTATTTTGAGCTATGCAAAGAACGAGTTTTTCGGCGATCGTATAGACTTCTTTTATTTTTATTGATGGCAAAAGAAGAAGAAAATAAAATTACAAATTAATCTCGATTGTTAAACAATGGACTATCAATTTTTAACGGCAGACGTATTTACCGATCAAATATTTGGCGGCAATCCCTTGGCAGTTTTTCCCAAAGCCGAAGGACTCACCAGTGCCCAAATGCAACTTATAGCCAAAGAATTCAACTACTCAGAAACGGTATTTGTCCTACCGCCAGAAACGCCCCAAGGCACTCGTAAACTTCGTATTTTTACGCCCGGGGCTGAACTTCCTTTTGCCGGACATCCTACTGTGGGAACAGCGTACATTCTCGCTGCTATAGAAGATATTCCTTTGAGTGATGAAATAAGCACAATTATTTTTGAAGAAGGGGTTGGACCTGTGCCGGTTAAAATTCACACTTCAGGGGGAAAACCCGTTTATACAGAACTGACGGCGGCACAACTACCGGAATTTGGTCCATTACCTCCTTGTATTCCTGAACTAGCGGCTGTATTATCCATCACTCCGGGGGATTTTCTGGAGGGACAATATACTCCTCAAGCTGTATCCTGTGGCGTTCCTTTTCTGTTTATTCCTGTTAAAAATCGGCAAATTTTAGGGCAGGTACAATTAAATCGAGAGCAGTGGAAACGAGTATTAGAAAATTATTGGGCGAATTCAGTGTATGTTTTTTGTTTTGATCCAGAATTAGCCGGTTCCGATCTGCGTTCACGAATGTTTGCTCCGGCTTTAGGTGTAGAAGAAGACCCGGCTACCGGTTCGGCGGCTACTGCTTTGGCAGGATATTTAGGTATTCGAAATCCTCTATCTGATGGAAGATTAAGCTGGAGAGTTGAGCAAGGTTTTGAGATGGGACGACCGAGTTTATTACAAGTAGAAGCTGATAAAAAAGCGGGAGAAATTATTCAAATTCGAGTGGGCGGAGCTTCAGTATTAGTCAGTCAGGGAGTGATGAAAATCTAACTCTAGGTAGAGGGTTCTGTTATACACTTATCCTTTACCTTTAGAAAAATTTTTATTGAGTATGTATAGTTTTTTTGCTATTAGTTCAATTCGCCTTGGGACATCCCCTCATCGTGAAGTAAATTTAAGTTTTTCCTATCGAATTTTTTACAAACGTTGTTTAAAATAAGCACTAATTCATAAATGGAGAATGATGATTATGGCTCGTTATACTTGTTCAACTTTGGTTAAGGCCTCAGTTGAAAAACTTCCCAATTTACTCGCCCAAATCTTACGTTCATGTGAATTTGAAGTCATTTATCAATCATTAGACTATATAAGAGCGAGAGAAATGCCCGGCAAAATTATTTTTTCTAAGCTGGTTAGTGTGGATGTTTTCATCGACACAGCAAAAACAAAAAATAATCAAGTTTCCATCACCTGGGTGGTCAAAAATGATGAATTACCTTTATATCAAGAGAATCACTGTTGGCAACACTTTGAACAAATTCAGCAAGCCATCAAAGGAACTTCTCAATGGGATTTAGTCGATTGTATTGCTAATTAACAGTTTTTTGACCGTCCTAAACTATCTTTTCAGATCACTCCTTGCGCTATAATCTAGCTAAAAATAAATTTGCAGATATAAACAGAACTGAGAATTCCCACCACATCAGCGATTAAACCGGCAATTAGAGCATAACGAATTTTTTTAATGCCAACTGAGCCAAAATAAACGGCTAAAACATAAAAAGTTGTTTCTGATGAACCATACATTGTTGCACCAATTTTAGCAAAAAGGGAATCGGGTCCAAATTGGTTAACAAGGTCGCTTAATATCCCAAATGAACCACTACCGGACAGAGAACGCATAACCCCTAATAAAAAATTTTCTGGAGGAAAGCCAATTAAATTTAGTATAGGGGTAAGACCCATTAACATGACATCTAAAGCCCCTGATGCCCGAAACATTCCAATAGCCACTAAAATAGCCACTAAATAGGGAATAATCTGTACAGCAATGGTAAAACCTTCTTTTGCTCCCTCGACAAAAACTTCATAAACTTTAACTTTTTTAACGAGTAATCCGTAAAAAGGAATACAGCACAAAAAAAGCGGAATAATATATTTAGCCAGTTCATTAAAACTATCAATTATTGAATTAATCATTAACGTTTTCCTCTTCTGTTATCTCAGCGTGATTGATTTTATGGGAATTTGAGGTAGAAATAAGGGGGAAATCTTGGTATACGGGTTCGAGCTTAAATCGTTTCATTTTCGAGAGTATTATCGCTGAAATAATGGCCGAAGTTGTGGATAAACCGGTGGCTAAAATCGTCGGTAAAAAAATCTCACTCGACGCTCCTTTCATCAGTGCTACAACTTGCGCCGGTAAAATTAACTGTACACTAGAAGTATTAATGGCTAAAAACATACACATGGCATTAGTGGCCGTATCTTTACGAGGATTAAGCTCTTGTAATTCTTGCATGGCTTTTAATCCTAAAGGCGTAGCGGCATTTCCTAATCCCAAGACATTTGCTGACATATTTAAAACAATAGAACCCATAGCCGGATGCTCAGGGGGAACATCCGGAAAAAGCCGCACAGTAATCGGTTTAACCACTTTAGCAATAACATGAACTAAGCCCGATTCTTCGGCAATTTTCATCACTCCTAACCAGAGTGCCATAGTACCAATTAAACCAATGGCAATTTCTACTGCCGTTTCAGCACTGCTAATGGCGGCTTCTGTTACTTTGTCGATGTTGCCAGTGAAACTGCCTACAATAACAGAAATAAAAATAATTCCAAACCAGATATAGTTAAGCATTCCCGATACGCTGCGCCCGAATAAAAAAGACGATGAAATATCTTACAAATATTTGGAGAGTTAGACAACAACCATGATCGATTCGTTCCCTTAACTACTGGGTAAGGACAGGAAAAACAGTAAGCACTTTGTTAAATCCAGGGTGCAGGAGTTGAACCTGCCTTGGGCGAATTATGAGTTCGCTGCCTCAACCGCTCGGCCAACCCTGGAGAATAGACAAGACAACCTAATTATAACCGATTACGACTTTATTGTTGCCAGGTGAGTTAGAATCTATTCTAACCAAAATCAGATTTATCTCTACTCTTATAATACGAGTTAATATGAAATTTACGTTTACGCCTACCATAGCATTGAGTATCGTTTTAGTGAGCGTCATGTTAGGGGCTGGCACCGCCACCGGAGTTTATAGCTATAAAATGGGTTATGAAGCTCTTAAAGGAGTCAGCCAACCCGACACCAACCCCACCCAAAAATTAGCAAGCGGCAAAAAAGCGTCTTTAAATCCCCAGGAATTTGTGCCGGTTAAGGAAAAAGATATCCTCAAAAAAGTCAACGATTATATTAAAAACCAAAAAAACGCCTCCTCATCTAAAAAAGCGCAAAAAGAAGCCTCAAAAGGCGACAAACAAAGTGCCGTTAATCCTTCCGATGATCAAGCCGCCAGTCAAAACTCTCAAGTTGCCCAAAAATTCCCCTTACAGGTGGAAGATCAGGGAGTTACCCTGGAAATTGCTAACGCCATAGAACAAGGTGGTTCATTATTCTTAGATGTAGCCCTAAAAAATAATGGACAAAAAGCGGTACAGTTTCTCTACAGTTTTTTAGAAGTCAAAGATAGTCAAGGTAATGCCTTGAGTGCTACGACAGATGGATTACCGGCACAATTACCGCCTAATGGCGAAAATTTTCGGGGAAAAATTCAAATTCCTGGCACCTCAAACCTTGAAGGACAACAGCTTTCCCTGCGTTTAACCGATTATCCCGCGCAAAAACTACAACTGTCTATTGCTAACATTCCAGTGGTGAGATAGAGGATTCAACCTTGACCATTCAAGATATCTTGCTACGGATTTTATCGGTGCTGTTGCTGATTTTACTCAATGGTTTTTTTGTTACAGCAGAATTTTCGATTGTCTCTGTAAGGCGCTCACGCATTAGTCAATTAGTAGAAGCCGGAGATTTACAAGCTCAAACCGTTCAATCCTTTCAGCGTAGTATAGAGCGTCTATTATCTACCACTCAACTCGGCATTACGCTTTCTAGTCTAGCTCTTGGTTGGATCGGAGAAGGAACAATGGCCGTTTTACTCAAACAGCTAATTGTTAATATTCCCATGCCATCCGGGACACTAGATTATCTGGCTCATGGGATAGCTATCCCTGTGGCTTTTGTGCTTCTGGCTTATCTACAAATTGTTTTAGGAGAACTCTGTCCTAAATGTCTCGCTTTGTTGTATTCAGAGCAACTGGCTCGGTTTTTAGCC
Source organism: Gloeothece verrucosa PCC 7822 (assembly GCF_000147335.1). Taxonomy (NCBI): domain Bacteria; kingdom Bacillati; phylum Cyanobacteriota; class Cyanophyceae; order Chroococcales; family Aphanothecaceae; genus Gloeothece; species Gloeothece verrucosa. The sequence continues at coordinate 1,115,670 of NC_014501.1, forward strand.
GCTCCTATTGGGGTAATTGCTCGGATCTTTAATCCCTTTATCTGGATTTTAAACCAATCTACTCGTTTTTTGTTGCGATTAGTGGGGGTACAGTATTCGGCACAGGGATGGTATAACCGAGTCACGCCTGAAGAGTTACAGTTAATTATCAGTACAGAAATAGAATCTACAGGATTAGAGGCACAAGAACGAGAATTACTGAATAATGTCTTTGAATTTGCTGATGTTACCGCCGTAGAGGTCATGGTTCCTCGTACTCAATTAATCGCTATTCCTGAAACCGCTACTTTTGAAACTTTACTCAATGAAGTCACCAGTACGGGGCATTCTCGTTATCCGGTTAAAGGAGATTCTCTCGATGATATTCTCGGCATTATTGATTTTAAAGACTTAGCTTTACCGTTGGCCCAAGGTTGCTTAAGCTTGGATGCTTCGATTCATCATTGGGTTAAACCAGTTCGCTTTGTCCCAGAATCAACTCCTTTAAGTGAATTACTCTCTTTGATGCAGCGATCACAATTAAAAATGGTGATGGTGGTGGATGAATTTGGCGGCACTTCTGGATTAATTACTCTCCAAGATTTAATCGCTGAAATTTTGGGCGAAAGCGAAGAACTGGAAAATGATCACGCTGTGGAACTGCAAATGCTTGATGAACAGACTTTTTTAGTGCAGGCCCAGATGAATTTAGAAGAAGTTAATGAGGTGTTAGACCTTGACCTGCCGGTGACTGATGAATATCAAACCCTGGGCGGTTTTTTACTCTACCAATGGCAAAAAATCCCTACCCAAGGCGAAACGTTAAACTATAACAATCTCGAGTTTACAGTCGTTTCCGTTCAAGGCCCGCGTTTAGGACAAATTCGTATTACTCGCCTAGAATCTCCTTCTGTGGAAAACTTGTTGGTTCCTCCCATCAATTTATCGGCAGATGACCCCTCAATAGGAGCCACAGATCTTATCCTACCCACTGATGAGACTCTTAACAGAGACATTCCCCCTTCCGAGAATAAATAAGATATTTCTATCGTAAAAGGTAAAAACTTAAGATAGACTGAAACCGAAACAACAAACTTTGAGATTTTTTCCCGTCACAATAGCTATGTTAATATCTTGATGGACATCAATAAGGTATAAATACTCAATGATGCCTGTCAAGTTTGGTGGAGGAGTGCAAAGGAGATTAATTAACCATGCCGAACAATCAGCCAAACCCACAAGGGACAAGAAACCAACCACAACCGATCCGAATTGGAGTGATTGGGGTTGGTAATATGGGGCAACATCATGCCCGTGTTTTAAGTTTGCTCAAAGATGTAGAATTAATCGGGATTTCCGATGTTAATGTTGAGCGAGGACTAGATACGGCTAGTAAGTATAGAGTCCGTTTTTTTGAAAACTATTTGGATTTACTTTCCATTGTCGATGCTGTGTGTATAGCGGTTCCGACTCGCCTACATCATCGGGTAGGAATGGACTGTTTACAAGCCGGGGTTCATACTTTAATCGAAAAACCCATCGCGGCTAGTATTGCTGAGGCCGAATCTTTGGTTAACGTCGCAGCCGACAATAATTGTATTCTACAAGTGGGACACATCGAACGGTTTAACCCGGCTTTCCAAGAATTGGGGAAAGTGCTGAAAACCGAGGAAATTCTAGCTCTCGAAGCTCATCGCATGAGTCCCTATTCTCAAAGGGCCAATGATGTCTCGGTGGTTTTGGATTTGATGATCCATGATATAGATTTATTATTAGAATTAGCGGCGGCTCCGGTGATTCAATTAACGGCTAGTGGCAGTCGTTCGGCTGATTCGGGATATCTCGATTATGTGACGGCTACCCTCAACTTTGCTAATGGTATTGTGGCGACTTTAACGGCTAGTAAAGTCACTCATCGCAAAATTCGTCGTCTGGCGGCTCATTGTAAAAATTCTCTGACTGAGGCAGATTTTCTCAATAATGAGATTCTAATTCATCGTCAAACCACCGCTAATTATTCGACTGATTATGGTCAAGTTCTTTATCGTCAAGATGGATTAATTGAAAAAGTTTATACCAGTAATATTGAACCTTTACACGCTGAATTAGAACATTTTGTTAACTGTGTTCGCGGCGGAAATCAACCGTCTGTCGGGGGTGAGCAAGCTCTTAAAGCGTTACGGTTAGCGAGTATTATTGAGCAAATGGCTTTAGATGGTAAGGTCTGGCATCATTCCCAATGGAGTTATCAATATTTGAATCCGCCTGTATTTACTGTTCCTTCTGAAAGTTAGTCCCCTTTACGGATTTTGATTTCTCTCCCTGTAAAGTCGGCGATCGTTGCTCAGTAAGGCGATCGCTTATTTATATTTATTTGTAGGTTGCTAGAACAAATCTCTAAGAGACTGAGTGAGGGTATGACTAACCAATTGGTTTCCCTTTTCCGTCAAATGAATAGTATCTCGATACAATAATTCTGTTTTTTCTGCTCGAAATAAAGGCAGAAAATCTACAAAAGCAATCCCTTCTTCTGCTGCCCAATCAGATAGGCGCTCCCTCGCTTTTCTTTCATAATCCCGTTGAGTAGCGGCATTAATTTCCCGTTTTAAAGGAGTAATCGCTAACAACAATTTAGCATTCTTATTTAAAGTTAGATTGTGGATTTCTTTAATAGCGGCTAAATTAATTCCAACGGGGTCGCCTTTTTCCTCGTTCTCTTTTACCATTGCCGGCATAGGAGAAGAGGGGATAAATTGACTGATGATTTCATTTAAAGCCAATAGCGGCTTATGGTCGGGATAATTGCGATCGCGTCCTACCGGCATCGAAGTGGGAGCAGAAGCAAAAAGGTCATCCGTATTGAGCAATAAAATGACGACTTGAGATTCAAACGTACCAAAGCGTTTTAAATAAGCTAATTCATTGCGGGGTCCCCAAGAATTAGCCGAAGCATTTAACACTTCAACCTGATTATACCCACTCAACTTTAATTGTTTTTGGATCAGCGAGGAAATTGTTTGTTGTTGATCAGTCCACCAAGCGCCATTAGCAAGGGAATCTCCCACTAAAAATAGCCTCACTGTAGCCGCAGGCCGTTTAGCCTCAATGGGATGAGTTCGCATAGAATACTGATTAATGACAATTTGGTTGCCCATGCGGCGTACTCGTTGATTAGGTGCCAACAAATAGCCAATTTGCTCATCTGGAATATAGAGGGCAGGATTGCCCAACCCGAGGAAAAGTCTTAAACTGACTTCTATAATTACTAACAGCCCTAACAAAATAGCCAAAATAAAGATTAAGATTTTCACAATTTGCCCTTACCCTGGTTCCACAAGAATCATTCTTCGCTAATGTATATAACTAGAAGTGTCTCATATTGCTTGTTCATTCAGCCAAAGGAGCATAGCCGCTATGTCAGACCTAAATCGTGGCATCATGAAATTTGAAGGAGCCGATAAACCCGTTATTGTGGCGGTATCGGCTGCACTTGTCTTGGGTGGTATTGTCGGGTTAATCATTTGGGCCATTAAAGTTGCTTATGTGGTTAACTGATCCGAGTTCATGGACATTTTTCAAATTGCCGTTTGGTGATTAATTTTGCTTTCTTATAAATTTTACTTATTGATGACCCCCGAAGCCGGTCCTTTACTGGGACACGTATGGCTAGACGTGGTTGTTATTGTGGTGATGATCTTGCTTTCTGCCTTCTTCTCAGGGTCGGAAACAGCCATCACCGCTTTTGATAATTTTAAGCTACGAGGATTAATAAAGCATCAGGGTGATCCGAGCGGCATCTATCGCCTATTACTAGAAAACCGCGCCCGTTTTATTACCAGTCTTCTGATTGGCAATAATTTGGTGAATAATTTTTCGGCGATTCTTACGAGTAATTTATTTGCCATCTGGTTAGGCAATGCGGGGTTAGGGGTAGCGACGGCGGTGGTGACCGTTCTGGTTTTAATTTTTGGAGAGATTACGCCCAAATCTTTAGCCATTGCTAATACTGGCCCAATTTTTAAGCTGGCTATTCGTCCGGTTTATTGGCTTTCTCAAATTCTCTCTTTATTAGGTATTGTTTATGTTTTTGAAACCATTACCCAAAAGACGATTCTGTTTATGCAGGGCAAGCAAAACGCGAATTTTCAACAGGGAGAGTCTTTAACCGATTTACAGTTAATGATTGAGCTTTTGGGGGGTAGAGGCAAGTTAGATTTATATAAACATCAACTCCTAAATCGTGCTTTGATGCTGGATGAGTTGATGGCCAAGGATGTGGTTAAGCCGCGCCTTGAGATGCAAACCATATCTCGAGAGGCGAAATTGCAGGAGTTGATTGATCTGTGTTTAGAGACGGGGTATTCTCGCATTCCTGTACAGGAAGAGTCCAAGGATGAAATTATCGGTATTGTGCATCTTAAACGGGCCTTAAAGACGCTTAAATCTGTGCCGAGAGAAAATCGTGTTGAGATGTTGGTGACAGAAGCGATGGATGCACCGATATATATTCCTGAAACAAAACAGGTGGCGAGTTTGTTGAAGGAAATGTTACAGCAACGGTTTCATCTAGCGATTGTGGTGGATGAATATGGGGGTACAGTGGGATTAGTTACTCTTGAGGATATTTTGGAGGAGTTGGTCGGGGAGATTTATGATGAGAGTGATATTTTCCGCTCAACGGTAAACCCTCTAGCACCTGAATCTTGGGGCAATCTGTAACGCTAAAAAAAGTTTAGCCAAACTATTTGACTTTTTTAGCAGTTGTGCTAATATTATTAATTGTGACGCAAATGGGTCGATGCCCGAGTGGTTAATGGGGGCGGACTGTAAATCCGCTGGCTACGCCTACGCTGGTTCAAATCCAGCTCGGCCCACCACAATTATTACAAATTCTATACTTTTTGTTGCCCGTGTAGCTCAGTGGTAGAGCACACCCTTGGTAAGGGTGAGGTCACGAGTTCAATCCTCGTCACGGGCTTCCTTTTTCATTGCTTAATTATCATTATTTAGTTTAATTCCAGGGAGCTTTAGAAGACAACTAATATTTGCAGACTTTTCAACAGCTTGGTAATTTATACGAGTGTTACTAGCTGAAAAGAAAATTTGCCTTCTTGCTCTAGTTACTCCTACATAAAATACACTTAACTCTTCTAAAAACTTTGTTTCATTATTAGGGTCTATTTGAATATTGCAATTATTATTTCTGTAATTACAATTCTTGCATAATCCCTGAAAACTTGGATTAGAGTATTGTTCCATATCCGGCATAATCACATAGTCCCACTCAAGTCCTTTAGCTCCATGAATAGTTGCTACAATGACATTTTCATCAAGGTATTCCATATTTTGCTTAAGAGCATTATTTTCAAAAGTATCTCTAATGAAAATTATTTTATCTTCAAAACTTAAGAAATTATATTCAGTATTGATACGATAAAAAAATACTTTTAATAATTTCATCAAAGATTGCAAGGTTAATTTTTCTTTATTTTCTTTTAAAAAAATAGATTCAGAAATAGTATCATAAAGCTTGCTTAAAGTTTTTTGTGAAATTACATGAACTTTTTTAAGATGTTCAATAAATAGTAAAGAGCATTCTTTATGAAATTTTAAATAATCATATTCTTCATCACTAAATAAACCATAAAAGTAAGCTATTTTATTTTCTTGCAAAACCTTTAGTATTTTATCAATATTTTTACCTCTATTTTTTACTAAAAGTGCAATTTTACAGGAATCAGCTAAATGATTATTTTGTAAATCCTTAATTATATCTATAATCTTTTTTGCCTCTTCTAATTGATTGGTTAAATTGAAAAATATAATTTCAGCATTTTTATCAATAGTAGGGTTTTGGATATTTTCTGCATTTAGCCTAAGATTTTTATCTAATTGCAGCATTTCTGGATTGTCTTTAAATCTATAATTTTTAGTCAAAGTAATAATTTCCATGTTATATTTTACTTCTGCTTCACGCATTAGCTTAGGAATAGCGCCTATAAAGCCATATATTCGTTGCAAACTATCTCCAATAAAAATCACTCTTGAATCATTAGATATTATTTTTTTTAGTAGTGTCCAACTTAAAATATTAGTGTCTTGAAATTCATCAACTATTACGGTCGGGAAATAATTTTTATAAAATTCTAGTATGTTAGGATATTTCCTAAATAATTCTAGAATCAATAATATTATTGCATTGAAAGGAATATATTGACGATTTAAAATTTTTTCTTTTACTTCTCTAACATAAGTCTCAAAATTTTTTTCAATATATGTTTCATTACAATCTTTTACTGCTTTATTATAATCTATAAATATTTTGTACTGATCATATCCTAACTTTGTAATTTGATTCAAATCCTCTTGTTTAGAGTCATCAAAAGTTTTTAGAGTATCTATATTTCTTAAAGTTTCATGTAATAAATAACCATATAATTTTAAAATATGCCGGCAAAAGCCATGATAATTGGAAATAAATAAGTTGTCTTGATGTTTTATAAAATAAGATTCTTTTGTTTGAAGAAGTTTGGGGAGTTGTTCTGCAACATCTTTTTTTATTTTGTAAGCTGCATTGACACTAAATGTTAAAGCAAGAATTTTCTTGGGATTTTTAACTTGATTACTAGCCAGCATATAAGCTATTTTACTGATCATTGTTTTTGTTTTTCCATAACCTGCTGGAGCTTCAACAATGAGTTTTTTGGCTTGTGAGAAAATAACTTCAAGTTGTTTCTCATCATTACAATGTAAAGCTTTAATTTTTTCTTCTATTTCCGATGGCTCGAACTTACTTAACATAGTTTGATAGTTCCTCTGCTGTTTTGATAACAGTTTGATATATTTGTGGTATTTCATCCAGCTGTTCAGCTAGATATCTACCATTAATAATAGTTTTAGTGTTACGTAGGATTTTTAATATTTCTTCCTTTGACTCGAATTTTAGTTTTTTAATTTGCTCTTGATTAAGATTTTTAAACTGAGAATATAACGACTTGTTATGGTCTATAGTAGTTGATACTAACTGTTGAGCCTTTTGCACCATAAACTTAAGTTTTTTTGGAGTTTCGGACTCAACATATAATATATAATCTAAAAGATCCAAGCTATTAAATATCTCATCTTCAAAATCCTCTAATTCTGTAAAAAATAAATTTTCAATCTTTTTACTTTCATAAATTTTTTTTTGATCAGAATCCATTATCCCAACACTAAGAATACCAAATTTCTTTAACAAATTCATTAAAGGCACTATTGAGTGTGGACTTCCTGCTTTAATTATACTAATTCCTAATTCATCTAAATTTATGTTCATTTTTTGAACGAAAACAGGAAAAGCACCAAGTTCACTATCACCTTCTACTAAAATTACCACTTTGGAAAAAAAAGCCTCCTTAATATAAGGTAAATTTCTTAGTAATTGCTTTTCTGTCTTTTTCTCTAAAACAATCTCTTTTCCACTTTTTACCGTTAATTTTTTATCATTTATATCCACATAAAATCTAATAATTTTTTTGTAATCATCTAATAAAATACTAGGGGAATGAGAAACAATTATTATTTGACCTAGGAGTCTGTCTATAGAAAATAAAGTTCTTAGTAGCTCAGAAAAATCTTTGTCTTCATTAATTACTATTTTTTTAAGGTATTTCACTAATGCTCTTTGAGCATAAGGATGTAAATGAATTTCTGGTTCATCCAACCCTATTAGTATAGGTAAACATTTTTCGGCTGTTGATTCATCTTCAAAAATACATTTTTTAAAATTTTTTTTATTATTCAAAGATAACAGTTTTTCTAGTAATGCAAGTGGAATAAGGCTATAAAACTGAACTCCATAACTCAGATTTTCTAATCGTCGTTTTTGATCATCGGCTAGAATAATTAATTTAGTTAGTAAATTTTCTTGATTGTTTTCTAAAATAGCTTCTATAAAAAAATCTTTAAACGGCTTAATTTTTTGCAAATTTCCAGTTACTTCTAACAACAATTCATTTATTTTAGACTTGTCTATAAAATCTAGATCTTGAGTTTGACTATTTTCTAAATATTTAAAGACAATATAGTTTAAAAACTTTCCAGCACCTTTTATTTTATCAAATTTAAGCTCAGAAGAAGGGTTTCTGAGTGAATCATAATCAATATAGTTAATACATTTCAAGTCAGCCCTTGGAATAAAACTACCTGATTCTTTATGTTTAAATTCAAGATTATCATCCACAGACTCTTGAACTGCTACTATATTTAAAATATGACTATTTTCAGGATCAAATAAATCATTAAACATCCCTATTTCCAGGGTTTCAAGCTCTAAAGAAAATTCTACTTCTATAGCTCTATCAGAATTATAAAAATCATCTTCCTTAAAACGCTGTTGATTAAAAAGTATATTGAGAAGTTTAAGTAAATTTGATTTACCTAAATTATTTTCTCCAATAATAAAGTTAATATCTGGATGAAAAATAAGTTCAACACCATCAAGGTTTCTATAGTTCTGGATTTTGAGGTTTATTATTTTCATGCTTGAATGGATTGATGATACTTTTCCTTTAATGAGCAAGATATGAAATTTTTTTAAGCTCAAAAAGGTCAAAAATGGCTTTTTAAGCGCTTATTAATTCTATTGTAGTGGCTGAATTAGATAATTCTCTACCTTTGTTTAATAATTGTTCATCTCTACAAACGATAATCGACAGAGATCCCTTCGGGATCTCGCGTAAGCGAGCGCGCATTCCCCAAACTCCCACAAAGCCGCAATCTTAAACTTCTTCCCACACATCCAAACCGACTTAAACTGCCATTCAATCTTATGACAAGCTCAATCAGCATAACAAGCCGCACACAAGCGAATCGGTTCAAACATCATCCCCTCACCCCTTGGTGGTAACATTTTCCGCAACCCCCCATTATTAGGCGGCTGTTGGAGTCAAGAGCATTTAACCTTAGAATATTACTAGAAGATTACTAGACTACCTAAACACTTAGATGTATAATTTCTAGGTAGTAAGGCTTTTATTGAAGCACTTAACGGGACTGACGGGGCTCGAACCCGCAACTTCCGCCGTGACAGGGCGGTGCTCTAACCAATTGAACTACAGTCCCATTTCCGACACAATTACTATATTAGCAAATCTAAAACCCTCTTGTCAAATATTTTTTAAAAATTCTTGAAAGCTTTACCACGTAAGGGCTAAGCTGTAATCATCAACCCGAAGTAAGTCCCGTCGAACCAAAACCGCCGCTTCCTCGGGAAGTTTCGCTTAAATACTCAACTTCTTCAACCTCTACTCGAATTACGGGAGCAATAACCATCTGAGCAATTTTCATTCCCCTGGTCACTTTAAAGGGATTTTTGCCATGATTGATTAAAATAACCCCTATTTCTCCTCGATATCCTTCATCAATGGTTCCGGGGGTATTGAGAACTGTTATCTGATGTTTTAAGGCTAATCCACTTCTAGGACGGATTTGGGCTTCTGTATTTGGGGGTAATTCTATAGCGATTCCTGTAGGGACTAATTGGCTTTCTCCTGACGGTATTTCTAAGTCTTTTATAGAGGTTAAATCTAACCCAGAATCATCTGGATGTACATATGTGGGAAGAATAGCAGAATATTCTAATTTCGTAATTTTTAGTTTCATTTTTTTTTGCTTGATAAATATTTATACCTAACTCTCTTTTGAGGTCTATATCGCTTAAAACAGTCATAAGATCACATTTTCCTCGATATTAATTTTTCTTTATTAGGGGTTGATCTTGTATATAGAAATAGGCTTGAGTATTAGATAAAGCCATCTCCGCTTTTTGTAACTCAGTTCCTAAATACATCGCGTGTTCAACTTGAAGACTAGGACAATTTGAGGCTATTTGCTGATAAAGTTTTCGGGCAGATTTTCCCGTGTAACAATTAACAACTTCTCCTGTTCCTGGTGTTGTATGCTCCACAATAATTATATCATCCTGTAGGCTGATGACAAAACTTCCATTAGGATCATCAAAGTCTCGTTGTTGACATATTTTAGAATATTGTTCTTCAATTAATCGTTCTGCATACTCCCAACAATCACTATAAATATGAGCGCTTTGACTAACAATAATCAGAGAACCCATCTTTAAAGAATCATCAGATTTTTGAATAATATTATCTAAAATATGCTGTTGTAAAGCCCTCAATCCCATTGCATTCGCCGGCCAAGCAGAAAACATATCATTACTGCGAAATGTAGCTGTTAAAGATAACTCATTATCTACAATTCTCAGCCAAATATGATTCAAGCAGGGAGGACTATCATTATTCTCATAATCTTCCACATCCCATAAAGACATTACTACTCTAGAAGAGTCTTTTTCAGCCGCTAATTTTTCAATTGCTTGTTCAATTTGGTCTCTTCCAAACCAGGACCTTAATCGTTGACCATAAGTATATTTAACTCCCTCTCGTTGAGGAGCATCCTCTAAAATTTGTGATATATAATCTTGAATAAATTTTCTTTCAATGGGTAAATAGTTGGGTTCAGGAAAATAAAAATCCAAAGGTTCATCTGTCACCACTGCCATTAAATCAATTAATTCTTGCCATTGTCCATATTGAGTAGGTCGAATTATTCCAGTTGTCTTAATACAATGCAAGATTTTTACCCAAGTTTCGGCTATGGTTTTTCCTTCTATCCGATGACCATATCTAGGCCCTGGTAAAACTGTCGGGGTAACTTTTACTTCAGGAAAAACTAAAGACTCTCCCCAAGGTTCAAGAGAATTTTTTTGAGCATAATTTTTAACCACTTCAACCGCTTGACTAATTGACTTGACTTCTTGATAGTCTATAGACTCTCTTAACTTCTCTAAAACTTGAGAGGGAATCTCAATATCAATATATCCAGTCACCGAAGATTTAATGATCCAGCAATGCTTACCAGTATCACTCGTTCCTTCAGTAAACCCATTGCGAAAGAAGTCTAATAAACACTCACACCCACCGGCATTTTTATCTTCTTTAGTTCCATTGAGAATGACTAAATAGCGAACATGAGGATTCGCTAATAAATTGCGTATTAGAGGACTAATTCCCCGAGTAGGACTATATAAATTCCCAATGACTGCAAATTCATTACTAGATAAATATTTGGCTAAAGATTGTTTGACAGTCCACCCTGTAATAATTGCTATTTTTCCATAACCACAGATGAGTTGGTTGGGTTTGGTGTAAGGTTGGTATTTATGTTTTTTTTCTGACTGAGTAACGGTCATGGTGATTAGGTGAACTGTTTTTCGAGAAACTCAATAATTTTATCATGAACTTGATTGATCTCGGCGGTTCCATCAACTTTTAATAATAAACCTTCATAAGTTTCAAATATATTTTGATAATTATTTCTAACTTGTATCAATTTTTCGGAATTTTCATAAACATCAATAATGGTTCTTTCTTGTAATCTCTCTAAAGACACCTCAACCGGAATATCTATATAAATGACTAAATCTGGATTAGGAAACCGTTCATTTAACTGGCGAACAAACTTAAATTCTTCTGGGGTATGACAATTATAAGCTAAAGAAGAAAAATAATAGCGAGTAGTAATCAGATGAGATCCGTCTTGGATAAGCTTAAAAACCCCATCTAGATCATTATATAAATGGTAATGACGATCAGCCGCAAACAAATAAGCCATCTGTTGATCAAATGACTGCTTATCTTCCATCAAAATAATAGGTTTTTGCATGGCTTCCCGAATCATTTTACCAATAACTCCATTAGTGGGTTCAGGACTAATAACCGCCTTATCTCCCTTCTGGATAAAATAGTCTTTTAATAAAGTTGCTTGGGTGGATGTTCCAGAACCATCAATTCCTTCTAATACAATAAATAACTTGTTCATTTAATAACTAAATAACTCCTTGACAGTAATACTAAATCCAGTCAAAACCCTTTGAGTGCTGACAACTTCATCAGTATTAAATAATAGCCAAGTTTGACCACCATTAACTAATATAATTTCTGCTTCAGGAAATAGTAACCAGACTTCCTGACATCCTGAGTCTAAATATTCCCTAGCTTTAGCCAATAATTCCTCTCCACTATCATCCGGTGAGGCAATTTCCGCAATTAAAGGAAAACTTTGAGGAAAAATAGTAAGATTATTTCCATATTGTTCTAGCAATTCTGGAGTAATATAAGCAACATCAGGACGACGGCCTTGTTTAGTTGTTCGACAAAGTGTTTCATTACAAACTAAACCACCTTGTCCACTAGATTTAAGATAACTTCTCCACTGAGAAGAGAGTGTAACTTGTGTATAACCATGTTTAAGTGTCATACCAGTTTTTTCAATTAATTGACCATCAACCCATTCCCTTCTTTCAGGAGGATGGAGAATAAATTTTTCCCAAGAAATTTCTTGAGAGATTTTCCCTTGTTCTTGATGATAGTTTGGCTTCGATAAAATCTGATTTTCTACCATAATTATTCCCTCTAAGGAAACCAACAACGCCGCCAAATAAACCAGTTTTCTAACCAGTTTTGTAAGCCTTTATTTTTTTCTAAATGTTGATATTGCCATTGGAAAGCTATCTGATGCAAAATTTCTGATAAACTCGGATAAGGATAAACTAAATCCATCAACTTTCCGATTTTAATCTTTTGTTGGATAGCTAGAGCGATCACCCCCATAAATTCCTCAGCTTGAGTACCGATTATATGACCTCCCAAAATTTGCCCATTGTCAGAGACAATTAACTTACAAAAACCCGTTGTTTCCCCTAAAATATGTGCCTGAGCAATGTATTTAAACCGTTGCCCAATTTCCTGAACTTTTTCCCCGTAACGCCGTTTAGCTTGTGCTTCTGTCATTCCCACTCGTGCTAAAGGAGGGTCAGTAAAAATTGTATAGGGAATATGACCATAATCTACTTTATACCTAGGGAAAAATAAAGCATTTTTGAGAGCAATTTGTGCTTCATACTGGGCCAGGTGAGTAAAATGATAACCTCCTAACAAAGAACCACAGGCATAGATGCGAGTATTGGTTGTTTGTAACTTCTCATTCACTAAAATTCCTTTTTGTCCCCATTTTACCCCAACTCCTTCTAAGTTTAATCCAGCCACATTAGGCTGAGGTTGGGTAGCGATAATAATTTCATCGGTTTCTAGGGCATAATTTCCCACTTGTAACCATTTTTTCCCTTCAATTCGTCTCACTTGAGATAGGGAACGTTGGAGATAAATTTTTATTCCTTCTGATTCTAAAATACTTTGTAATAAAGCAACAGCTTCTGGGTCTTCCGAGGGGAAAATCTGGTCATGTTCCACAACTAAAGAGACATCTTTCCCTAAACGTTGTAGATTTTGCGCTAATTCTATTGCCATAGGAGTTGACCCGACAATGACTAATTGATGGGGAAGAAAAGCCAATTTATCTGGATGCCATAAATCTTCTGGAGTCAAATAGCCAACTTCTTCTAATCCCTCTATTTTGGGTATAGATAAACTCGCTCCCGTTGCTAATAGATAAGCTTGTGATCTCAGTTTTCTTCCCTCTGCTACTACTGAAAGCGAGGGAAGCCGCACTAACTCCCCTGAACCCATAATCACATCAACTCCCAAAGCAGAGAGCATCGCAGGGGAATTGATTTCAGATAAAATGCGGTTAACTTCTTTGGCCCAACTGGTCACCCCTGTTAGGGGTAGATTAAACTGGGGATTTTCTGGATAAATCTCTTTTAATTGGTTAAATAAATGAGTGACATGGGTAAAGCGACGACTAAAAATCGTCTGGGCACTATCTAGGATAAACTGTGTTGGCTGTTGAACCAGTGCAACCCTTGCTTTGAGGTAAGCTGCCCTTGAAGCGGAGTAAATCGCTTCTGGTGTGCTACCCATTACTACTAAATCATAGTCATTGGTCATTAGTCATTAGTGATTAGTCATTGGTCATTAGTTATTACCTGTACAAGCTTCTAACCCATTCCCCTGCTCCCTATGTGGCAAAGGATAGCGACATTCTCTAGTCATTGGTCGTTCTACATCTAGTTGTATTAGTGCCGCTCGGCCATTGGGTTTTCCTTATTTTAACTCCCACTAAGGACTAGGAACTAAGGACTAAGGACTAATTTAGCTAAAGCATCAACAAGACGTTGGTTATCGGTTTGAGTACGAACGGCAACTCGAAAAAAGCGATCACCTAATTCCGGAAAACTGATACAGTCTCGGATCACGATGTGATGATTTTTGAGTAGTTTTTCTTGTAGTTGAGAACTGGATTGGTTTGTGTGAACTAATAAAAAATTAGCCGCTCCGGGTAAGGGTAAGAGAGTAGGTAACGCTGCTAGTCCTTCAAATAGTTTAGCTCTTGTGGCAGGGAGCCAGTCCCAAGTTAGCTGTTGAAAGGTATGATCTTCTATGATGGCAACGGCGGCTTGTTGAGCGAGAAGATTAACCGGCCAGGGATCGCGCCATTGTTGCCAACGTTGTAAGCGTTGCGGATGAGCGATCGCATAGCCTAAACGCAGCCCCGGTAAGCTGTAAAATTTGGTCAGCGATCGCAAAATGATCAGATTTGGGTAGTCCTCAATCACAGAGATTAAACTTTGTTGTTGTTGGGGAGGGATAAAGTCCATAAAAGCTTCATCCACTACCACTAAACCAAACCTTTCTACATAAGGCAAAATTTCTTCCCTTGTCCACAATTTACCCGTTGGGTTGTGGGGGTTATTGAGCAGTAACCCCACAGATTTTAAATCAAGTGCGCGTTTCCCGATAGGCTCTGCTAGAGCCGAGTTTAGCTCAAGTTTCCAAGTTGTAAGGGTTAAATCTAGTGGACAGGGTTGAACCCGTGTGGAAAAGGTTTTTAAAGCTCGCCAATAATCCCCAAAAGCGGGAGTGATTAAAAAAGTTAACTCTTGAATTGATAAGTCCCAACTTGCCCAAGTTAAGAGTTCTGCCGAGCCATTTCCCGGCAAGATCCAGTCTGGGTGTAGTTGATGCCATTGTCCCAGAATCGAGCGTAGCTGGTAGTAATCTGGGTCCGGATAATGGGTTAGGGAACTAAGACCTTGTTGTATCGCTGTGATCGCGCTTTCAGGAGGTCCCAAAGGGTTAATACTCGCAGAAAAATCGACAAGCGCAGAAACTGGACAGCCGGCAAACTTGGCCGCCCAGGTTAAGTTTCCTCCGTGATGAGGTCTTCTCAAACCAGCTACTACAACAGCAACGACTAGGGTGAAACTTTTTCTTTAAAAAGTTTACCAGCAGAAAAAGCTGGGACTTTCGTTTCTGGAATCACCATTTTTTCACCCGTTTTAGGATTACGGCCTTCCCGGGCTTTCCGTTCACGCGCTTCAAAAGAGCCAAATCCTACTAAGGTTACTTTATCTCCAGAAGAGACCGCATCCATAATCGCTTCGATCGCTGCTGTCAAGACGGCATCTGCTTGTTTTTTAGTAACCATAGCGCGGCTAGCGATTTCATCGACTAATTCGCCTTTGTTCATGCAATATTCTCCTTATTTTTGACTAGATTTTCCCTTTTTTCAGGTTAATCAGCGTTTTGAGCCTGAGTTATTGGGGATATTCATCGAGCCTATCCGTCTCGGAGATCGTTTAATCCCTGAAATCCTGATAGGCTCAATATTTCACTGCATTATTCTAAGCTCTAATTGTCCATTGTGGATCGCTAAAACCTTTAATTTATGTAGATTTCATCAATTTTTTAAACTTATAAGACTTTACATAGCGTGACTCACTCCCCCTTAATCAAGGCTCAAAGTATTGCTGTGTAAGGGTTACAGCCCCAACAATTTTTCCGGTAGCCTCAGAGAATATTTTAAAGACTTAAAACCATCGCTCAAACCTCAGAAAGCGGGTTAGTTCCGGCCATACTAAGTATTATTTACTAAAGACCTGTAGGAGCGGCAAAGCTTAAAATCGAATTTAGCCTTAAGCGGGTTTTTGTTCAAGTTTGCGACTGGCAAGGGACATAGCAGAACAACATAACCAATAAATAAAAGCAATAAATAGATATACTTCTACATTGCGCCCTTGATACTTGGGATTGGCTAATATCGATTGTGAAATCCCTAATAAATCTACTAATCCTACAATGGCTAATAGGGAGGTATCTTTAAACAGACTGATAAATTGCCCGACAATGGTGGGAATAACGGCTTTTAGGGCTTGAGGTAAGATGATTAATCCTAATACGAGCAAAGGGTTTAATCCAAGGGCAATAGCGGCTTCGGTTTGTCCTCTGGGTACTGACTGTAAACCGCCTCGGATGTTTTCAGCTAGGTAGGCGGCGCTAAAAATCGTATATCCGGCGATCGCTCTGACAATACTATCGGGACGTACTCCTAAAGGTAAGACTAAAGGTAACATGACTTGAGCCATAAAGAGGATACCAATTAAGGGTAATCCTCGAATTATTTCTATGTAACCTATGGATAACCAACGGATTACGGGTAAGGAACTTTGTCTGCCCAAGGCTAATAAAACGCCAAAGGGGAAGCACAAAAATATGCTAACAATAGCAACTACAATGGTGAGAATAAAGCCGCTAATGAGGCTCAGAGAGACGGGTTGCAGAAATAATCCTCCTCGTAATAGCCACCAGATAACTAAGAAAGTTAAGAGCCAAAGGGGGCTTAACCAGCTACTTAATGAAGGGATTTGTTGACCAATTTTTTTGCCGCTAAAGGCGGTGAGAATTAGGATTAGGAGCATTCCCCATAGTAAGAGACTGGATTGAATTCCTGTTATCAGGGTAACTAAGACACAAATAGCGGCAAGAATAAATAAAACGGTTAAACTGGTTGGATTAAATAAGGGGGTTTTACGGGATAATATGCCCCAAGTTAGTCCGCCTAAAAAGATGGTAATTCCTAGGGTTATCCAAACACGCCATAATAATTCAACGGGATAATAACCGACAAAGAATAGGCGAAAGTTGGCTGTAATGACTTGCCAGTTGGCTTGGGTAAATATCCAGTTTATTAGGTGTGTTCCTACCCAATAGATAAAGATGATACTGATAAGGGTTAAAAGGCTATTTAACCAACTGCTAAAGAGGTTTTTTTGTATCCATTCACTGGGGTTTATCGGTTTTATGGGAGGGGAAGGTGATAGAGTGTTAGACATGATTAATTGACTAGAGAATTGACCTCACCTGAACTTTTCTATTTTCTTACTTTCGATAAACATCTCGTCGATGCTTACATTGTAAGAGCCGAATCACCTGATTTTCATCATCAATTTCATAGCGAACTCGGTAATCACCAACCCGAATACGATATTCATTATCGAGGTTTTTTAACTTGATCGATCCCTCTGGACGTTGATCTTCAACCAGTTGGTCGATTTTTTCAACCACGCGATCGCTTATCTCATCTGGCAGAGCATCGATTTGTTTTTGGACAGATTTAGGAATGATGATAGTGTAAGTCATGATTTGGATTTTGAGCGATGCGCCAAAAACTCATCAAAGGTTTGATACTCCCCTCTGGCATATTCATCACGAACAGCCTGAATTTCAGTAATTGTGTCTAAATCATCCTCATAGATAGCTTCTTCTTGCTCAAAAATTTGTTGCTCAAGCACTTCTTGAAGATGACGCTTTTCTTCTAGATTGAGAGATGTGATCGCTTCTATCAAACATTCAAAGGGGATTTGTAATTTAACTGTTCCTGTCATACTTTTTCCCATAGAAAAGACGGTTCTATGTTTATTATATTATCTGTCCCTTCGCTACCGCTCAGGGCAAGATTTATCTGCTACAGGGTGCGGAAATTATTCATCAGAAGCAAGCCATGATTGAAAGCGTTCGTCAGACCGAATATTATCAAAATCTGCATCTGTTTTTGCCTCAATTTCAATCGCCAAATCGGGAGGAGTATCAACCATCAAATCAAGGCGATTTTTCCAGATCATTTGCTGATAATTCTGGATATAAAAAGACTCATCAGGTTCAATTCCTTGTTCTAAGTCTTGCCGCTTAAATGTTGTCGAGCCAAAACATTCACAGTTAAGCCCTAATTCTTCTAACAAAATTTTGACCAAATCGCTAATAATTTCCTTAACTACTTCATGTTCTGGCAATGGAGTCATAATTAAAAGCGTACCTTGACTATAAGCAATCCGTGAACTCCGATGTTCTCCTAGTTCTTTGATAATTTCTTCAAATTGTTGCCATGATATCTCACGCAAGACAACCTTTTGTCCTGGCAGAAGATCAATTTGTTTAAGTTGGAGTGTAACCATTGCAATAAAACCCAACAACATTTAATGGTAAAGTATTGGGTTTCGTTCCCCAACCTACAATTAATATATTTTAGGATTAAGGTTTTGATAATTGCCTTACCCCTGTTTGTACCCGCCACAAATTAGCATAAATGCCCTCTTTGTCTAACAACTCTTCATGAGTTCCTCGTTCGACAATTTGCCCATATTCAAGCACATAAATACAATCAGCATGACGAATAGTAGAAAGCCGGTGAGCAATAGCAATTGTGGTGCGATTTTGAGTAATCTTTTCTAAAGAGCGAGCAATAGCGGCTTCGGTTTCATTATCCACCGCAGAAGTGGCTTCATCTAAAATTAGAATCGGAGGGTCTTTTAAAATTGCCCGGGCAATAGCAATTCTTTGGCGTTGTCCTCCCGATAATTTTTGTCCTCTTTCCCCGACAATGGTGTCATAATCTTGGGGAAGTTGCATAATAAAATCATGAGCTTCTGCCGCTTTAGCCGCCTGAATAATTTCTTCGGTTGTCGCATCCGGACTTCCATAAGCAATATTTTCTCTCACACTGCCATGAAACAGAAACACATCCTGACTGACTAATCCTATCCCTCGCCGTAAGTCATATAAAATAATATGTTTAATATCTATTCCATCCAGAATAATTCTTCCTTTTTGAACTTCATAAAGTCGCAGTAAAAGTTTAACCAGGGTACTTTTTCCTGAACCGGTAGAACCCACAATAGCAATGGTTTTTCCGGCGGGAATATGTAAAGACAAATTTTTTATGATGGGATATCCATTTGAGTAAGCAAAACTGATTTCTTCTAAAACAATTTCCCCCCGAATAGCCGAGACAGGAAGCGCAATCTTCCCGGAAGGAATCGTGATAGGCGTATCTAATAAATTCATGACTCTGTTGATAGAAGCCATCGCCCGTTGATATAAATCTAAAGTTTGTCCTAAGCTGGTAAGCGGCCACAATAAACGCTGTGTGAGGAAAACTAACACGCTATAAGTTCCTACTGCTAGTTTTCCATTTATTACTTCCATTCCTCCAAACAGTAAGATAGCCATAAAACCGGACAAGATAAACATCCGAATTAACGGCACAAATGCGGCACTTAGCGCGATAGCTCGTTGGTTACTTTGTCGATATCCTTCACTTTCTAATCCCAGACGTTCCTTTTCATAAGCTTCTGTGGTATAGCTTTTAATGGTAGTAATGCCGCTTAAATTATTGGCCAGACGAGAATTGAGTAAACTCACCCTATCTCGTACATCTGCATAACGAGGCGCGAGAAGTTTTTGAAAGAAAATTGAACCCCATAAAATAAAGGGAATGGGCAACATGGCCATCCAAGCAGTACCAGGGGTCAAAATAAAGAAAGCCGCACTGATAACAATTACCGTAGTAATCACCTGTAAAATGTCATTAGCCCCAAAATCTAAAAACCGTTCCAGTTGGTTAATATCATCATTGAGAATGGCTAAAAGGTGACCTGTAGATTTTTCTTCAAAGTAAGCTAGTTCTAACTCTTGAATATGACTATAGGCATCTAAACGCAAATCATGCTCAATATGTTGGGCTAAATTGCGCCAGAGCCGCTCATATATATATTGAAATAGTGATTCTAGTCCCCAAATAATGACAGAGAGAAAACAGATAAATAGGAGTTGTCCAAAAATATTTTTTATTCCCCAATGGGCGATGAGGGAGTTTTGGCGTTGAACTACAGTATCTACTGCCGCACCAATTAAAGCCGGGGGAGCTAAATCAAATATTTTGTTTAAAATCGAGCAAATAATCGCTTTCCAGATTAAATTACTGTATTGCCGTCCATATTTAACTAGACGTACTAGAGGATGAAGTGATGGGGGAGATTGGGTTTTTTTAGACACTCGCCTTGTGAAGAATTTAATTTTCAGCAATCGTATTTACCAAGTTTAACGCACTAGGACTAATGATGAAAGGTCATTTAATACAAACCCATTGAAATGCTTAAGATCATGATTAATGTTTTGATGATAAAACTTTATTAATTACATCTATCTTTAGATAGATAAATATTTTAACTGTCTTAATTGTTAAAGCTTTTTCCCCGATAGTTGATAACTCCCTGTTTCTTGAGGTTGGGAAGAAGTCACTATAACTTTATAAATTCCCGTTTCTGGTAAATCTACAACGATTTTGGCATTGGGATTACTAGGAGAGATATCATCATTTTCAACTCCATCAACACTATTAGGAAATACTAATTTAAGCGAAGGGTCTATTTGTTGACTTGTCATTTCAATACTAATTTTTTGACCTTGATTACCTTTGAAGTAATAATCTTTATAGTAAAATATTTGATGGTCAGAAGGTGCAAGAGGATTTAAAGAATTTTTTTTAAAAACTTTATCTTGCTCGGTTAAAAATCCGTCAAGTATTTTGCCATTTAAAGAAAGTTTGGGATTAGGAATAGATTCTATCTGAGAAAAAATTACGCCTCCTCCTATAGCCGCCAATACCACTAAACTTGCAACCCCTCCAATCATGACTAAACTGTTATTGTTTTTTTGGGGACTTTTAATTTTTGGCTCTGCATCAATTAATTGAGTGGGTAAAGAGTGGGGTTGAGTGGGTAAAGGACTTGGTTGAGTGGGTACAGGGCCCGGTTGACCAGACCAGATTAAGCGATGAATATCTTCTAAAACTTCCCTAGCTGATTGATAGCGATCACGGTAATCATGACAGATCATTTTATCTAAAATTGAAGCCAATTCTGGTGTGACTTTGGCTAAATCATGCCACAGGATTTGTTCAGTATTAAAATTCCGAGGAAGTTCTTGAGGCATTTGTCCGGTCAGAGCTTGAATACCAATGATTCCTACAGCATAAAGATCACTATTAAATCGAGGATTGCCAACCGCTTGCTCAACGGGTATATAACCTGGAGTTCCTATTAATGTCTTGGATGAATTATCTTTTTGTGTAACTTCTTTAACGGAACCAAAATCTATTAAAACTAATTTTTTATCTAAACTTCTTCTAATAATATTGTCAGGCTTAATATCTCTATGAATAACCTGATTTTGGTGAACAAAATTCAGATTTTCCAGTAATTCTACTAAAATAGTAATAACTTGTTCTTCAAGAAGCGGCTGCCCGATCAGGAATTCTGCCGACAAAGGTTTACCAACAATGTATTCTTCTACTAAATAAAATTCTTTATTTTCTTCAAAATAAGCTAACAATCGAGGAATATTAGGATGTTCACCCAACTGTTGTAAAATTTTCGCCTCCCGCTCAAACAATTCTTGCGCTTTAAGCAAAACACTAGATGATGAGGTGGCCGGATGTAATTGCTTGACAACACAAATTGGATTTCCAGGAAGTTTAGTATCTAGGGCTAAAAATGTACGTCCAAACCCTCCTTGACTGAGAATTTGCGTCACCTGGTAGCGTCCATCAAGAAGTTTTCCCATCATACTTAAAAATAAATTTGAGGCTCTCTATTGATTTTAATCTTGCCAGAGAGATATTGTTACAACTGATGGGTAGATAAGGGCAAATGAAGCGGTGCGGAACGAGTTCCGCACCCCAGCTAAACTCTCTATTGATAAGCTTTAACCTTGAGACAATCAACTTTTGGGACTGAAAATGTAACAATAAGTAAATACAGGATGTTAACACAAGGAGATCAAGGACAACTTATGCGAATGTTACACACCATGTTGCGCGTGGGCAACTTAGAAGAGTCCCTCAAGTTTTATTGTGATGTTTTGGGAATGAAGCTACTGCGCCAAAAAGATTATCCCGGAGGCGAGTTTACTCTCGCTTTTGTGGGTTATGGGGATGAATCTGACCATACCGTGATTGAATTAACTTATAACTGGGGCGTTGACAGTTATGATTTAGGGAATGCTTATGGTCATATTGCCCTTGGGGTCGATGATATTTACGCCACCTGCTCCCACATTAAAGCGAAAGGCGGTAAAGTAACCCGTGAACCTGGACCCATGAAACATGGTTCAACAGTGATTGCTTTTATCGAAGATCCCAACGGTTATAAAATTGAATTAATTCAACTGGGAACTCAAGGTTCTTCCCAAAAACAAGAAGCGGCTATTAGTCATCAGTGATCTGTCAATAGTTATTAGTCATTAGTCATTAGTCCTTAGAAAATAGGGATACAGTTGTTAAAACCTATAATTGATCACTGTTAACTGTAAAATGCTATCCAAGCTTTCCACAAGAAATAAAATGATAAAATAGCCAGCAAAGTCCTAAACAAAAAAGTTACAAGTTGATCTGATAATCTAGGAAGAAAACGGGTACTAATTTGCGCCCCGATTAAGCCGCCTATACCCAAAAGCAAACCTTCTAAAAATTGCACATTACCTTGTAGAGCGTGTCCCGCACAAGCGGCTATAGAAGTAATAACAATAATTCCTAAACTGGTTTGAACAGCCGTTTTAATATTTTCTTTAATTAGCAACATTTGTAGAGGAACCATAACCACACCGCCGCCAACGCCAAAAAAACCAGCGAGTAATCCTCCACTTCCACCAATAATCACATAAGAAACCATCAGATTAGTTGTTTTCGAGGAGTCTGTAGGGGTTTTACTGGCTAGTTGCTTGCGTAAATTGGTTAAAAAGATAGTGGCAATTAACAAGAGGGCAAAAGAAGCTAAAAGAATATAATCAGGAACACTATTAGCTAAATAAGTGCCGATTTGTGCAGTGAATAAAGAAGGGATGGCTATATAAATAACTCGTTTAAGGTCTAGATATCCCATGCGCCAATTTTGAATGCTACCAGAGATTGAGGTAATGACGATGGCTAATAGACTGGTAGCTACAGCATTAACGGGTTGATAGTGGGTTTGATCGTGATGTATAGCAATTAAAAGGGGAACTAGAATTGTCCCCCCGCCAATACCCAGTAATCCAGCTAAACTCCCTGAAAATAGTCCTCCCACAAGAAAAATTAACCAGTTGACCCCCATAGTTCTGATGCTTTTTTAGGTAATGGTTCAGCTATTAGATTATAGAGTACCGCCCCAACTGTTAACGATTTGATCCTCGATAGATTCGCTCCCACTGTTGAGCAGATAAATGAGAATTAATACTACTTGTTGCTGAATTCGAGTGACCATTCCCATTACTGCCAGACTTTGGGGATGACTCTGAACGGGAAATATGCTCCTCTTCAGGAGTCGTTTCTGAGTTTTTCACTGAGCAACTAGGATGGAAATTATATTCGTGTTCAGGTGCCGGTAGACGACTGTGGGGCGGCACAAAATCATGTAACACCGAATCATAGGCAAAGATTTCTCCAGTTTCAATGCGGTAAATCCATCCCTCAAGCAAAAGTTTATTTTGATGGAGTTTAGAGCGAATAATGGGATAAGTCTGAAGATTTTCTAGCTGAGTGAGAACATTTTCTGCCACAGTAACTTCTAATAATTCTTCCCCTTGTAAGTCTTTATAATTATCTTTGACGACGCGACGGGTGGCTTCTGCCTGTTTAAGCCAATCATAGACTAGAGGCATTTCTTCAGCGAGTGTATTTAATTTTAATAAACCTTTCATCGCCCCACAATGGGAGTGTCCACAAACGATAATTTGTTCTATCCCCAAAGCATGAACAGCGTATTCTAGAGCGGCTCCTTCACCTCCATTCGTCGCCCCATAGGGAGGAATCATATTTCCTGCATTGCGAATGACGAATAGTTCTCCCACTTGAGCTTGAGTGATTAAATTAGGGTCTATACGGGAGTCTGAACAAGTAATAAATAGAATTCGGGGCGTTTGTCCGTGAGCGAGTTCCTCAAATAGATCTCGATGAAGACTGAAGTAGCCGCTTTGGAATTTTTCTAAGCCCTCAATTAGTTTTTTCATAGGTGGGAGTCTCTTTATCTGGCTGTTTGGCTTAACCTTATAAAATTATTATGCAGTATGGCCATTTTGTATAGCTATTGGAAAAAATACTTAACCCTTAAGATAAATTATTTTTGGATGAGTTAAACTGTTTTGATCAAAATTATTATAAAAATATAATTTTAAAATCTTAATTATGCCGCATTTATTAATAGTAGCCCTCCTCGTCCTTGTTGGGTCTGCTCTTTGCGCTTGCACAGAAACAGCAATTTTGTCAGTTTCCCCGCTCCGGGTTAGACACCTAGCTCAATCTAATAATCAAGCGACGAAGGTTCTCTTAAATATTCGTCAAAATATTAATCATACTTTTGCGACTATTGTGATGATTAATAATTTATTTAATAATTCTCAAATTAGGCCCTATTCTTTTCTTAAAAAGCCATTAAAAATATATTATTTTATTAATTAATAAATAAATAAATTTACATAAGCAAAACTGTTTGGTGTGATTTTTGGTGTAATTAGAGAACTAGCTAAGCTGAAATATCTTACTGAACCTGAGTTAGAAGAGTCTTAGTAAAAAATAGAACCCTTAACTGGTAAAGGTTCTAGAGGTTTTTTTTCTTTTTTTTTTAACGGAGAGGGTGGGATTCGAACCCACGTTAAGTTGCCCTAAACAGCATTTTTAGTGCTAGGCATTTAACCTTAAAACCTTTTCAATACAACTGTTCAAAGAATTAGTGCTAATTTTGGTTACTATTTTGGTTATTTTTTGTTACAATAGGTCTAGGATGAGCTAGAAATTTAAGGAATTAAGATTATGATTCATTCAACAAAACCAAGATTTCAGTACGTTTCCATACTCAATCAAGCGGGTTATTACAAAGTTTTTATTAGTAGAAGTGTATTAGCTTCGGGATTAAACTTGTCTGTTGGTAGGATTTCTAATGAAACTTATCTAAAGAGCTTGCTCATAGCCCAAGATTTGGATAAGTACATTGGTGATAATTTGGTTACGGGAAAACTTGATAAAGAAGAAATACGTGACATTGTAAAAAAGCATAAAAAACATCCGCATTTACAATTAGTTGGTTCTGAAAATAAACAAGAAACTATCACTGTAAAATCCTTATGGGATTGTTATGTAAATCATCATAAAAAACTTTTTGTCTGGTCAGAAGTTTATTTATTGACTCATATTCAAACTGTAACGAATCTTATAATTAGTTCTTTTTTTTATTACTATCTTAAGATGTCAAGTCAGAAAATAATTAATTTTGGAACGATTCCGTGTTACTGTTCAACAGAAAGGTGTCGGAATACCTTCGATAGAACTGTAATGAATAGCTGAAACCTTGAAAAAACGTTCAATGTTCACTCGCACTTTTTCAGTAATTTTGAACTAACTAACTTGGCAGCCTTGTCATATAAGAGTTTTACCTCTTGCGTTTTAAACCGCGAGTGTTACCATAAGCCCTCAACCATAACCAAACGTTTCAGCCGCCAAAAGCAAATTAATTACTTGAAACTAAATTTTTTCTTTTCTGACTAAGCCAGAATGGCTTTCTAATTACTTTAATTTTTCTTTTTGACTAATTCAACTTTGGATAATTAATTTCTTTTCTGACTTAATTTAAAAATGAATTACAAATAAAAAATATTTTAATCAATAAGAGATAATAGAAGTAGTCATTTATTTTTAAAATTTTAATAATGAAATATGAATTCATTATTGGAGTTGATCCAGGTTTGAATTATTTAGCAGTTAGTTTGCTAGATTCAAACAAAAAATTAATGGATTTCAACTGTATTGAACAAGAACAAGAAAAAAACTTGGAGAATAAATACAACAACATCAATAGAAAATTTACTAAATGGTTTTCCAATTTTAACAAAGAAAAAACAATAATAATTTTAGAGTTTCCTGTTTTTATGATTAAGACAGAAAATACAAAGAAAGTCGATAAAGCAACTGAGATAATTATAAATGCTGCTAATAAGTTTGATTTAAAAATTCACAAGATTGCTCCTAATCACGTAAAATTTTTGATTACTGGGAATAGTAGGATTAGTAAAGTAGGTTTATTTGAACAAGTAAAAGGAATGGTTAGTAATATTCCTTCTACTTTATCAGCTTATACAAACAATCACATTACTGATTCCATTGCTATTGGGCTAACTGGAATTCTCGATATAGAGAAAGATACTCCCTTATCTCTGGCTTAATCATTCTTTTCTTTCTGACTCCTCCACATTTTAAGTGGAGGTTTATTAGTGACTGCAACCGTACAAGCTTGTTCGGTTATTTCTACCTGTCTAAATAGTGTAATATTCTAATTTCAATCAATTGCTTGTGCTACAATTGTAATTGTTAAAAATTAAGATAATAATAATGTCCCAAACAAATCCTAAAAACCGAATCATGTCCTTTATAATTTCTGAAAAAGAATTAGAAAAACTACAGGAAATAGCTAACAACAAAAAATACAAAGGAAAATATTCTACTTACTTTAGGGAAATTTTCATTAATTTCTTAGAAACAGCATAAAAACTATAAATAGTCAGAAGTTTCTTTCTGACTATTTCTTTATTATTCATTTAAAAAAAACTATTTTTAAAATCTTTTTTATTATGTATTCATCATTTTATCATCCAAATAAAGAAAAAACTACTCGTAATCGTTTTATTATTTCCAACTACGTTCAATTTCTTAAAGCTACAGCAGAACCAAATAAATATGAGTGTCCCGTTTGTTCTGGACAAAATTTAAATATTGCTCAAGATGGAAAGTTTTCTTGTTTAGATAATCAATGTGAGAATCAAAAAATTTCCTCTAAATTAAAGAAATTAAAGAAGGAAGCTATAAAAGAACAAAAACAACAGAATATTGAAAATCGTCTAGGTAAAGATGCTACTGAAATTCTTTTTAAGGATGTTCCTCGAATTTCTAAAGCTCCTCAATTGTTAGATTTTCTTAGATTAAAATTTGCAGATAGGATTACTTGGAATGTCCGAACTCAAAAAATTTGTTTAGACGGAAAAGAAATAGAAACTTCTTCTCTTAGAGTTTTTTTTGGAGATATGTTTGGTATTGACGCTTCAGAAGATTTATGGAAAGCTTGTTTGTTGAGAATAGCAGAAGAAAATGAATTCGATCCTGTTAAAGATTATCTACTAAAATGTCAGTTAAATACTCAAGTAAGAGATATTAAAAATCTTGCTTCAGAGTTTTTGGGTTGTAATGAACCTCTTTATAATGAATATCTCTACAGATGGTTGATAGGAGCAGTTAGAAGGGTTTTTGAACCTGGTTCTAAGTTCGACAATGCTTTAGTTCTTTATGGAAATCAAGGTGTAGGAAAAACTAGCTTCTTTGAAATACTAGGATCAGGATTTTTTTCTAACTCAATGACAGGGAAATTAGATAAGGATGACTATATGATTCTTGCACAATCTTGGGTACTGGAATGGGGTGAGTTAGATGGTTTCACTAGCAAGACTTATCATGCGACAATCAAACATTTCCTTAGTAAGAGAGAGGATTCATATCGAGTCCCTTACGGTAAAAACCTTCTTAAAATGCCTAGAAGATCTGTAATTGTCGGGACTACAAATTCAGATAATTTTCTAAGTGATCCATCAGGAAACAGAAGATTTTGGATAATTCCTGTGAGAAAACAACAGATAGACTTAGAACTGTTGAAAGGTTCAGTAAAATCCATCTGGAGTTCTGCTGTAATTGATTATCAAAAGGGTATTTCTGATAACTTACCTAAAGAGTTCTGGAAATTACAAGAAGAGGATAACAATTATTATGAGTATGAAGATCCTTGGGAAAATTACATTATCGAATGTACAAAACAAACTTTGCAAAAAGAAGGAGAGGATTTTCAAGGCATTAATTCTAATGAATTTTTTAACTTCTTAAATACAAATGGTATGACGGTTTCCAAAGATAAAAAGAATGAAATGAGACTTTCAGATATTTTAAAAAAATTAGGTTTTTCTAAGGAGAGAGTTCGTAAAAAGGGACGGCAGGTTCGTGTATATTTTCCTCCTGAAAACCTAAAACTTGAACAAAATATTGAACGTGACAACCTCTCAGATCTTTTTGCTGATTAAGGTTGTCTCGCCCTAAAACCCTTACAGAATAATGCTTGTAGGGGTTTATTTTTTAAGTGGGACAACCTATTTTTAAAACTTTTTTTTTTGATTTTTTTTTAACAAGTAGAAGAGAAAAATGATTTTTAAGAGAAACTCTTCTACTATTTCTTTCTGACTTAAATTTCTAAAATTTTCTCTTTTAAAAAATGGCTAAAAGCTATATTTTTCCCCTGCTCAATTACTTTTTAAACTAAAGTAAAAATAAATAATTTTACTAAAAGTAATTCATCTTCTTATTAGTAAAATCTACCATAAGGAACAAAATTAGTATCATTATTTTTTAAATGCTCTTCACTATGTTCTTTTTTACTTTTTAATTCTAAGTTGAATAATCGATCATCAACAGAACAAAGTAAAATTTCCCCATTTCTAATAGATTCCGTGCCTGATTTATGATGAATATCTTTTCCTTTAGCAGTTACTTCTGGAAAAGTGCAAGCATAATTTAGTTGATATCTAGAAACTTGGTAATTTCTAAGTTTCTTTTTACCTAAAAATAGCTTTAACCTTTCAATAATTAAATTCCTTTGATTATTATCTTCTTCTGTAGAAAGCTTATTTAATTTTTTATCGAATATAGATATTTTTTTATTTTAGCTCAACAATTAATAATTCTAGTTTTGCCTTAATTTTTTTCTGACTAATCTTCAATCGAGGCATTGTAAAACTTTTAATAGTAATTATGACTTAGTAGTCACAATGCCGAGTCAGCTAATAACCGTGCGTAAGCACTCCTTCTATTACTGGACTGATTGAAAATTAGAAATTGCTTTTTAAGTGCCTTGTAATCTTCAAAAGTTTAAAACGATCCTTTTTCTAATTTAGAACGTGTCTGAGCTAATTCTAGACGCAATCAGAAAATATTAAAATCAAGTAACTACCTAATTCTTACAAAAATATTACAAACAATTAAAAATTATTGACTATTAAAACTTAAAAAATTAAAATATCAATAATTAATAATCAACTTAGATTTAGATATGAACATAACTTTTGCTAAATTCCCAAATGAATTAGAAGCCTTAAACAAATTCAAGGAAAACAATGAATCTTTTTCTTTAATTGCCGCTAGGCTTTTAAGAGAATTTTTAGGATTAAACAAAGAAGTGAATATAAAAAACGATTCTTATTCAGAATTAGTTGAGAGGATAGAATTTTTAGAAAGTAATTTTAATGAAAAACTAGAGAAACAACAAAAAGAAATAACAGAATTAACAGATTTTGTTAAAAATTACGTAGTAATTAATAAGTTGAAAGAAAAGCCAGAGGCTTCTACCATTGAATTAGCTGTAATTAAAAATGAAGATAATCAAAGTAATTCACAGAAAAAAGAAGAAAAAATATTAATATTTACAGATGATAACGAATTATTACATTATCTTATAAGGATAGTTAATATTTTCCTATAGTTTTTATAGGAATTTTTTAATTAAAAATATTCACATAAATTAGAAAAAGTCAATAATTTTAAGATAAATATAACTAATTTAAGTTATAACTTAAATTTATGTAAGTATAAATATACTGTAATTTGTTTGTTGGTTGAAATAATACAAAAACTACACAGATTTTTTCTTATTTGTCAATAGTATTTTCTTTTTAATAAGTAAGTATTATGATATTGGAAGATTTCTATAAATAAGTGCTTTTGGTTATTTTTTTGGTTACGAATAGAGCTTTTGTTTGCTGTGAATCCCTACAGAACCTGAGTTAGAAGAGTCTTAGTAAAAAATAGAACCCTTAACTGGTAAAGGTTCTAGAGGTTTTTTTTCTTTTTTTTTAACGGAGAGGGTGGGATTCGAACCCACGTTAAGTTGCCCTAAACAGCATTTCCAGTGCTGCGCCTTCAACCGCTCGGCCACCTCTCCAGGTGGGGTCACAAATATTTATTATACAATATAAAAGAATAACTGGTCAAGCCAAAAAAGAAAGATGAGTCAGTTTTACAAAATTCGCATTGACAACCGCCAAACCGGAGAAGAGATCACCGTCTCAGTTCCCGATGATGAGTACATTTTACACAGTTTAGAAGCGCGAGGCTACAATCTGCCCTTTTCTTGCCGCAATGGAGCTTGTACCACTTGTGCAGTCAGAATTCTCTCAGGAGAAATCGAGCAACCCGAAGCGATGGGACTCTCACCCGAACTCAAAAAAAGAGGTTACGCCCTTTTATGCGTATCTTATGCTCGCTCCGACTTAGAACTCGAGACACAAGACGAAGATGAAGTCTATGAACTCCAATTTGGGCGCTACTTTGCTCGTGGAAAAGTTCGCTTTGGTTTACCCTTAGAGGAAGACTAACAGCATCCCATAAGGACGTATGAACGACGAACAACTGCAACGGTTTTTAGATATTGCCACAGAATGCGCTCTAGCCGGCGGTGTTATCTTAGAACAACAATGGGGTAAACTCAACACCATAGAAGAAAAAGGCCGCCCCGGGGATTTAGTCACCGATGTAGACAAAACCTCAGAAACAGAAATTCTCAAGGTTTTAAAGCGGCATTTCCCAGAGCATGGTATTTTAGCCGAAGAATCCGGACACTTAGGAGAGGCAGATAATCCCTATCTTTGGGCAATTGACCCTCTAGACGGAACCACCAATTATGCTCACGGATATCCTGTCGCTTGCGTTTCAGTGGGATTATTAATCGAAAATGTCCCCCAAGTGGGAGTCGTTTATAACCCCTTCAGAAAAGAACTATTTCGGGCGGCTAAAGGAAAAGGAGCCACTCTTAACCGTCGTCCCATTCAGGTATCAACTACACAGCAACTCAGTAGCAGTCTATTAGTCACCGGCTTCGCTTATGACCGCCGGGAAACCCCCGATAACAATTACCGAGAATTTTGTTACCTGACTCACCTAACCCAAGGCGTTCGTCGCAGTGGTTCAGCCGCCCTAGATTTAACCGATGTGGCCTGTGGTCGAGTCGATGGCTATTGGGAAAGAGGCATAAAAGCTTGGGATATGACAGCAGGAATAGTTATCCTAGAAGAAGCAGGAGGCCAAGTGACAGCTTATGATGAAAGTCCTTTAGTGATTGAATCAGGTCGAATATTGGCCACCAATGGTCAAATTCACAACCGCTTAAGCAAAGCCCTCCACGAAGCTTCTAGTTGGCTTCCTTGGTGAGATTAGCTGTTGTAAATTGTAAAGAAGTATAACTGACCACTCTAAAATTGAGACATACTAGAAGCAAGGCTTTAGCTATTTCAAGACGGGATGGCACAAAAAGATGGCATTTCCAATCCAACAAGGACTATTTCAATTTGTGGATATTGATCACCACGCAATTTTAGGAGTTCCCATCGGGGCAGACCTCAAAGAGATGCGGCAACGGTATCTGATTGTAGCCCGTCAGCTACATCCTGACACCTGTAAAGCCTTAACCAAAGCCGAAAAGGAAAGAGCTAATACAGTGTTGTCAAAACTGGTTAATCCCGCTTGGGAAAAATTATCAAGAGAAGCATCTCGCCTAGATTATCAGGTTATAATATCCCAAATTGGCCGTGGACTATCACAACAACAATTATCATTAACCAGTCCCACAGCCCAACAATTATTAAACACGAAAAAAAATCTCGAGCTAGAATATAGGTCTTTACTTAAATCTTTAGTGGCGGAGCAATATACAACTCTTGATAATATTTATCAGAAAATAGCACTCTTGAGTGAATTGAATCTAGCCTACTTAGTCAGAACACAGGGCCTATCCACGACCCCAAACCATACACCCCATATAGAAGTCTCAAAAGAGGTATCAAAAACCATTCATAAAGACACCATCATCGAAATCATCGAGCAACCTCTAGAAAATGAACCCGTAAAAGAATCTCTGGTGGCTCCCTATCTTCGTCGCGCCCAAAACTACGCCGAAAAAGGAAATTATGCCCAAGTGATCTTAGAAATGCGAGAGGCTCTAAAATTAGAACCCAATAATAGCTCCTGTCATGGAATGCTCGGTTTAGCTTACCTCAAACAAAATCAAGCCACCATGGCCAAAGTCCACATTACCACAGCCCTCAAATGTGGCCCCACTGACCCCATCGCCCTTCAAGCTAAACAAGAACTAGACAAAACCCTTCCCGCCAATGCTAAACAAACCCGGCCCGGAGTAGACTCCTCAAAACAATCTAAAGGCTTTTGGACACTCTTTGGTGGAGGAGATAAAAAAAAGTAAAATCAAACTGAGTAAAAATTATTAATTCCTTTCTTATGATCCATCAAGCCCCAGCCGGTGCAAGAGATTTATTACCCCTTGAAGTAGCCCAAAAATGTTGGATTAATGACCGTTTACAAGAAGTATTTCAACGGTGGGGCTATCAACGGATCGTTACTTCTACCATTGAATGGCTAGATACCCTCATGGCGGGAGGGGCCATAGAACGTTCTACCGTCATTCATCTACAAGATACCTCAGAAGGAGCTTTAGGACTACGCCCCGAATTAACCGCCTCTATCGCCCGAACCGCCGTCACCCGTATGGAAACAAGCACCTATCCTCAACGGATTTGCTACCGGGCTAATGTCTTTAGAAATCCTCCCGCCGGCTATCATGGACGACAGCTAGAATTTTATCAAGCCGGAGTAGAATTATTGTTTGCGGGTGGGCTATTAGCCGATGCCGAAATTCTCCTATTAGTCGCTGATTGTCTGAAAATTTTAGGCTTAACTGATTGGCATCTCGTCTTAGGACAAGCCAGCTTAACCCAATCACTTCTGTCTCCTTTCCCTGAACCCCTACGTCAACAAGTTCGCGGCTGTTTAGCCAATCTTGATTATGTTACTCTAGAAAGCCTTTTTTATCCTTCTGCCGCTTTAAAAGAAAGGGCCTTATTATTATTTGATCTACGGGGAAATCCTCTCGATGTCCTCTCTAAAGTTGCCCATTTAGATTTACACGACAGTGATCGCGCCATCATTAATGACCTTAAATCTCTCCTAGAACTCTTATCTCCTAATCCTTTACCCCTGATCCTAGACCTGAGTTTAGTTCAAACCTTTGACTATTACACCGGCGTGGTTTTTCAGGTCGTCAGTTCCACCGATCATCAATTGCGCGTATTAGGGCAAGGCGGACGCTACGATCAGTTATTAGGACTGTATCATCCTCAAAAATTATCTGCCCCGGGGATCGGATTTTCCCTCAATTTAGATGATCTTCATCTATGTTTGCTGTCGGCCAAAGATTCAGCCATCCCCAGACAAACACCAGCCATTGATTACTTGATCATTGCTCAAACCCCACAAGCCCAAGCGGCTGTTTTTAGTTATGCTCAACAATTAAGAAACTCCGATACTTTAGTACGAGTCGCTCTCGATTTAGGAGGACGTAACCCCGAAGAAATTCGAGAGTATGCCCGTTCTTGTCGGATTCAGCATTTAGCTTGGATAACTGAAGATGGAACACCTTTGATCGAAACAGTGTAATACCAATTGGCGGTTTACCTGCACCGTGCCTTACGCCTCCGGACGCAATACCGCCCTTTAACGCTTATTTTAAATGTTCAAAAGTAAAAAGCGCTACTCGTTCACTGAGTAACGCCGCTAATGCTATCCTGTAATTTTTGAGCATTAACCCTAAACTACTAAAAGATTTTGAAGATTTTCTGAAGATTTGAATTTGAGCTTTCCGAAATTATATTAAATATAGTTATCATTTTTATAAAAAAAGATACTTGCTCTAATCAACAAAGTTTTTTAAGCTAAAATTAGAGACAAAACCCGAGAAAACACCCGTGAAAGACTCATCCCTCAAACTCCCCGGTTTATGCAAAGAACGCACTAAATTATGGCTTTGGGTAGCTGTCATTTTAGTTTTTGCCGCTTTTTTGTAAAAAAGTTAACTTATTATTCCTACCGCTCAAACCATTCTAAGACTCGATTCCAAGCCCACCAGGGATCATTATCTTGGTAAAGGCGTTGACAAGCTAAACTGCTGATGTAACCCACATGTCCACCATAACGAGTGATGACCAAATCAATCATCGGATTTCCCTCACAAGCCGACCGTAAATCAGGAATAAGAGAAGGAGCAAACAAAGGATCATCAGCCGCATATAAAATTAACGTCGGTTTTTTGAGATGCTTTAAAAACGGTAGCGGACTACTAGCGGCATAATATTCTTCCACCGTAGAAAACCCCAAACCCTCAATGACAAATTGTTGATCAAATTTTCGAATACTATTACACTGAACAATCGCATCCACATCCATCGCTTCAGGATGAGATCGTCGAATCTGCCAGGCCAATTGTTGCAGCCCTTTGGCGATACTCTTTTCCAAATATTTACCCCATACATCCTCAACTAAATAAGATAAAGTTCTTTGAGAATCTAAATTAGGACAAATAACCGCGCCTCCTCCAATATCTGAAGATTTTAATCCTGACCTTTGAGTGATAGTTTCAGCTTCTTTGACACCCCATAAAGCCAATTGTCCCCCTAAAGAATAGCCGCTAAACCAAAAAGGCGGAGGACACCCTAACTCCAGTGCGGCATTGGCTATTTTAATAAAATCTTTTCCTTCATATAACCCATCAGACATTAAAGTAGGGGATAATTGAGCCGTTTTTCCATGACCTCGCCAGTCAAACAACACAACCGCATAGCCTTTAGCAAAAGCTTTACGTCCCAAAATTCTCAGTATCCATTGATCCTCGAGCGTCCCAATGATGCCATAAGTTGCAATAATTGTACCGATGGGATGTTTCGGAAGGGCTAACAGACCAAAAATCGGCACTTCTTGCGCCCCAGTAAAAATAGTAGGCTGATAGGGCGGGGATGGTTCAGTTAGGGTTCTTTCCCATTTCCGCTTTGCAACAAAAGCCATGTACAGTGTCATGGATAACCCTTTTTGTAAAAATAAAGGTGGAGTATAGAGCGGCTTCATGGTGGGACTAATGTTTGTTGTTCTTCTTCTTGTTTGATTTTTAACACACTCTTGTTAAAATAGGAATCAGTCAATATGTCAAAAACTGTGGTAAAAAAAGGAATTATTCCAGCAGCCGGATGGGGAACTCGTCTATTTCCTGCCACTAAAGTCTTAAAAAAAGAATTTTTTCCCATTATTGATCAAGATGGTCGAGCCAAGCCGATCATTTTAGCAATTGTTGAAGAATTATTGAGTGCGGGTTTAGAAGAAATCGCAATTATTATTCAAAAAAGCGCTCAACCCCTGTTTGAAAACTTTTTTAAAACTTTACCCCAACCAGAATTATACGCCAAACTCTCGCCCGAAAACCGCGATTACTGCGACTATTTACAAGAAATAGGCAAAAAAATTACTTTCATTATTCAAGAACAACAGGAAGGCTACGGACATGCCGTTTATTGTGCCAAAGACTGGATCAATAACCAGCCATTTTTACTATCATTAGGAGATCATGTCTATCGTTCAGAGACAGAAATCTCTTGTAGTAAACAGTTAGTAGAACTTTATCAAAAAGTCGAAAAAAATGTAGTAGGTTTAACCGTCATATCTGCCGAAATTCTGCATAAATCTGGAGTCGTTAGCGGAAATTGGCAAGAAAAAAATTCAGTTCTTACTATCAAAAAAACCTGGGAAAAACCCACCCGAGAAGAAGCCCGTTCACAGTTACATATAGAAACCCTGCCAGAAAATCAATTTTTGGCTCTATTTGGATTATATATATTAAGCCCAAAAATCTTTGATTACTTAGGCCAAGAGATTCAAAACAATTGCCGTTATCGAGGAGAATTTCAACTAACAACCGCTTTAGATCAGCTATGTCAAAATGACGGGCTGATCGGTTATGTTGTTCGGGGTAACTACTTTGATACAGGAATGCCGGAATTTTACCGAAAAACTTTAATTGAATTTAGCAAATTTTAAGTAAAAATCATTAGATAAAAATCGGTATTTAATTATAATTTTTATAACAGGATGGTTAATTCTACAGGAAAATCGGGCATCTTAGAAATAGTAGACCAGGTTTAACCTTATCGTAGGTTACCAAGGGCTAAATACTTAGTATGACTAAAAAAAATCATAATCAAGAGCAATTGCTCCTAAAAATAACAAACTTCATTCACCACAGCCGTGATTTTAAAGACAGTTTACAAAAAATAGCTCAAGCCGCCCGCGACTTTTTAAAAGTTGATCGAGTGAAAATTTACCAATTTGCTGAAGATGGTAGCGGAGAAGTCATTGCTGAGTCAACAAATCTTGAGCGTCTTCCTTCTTTATTAGGACTTCATTTTCCCGGCACAGATATTCCCCTAAAAATACGAGAACAATTTGCCAAAGCACGACAAGGGGTAATCATTGATGTCAGCGCTAAACGTAAGACCATCAATATTCTCAATGAATACAGCGATCTCAAACAAACAAACTATCAACAACCCTCCTACTCTACAGTCCATCCTTGTCATCTACGGTATCTATTAGCGATGGGAGTGCTTTCCTCTCTAGCCATACCCATCTTTTATTGGGATAAACTGTGGGGATTATTAGTGGCCCATCATAGCGAACCTAGGCGTTTTTCCCAAGAACAACTGTGGACAATAGAATTATTATGCCGACAAATTTCCTTAGCCCTAGCCCAAAATACTTTAATTGCCCAATTTCAAAAACAAAAGCAACAAGAAGAATTTATTCAAAAAATTAACACCATTATTGACAATGACCCATCACCTAACCTGAGTCAAGGTTGGCAACAAGTCTTATCAGAAATTCTCAAAACCCTAGAAGCCGACGGCGCAAGACTCTATATTACATCCTTATTAGCCGAACAAAGCGATCAACTATATACCTATGGCATTCAGCCCATTTTTCCCGAATTAGAAGCACAACCCCAATGGCAAGCCTTGATGAAGGGAAAAACCCAACAGGCGGCACAAACTGAAATAAACAAGCAACCCCAAACCGATAGCACCGCGCTCAATTTAACCACTCGTCCCTTGATCTACACCTTAGCTGAACTCTGCAACGATCCTCAATATCATTTGCTCTCCAAAGCTTTCAGCAATCAATCAATACAGTCTTTTTTATTCATTCCCCTGCGTTCTCGCAGTCAATGGGTCGGTTGCCTCACCCTGTTTCGCCAAGAAAGAGAATGGGAAACCCTCTGGGCCGGACGAGAAAATCCCGATCAGCGCAACCAAATGCCTAGACAGTCTTTTGTCGCTTGGTGCGAAATTCAGCGAGGCGTTCCAGACTGGACCGGTGAGCAACTAAAACTCGCCGAGATTTTAGGTCTTCATCTCTACATGATCCTTACCCAACAACGCTTAACCCATCTCATTCATCATCAAGCGTCCTATGATCCCATTACTCAACTGCCCAATTGGATTATTTTTAATCACCGTCTTGCCTTGGCCTTAGTGGATGCGACTCATGGTAGCAATATGCTAGGCGTGCTGATTATTGATCTCAATCAATTTAAACGCATTAATGATTCTTTAGGTCATGGAGTGGGAGATTATTTACTGCAAAAAGCCAGTGATCGTTTGCAAAATTGTCTAGAAAGTTACTCATTCCTTGAGCCTTTACTAGCCCGTTGGCACGGAGCAGGATTTATTGTTTTACTTTCTCAACTGGCCTACGTTGACGAAGCCATTAATTTTTCTCAAAAACTCTTGAATGATTTTCAAGAACCTTTTTATGTTCAAAGTCAAGCAATTTATCTAGGAGTAAGCATCGGTATTGCTCTAGCTCCCTATGATGGCGACAGTAGCGAAGTTTTGCTGAAAAATGCCGAATCAGCCATGTATCAAGCCAAACAACAGGGAAAAAACACCTATCAACTTTATCGCCCTGGCTCAAATCAAGACTTCAATAAGCTCATTCTAGAAGCCGATTTACGTAAAGCCATTGAACGCAACGAGTTTGTCTTACATTATCAACCCCAAATCGAATTAGCCACCGGCAAATTGATCGGCGTAGAAGCGTTAATTCGCTGGCAACATCCCTGTTTAGGAATGGTATCACCGGCTTTATTTATTCCTTTAGCCGAAGAAACTGGGTTAATTTGCCCTATCGGAGAATGGGCCTTAAAAACAGCCTGTCATCAGTATCAAATTTGGCAACAGGCAGGACTACCCAAAATACAAATGGCGGTTAATCTTTCTGCTTTTCAACTCCAACAATATGATATCGTTGCCCGCATTGCCAAAATAATTCAAGAAACTCGCATTAATCCCAGAGATTTAGAACTGGAAATTACT
This sequence comes from Gloeothece verrucosa PCC 7822, assembly GCF_000147335.1. Lineage (NCBI taxonomy): Bacteria > Bacillati > Cyanobacteriota > Cyanophyceae > Chroococcales > Aphanothecaceae > Gloeothece > Gloeothece verrucosa. The sequence continues at coordinate 1,154,096 of NC_014501.1, forward strand.
GAAACCACAGTGATCCAAAATCTCGAGCGCATGACCAGTATCATAGAACAACTCAAACAGATGGGCATCAAAATCGCTATTGATGATTTTGGAACCGGTTATTCTTCTCTCAATGTCCTCAAACATTTACCGGTTAATACCCTCAAAATCGATAAGTCTTTTGTGCAAGACCTCAGCAATGACCCTAATGACGCTAAACTCTGTCAAGCGATTATTATGCTCGGCAAAGCCTTTAAACTCGAAGTCTTAGCCGAAGGAGTAGAGACTATCAAACAGTTAGAATTCTTAAAAAATTGTGGCTGCGATCATGCTCAAGGTTTTCTCATTAGCCGCCCTGTACCTCCAGATGCCTTGCTCGGAAGTCTGCTTCACGCTCAACTGTGCGGAACGAGTTCGGTCCCCCAGTTAATTCCCTCTCCCAGTGCCTTATTAGCCAAAACCTTCCATCAAACCCTACAAGATTGGTACAGTTTGAACCTTCCTAATTTTAACGCACTCGAAAAAGGTCTTACAGCCGCTCCTGAAACCGACGTGCCCAACGAGTTCTCCTCTCGGGAACCGAACTTGCTGACCACTCCACTGCTCACCCTCTCAACCGAACAGCATCAGGCTAATGAAAATCTTCAACAATACCTTGATCTTAAACAAGAAATTCAACACTTCAGCACCCGAGAAAGAATCTTCAGGGAAGTAGCGCCAAAAATTTGCTCCTCTCATAGGCTTGATGATATTCTCAATACTATTGTCACTGAAGTGCGTCATCTGCTCCATAGTGATCGAGTATTTCTCTACCGTTTTAATGAGCATTGGGTGGGTACAGTCGTTGTTGAATCCGTCGCCGCTCCGGAATTTTCCATTTTAGGAGAATCCATTGATGAACCCTGTTTTCGAGACCAATATGTTAAATATTATCATCAGGGACGGGTTAAAGCTATTGAGGATATTGAACAGGCTGAAATTGCTCTTTGTCACCGTGAGTTATTAAAACGCTATCAAGTTAAAGCTAACCTCGTTTTACCAGTGGTGGCTTTTGATCAACTCTGGGGACTATTAATTGCTCATGATTGTCATCAACCTCGAAAATGGTTAGACCATGAAATTACTCTCCTATCTCAGATTACAATTACCGCCGCCATCGCTATTCACCAAGGAGAACTCCATCAACAACTTCAAAATGCTAATCTAGAACTGAAAAAACTTTCCGCCATCGATGGATTAACCCAAGTCGCGAACCGCCACCGTTTCGATGTCTATTTAGAGCAAGAATGGCGACGGTTAATGCGTTCTCGGCATAGTTTGTCTTTAATTTTGTCTGATGTGGATCATTTTAAATGGTACAACGACACCTACGGACATTTAGCTGGCGATCATTGCTTGCAGCAAATTGCTAGAGTGATCAAAACTAGCGTTGGACGACCTGCTGATTTAGTTGCCCGTTATGGCGGAGAAGAATTTGCTATTGTTCTACCAGAAACTTCTTTAAAAGGAGCTTTATTTGTAGCAGAACAAATTCGTCAAAAAGTTAAAAACTTAACGATTCCCCATACTAAATCAGCTTATCAGTGCGTTACCCTCAGTTTAGGCGTCGCCAGTCTGATCCCGAGTGGTGCCCTTTCTCCTAAAGCGTTGATTAATGCTGCCGATGAAGCACTTTATCAAGCCAAAGCCAACGGACGTGATCGAGTCGTTTCTATCCCATAAAAAGCCGGGAATTCTTCGATACCCCAATCCCACTTAAGTTTCTTGTGGTCTCGGTGCCGGGATGATACAACAGTTGATATCATCTAAACAGACTTTTCCCCACTGTAAAGCCCAACGCACCAACTCTACACGATTATCTGTTTTGGTTTTAGTCAAAATGTTGCTAATATGGTTATCCACCGTTCTCTTGCTAATTTCTAGCCGATTGGCGATTTCCAAATTAGTCAGACCATTCGCTACTAACTCAATAATTTGCAGTTCCCTCTCTGATAATGAAGCAGGGGTTTCAAACTTACTGCTAGCCATAAGTATTTGTCCCTTAGCAAAATTACTCACCCTTTTTTTTATTGTAGTTGATCGTTTAGCTAGATATTGTTAAGAAGTTATAATCAAAGTCATCGATTAGAAATCTTAATTGTCACCATTTAGATTTAAGATTTTCTCCAGATACATAGCACTTTTTTTGAATTACGCCACTATCTTAAGGAAGATTTTGAGACAGTTGTTTCTCGTGCCTCTCAATTCTGCTCAACTAAAACGAAAAAAAGATTAAGTAATCTTGTTAGATCATCAGAACATATTACAATAAGTAAAAAATTTCTCAAATGTTCTCGCGCTAAAGACTTGGGTTAAGCTTGTCGGTTACACATTTGAGGGTTTGCCAAAAAGGTAAGATAGCGATCTGCTGTTAATTCCCAACACTAATTAAGGCTAGGAAAGAAGCTAAAAATCAGTATCATGTCTATCTTGTTGGCTATAGAGATGATAATAAATGACACTTTTGAGGGTTTGCCAAAAGGGTAAAATAGCGATATTGAGCAGAAAATAAATTATAATCGCTCCTTTAATAAAATTGTTAATAATTGATAATAATACCAAGGATGAAACTTGATTGAATAATCCTGTCATCGCATAGACAGCCGCAAAAATTAGGGGAATACCTGACAAAAGATAAAGCGGCATAGTTAATAATATTACTAGAAAAATAATGAAAAGTATAGACCAAGCAAAGCCGCTAGTTAATTTCCAGCTACGAATAATAGCATCCCCAAGCTGGAGATTTTTTTCGATGGCTAAAGGGACTTCGGGAAAAAATAAACGAGCATAAAACCAGCTAAATCCTATGACAAAAAAGAGATAACCAACCCATTGAATCATTAACTGTAGCTTTGGGTTGGGGATGAAACTAGCAGGAACATAAAAGACCATGACCTGAATAATTTGCCAGACTCTAAAAATAAAAAAGAAAAGAATAAGGTATAAGAAGTGATTCAAAATAAACTGCAACCTTCTAGGTTTTAATTCCTGACGCGCTTGCCGAACCGTTTCAGGCTTATTAATTAATAGACTAAAAGCTAATCTAGAAATGACTCCAGTATTAGTTAAAAACTGAGCCGCACAATAAGCGAAAAAAATTAGCCAAAAAGGCATCAATACCATTAAAAACCACAAAAAACCGGGGATGTCTCCCGATTTAGGTAAAATAGTTACAAGAAAAGTTTTTAATAGATCAAAAAGAATTAAAACTAAAAAAGGAGCTAAAAGCCAAAGGTTAGCCAACAGTGAAATGCCCAAATAAGTTTTAAAATTATCGCGGTAGAGTCGTACCCCAGCACTAATAATACTGATTACCTTGAGAGGATCTCGACGTTGAGACATTGTGAGTGACCTATAACCCTGGTATAATTGCTATCTTAGCCCAGGAAGTTTAAACTTATCAGAAAATCTTACCCACATTTAAGCTTTGATATAACTTGAAAAAGACTTTCAGCCTCTATTAAAGATGAAAACTCAAAAACGAAGGCAAATAAGCCGACAAAAAAATCAAGGCCAAATAGCCAGAAATATTGCTTCAGGATTAATATGTCTTTTAATGGTTATTTTACTGAGCAGTTCACAAAGCTTAGTCTTAGCTCAACACCCCTCTCAAAGGCTTAATTCCAAGGTCTTTTCTAACGGAAATATAGGAGATGCAGAATTTGCCTCTATTTACCTAGATGGAAATTTTTTATTTGAAATAGGCTCCCCAGAAGTTTCACCTTCACAATTAGAATCTAACGGGGGTTTATCACCAATTGAAAGAAGAGTTCAGCGCATTCAAGGAACACTCAATAGTATTATTAATACAGGTTTCGATACGGATTCCCTCAGAGTGAACACATCTATTCTTAATGGGTTAACCGTCATTGTTGCCTCTGATCAAAAGCTTTTAACTCGACGAGTCATCATCACAGTCACTGAAATAGACGCTCAAATAAATTCAAGTTCAGTGCTAGATTTAGCAGAGCAATGGAGTGATATTATTCAAAAAGCCCTCATTGAAGCTAGACAAGCACGTCAACCTAGAGCCAGAAAACGCCAAGCCGCAACAGCAGCAGCAATAATTTTAGGAATGATTATGATTAGCTATTTACTCGCTTGGAGGCAAAACTTATTAAAGGCTCGCTTTTACGAACTCAATAAAAGATATCAAAAACAATATTCTACTACCTTAGAATCCCGACACGGAATCTTTATCATCAGAATTAGAATTATTATTATTCTCCTTTGAAAATGAAGATTTCTTAGCGACTCCTTTAGAAGTTTTAAGTACATTGAAACTTCCCAAAAAAGCGAACCTTGAACAACGGCTAACCTTAAATATACTGCTCCGCCAACTCCTACGAATCGCACAAGTATTGCTTTGGTATAGTGGCATAGTCGGGATTTTATGTGTGTTTCCTGAAACTCGTTTAGAAGGACGTAGCTTTATTTTTATTCCTTTAAAGATTTTATTAATTGGGTTTATCCTATCATTAATTAATAGTTTAGTAATATTGTACCTTAATCATCAGCTACGAGCCTGGGCAGAAGATGGATCAATTGACCCTGAACTCTGTCAACGACGAGTGCTACGAGTGCCTACCTTATTAGAAGTTTCACGAGGAATCATTAAGTTCGTCTCCTTAGCAATAGGAACGATTTGGTTTTTAACATGGCAGGAACTCCCTCTTAGCTGGTTAACCGGAGCCGGTTTAGTTGGAGCCGCTCTTACCTTCGTATTTCAAAATTTATTAAAAGACTGGGTGAACGGCATTTTAATTATTTTTGAAGATCAGTATATAGTCGGTGATATGGTTGATATAGGAGGATTTAGAGGAATAGTCGAACAGATGAGTCTACGAGCTACTCAAGTGCGAGGTTTTCAAGGTGGAAGTTTGAGTACCATTCCTCACAATCAAATTACCATCGTTCACAATCTCTCTAAAGATTGGGCCTGGATAAATTTCAGCATAGAAGTTGCTTATGAAACGGATATGACTGCCGCCTTAGAGTTAATGAAGCAAATAGCTCAAGAAATGGCTGATGATCCTCAATGGCAAGAAGATATCATCGATCCAGTAAGTCTCATGGGTGTAGATCGGGTTGCCCATTCCGGAATTGAACTGATGATGTGGATCAAAGTAAAGCGCTTAAAACAATGGATAGTAGAACGAGAGTTCCGTCGCCGTCTTAAATTAGCATTTGATCAGCATGGAATTCAAATCGGCGTTCCCATGCAAAACCTTTCATTTCCTGCAAACTCCGCTATCAAATTTTCAAAAATAAATGATCAATAGAATTTTTCTCAACTTGGGATTACAATCATGGTTTGAGCGTTTATGGGCAGCCATTTTATTAACTGGGCGCGTAGTTTTTTATCTGTTCACCCGTAAAATAGATGCCCGCAATACCCTCGAACAAATGATGGCAGTCGGTCCAGCCTCCCTGGCGATCGCCTTAATTACCGCCACCGTCATTGGTATGATTTTTACTATACAAGTGGCCCGAGAATTTCTCGCGTTAGGAGCAGGTAGTGCAGTAGGCGGAATTCTCGCTCTCGCTCTCAGCCGCGAACTATGCCCAATTATGATGGCGGTGGTAGTAGCCGGACGAGTGGGTTCAGCTTTTGCCGCCGAAATTGGCACCATGCGAGTCACTGAACAAATCGATGCTTTATATATGCTCAATGCTGACCCGGTAGAATATCTAGTTATTCCTCGCGTGGTTGCTTGTTGTATAATGGTTCCCGCCTTAACTGTGTTGGCCCTGATTACGGGTTTAGCAGGCGGTTTACTGATGATTCGGTTTTATGGAATTGCTGACACGGTATTTCTCGAGTCAATTCAAAATTTTGTTAGAGTCTGGGATGTCATTTGTGGACCCATTAAAGGAATAGTCTTTGGCTGTTTAATTGCAATCATCGGTTGCAATTGGGGGTTGACCACCACTGGAGGCGCTAAAGGAGTGGGAGAATCAACGACGGCGGCGGTGGTTACTTGTCTTTTGGCTATCTTTATTGCTAATTTTATTCTCTCTTGGATCATGTTTAAAGGTTCTGGACAAGGAGCCAGCTTGATTGGACAGTAAGCAATTTAAATTTTTCTGTTTAGAGATAAAGCATAAACTAAGAAAGCTAACCCCCTCAAAATTGCCCTTATTTCAAAAACAGAGATTATGCTCTTAAGAACCTATTTAGAAGTAGGAGAAACGGGTTTATTTTCCACAGGGGGTGCTTTTTTATTTTGAAATTCCTTTTGAGCCATTTCAACCGCTACCTGATTCAAAACTTGGGAATATTGAACTTGTTGCTGAAGGTCTTGGGTAGAGGAGACTAAATGACTTAACCCCTGAATCATCCGCATTAAATCTCGCCGGAATTGGGGATCGCCGGTTAACTGATCTAGATCTGAAGTAATTTTTTGAATATTCTCAAAAGAAGAACGAGCAGAATCTAACAGTTGTTGAAGCAACACTATTGTACTAGGGTCATTTAAATTAGTCGAAAAATTGCGTAAATTTAAAGTTAACTCAGCCGCATTAGCCGAGATGGTTTCTAAGTTTTTGATTAATTGTCCCTGATTAACTTCTTTTAATACAGGGTCTAAACTTTTTACCGTCGCTTGCATTTGCTCACTGGTTCGTCTAATACTCGCTAAAGTATCGGCAATTTGGTCTTGATTCATCGCCAAAAAAATACGCAGTTGCTCGGTTACCCCCCCCACAGAGACTAACGTCGAGTTCAATTTATTAATGGTATTACTGTTTTTGACATCTTGCAGTAAATCTGAGGCTTCATTACTGAGAATGCTCAGTTGCTCGGCGGCTTTTCCAGTGGAGGTTAAGGTGGAATTTAATTGCTTAAGCGAGCCACTTGCTCTGAGTTCATTCACCGCTTGTCCGGTGGCTTCTAATGTGCTACTTAAATTATCAATTGCCCCACTTCGTCTCAGTTGATTAACGGCTTCTCCAGTGGTTCTCAAAGTGGAGTTTAAATTGGGAATTGTGTTAGTTTTTATCGCCTGATTCATTAATTGAGAAGCGTTGCCGCTCAAAGAACTGATATTATCTAAAGCTCTCGATGTTTTCGCCGCAATCGAACGGATAGCACTGGTAACTTCCGGATTACTGATCATATCCGAAATTCTCACCAAAGAACGAATCAAAGCATTAACGTCTAGTTTACCCTGCCCCGAAAGACGTGAGCCATTACAAATAATGATGTCAGGATTACAATCTTTATCTAGGGGGTTAGCTTCAATTTTTCCAGGAAGTTCTTGAAGAGGAGTAATATCAATAGAAGTTTCACCCACTAAACCCGATTGAGTCGCTTCAATAAGAGAATTGCTAGGAATCAACAGACTAGGCGGCGAAATTTCCACCTGTATCGCTACCCCAGTAGGTTCAGGAGTAACATTCAGCACCTGACCCACTCTCACACCTCGATAGGAAACTCTTGTACCTGTGGTCATGCCGCCAGCATTGGGAAATAGAAAAGTAGCTCGATAGCTGCGACCCCCAAAACTAAAATTAGAAACCCAAAGCACTAACCAACCCAAAAGCCCTAAAGAAACCAGAATCGTCAGTCCCACTGCACTCTGTATTTTAGAGGACCTTCGACGTGCGTCACCACTTCCGCCTGTTTGCATTACTCACTCCTGCTTCTGATGGGTTTATTGGATAGGCCCTTCGATGCTACCAGTGAAAAATTGTTTCAATAACGGGAGATTTGATTGATAAGCTTGTGGCATCGGCCCGTCCCACTGTATTTTACCTTGATAAATAAAGACGATGCGCTCTGCTGTGCGCTTAATGGTACTGTCTTGGTGGGTGACTATCAGGTAAGCACTACAAGCTTGTTGTACCTTTAGTAAATCTCGAATTAAATTCTCAATGCGGGTTGAGGCAACCGGATCTAGTCCTGCGGTAGGCTCATCATATAAGAGAATATTGCCCTGATTATTGGGTTGTTGCGGGTCCGTTAGAATGGCTCTAGCTAGACTAATTCGTTTTCGCATTCCCCCTGAAAGTTCCGCCGGATAACGATCACCGGTACCGGGTAATCCCACTAACTCCAATTTCTGATTGACTAAAGCTTTAATCTCTTCTGCCGGGAGTTTTGAGTGACGATACAGAGAAAACCCGACATTTTCATCCACCGTTAAAGAGTCAAATAAGGCTGACTGCTGAAAAACCATGCCAACTCCCATAGAAGTCCCCCCCTCTTCAAGGGTTCCCTCTCGTCGCTGTCCGTGAATATAGACTTCTCCGGCATCTGGTTGCAGCAATCCCGCAATTACCCGCAAAATCGTCGATTTACCTGTGCCAGATGGCCCTATGACCCCAACCGCTTCACCTGAATAAATTTGTAAGTCTACATGATCTAAAATAACCTTCTGACCAAAGGATTTACAAACTCCTTTAAGCTCAATGAGTGGTTCGGGCATATTTATTGATTAAAAAATCACGTTGTTCACATTTTACCGATTAAAGATATTCTCTGAAAAGAATTACTATTTCTCTAAAATGAGAATGATGTAAAGCTTTTGTCATAAAAATTTAAAATTTCCCGGGTCAATGGCTCTCAATCTCGCAGAAGTTATTAATTTTTGTAAAAAAATGTAGCAATAAGTATCAAGTTCTGGCTTGATCTTAATACTGAGGCAACTTATGCCCCCAATGATGCAAGCAAGGAAAATCAACTCGGCACTAATGTCCAAGTTTGTCTAAGTTTCCTACAGCCGCTTGAAAAAATCGCCGCACTCTTAGGCGGTGAGTATGTCAAAATATTGGTTAGTTTAAGCTTTACCGTCTATTTCAAGGCAGTAAGCAGAAATTAATTGTCTGTGGTTGCAACTTATTCTCTCGGAGTCATTATCAATGCTAAAAAAAATTTTTGGTGGAAAAAAATCTGATTATTATTTAGAATTAAAAGAAGACGCATCTCCAGCTAAACCTGAAGTGTCTGCTGAACCATCAGCACAAGAGTCGCCCTCAGCACCAGCCGAAACCCCTGCTGTGGAAGAAAAGCCGGCTGAACCTGTCGCGAAATCAGCAAAGAGCAAAAAAACTTCTGTTAAAAGCAAAAAAGCGGCTGCCCCCAAAGAAAAAGCCCCTGAAACAGCCAGTGAATCAGTGCCCTTAGTAACGTCTTTTCCTGTCTCGGCGGCAACATCGAGCCAAAATGGAAAAGCTGAACCTCAAGAAGTAGCTTTTGCCAGCAAATATTTACTGACTCCTACTCTGGGTCGTCGTCTTCCAGGACCCAGTTTAAATACTTTTAAGAGTATGGCTCGTCAAGTGAAAAAACCCAGAGGCTAAAAAGTTTAAATCATTAGAAAAATTATAGGTTTTAGGGATTAAAAAGTAGATTCAAACTACACCCTAAAACCTATGAGCGTTTAAGATATCACTTGAAAACCGGCATAAGATTCAGGTTCACCCATTTCGACAGTAACATCAGAAACGATAGCGGCAACGGGCCCCTGGTGACATAATTGGATCATCTGTTCAACCTGTTCGGTGGACCCTTGAAAAACCGCTTCTACTCGTCCATCAGGCTTATTTCTGACCCAACCCTTGAGGCCCAACGCTTTGGCCGTTTGTACGGTCCAATAGCGATAACCGACTCCCTGAACCTTTCCAGAAATTAAAACAGAAGCTCGAGAGGATTTCATGATTCAAAAGCCCAACTTTTCTAAAACCGGCTTAGTAGAAACCACATGACGCTCTAATCCTAATTCTGAAGGATCAACCCCCACAGCTAAAGCCACCAATTGAGGTAAATGCAGCACCGGTAACCCTAAATCTTTTCCGACTACTTTAGCCACTTCAGGTTGACGAGAATCCAAATTGAGATGGCATAAAGGACAAGGAGTCACTAAACAATCAGCCCCCGCCTCAATGGCTTCACTAATATGTTTACCAGCCATTTGAAAAGATTCCGGCGTAGAATAGCTAGACAACGGCCAGCCGCAACATTGAGTCCGTCCTCGATAATAAATCGGATTAGCCCCCACCGTGCGAAAAACATTTTCCATCGCTTCCGGTTGGAAAACATTATCGTAAGGTAAAAAAGATTGTCCCCGCAACAAATAACAACCATAAAAAGCCGCACAATTTAAGCCGCTTAAAGAACGGGTGACACGTTGAGCCAAAGATTCTAAGCCAAAATCAGTTACTAGAGCATATAAAAGATGTTTAACCTCTGTGGTACCTTGATAAGGCGAACAACTTTCTTTTTTTAAAAAATTATTGACTTGTTCTAGATAAGCTGGATCTTGTTCAATAGCCTCTTTAAGACGTTCATCCACATGGCCAATTACTCCCTGACAAGTGCTGCAATGAGTCAGTAGAGGAAGATTAAGAGATTCAGCTAAAGCAATGTTGCGAGCATTAACCGTATCTTCTAGTAATTGAGAATCTTCTTTATAAGTTCCCGAACCGCAGCAAGCAGCTTTTTTCAGTTCTATCAACTCAATTCCCAAAGCTTGGGTTAAAGCAGCAGTAGATAGATAAAGCTCTCGACAAGCCCCTTGGGCTACACAGCCGGGAAAATAAGCGTATCGAAGCATTGGATTTTAACTAGGAGCGAAACGTATTAGTCCTGATCTCTATTATCACAAAGGCTGATCACGGTTTGGGCAACCTTAAGGAATTCTTGACACTTGACGACTCCGAGGGGAGCGCTCTTAAGCTAAGACGCATTTAAATTTAACCCCCATTCCGCTTGCTCTAATCAATTTCCATGCCGCTTACAGTTAAAGCAGCCGCATTTTTTCAGACAACTACAGTAATAAAATCCTCGCTAGTAATTGAACTTGAATTAACATTCAGCACAGTGCCTAAAGCTTCGCTACCATTCTCAATTAAAGTGCCAGAGCTTGTGTCTGTAAGGGTTAAATCCTCAAAGGCTAATCCAGCTAATCCAAACTTATCAAAACCTACTTGAAAATCTTGAATCGTATCATTTCCATTCCCCGAACGCAACACAAAAATATCATTATCTAATCCTCCTTGCAGGAAATCATCCCCTTCTCCACCAAAAAGTAAATCCTCGCCGCTATTGCCAATAATTTGGTTAACTAAATTATTGCCCGTTAAACTATCGGCTTGAGTGGTTCCTGTAATATTGACAAAATTTTGGACAGTAAAAGAGAGCGACCCTAGGGTGGGAAGTCCATTAACGATTAAACTATTAGCGGCTAGATTAACGTCTAAAAAGGTAGTGGGACTAATGCCATTAGAAGCATCAATGGTATTGGCTTGTCCCACCGCACCAATAATCGTTTCGATGTTGGAAATGCTATCGATGCCACCAGCAGACCCTTTATTAATAGAACCCGCCCGTAACAGAGTAATGGCTTCAGTAAAGCTACTGTAATCTAGAGTATCAATTCCCGCTCCACCTTCAAGAGTATCATTGCCGCTAGAGCCGACAAAAGTATCATCCCCTTCGTTGCCATCAATCAAGTTAGCCGCTTCATTGCCAATAATACTATCGGTTTGAGTGGTTCCTGTAACATTGACAAAATTTTGGACAGTAAAAGAGAGCGCCCCTAGGGTAGGAAGTCCATTAACGATTAAACTATTAGTGGCTAGATTAACGTCTAAAAAGGTAGTGGGACTAATGCCATTAGAAGCATCAATGGTATTGGCTTGTTCCACCGCACCAATAATCGTTTCGATGTTGGAAATGCTATCGATGCCACCAGCAGACCCTTTATTAATAGAACCCGCCCGTAACAGAGTAATGGCTTCAGTAAAGCTACTGTAATCTAGAGTATCAATTCCCGCTCCACCATCAAGGGTATCATTGCCGCTAGAGCCGACAAAAGTATCATCCCCTTCGTTGCCAGAGAGTTGATTATCAGCTTGATCGCCGCTAATAATATCGTCTTGGGCAGTACCAATAACATTAACAAAGTTTTCTACTTTAAAGGATGATGAAAATGAAAGTCCATCAACCACAAGATTTTGATTGGCTAAGTCCGCATTAATTGAAGTGCTTCCTGTGGCAGAAGAAGCATCTATCAAGTTATTTTGACCCACTGAACCAATAATTTTTTCGACATTAATCAGTTGGTCAGTTCCCGCCCCTTGTTTATTAACAATTCCTGTAGGAAGAAGGGTAATTGCTTCAGGAATGGTACTATAATAGGCTATGTCAAAATCTGTGCCCCCATCTAAAATATCATTACCAAAACCAGCAAAAAGTCGATCATTTCCATCTTCTCCCTTTAAAGTATCATCGCCAGCAAGAATTACACTTGATGAGATTTCGATAATACCCCGATATGCAAATTCAGTAGGGGCATCATTCCATTGTCCAGGATTAATATAATTTATTGCTGCATAGTCTTCATTTCCACCAAAATTATCAGGCTGTTCAGAAAACCAATTGGTATAAGTAACCGCTTCCCCACTAATCCACGTAAAATTCCCTTCCTCATTTTGATCGGTGAAACCAATCCATAAGGGTTCTTCATTGCCAAAGGTATCACTCAGGAATTGATTTTCAGCCGCATCATTAATGGTTACTAAATTTCCCCCTAAATTCTCGGCTTGATTTTGAGCCTCTTGCCAAAAAGAAAAATTACTTAGAAGGTAGTATTTGCCTTGATAAAAAGCCGCTTCACCATAAAGCTCATCATTTCCCGCTCCACCATTGATTAGGTCATTTCCCCCTAAACCATTTAAAGTATCATCGCCAGCATTAATTACACTTGATGAGATTTCGATAATACCCCGAGATATAATTTCATTAAAGGTATCATTCCATGCTCCAGTATTCCCATAATTTATTCCTACATAGTTTTCATTTCCACCAAAATTATTAGGTTCTCCGGGAAACCAATTGGTATAAGTAACCGCTTCCCCACTAATCCACGTAAAATTCCCTTCCTCATTTTGATCGGTTAAACCAATCCATAAGGGTTCTTCATTGCCAAAGGTATCACTCAGGAATTGATTTTCAGCCGCATCATTAATGGTTACTAAATTTCCCCCTAAATTCTCGGCTTGATTTTGAGCCTCTTGCCAAAAAGAAAAATTACTTAGAAGGTAGTATTTGTCTTGATAGAAAACCGCTTCACCATAAATATTATCATTCTCATCCCCACCATTAATTAGATCATCTCCCCCTAAACCATAAACAATATCATCTCCTTCTAGACTCTGAATCGCATCATTACTTGCTGTTCCTTGAATGATATCTCTAGAGCCAGTTCCTAATAGATCTGCCATAGTTTTTATGTTTTTATTATTGTTTAAGCTTTCTCTTAGAATCATAATTTGACGTTTTTTTTTTGTCAATAAAATTACAGAATTAAAATTTAATAATTTTAGAAAATATTTAATCATAAAATAATAGAATAAAAAGCAAATCATTCTAAAGACTTGTTTTAGTCAAGACCTTAAAAACTAACAAGAACTAAGTATAATTGCGCTATAGCTCTCAAGCAAGCGATTGGGCTGATATAGGCATATTCAGGCAGATTGAAGCGAAAAAATGGTCAAATTAAGGGAATGTTACCCAACAATTCGCGCGTCAAAGGAAAAAAATTGAAATGGACTGGGGGAGAATGCGAGTTCCGCACAGTCTGCCGGCTATGGGTGGCTTAGGGAGCCTCGCCAGATAATTGTCCCAGAATAGCCCTTACTACTGGTGTTCCACCAATAGCTGATCCAAAGGTTGAGAGTTAATTCATCAAATCGTGCCCCCTTTCCGATATGATCAAGAATGCTGACAAAACAAATCATCAAACAGTAGTCCTAGGAAGTGGTAATCCCCGCCCCGCTTCCTCCTCGTGCTGTGTGTAGCATGGGGTATTTAGCGGTATAATGACAAATATAATGAACGAAGAAATTTTTGAAAAAGTCAAAAAAATCGTTGTCGATCAACTCGACGTAGAGCCAGAGGCTGTAACTCCTGATGCGAGTTTCGCTAATGATCTAAACGCTGACTCTCTAGACACAGTAGAACTGGTTATGGCTTTAGAAGAAGAATTTGAAATAGAAATTCCTGATGAAGAAGCTGAAAAACTAGATACCGTAGGTAAAGCCGTAGCGCACATCAGCGAAAAAAAAAAGTAGAAGCAACAGTGCGGAACGAGTTCCGCACCCCAGCCTAAGTGTTATATAAAAAAAAGCCCACTCGGTGAATTCTACTCCAGGTGCCAAAAACTAGCTCTCGAGTTTCCTGTGGGAAAAAATATCCTAGACAGTGAAACTGAGCATCAAAAAAAATTTTGTATCTCCTACCGAATTTTGGGCAAATTCAGCCGTTAATCAATTGAGAATCATGGGAAACTTGGAACTGAAACGTGTCGTCGTAACGGGGCTAGGTGCTATCACCCCGATCGGAAACAACTTGCAGGAATACTGGGAAGCATTGCTCAGTGGACGCAATGGGATTGGAAACATTACCTTGTTTGATACATCCCTACAAGCCTGTAAGATAGCCGGGGAAGTAAAAGGATTTGATCCCCATGACTACCTCGAACGTAAAGAAGCAAAACGAATGGAGCGCTTTGCTCAGTTTGCCGTATGTGCCAGTAAACAAGCCGTCTCGGATGCTCAACTGGTGATTAATGACCTGAATGCCGAACAGGTAGGAGTCATTATTGGCACAGGAATCGGGGGAATCAATTTCATCGAAGAGCAAAACGAGATACTTTTAACTAAAGGTCCTTCTCGATGCAGTCCTTTTACCATACCGATGATCATCGCCAATATGGGAGCCGGGTTAACAGCAATTCATACCGGAGCCAAAGGGCCAAATAGTTGTACAGTAACCGCTTGTGCGGCCGGCTCCAATGCGATCGGAGATGGTTTTCGCCTCATTCAACGAGGCTATGCTAAAGCCGTAATTTGTGGCGGCACAGAAGCGGCAATTACCCCACTCTCAGTGGCCGGTTTTGCCTCAGCCAAAGCTTTATCATTCCGCAATGACGATCCAACTCATGCGAGTCGTCCCTTTGATAAGGACCGTGATGGCTTTGTCATGGGAGAAGGAGCCGGAATTTTGATCCTAGAAGAACTTGAACAGGCCTTAGAACGAGGAGCAAAAATTTATGCCGAAATTATCGGCTACGGAATGACCTGCGATGCTTATCACATGACGGCCCCGGTTCCCGATGGACAAGGAGCAACCCGAGCAATAGAATTAGCCCTAAAAGATGCGGGTCTGCAACCCGAACAAATTAGTTATATTAATGCTCACGGTACCAGTACCCACGCCAACGATGTTACCGAAACTAAAGCCATTAAAAAAGCTTTAGGGCAGAGTGCTTACTCGATCCCAGTCAGTTCAACTAAGTCCATGACCGGTCATTTATTAGGCGGCTCTGGGGGAATAGAAGCTGTCGCTACAGTAATGGCGATCGCGGAAGATAAAATACCGCCAACGATTAATCTAGTCAATCCTGACCCAGAATGTGACCTAGATTATGTACCAGGTCAGAGCCGCTCCCATAAAGTCGAAGTAGCTCTGTCTAACTCCTTTGGGTTTGGAGGACACAATATTACCCTAGCTTTTAAAAAATATACCTAGCTCAAAAAACAAATTTAAAATATGTTCATCGAGGTCAAAAAACTTTCCATTGCTACCTAACAATGAGATGATGTAATTGGCCGATTCGGTGTTCATCGCAGCAGCACGCTTGGTAAAGCCAACTAAAATGTAGTTTTATGCTAGTCCACATTTAGAGAAGTTATGGTCGTTGCTACCCAGTCATTAGAACAACTTTGTATTAATTCCATTCGCTTTTTGGCTATCGATGCCGTACAAAAAGCCAATTCAGGACACCCAGGGCTGCCAATGGGAGCCGCTCCGATGGCCTTTGTCCTTTGGGATCAGTTTATGCGGTACAACCCCAAAAATCCCAAATGGTTAAACCGCGATCGCTTTGTTCTCTCTGCTGGACATGGCTGTATGCTCCAGTACGCTCTGCTCTATCTAACGGGTTATGATAGCGTATCTATAGAGGATATCAAGCAATTTCGTCAGTGGGAATCGAAAACCCCAGGACATCCCGAAAATTTCATGACCGATGGGGTAGAAGTGACCACCGGTCCCCTCGGACAAGGAATTGCTAATGGCGTAGGATTAGCTCTAGCAGAAGCTCATCTGGCCGCAGTATTCAATAAACCAGATGCTAAAATTATTGACCACTATACCTATGTGATCTTAGGGGACGGCTGTAACATGGAGGGCATCTCCGGAGAAGCTTGTTCCTTAGCAGGACATTGGGGCTTGGGTAAGCTAATTGCTCTGTATGATGATAACCACATCTCCATTGATGGTCATACAGATATCTCTTTTACAGAAGATGTGGGTAAACGCTACGAGGCTTATGGCTGGCACGTTCAACACGTTCCGGGTGGGAATACCGATTTAGACGCGATCGCAAAAGCTATAGAAGCGGCTAAAGCTGTAACAGACAAGCCTTCTTTAATTAAAGTCACCACCACCATTGGTTACGGTTCCCCCAATAAAGCAGACACTCACGATGTTCACGGTTCTCCTTTAGGAAACGACGAAATCAAAGCCACTCGGGAAAACCTCGGTTGGGAATACGGTCCCTTTGAAGTTCCTGAAGATGCTCTTAAGCGCTTCCGTAAAGCGGTTGACCGGGGGGCACAATATGAACAAGAGTGGAATAACTTATTTTCTGAGTATAAATCTAAATACCCAGAAGAAGCCGCTCTCCTAGAACGGATGGTCAGTGGTAAATTGCCCGAGGGATGGGAAAAAGCCCTGCCGGTTTATGCCCCCGGCAGCAAAGCCGATGCAACCCGTAACCAGTCCGGAGCAACTCTCAATGCTATTGCTACCGTATTACCGGAATTAATCGGCGGTTCGGCTGACTTAGCACCCTCTAATAAAACCCTGCTCAAGTGTTCTAAAGACTTCCAAAAAGGAAAGTATGAAAACCGTAACATTCGTTTTGGGGTGCGTGAGCATGGAATGGGCGCGATCTGTAATGGTATTGCCCTTCATGGTTCGGGTTTAATTCCTTATGGCGCGACTTTCTTAGTCTTTACTGATTATATGCGGAATTCCATCCGTTTATCAGCTTTATCAAAAGCGGGTGTGATTTGGGTAATGACTCATGATTCGATCGCATTAGGGGAAGATGGACCCACTCACCAACCGGTTGAACATATTGCCTCTCTGCGGCTGATTCCCGATTTACTGGTAATGCGTCCGGCGGATGGTAATGAAACCTCTGGGGCTTATAAGGTAGCGGTAGACAACCGTGATCGTCCGACTTTATTGGCTCTATCTCGCCAAAATCTCCCAATTTTAGAGAGTAGCTCCATTGAGAATACAGCCAAGGGTGCTTATATTCTCAGTGACAGTGACGGAACACCCGATATTATCTTAATTGGGACGGGTGGTGAAGTTCCTCTGTGTGTAGAAGCGGCTAAAGTTCTACGCGGCGAAGGTAAGAAGGTTCGCGTTGTTTCTATGCCCTGTTGGGAGCTATTTGAAGAACAAGACGCGGCTTATAAAGAGTCTGTATTACCCAAAGCCGTTAAAAAACGTGTAGCGGTTGAAGCGGGTGTGACTGCTGGTTGGTGTCGTTACACCACTGATGAAGGCGTTGCTATTGGGATTGATACTTTCGGTGCTTCTGCTCCCGGTGAAGTGGCTTTAGAAAAATTTGGTTTTACGGTTGATAATGTCGTTGCCAAAGCTAAAGAATTATTGGGATAAGTTTTACTCCTTAATAATTAATGGTTAATAAGTCCTCTGTTAAAGGGGGCTTTTTTATTTGTCGTTACCCGAAAACCCACAATTAAAAACAACAATTTTATGTCCGAAGTGAGTTCTATATTCTTATCCGAGTGCCCAACACCCTGAAGGGTGCGGGCCAACCGAACGAAGCCCGCCTACGCGGGCTATATTAAAAATGATGTTCTTTGTTTGTACCATTTTGCCTTGATCATGCAAATTAATTTTTCTCTAACTCCCCCCTTATTAAGGAGGGTTGGGAGGGAGCAATTAGATCTTGATGTTCTCTTTGAATCTCAATTAAAATTGAATTCTCTTTTCCATCTAACTTGACCGTAAACTGACTAATAGTAGGGTCTAGGCTGATTAATAAGATTAGAGCTAAGATGAGGGTTACTCCTAAGAAGGTTTTGTTCATAATCCATTTCTTCATGATTTCAATTCCTTGTTTCATGTAGAGATTAAATTTTTTCTATATTTTTATGGTGACGTATTTTTTTTAAAATTGTAGTTATTTAAAGTATAAATTTTGGTGTAAATTGGTGTAATTAAAGTATTAAATAAACTGAGTATAATCAAAGTTTAAATAAAGTGTAACCGAAGTGTAATTAAAGTTTATTGGCTCAATTATTTAGGACAATATATAATTATAATATTCAGCTAAAGAAGTAAAAATTATGACTTGGGAAAATTTTCTCAGACAACAAGCAAAAGAAAAGGGTTTAAGTGCAGACCTTGAAGATACTTTATTAGAGGCTATTCCTAGTGCGTCTAAAGCTCCTCAAGCTCAAAAGAAAATTGCAATAAGTTTAAACATTTGGCTGAGGGAAAATAATTATCAACCGGAGCAGTTTATTGATTTAGTGGCGAGTAAGGTAGTTGATAATTTTATGTATCTTGTCTGTTTGATAGATGCTCTGGTTAAAACTGAATATAAGAATTTTGATTTAAATGAATTGCCGCCTAACCTTGAGCAATATTATGATCTACACTGGCGACGTATGGGAATGACTGAACCTGAAAATCGCTTTAAGGTGATGGTTATTTATACGATTAAGGAAATTGGAACCCCAATACCGAAAGAAGCAATAGCGGATATATTAGAGACGGATCTAGAAGCAGTGGAAGCCGTTTTAAATAACTGGTTTCAGTATTTTAAACTCGAAAATGTTGAGGGTGAACTTTGTTATAACTTTTATCATTTAACTTTTAGAAAATATATAGAGTTACGGGAAGAATTAGACAGTGATAAGCCCATGTTTAGGGAAGTCAATCAGAAAATTTTTAGATTTTTAAAGCAATATAAATACAGAGGAGAAGGCTAATACAATTTTTCCTTAACAATGCAATTTATATATTTTCCGTAGGGGCGCAAGGCTTGCGCCCAATCACATAAACATTAAACTTTATAGAAAAATTGTATAAGATGAGTTATAATCGCTTTTCTACTAGGGCATATTTAACCAGTTATCTTTATAATGCGGCTAAGTCGGGTCATTTAGCAGAGTATTTTCAGACATTGACAGATTTTCAATTTTTGCAGGATAAGATTAATTATCCGGGTTTGGGGGTACAAAGTTTAATTGAGGATTATGATTTAATTGAGCAATTAGACGCTAACTCAGAGCAAGTTGAAACCCTAAAATTAATTCAGGATACATTGCGCTTATCTGCTCATGTTTTAGAAGTTGATTCTAGTCAGTTAGCGAGTCAATTGTGGGGGCGGCTGGTAGGGTTTACGGCGTTAAGTCCTCAGCAACCCGTTAAACCTAATTCTGACATTGAAGCTTTATTAAAACAAGCACAAGAAAATCCCACTTATCCCCGTTTACTACCCTATACCCCCACCTTAACCCCACCGGGCACTCCCTTAATTCGTACTCTCACCGGTCATAGTAGCTCGGTAAGAGCAGTCTGTGTCACCCCCAATGGGAAACGGATCATTTCTGGGAGTGATGATAATACCCTCAAGGTGTGGGAATTGGCGACGGGCAAGGTATTACACACCCTGACCGGTCATAGTAACTCGGTATATGCCGTCTGTGTCACCCCCGATGGGAAACGGGTCATTTCTGGGAGTATGGATAAAACCCTCAAAGTGTGGGATTTAGAGACCGGTAAAGAATTACACAGCCTCACGAGTCATCGTAGCAGAGTATTAGCAGTCTGTGTCACCCCCGATGGGAAACGGGTTATTTCTGCTAGTTGGGATAAAACCCTGAAGGTGTGGAAATTGGAGACGGGGAAGGTATTACACACTCTTAAAGGTCATAGTAACTCGGTATATGCTGTCTGTGTCACCCCCGATGGGAAACGGGTCATTTCTGGGAGTATGGATAAAACCCTCAAAGTGTGGGATTTAGAGACCGGTAAAGAATTACACAGCCTCACGGGTCATAGTGGTTGGGTAAGAGCAGTCTGTGTCACCCCCGATGGGAAACGGGTCATTTCTGGGAGTAAGGATAATACCCTCAAGGTGTGGGAATTGGAAACGGGAAAGGAATTACACACCCTCACCGGTCATAGTACCTGGGTAGAGGCAGTTTGTATCACCCCCGATGGGAAACGGGCCATTTCTGGGAGTGGGGATAATACCCTCAAGGTGTGGGATTTGGAAACGGGGAAGGAATTACACACCTTCACCGGTCATAGTAGCTGGGTAAGTGCAGTCTGTGTCACCCCCGATGGGAAACGGGTCATTTCTGGGAGTGAGGATAATACCCTCAAGGTGTGGGATTTGGAAACGGGGAAGGAATTACACACCCTCACCGGTCATAGTAGCTCGGTAACGGCAGTCTGTGTCACCCCCGATGGGAAACGGGTCATTTCTGGGAGTGAGGATAAAACCAAAAACCTCAAGGTGTGGGAATTGGAAACGGGGAAGGAATTACACACCCTCACCGGTCATAGTAGCTCGGTAACGGCAGTCTGTGTCACCCCCGATGGGAAACGGGTCATTTCTGGGAGTGAGGATAAAACCAAAAACCTCAAGGTGTGGGAATTGGAAACGGGGAAGGAATTACACACCCTCACCGGTCATAGTAGCTCGGTAACGGCAGTCTGTGTCACCCCCGATGGGAAACGGGTCATTTCTGGGAGTAAGGATAATACCCTCAAGGTTTGGGAATTGGAGAGAGGGAAGGAATTACACACCCTCACCGGCCATAGTAACTCGGTAAGTGCAGTCTGTGTCACCCCCGATGGGAAACGGGCCATTTCTGGGAGTTGGGATAAAACCCTCAAGGTTTGGGATTGGGAGACGGGAAAGCTATTACACACCCTCAAGGGTCATAGTAGCGGGGTAAGTGCAGTCTGTGTCACCCCCGATGGTAAACTGGTCATTTCCGGGAGTTGGGATAATACCCTCAAGGTTTGGGAATTGGAGAGGGGGAAGGAATTACACACCCTCACCGGTCATAGTAAATCGGTAAGTGCAGTCTGTGTCACCCCCGATGGTAAACGAGTTATTTCTGGGAGTTGGGATAAAACCCTCAAGGTTTGGGATTGGGAGACGGGAAAGCTATTACACACCCTCAAGGGTCATAGTAGCTGGGTAAATGCCGTCTGTGTCACCCCCGATGGGAAACGGGTCATTTCTGGGAGTGACGATAATACCCTCAAAGTGTGGGATTTGGAGAGGAGGAAGCTATTACACACCCTCACCGGTCATAGTAAATCGGTAAGTGCAGTCTGTGTCACCCCCGATGGGAAACGGGTCATTTCTGGGAGTAGGGATAATACCCTCAAGGTGTGGGAATTAGATACAGGTGACTGTATCGCTACTTTTACCGCAGACTATAGTATCTATTGCTGTGCAGTTGTCTCTGATGGGGTGACAATTGTTGGCGGGGATATTGGGGGGCGGGTGCATTGCTTGCGGTTGCTTGGCTAAACTGGGATTAGAGGAGAGTACAATGTCTAGAAACCTCTGTAAGATAAAAAATAACCATTTGTGGAGCCAACCAACGAGCAATATTTAATCATCAATGCCTTACAAACCCTTGAACTACTTGATTATGATTGGTATGAAAGCGATCGCGGTTTGTGGTTTATTGCTACTCCCAGTCTAGTCTTACCGACCGCCGTAATTTTACCAAATGGCGAGATTTATCCTTTAAATTGGGTTCAAGAAGATGACAACAACCAATGAAAATAAACAACAACAACTTAACCGACTGGCCGAATTAGCCAAACTCTCCAGAAAAAGATACTTAGCGAATGGAGGCGATCCCCGTCTTTCTGTTGGCAGCCTCAATCATAATGATTGTTTAACAGATGAAGAAAAACAAGAATTCAGTTTTTTATTTAATCAGCTTGTTTTAGACCAAGATATTGAGCATTATCTTGAAAATAAAAGTTTAACCCCAAAAATTATCATTGATCATGGATAATGGACTATTTATTTTAATTAATTAAATAATTCTCAATTATATATTATTCGTTAGTAAGCCGCCACTAAAATACTAATCCAGAAAAACCCTAAAAAGGAGAAAAATTTTAATGGGTGATAACGCTGAAAATTCCGCGTAGGCTTATCTATAGTCCGTATTTTTACTGAATAAATCCACGTTATCAGAACAACTTTTCGCCTCAAAAAATTTTTTTTCTATAATTCGTTAGTTTTTGACTCTGTAAGGGCAATCTAATAAGTGTAGCCTTTTTGGTGAGCATTACAGTTGCTATAGCTATCAGTTAATCAACTCCCGATGAGCAATAGCTAAATGTCCTAAATTGTCTCTTTAAGGAGTCAATCGTGTCAAGTCATAAAATTCTCGTCATTGATGACAGTAAAGTCATTAGGATGCACGTTAAAGATATGTTACCGGCTGGCAACTTCGATGTTGTAGAAGCCAAAGATGGGGCCGAAGGATACAATCTGATTCGCTCAGAAAACCCTAACCTAATTATGTTAGATTTCTTCCTGCCAAAAATGAGCGGCTGGGAAGTTTATCAACAAATTCAAAAGGAATACCAACTCAAAACCATTCCTTTAGTTCTTATGTCGGGACGAAAGGAAGAAGTGGTCGAGAAAATTCCGGAACCTTTTGAATATTTTGCCTTTATTGAAAAACCCTTTGATCAAAAGCAATTAGTGACGGCGATCAAAGAGGCTATGACTAAGGCTAAAAAATATCCTAAACCCGCAGGGGCAGAAACCCCTGTTAACCCCGATCAAACAAACCCGGCTGATACATCAGCGATGGCGGCAGAAATTCAAGCCCTCAACGACAAAATCGCCAAAATGCAAGTTGAAATGGAAAATCTTAAAAAACAGGTCAATCAGCTAGTTGGCTTTATCAAGAAAAAAATGATGTAAAAAACCGAGTTAGATATTAAATTATATAACCAGCGTGGCAGCCATGATTTTTAAATTGTGGCTGTAATGCTATTGAGTGAGCAACATAACGAATTCTCTTGTCCCTAAACCGCTACAATTTGATAGATTGGGACCTTAGCTAGATTATTGCCTCCAAAAGCCAATGAACAACGCTCAAATCGGATTTATCCTTAAAGTCTTACTCCTTTCAACCGGATTGTCTATCTTGATTAAATATGGAGGACCTTTAGTGCAGATCCCAGCAACGCCCATCAATGCTCTTATCGGTATCTCTTTGCTGCCTTTAATCATGCTTATAGCGCTGTGGTGGCGTTCCAAAGAAGCATAAAATAAGTTATTCATCCTCAAGCCGGGGGAGGACGAAATTTTGAATTTCGGTCAATGGGTTGGTTTTATCCTCTTAGTTCTTTGTTTATACATACTTTGGCAAATTCGTCAACTATTGCTGTTGCTATTTACGGCACTCATCTTAGCTGAGGCTTTGAATATTTTAGTGACTCGCTTGGAACGTTGGAGAATTAAACGGGGAATAGCCGTTTTATTCGTGCTTATTCTCCTATTGACGCTTCTTGCTAGTATGTTTTGGTTAATTATTCCTGCCTTGATTGAACAAGGTCAACAACTGGTTAAATTAGTTCCAGATGGCATTCAACAATTAATTACTCTGATTAAAAGTCGAGCCGCACAATTTGATACAAACTTGATTAATTCTTTACCCACAATTAAGCAGATTATTGAACAGTTACAACCTTTAGTTAACCAAATTGCCAATCGAGGATTAAATATATTTTACAGTTCTCTAGGCAATATTTTGAGTTTATTATTATTATTAGCTTTAACTTTAATGCTCCTGTCGAATCCTTTACCTTATCGTCAGGGCTTGATCCGTTTATTTCCCGCTTTTTATCGACAACGAGTTGATGAAATTTTAATCTTATGTGATCAAACCTTATCGAGATGGCTAATGGTGATTATGCTTCACATGAGCCTGATGACCATTTTAAGTTGGTTGGGCTTATTAATATTCGGTATTCCTCTAGCCTTTTCTCAAGCCATCTTATCGGGGGCACTAGCCTTTATTCCTAATATCGGCCCCGTATTAGCGATGATAGCCCCTATTGCCATAGCTCTTTTAGAAGCCGCATCTTGGAAACCTTGGGCAGTGATTATCCTCTACAGTATTATTTATATCATCATTCAACGCCTAGACAAGCAGCTACTAGCCGCACAAGTGTTAAGAGAGCATATTTGTTTATTGCCAGGATATACCCTTTTAGCACAGATCTTTTTTGCTTCTTTATTTGGCTTTTTAGGTTTACTCCTGGCTCTCCCTTTATTCATTGTCAGTCAAATCTGGATAAGAGAAGCATTGGTCAAAGATATTTTAGATCGATGGAAAATTAGTTAAACTTAAAAAGGGAACAGAGGACAGAAAACAGGGATGAGAACCATTGCCGAAATTAATGACAAAATTCGTACAGGATCAGCCGTAGTTTGGACGATCCAAGAACTCAAGGCACGAGTAAAAGACCTGGGAATAACGAAAATTTATGAACAAGTAGATGTGATCTGTACCGGAACTTTTGAACCGATGGAATCATCCGGCGCATTAATTAATTTAGGACACACAGATCCGCCGATAAAAATTCGTCAATGCTGGCTAGATGGCATTCCCGCTTATGCCGGATTTGGGGCCGTAGATGTTTATTTAGGCGCTAGTGCGATGGCTGACTATTCCCCGACTCCAGACATTACAGACGGCGATATTCGACCCATTAGTACCATACCTGAACGGGGAGGAGGTCATGTTATAGAAGATTTAATCGCCGGTAAAGCTGTACAATTGCGGCTCATTGGACACATCACAGATTGTTATCCGAGAGCATCATTTGAAACCACCATTACTAAAGATACAATTAATCAATTTTATTTGTATAATCCTCGGAATTTATATCAAAATTTTATAGTGGGCGTTAATGGAGGAGATCGCCCCCTTTATACTTATCTCGGTCTTTTACAACCCAGACTCGGCAATGCAGTTTATTCAAATACCGGAGCAATTTCTCCCCTATTTAATGACCCAGATTTAAAATTAATTGGCGTTGGAACCCGCATTTTTTTAGGCGGCTCTATTGGCTATATTGCCTGGGAAGGAACACAACATTTTCCCTTGCAAAAACGACTCCCTAACCGTACTCCCATCGGCCCTGCGGCGACTCTAGCTTTAATGGGTGATGCCAAACAAATGAATCCTCGTTGGGTGAGAGGATGCTATTTTAAAAACTACGGCGCTTCCATGATGTTAGGAGTAGGTGTACCTCTGCCCGTTCTCAATGAAGAAGTGATCCGTTATTGTGCTATCAAAGATGAAGATATTGTCGCCCCAGTGATGGATTTTTCTATCCCTCGACGAGTGCGTCCCACTTTTGGATTAGTGAGTTATGCCCAACTCAAAAGCGGTCAAATTACAATAGATGGTAAAAAAGTGCGGACGGCCCCTCTAGCGAGTCTGTATTTCTCTCAACAAGTGGCTCAAGAGTTAAAAAACTGGATAGAAAGAGGAGAATTTACCCTGACTGAAGCGGTAGCACCTTTAAACATGGAACGGTCGTTTTTACCTCAAGATCGTTGGGATTCTAAAATGGCGATGGAATAGCAAACATCGGGTCAAAAGTGTCAAAATAAAAAATAAGGGATAAGGGAAGAATAGAAACATCAATGAATAATAAATCATCCACCATTAATAACTTATTGTTTAACGACGAGTGGAACTCACAAGACATCGAGCAAGCCATCAAAAGCGTTGAAACCATTCAGGAAGAACTGAACTACAAACAGGCGCAAAACTCCTTGAGAGATTTAGTTAATAATTTAGATTTATCTCCCACTGAACAAAGCGGCTTAGAACAGGAAATTGATCACCTCGTTAACCTGTTAGATAAGTTAGAACAGTCAGTGGTACAACTAGCCGCCTTTGGTATGGTAGGACGGGGAAAATCTTCGGTTCTCAATGCGCTACTTGGCCAAGAAATCTTTCAAACTGGGCCTTTACATGGGGTGACTCGTTCTATTGATAGTGCCAATTGGAAATTGATCCAAGATGAGACTTATCCAGAAGTGCAACGGATGATTATCTCTGGAAGCGGCAACAGTCAAATACAATTAATTGATACCCCTGGAATAGATGAAGTCGATGGAGAAACACGGGAAGCGTTGGCCCGAAAAATTGCTAAACAGGTAGACTTGATTTTATTTATTGTTGCCGGGGATATTACTAAAGTTGAATTTCAAGCTTTATCTCAATTGAGAGAAGCCGGGAAACCGATGATCTTGGTATTTAATAAAATTGATCAGTATCCCGAAGCAGATCGCCTGGCAATTTATGAGAAAATTCGAGATGAACGGGTAAAAGAATTGCTTTCACCAGATGAAATTGTCATGGTGGCGGCTTGTCCATTAGTCGCACAAGCGGTTAGAGAAGCAGACGGACGTTTGAAAATGCAGCGCCGCCGAGGAAACCCTCAAATTGAGCCACTGAAACTGAAAATTTTAGAAATTTTACATCGAGAAGGGAAATCATTAGTGGCTTTAAATACCATGCTGTACGCCGATGAAGTCAATGAACAGGTGGTACAGCGAAAAATGACTATACGAGAAGAAGCGGCTAACGCGGTGATTCAAAAAACGGTGATCACCAAAGCGGTGGCGATCGCCCTTAACCCAGTGACGGCGGTAGATTTGTTAACCGGTGCGGTGATAGATGTAGCGATGATTTTATCGTTATCCCGTCTCTATGCTATCCCGATGACACAACAAGGCGCGATCGGACTGTTGCAGAAAATCGCCTTTGCAATGGGAGGAATTAGTGTGAGTGAGTTTTTAGCGACCTTTGGGTTGAGTTCGTTAAAAGGGTTATTAGGACTGTCTGCACCGGCAACCGGAGGGCTATCTTTAGCGCCTTATTTATCGGTTGCTATTACTCAAGGGGCCGTGTCTGGGGTGTCTTCTTATGCCATTGGACAAGTGACTAAAACTTATTTAGCTAATGACGCTTCTTGGGGTCCTGATGGTCCGAAAGCGGTGGTTACTCGGATTTTGGAATCTTTGGATGAGGCTTCTATTTTAAATCGTATTAAATGGGAATTGAGCGCTAAATTGAAGAAACATTATCGACAAAATTTCTAATAATTTGTCATTTTTGAGGTTTATTTGTCAGTAAAAGCCATGACTACTGTAACAGAAACAGACATTAAAGAATTAAAAGAGTTAATTATCAAGCAAGGTGAACAATTGAACAGCATTGATAAGCGATTGGCGGTTATCGAAGCTAGATTAGATGAATGGAAGCCGATGATTCAAAAAATTCCTGATTTAGCTGAGCAAGTTGGAGAGTTAAAGAACTGGAAGCAATTTTTTATTATCGGCGTTACCTCATTAGTCTCGGGTTTGATTGGGTGGCTAATTAGAGGGGGAAGAACATAAGAGGAATTAATAGGTAAGGCGGATGATTCAGTAGCAAACTATTTTAAGGTTGATTATTTCTATGCAAATTATTCTTAATGCTGAACTAGAACAGTTAATTCAATCCCAGTTAAAAACTGGCAAGTATCAAACAGCAGAACAAGTTATTAATTAAGCTTTACAGTTATTAGAGGAAAAAAATAGAAAACAAGATGAAATAAAGTTAAAAGAACTGCGTCAAAAAATTGCTGTTGCTACTGAACAAATTGAGCAAGGAAAAATTACAGATGGAGAGGAGGTTTTTGACAGATTGCAAGAAAAAATCCGTAGCCAATACATATAGATATTGTAGGTTGGGGAGCCAGTCCGTTGCGCGGGTTCCCCGCGTTGAAGGAACTGGCGTTTGAGGAACGAAACCCAACATCAACAACTATAACTTACACCCTGAAGGGTGAAGCTAAACGAGCAAAGCCCGCCTGCGCGGGCTAATATAAAGCCCCCCTTATCAAGGAGAATTGGGGGGATCTAATTAATTAGTATTCCCAATCAAAATAAAAGGCGACCAATACCAAGGATGACTATCAATTTGAGTTAATTTTGCTTTTTGTAGGGCTTCTGCTTGACTCATTCCCTCTTTTATATTATGATAAAATTGCTCCATAATTGCCCTAGTAGTTTCATCTTCTGCACTCCACAAACTGGCAATAACCGCTTTGGCACCTGCTCTCTCAAATAAGTAAGCAACCCCTGATATTTCTTCGCCATTAGAGTTAGTTTCTAAGGCAGTTTGACAAGCGCTTAAGGTAATTAAAGCTACATTAGGAAACCCCACTAACTCTGCATCAGCAATATTGAAAGAGCCATCAGCAAATAAAATGGTATTAGCGGCTAAATCTGGGTTTTCACACTTATCAACTTTGGATAGACAACATCCTAGAGGGTTAAAACATCCATGAGTGGCTAAATGAATTAAGGCAAATTTCTGTTGAGTTGAGTCAGTTTTAAACTTGTTGAGAGTGGCATTTTTTTCGAGATATGACTGACTTCCTGGCAGAATTTGAGTAATGGTTTTGACTTCTTCTTCTGCACCATTAAGGGCTAATTTTCCCTCTGGTTTAGGATTGCCAAAGGCTAATATTTTGGGTGTAGAAGCTGTATTTTGAGTAACGGGAACTTGACGAGTAGATAAACGAGTTAGGTAATTAATTGAATATTTTTGAATCAGATATTGATCCTTTTGACTATCATAAAGCGCTTCAAAAGGCAGATAACGGAGTTTACCCGTAGCAATAATACTGATAGGTTGATTCGGGTTGAGTTGCGCTTCAACAGGACGAATCATAAAGTCATAAAGTTGAGCGAGATTTTCCAGGTATTCTGAATCAAAACGATTATTAAGCTTTTGATAGGTTGTCGTAATCAGATTGTCAATATTAGTTGAGTTAAGAGGAACTTTAGTAACGGTTAGCTTATCTCTTGTGATGACAAAAATAGCAACAGTATTAGGAACATTTTGAATATTAGTGAGTAAAACAGGATGAATAACCGTTGTTTCTGTGGGGATACTTTCTTGCAGTTTAGCAATATCTTCAAGCTTAAATTCAAATAAGTCTGCTACTTCAGGAAAACGTTCAACAATGTCTTTAGCTTCTTTGTTGACTTCCGCTTCAAAATCTCGCATTTTTTGAGCTAGAGATTCAGAGAAATTATCTTGTAAGTTTTGCCGCAGTAAGTTTAATTGTTGATTTTTTTCAGTCCATTGCTCGATGAGTTTTTGCGCTTCAGGATTAGCGACTTTAGCATTAATGAGGCGGGTATAGTCGGCAAGCTCAAAAGTAGTAGCTGAGTTAATCCATTGATAGGCTTCTTCTGGTTTATTTTGATCAATTAAAATGTTGGTAAGGGCGATCGCTGCTCCCCGTTCTTCCTTTAAAAATTGTTGACGATATTCCTTAATCAAATCTCCTCGGATTTTAAGATTGATACTAACTGATTCTTTCAAATTAGTAATCGCTTCATTAGGTTGATTAAGCGCTTGATAGACACCTCCTATATTACCGAGAGTGGAAGCTTCCCCACTACGATTACCCACTTCCCGCCTTATGGGCAAAGCTTGGGTGAAGTATTCCAAAGCCTTCTGGGGTTGCCCGATGCTGTAATAGACTAATCCTATATTATTGAGAGTGGCGGCTTCCCCACTACGATTACCCACTTCCCGCATTATGGGCAAAGCTTGGGTTAAGTATTCCAAAGCCTTCTGGGGTTGCCCGATGCTAAGATATACATTTCCTATATTAGTGAGAGTGGAAGCTTCCCCACTACGATTACCCACTTCTCGTACAATGGGCAAAGCTTGGCTGTAGTATTCCAGAGCCTTCTGGGGTTGCCCGATGTTGTCATAGACTAATCCTATATTATTGAGAGTGGCGGCTTCCCCACTACGATCCCCCACTTCCCGCGTTATGGGCAAAGCTTGGTTGTAGTATTCTAAAGCCTTCTGGGGTTGCCCGATGCTGTAATAGACTGCTCCTATGTTACTGAGAGTGGTGTCTTCCCCACTACGATCGCCCACTTCCCGCCTTATGGGCAAAGCTTGGCTGTAGTATTCCAAAGCCTTCTGGGGTTGCCCGATGTTACGATAGACACCTCCTATATTATTGAGAGTAGTAGCTTCCCCACTACGATCCCCCACTTCCCGCGTTATGGGCAAAGCTTGGTTGTAGTATTCTAAAGCCTTCTGGGGTTGCCCGATGTTACTATAGACTAATCCTATATTACTGAGAGTAGTAGCTTCCCCACTACGATCCCCCACTTCCCGCCTTATGGGCAAAGCTTGGCTGTAGTATTCCAAAGCCTTCTGGGGTTGCCCGATGTTGTCATAGACTAATCCTATACTACTGAGAGTAGTAGCTTCCCCACTACGATCCCCCACTTCCCGCCATATGGGCAAAGCTTGGCTGTAGTATTCCAAAGCCTTCTGGGGTTGCCCAATACTAAGATAGACACTTCCTATATTAGTGAGAGTGGTAGCTTCCCCACTACGATCCCCCACTTCTCGCATAATGGGCAAAGCTTGGCTGTAGCATTCTAAAGCCTTCTGGGGTTGCCCGATGCTGCCATAGACACCTCCTATATTATTGAGAGTGGCGGCTTCCCCACTACGATCCCCCACTTCCCGCTTTATGGGCAAAGCTTGGTTGTAGTATTCTAAAGCCTTCTGGGGTTGCCCGATGTTACTATAGACTAATCCTATACTAATGAGAGTAGTAGCTTCCCCACTACGATCCCCCACTTCCCGCGTTATGGGCAAAGCTTGGTTGTAGAATTCCAATGCCTTCTGGGGTTGCCCGATGCTGTTATAGACACCTCCTATATTAGTGAGAGTCCTTCCTTCCCCACTACGCTCCCCCACTTCCCGCGCTATGGGCAAAACTTGGCTGTAGTATTCCAATGCCTTCTGGGGTTGCCCGATGCTGCCATAGACACCTCCTATATTATTGAGAGTGGCGGCTTCCCCAGTACGATCCCCCACTTCCCGCGTTATGGGCAATGCTTGGCTGTAGTATTCCAAAGCCTTCTGGGGTTGCCCGATGCTGTCATAGACTGCTCCTATATTATTGAGAGTGGCGGCTTCCCCACTACGATCCCCCACTTCCCGCCTTATGGGCAAAGCTTGGCTGTAGTATTCCAAAGCCTTCTGGGGTTGCCCGATGTTGTCATAGACTAATCCTATACTATTGAGAGTGGTAGCTTCCCAACTACGATTATTAATTTCTCTATAAATTAATAATGCTTGCTCAAAAGACTCTAAAGCTTGCTGAGGTTTACCTATAATATTGTAATTAAACCCTAACCCTAGCAGTGCCTCAGCTTCTGTTTCTCTATTTTTTTGTTGCCGCGCTAGAGTAAGTAACTGTTGAAGGGTTTCGATCGCTTGTAGGGGTTTTCCTTGTTGGGTTTGCTGTGCGGCTTGCTGTCTTAGTTGCTGTAAGTCTTGCTGAGTTTGAGTTTGTGCCCAAGCCGCTTGATTAATTAGAGCAAGAGAAAGAGGAGTTAACCCGATAGTAACGAATAAAAAACTACTGATAATAGATTTCATAAATAGCTCAACCTCTAATATTATTTTTAGGATCGGTTGGTATAACTTGAATGTTCATTTTTCCAGTTGAATCAAACTGAATCTCATTCACCACATAAATACTCTTTTTAGCAACTGAACTAATTTCTCTAATTTGTATAGGTTTCATCACCCCTGCTAAAGAAACTTGTGCTTGTCCTAGATTAGGATTAATTAAGCGCAACCCATTAAAAGGTATTCCCTGCCAAGTGCTTAGGAATGCTGTAGCTCTGTCTTCTCCTCGAATTACTATTTTTCCGTCCCCATCGTAAACCAGCGCATCCCGTCTAAAGGTTATTTTCTGTATTTGGGAAATTTGTAGAGTTCGAGAATTTCCACTGCGAGAAATTTGTACGGTTTGATTAGTAGGATCAAAAGCACTAACTTGTCCCGACAGCGATGAGCTATCTTTTAAACTGATATCGGCTAAAGTTGGTAAAGCGACTGGAATTAGAGCATTAGTAGAAGCATTTTGCTTGATTGTAGGAATTTGGTAAGTATTTGCTCTAGTTTTTTCATTGAACGTTGCTACTGTCCCTACCAGCACAGCAATTGCAATCAGTTGTAAAGCTTTTTTCATAGGAATTTAGATAACTCAATACTTCTAGAAAATACTTACTTTGTCTAAAGAATACATAGCGCCTAGCCGCTACTACGGAAATTTCCGGAAATCGTCATCTGTCTGTTGGTATATTATAATATCGCCTTATCTATATTTATACTGATTATCGTGTCTCAAAACCCTCAAACTCCTTCTAATCCCAACTTTCTTGGAGCATTAGCTGGTTTAATCGGTATTTTAGGTATTTTCCTATACTTCACCGGTTGGATTTATCGCTGGTCTTATTTTGGCTATTTCGAACTAGAAATAATTAGCTTAAATTTCCCTCTAGAATCTTTTCTTATTGTTCCCATTCAAGTTTTTTTTGGAAATTTTATAACGACAATTAAAGCTTTATTTGCTATTATTATTACTCCATTTTTAATCAAATTTACTTTATGGTTACTCTCTCCTAATTCTAGTAATATTACCTTTTTAAAAAAATTACACCGTTGGATAATTTTTCAGAAACTTAGACAAATTATAGCCACTCTTTTTAATCAAATCTTCAAAGATTTAATTATTGTTAGTTGGCTTTTAATTGTATTATTTTGGCTGGCTCAATCCCAAGGTTATCAAGATGCGCGGCGGGATGCCCTCAATTCAAGTTCTACTCTTTCGGTTGTAGCTGTAGTCAGTTCTAATGAGAAATTAGCATTAGGTCGTCAATTAGATGATATATTTGCTGACCCTTCTTTAAAAGGCTATAGAATTATTGGAGATCAAGAATTATTTGATAAAATTCGCGGACGAGAACTTAACGATACCACTAACCCAAATCAACCCATTGTTTGGCGCTTATTATTACAAACCGATTCATGGGTTTATATTTTTCCGGCTTTACCTCCTAATAGTAAATCCAATCAACGCCCACCCGTTTTAGCCATTAGTACCGCCGATGGTCGCATACAATTTTTAATTCTCTCTCGTCCCAAAATGAACTAAAATATGTTATAATTACAATGATTTATTAATTATTTAACTATCAACTATCGTAGCTTTTCCTTTAGCAACTGTAGGTAAAATAGCTAAAACCTTTGGAACTAAAGGCTTTAGATCAGCCAAACGATTAGATGGTGCTTGTAAAACAATTACAGAAAGATCAAACTGAGACAGATTTTGTTGAAACGGCAAATTTCGATCAACTGTAATAAAAACATCATACTCGGCTTCTGCAAGACTAAGAAGTTGGCCATTTTTGATTCCTGCCCATCCCATCTGTGGAACCGTTTTTACTTCATATTCGACAAACTCTCGCGCCAGCTTGCGATCAATGCACTCATCTAAAAGGATCTTCATGTTATGCCGCCATGTTTATAAGCCGCTTTCCCGCCTCTTCAAGCAAGGCAATAACCTGCTCTCTCGTCACGGTGGGAAATCCATCCAAAAAATCATCAATTGATTCTCCGGCTTTGAGATAGTCCAAAAGCGTCTGCACCGGAACTCTAGTACCCGTAAAAACCGGAGTTCCACTCATTATTTCCGGGGATCTGCTAATGATGGGGGAGTCTTTCAGCATAAGTTTTCGACCTCTTGGTTCGATGTTTATAGTTAATCGCCCGTGATAATTACAATTGTTTGTAATTTACTAATACATTAACTATAAAGGATATTTGAAATTCAAATTAGGTTATAGGTAATAGGAGGCGGGTTAAAAAACCCAACACCTAAAACCTCACACCTACTTAAACTAAACCCGTTGTAAATTAGCGCCTAATTGTCGGAGTTTATCCTCTATATTTTCATAACCCCGATCTAAATGATGCAATCCTTGAACAACGGTTTTACCTCTCGCCGCTAACCCTGCCAAAACCAAGGCGGCAGAAGCTCTCAAATCAGTCGCCATCACCGGCGCACCCGAGAGGAAAGGAACGCCCTTGACTACTGCGACATTTCCTTTAACTTTAATATCAGCGCCCATGCGTTGTAACTCAGCCACATGGCGTAAACGGTTCTCGAATACCGTTTCTGTCACCATACTATTGCCCTCACTCTTGGTAAGTAACGCCATAAACTGAGCTTGCATATCGGTGGGAAAACCAGGATAGGGTAGGGTTTCAATATCTGTTGCCCGCAATTCCCCAGGAACCAGCCGCAGCCGCTTATAATCCTCAAGAATTACGTTACAACCAACTTCTTTCAATTTGGCAATCACAGGACTTAAATGTTCAGGAATCACCGGATATAGACTAATAGGAGAGTGGGTAATGGCACCCGCTACCAAAAACGTGCCGGCTTCGATACGATCAGGGATAATCGGGTAATCTGTGCTATGTAAACGCTCAACCCCAGAGACAATAATAGTATTCGTCCCTGCTCCCCGAATTTTCGCCCCCATTGAGCGGCAGAAATTCGCTAAATCTTCTACTTCCGGTTCTTGTGCCGCATTGCCGATGGTGGTTTCTCCTTCGGCTAGGGTCGCCGCCATCATAATCGTTTCTGTGGCCCCTACACTAGGATAATCTAGGTAAATACTAGCTCCTTTTAGGCGGCGGCTACTTCCCTTCACATAAGCATGAACAATTCCATGTTCGATGGTTACCTCTGCTCCCATCGCTTGGAGTCCGCGCACATGAAGATCTACCGGCCTAGCACCAATAGCACAGCCGCCCGGTAAAGGCACTCTAGCAACCCCTAATCTCGCCAGCAATGGACCAATCACAAAGAAACTCGCTCTTAACTGAGAAACTAGGTCATAAGGCGCTTGGGTTTGCCCAATTTCGGTAGCATTGATTTCGAGGGTGTCTTGCTTCCTGTTAATTTTTACCCCCAAAGCCGCCAAAATTTGCACCATCCGCCCTACATCCATCAGAGAGGGAACGTTGCTAATGCGGCAATCATCCGAACACAACAAAGTTCCCGCCATAATGGCTAAAGCAGAATTTTTTGCCCCACTGATCCTTACTTCTCCTTTTAAAGAAGTCGGACCCCAGATTTCTAAAACCGGGCTATCAGATTCCGTTAGGGCTTGAGAGTTGGTGGTAATATAAGTCTCTTTTATGGCTTTATCCTCCTGAAACTAAATAATATTATCAGATTTTGAATAAATTCGCTTTTGATTCTACCTGAAAGTTTAAAAATGTCTAGCTTCTTTTTCAGAGTTGACAAATTTCTTTTAATCAGTCATAATGATAATTTGTGGGTAGAAATCAAGCGGAACTGGCGGAATTGGTAGACGCGCTAGATTCAGGTTCTAGTGTTCGCAAGGACTTCCGGGTTCAAGTCCCGGGTTCCGCATCCTCAAAGCAAAAGTAACAATCAAGAATTAAAAACTTGAGAACTTTTGTTTTTTTTAGTGCCAGGTCAGACTCATGATCACCAGCTTGCAGAATCCTCTCGTGAAACAGATGCGTAAATTACATCGTGCCAAAGGAAGGCGGGAGCAAAATCTGTTTTTAATAGAGGGAACGCACTTACTCGAGACGGCCTGTAAAGTAAAGAGTTCCCTGATGGTAGTTTGTTGTACGCCAGACTGGCAAAATCGTTATCCTCAACTGTGGGAGTTAGCAAGCCAAAAAGCCCAACGAGCGGAAATTGTCACCCCAGAAATTTTAGCCGCCATGACTACCACCGTCAATCCCGATGGAGTAGTGGCAAGTGCGGCTCGCATCAGTAACCCAACAGAACTCATTTCTCCTTTATCCCTAGGCTTAGTGCTAGAACAATTACAAGACCCCGGCAATTTAGGTACAATTATTCGCACAGCCGTAGCAACAGAGGTAGAAGGATTATGGTTAAGTGACGATAGCGTCGATGTGGATAATCCTAAAGTGTTGCGAGCATCAGCCGGTGAGTGGTTTCGCGTACCGATGAGAGTTAGCCAAAATTTACCTCAAGTTATTGAAGATTATAAAAGCCAAAATGTTCAAGTTATAGCGACTTTGCCGCAAGGAACTAAAACTTATTGGGAAATCGATTTTACCCGTCCTACTTTGATTTTAATGGGGAATGAGGGAGCAGGATTAAGTGATGAGTTGATTTCTCTGGCTGATATTGGGGTAAATATTCCTTTGGGAGGAGGCGTAGAGTCATTGAATGTGGCGATAGCAACGGCTTTGTTATTATACGAAGCCAAACGACAAAGAGCAGTTAACCAAAAGACCTAAACAACTTTCAGGGTGGGTAAAACTAGAGAAGTGATCCCCCAGAACCCAAAATTCTCGCTTCCAGAGTGCCCCCACCATTAACCACTGACTAAGGACTAATTTGGTACAGTAGTGAAAGTGATTTTTGCCCTCATATATCTGGATGAACATATTACCGTCAATACCTTTTAGTTCTTTAGAATGGACTCCCTTACCTCTATTAGCAACTGCAACTGAAGCTGAAAGCAGTTCTTTAATTATTGCCGCCGTTTTGCTCAGTTTAGTGGTTATTTATTTTGCCAGTAAACTCGGCGGAGAAATTTGTGTCAGAATCAACCTACCCCCAGTCTTAGGGGAATTAGTCGGAGGGGTGATTATTGGTGTTTCTGTATTACATTTATTAGTTTTTCCAGAAGGGGGAGCATCCGCGAGTGACTCGATGCTCATACAATTTTTACTGGCTACCTCTGAACTAACACCGGAAGCCGCCTCATCAGTTTTTGCTACTTCTAGTGAAGTGATTAGCGTCCTCTCAGAACTCGGCGTAGTGATTTTATTATTGGAAATTGGCATCGAATCTGACCTTAAAGAATTAATTCGCGTCGGGCCTCAAGCCGCTATCGTCGCTGTGGTGGGTGTGGTTGCGCCTTTTGCCACCGGAACCGCCGGACTGATTTATTTTTTCAACGTTGCTGCTATCCCCGCTATTTTTGCCGGTGCAGCCTTAACCGCCACCAGTATCGGGATTACAGCCAAGGTTTTAGCAGAAATTGGTCGTCTAAGTTCTAAAGAAGGTCAAATTATCATTGGAGCCGCCGTTCTAGACGATATTTTAGGAATAGTGGTCTTAGCTGTCGTGGCCAGTTTGGTCAAAACCGGTAAAATAGAAATCTTCAATGTAGTTTATTTAATCATTAGCGCAGGAGCATTTCTGATTGGGGCGATCGTGATTGGTCGTTTTTTGAGTCCTTATTTCGTCAAGTTAGTCAATGAAATGAAAACGAGAGGGCAATTATTATTGGCGGGTTTGATCTTTGCTTTTATCCTCTCTTACATTGCTCAAGTCATTCAACTAGAAGCAATTTTAGGCTCATTTACTGCCGGTTTAGTGCTGGCCGAAACAGAAAAACGCTCAGAATTAGCCGATCAAGTCATACCGGTTGCTGACATTTTTGTGCCCATTTTCTTTGTTTGTGTAGGGGCAAAAACCGACTTAAGTGTCTTAAATCCAGCCATTCCGAGCAATCGAGAAGGCTTAATTATTGCAGCATTTTTAATTGTGGTAGCAATTGTGGGTAAAGTGATCACCGGCTTTACAGTCTTCGGACAGCCAGACATAAACCGTTTAGCCATTGGGGTTGGGATGATTCCTCGGGGCGAAGTGGGTTTAGTATTTGCTGGAGTCGGATCAGCGAGTGGGGCCCTTTCGCCTTCTACAGACGCAGCCATTATTATGATGGTGATCCTCACGACTTTTTTAGCACCTCCCTTATTACGAGTGGTCTTTAAAGAACCAAAAGTAACCCTCGAAGAACAGTCTAATTAAGTTAACAGTTAACAGTTAAGACAAATGACTAATAACTAATGACTAATAACTAATGACTAATGACTCAAAACTGTTGAAACTTCAAAGTTCTTTTGTACGTCCCTCTCTTGATGGGTTAAGCCATCAGTTTTTTTTATCTATGGTTAAGAAAAACCATTTTCACTTCTTAATAGGAGCCATCCGCCATGCGACTTAAATGGTTACTACTCAGTTGTTTCAGTTTTCTTCTGTTTGCCTTACCGGCCCAAGCCGGAAAGTTAGTATTTTGGCGGTTTGAGTCTACCCAAAACCGACTGACTTTTACCACTGATGATCGGGTACAACCAAGAGCGCAGTTAATTCCTAATCCCACCCGCATAGTGATTGATCTACCTGGGATCGGCCTGGGTCGCCCTGGTGTTAATCAAACCATTGGGGGAGCGATTCGAGAGGTTAGAGTGGCACAATTTAATGCTCAAACCGCCCGTTTAGTGATTGAATTAGCACCGGGCTATACAGTTGATCCTAAACAAGTTAGGATTCGGGGGCTATCCCCTACCCAGTGGACAGTAGAACTTCCTACTCCAGAAAGAGTTGTTCAACAATCACCCCCGCCTTTTCCCTCGACTCCCTCGACTCCCCAATCATCTTTTCCTGACCCCCCAACTTCGCCATCTTATTCCAATTCCTCTTTGAATGATCCGCCGAGTGATCCAACGCCCACTCCAGAGGATAATACTCAACCTTCCTCTACCCCTTCAGACTTTCAAGTCACTCGTAATGGATTAGTTGTGCGTCTTGATCGCAACGGCGAAGCGCGAAAAATACAGGTCAAACGCAGCCGTGATCGCAAAAGCATTAATATTGATCTACCCGGAGCTAGACTCACCTCTTCCCTAGCAGGTCAAACCCTACCCGTCAATCAATATACGATCGGCGATATTAAATTTGAGCAAAAATCTAACTCAACGGCTCGGATTACCTTAAATGTTTCCGATGATAGCCCAGAATGGCAGGCGATTTATACTCAAGGGGCAGTGGTACTGATTCCTAAAGGGGGGTTGAATAATCTCATGGGCAGCAGTTCTCCACCGCCTACAAGCACTTCTCCCGCCCCTACAAGCAGTTCTCCCGCCCCGACAAGCAGTTCTCGCCCTCCTAGGTCTTCTAGTTCCGTTAGCTCGACAATTGAGTCAGTTCAACTGTTCAATAACAACCAACTGGTTATCGAGGCCGATCAAGGAATTCGAGGCAGTGGGAATTGGAATAGTCGCACAGGAGAGTATGAAATCCGCATTGTTAATGCTCAACTGGCCACGCGATTACGAGGTCCTCGGTTGAGCCGCAATAGTCCCATTTATCAATTGCGGATTCGTCAAGAAAGCCCCAATACGGCTGTGATTTTTGTTAAGCCGGCTTTGGGAATTCAATTGGGCGCTTTACGACAACTGAGTAACCAACAGTTAGCCATCGATATTCGTCCTGCCTCAGTGTCTCAAGTTCCCCCTTCTGTCTCTGCGCCTGAATCTATTCCGGTCCCCCCACCAGCCAATCCTTATAACCCACCGCCCACAAGCATTCCCTCCACTCCCTCGGGAAATATTCCTCAAGGCCGGACATTAGTGGTGATTGACCCCGGGCATGGGGGGAAAGATCCCGGAGCCATCGGCATTGGAGGATTACAAGAAAAAGATGTGATCTTGCCCATTTCTCAAGAAGTCGCGGCAATTTTACAGCAACAAGGGGTGCAAGCCATGTTAACCCGTAATAGTGATTATTTTGTCACTCTCCAAGGACGGACCGATATGGCTAACCGCGCCGGAGCCGATTTATTTGTCAGTATTCATGCTAATGCCGTAGCCGGAGGACGTAGCAATATTAATGGGTTGGAAGTTTATTATTTTGGGAATCGTACATTAGCAGATACTATTCATCGGAATATTCTTCGTAGTATTAATATTAGCGATCGCGGTGTCAGAGCGGCTAGATTTTATGTCCTGAGAACCGCGAGAATGCCCTCTACCTTGGTAGAAGTAGGTTTTGTCACCGGCAGTATAGATAATGCTTATCTTCGAGACCCAGGTTTTCGCAGCCAAATGGCACAGGCCATCGCTAGAGGTATTTTAGAATATATTCAAAGATACAAACTATAGATAATTTACGAGTTAAATTTTTCATGCTTCAATATCAACAAACGTTTTTTTTAAACTCCCATATTTCTTAATCCATGAGAGAATTTCAACGTAGTCCTATTGGTATTTTTGATAGTGGTGTGGGCGGACTTACGGTTTTAAGGGAGCTATACCGACAGCTACCGAATGAATCTATTCTTTACTTCGCTGACACAGCCCGTCTTCCCTATGGTACTCGCAGTGCTGGGGAAATTTTAGAGTTTGTACGGGAAATTATGGATTGGATGACCGCTCAACAAGTGAAAATGGTCATCATGGCTTGTAATACTAGCTCGGCATTAGCGCTAGACGCGGTTAGAGATGAGTTTGATGTGCCAGTTTTAGGGGTGATTTTACCGGGGGCTAGGGCGGCAGTACAAAAAGGTAAGCGTATCGGTGTAATTGCAACTCCGGCAACCGCCGCTTCTAATGCCTATCGTCAAGCTATTGAAGAAATTGTCCCTACAGCACAAGTTTGGCAGGTAGGTTGCCCTGAATTTGTCCCCTTGATTGAGCAAAATCGCATTTATGAACCATTAACCAAAGAGGTCGCTAAACAGTATTTAAAACCTCTATTACAACTCAAGATTGATACTCTGGTTTATGGTTGTACCCATTATCGACATTTAGAACCTTTATTTCGTCAAATTCTTCCCTCTTCAGTTCGCTTAGTTGACCCGGCTCGTTATGTCGTCTCGGCTGCTGAGAAGGAATTAGAATTACTCGGTTTAAAAAGCAATTTTCCTTCTGTACCTACTCGTTTTTGTGTTAGTGGTAATCCTGAAACCTTTGCGGTTCTTTCTCGTCAATGGCTCGGTTATATTCCCAAAGTTGAAAAAATTTATCTACCAGTGATCACCAGCACTTCTAGTCCTATACAAGTTTTAGAATAGTTCCAACAGGGGTGGGTATTGCCCACCTTGATTACCCTAGGCAATACCAAAGCCTAGAAGCCCTGTATTTTTAATCTTGTATTAAAACGACTATTATGTCCCGCAACAATGAAGCCCCGATTTTAATTTTATCCTTGCTCATTACCGGAGCCATTTTAGGCGGTGGTTATTGGTGGTTTAGTCGTCAATCCGGAACTAATCCCATCGGCTCTTTATTGCCCCAATCTGAGAAAACCTCAACTCAATCCCCCCCTGCGGCGGCTTCTGATGCACAACTCCCCTCTCCTCCTTCCCCTGCCGCTTTCCCTCCACCCACAACTGTTGCCAGTGGGACAACGGTCAGAATTAATGGCTCTACCAGTATGGCGCAAATTAATAAAGCCTTGAAAGATAATTTTGAACAATCATTTCCTCAAACCAAGGTAGAAATAAATGCACAGGGGTCTGATCAAGGTGTTGAGATGCTGGTTAATAGACAAATTGATATTGCTGCGGTTTCTCGACCTCTTCACCATGAGGAAAAAGCTCAAGGATTGATTGCTGTACCGGTTACTCAAGATGCGATTGCCATCATAGTCGGAGATAAAAATCCTTTTCGTAAAGGGTTAACACAAAATCAAGTGGCTGATATATTTCAAGGAAAAATTACCGATTGGTCAGCCGTTGGGGGAACTCCAGGAACGATACGAGTATTTAACCGGCCTGCTACAAGCGGAACTCGTCAAGCGTTTGAGGAATTGCTACTTAAAGGTAGTAATTTTGGCACAACCCCTAATATTACGATGATGCCACGAGATGCAACTACCCCCATTATCCAGGCTTTAGGAACAGATGGAATTAGCTATGCAACTTATGCTCAGGTAGATAACCAAAAGACCGCTAGAACAGTTGCTCTTGATGGATTAACACCAGAAGCCGCCAATTATCCCTTGCAACGGACTCTTTATTATGTTTATAAAGACCCTCCTTCAGAGGCGGTGCAAGCGTTTTTAGGTTATGCAACTGCTCCCATTGGACGACAAGTGATTGCCAGCACCAATCAATGAAAACCGGAAAAAGAATGCGTTTTCTTGAACAAGACGCACTCCTCTTGGTCATCTTGAGTTTAATTTTTAATTTCTCCTTTACTAGAATTAATTATGAGCATTTCCTTTTCGTTTGAATAAGCTCAATAGAGATATGCTACTTAATCCTATTAATAGAGAAGGTTCAGGAGTTGTTGGACCAGGATTAGGATTAAGCTTTTCTTCTCCATAATATTCAATGCTCAAGCTTGCATCAGCATAGGTTTGAATGCTGCTACTAACATTACCTCCACCTCCTCCAAAAGAGGTGAAAATCTCAGTGAAAGGATCTAAACTAAAAGTCCCTGTACCCAAAAATCCATTAATATCACTACCCGTGTATGTAGCTGAGTCAGTCCCACTAACGGTAAAAGGTCCAAATGCTGAAGAGGCATGAGAAGCTAAATTAGTGTATTTTTTTGAACCAATTACTGCATAAGGAGAGAAAGGTTGCAACGTTTGCAGAGCAGCAGGAGCGCCAGCATTCGGGGTGAGATCAAATTGCGCTACTTGAGTCAATGCTGTAAAAGTCTGAGCTTGTGCAGCGTTATTAGTAACTGTTCCATTACTCCTGATAGTTCCATTCAAACTAACTACAACACTGGTCACATTAAATTTTGAACCAGGATTGAATTTATGAAGGGTTAATGACGGCGAACCACTTAATTCGGTTAATTGGTTGGTAAAGCCGGCTGTATCTGAAAATAGTAAAGCCGCATTAGCACTAGAAGCGACGGCTAAAGAGCCAACAGAAGCTGTGGCTGCTATAGCGATAAATTTAGCTTTATTTAAGTATAAATACGCTTTTTTCATGACTAATTACTTAATTACATCAGTTAATGAAGTTTTACTTGCCTTAAAGACTACTATACACCCAAAAAATTTTTTTTGACAAGATAGAATCAGAAAAAATTTTAGAAGTCATCTATCTCAAGAATTATTTATGGAGTAATCCTGATCAACAAGATCAATTGGCTCTGTATAACATACCCAGATCAAGGGAAAAAATTTCACTTTCTGAATTTTTTTTTGTAAATAATTCGGCTAGATAAAATAATAATCTTAAATTATTTTTTACAATAAAATATAGTTATATATTTAAGGATTATATTAAATTTATACATGAATTTATTAAAAAAATATATTTGGAAAAGATTTATATAATTAACTATAGCGAACACTTAAAAAAATGGCTGATGACAGAATTCAGTTCACAGTTAAGGACAGGGAAAACCCGCTCATACCTTGAAGTACCCACCTACTTATAGCCATTGACAAGCCATGAGCCTCCCTGAACTCTCTACTAATTTCAAGATCTATTTTTCTGTTTTTCAGTCAGTAAAAACTCTTAAATAGCCAAACAAGATGAAGTTTAAGAATGAGATTTTTTTTAAATTATAACGCTCCATAAAGTCAGGTTTTTTTGAGAGTAATGACAAGAGATTTATTAAGTTTTAGGACAGCAAAGACTATAGCACTCTCTATTTTATAAAGATTATGTAATCTACCAAAGCAAATAAAAACCGTATTAATACCATAGAAGTTTAGAAACATCGTTGGTAAATTTAGATATAGTGTCCTTTTAGGCAAAATATAGCAACCGCTCTTGCAGTTAGGACAGTTTCACTCATTTACATCTGTTGTGTGACAAGGATTTCCTTTCTGACTTGTGACTTGTGACTTGTGACTTGTGACTTGTGACTTCTGAGTTACTCCCCTTCTCCCACTACAACAAAACATCATTATATATATGTCCAGATACTTAGCAAATGGTTGGCGCAAAGCCCCGAGATAGTGGCCAACCAGCAATCATCAAGCATCAACTCTTTATTAACTTAAAGATAAATTTTTCCGTTTTTCAGAAAGTTTTAGCAAGATCTCTTCGTGAACTTTTTTAGTAATGGGATAGAAAAAAGCCAAGATAAAAGCGACCCCTAAAAGTAAAGCGGGTATCGGAGAAATAATTAATCGGATCGCCCACAAAGCCGATGCTGGTTGTACAATATCAATCTGATTGGATGACGTAGGAATATAACCGGCTGCGTCTAAGATTTTCCCCACTAAAAATAATCCTAGAGCAATTCCCAATTTTTGTAATTGAACCATAAACCCATAAAAAACCCCTTCTCGACGATGACCAGTATTTAACTCATCGAGGTCGATCACATCAGGTAACATAGACCAAGGAACCACATAAGCCGCCGAAATGCCAAAACCAGCCATAACACCGATAACATAGAGTAAAGTCACCTGTCCCGGTTGAAGAAAAAACAAACCCATGATAGCCACAACAGTTATGGGAGTTGCCCAACAAAAAATTTCTTTCTTGCCGATTCTACGGGCCAACAAACTCCAAACAAACATCATTATTAAAGCCGTCCCTTGAAAAGTCAAAGCCATCTGAGTAAAATAAGTTTTGGGTAACTGCATACAATTAGTAACAAAATAAAGGAGAATCCCGCCTACAGTCTGTAAACTCAACCAAGAACAGAGATAAATTCCCATCACAAAAAGAAAAGGGCGATTACTAAAAACAATTTTTAACTGTTGTAAAATCGAGAAAGACGGGGCTGAATCAATAATCGGGGGCCTAGATTTTTTAATAACTTGATAACGTCGGTAAGTGCCAAAAACACATAAATAAACAGAGATGATAGCGATTAATCCACAAACAACACCTAAAGTAATAAACTGCTGTTTTTTATCAGGGACAAACGTAAAAATAACCTGAGCTAAAACCAAAGAAA
Organism: Gloeothece verrucosa PCC 7822; assembly: GCF_000147335.1. Classification (NCBI taxonomy): domain Bacteria; kingdom Bacillati; phylum Cyanobacteriota; class Cyanophyceae; order Chroococcales; family Aphanothecaceae; genus Gloeothece; species Gloeothece verrucosa. The sequence continues at coordinate 1,198,838 of NC_014501.1, forward strand.
ATATACTTCCGCCAATAGCAAAAGCCGATTTAAAACTGACTAGAGTAGTCCGTTCATTATACTTTTGAGTTAATTCAGAGGCCAGTGTATTGATGGGCAAAACGACAGTAGTAAACGAGACATCATAACAGAAAAGAATAGTCAGATAATACAAAAACAAAAGTCCTTGATTAGGAAGAGAAGGAACAAACCAAATTAAACAAAAACTTAGCCCTAAAGGAATCGCACCTAAAACCATCAAAGGATAACGGCGGCCAAAAGGCGAACGAATGCGATCACTAATCCAGCCAATCAACGGATCATTAACCGCATCCCAGACTTTACTAATGAGAATAATAGTAGCCGCCCAACCCGCATTTAATCCAGCCACATTAGTCAAAAAGAACAAGAAAAAGAAAACCGAGAGGTTACTCGGCAAAGCATTAGATAACTCACCCACCCCATAAGCCAACTTAGTCTTTAAATCCAAATCTACCGAGGAATCTATTTGAGCCACATTCGTTTTAAAAACCTTCATCTGCTTAATATTTAGATTGTTGTTAAAAAATATAAACAACAGTGTACTACTCTACCCCACTGACTGGCGCGAACACTCGTCATAGAACCAAGAGAATAGTTAAACTAATGGTCCATAACCCCCTTTCAAACTCGCTTTGGAGTTGGGAAGATAGAGAGTAATGGCAGAGAAAGATTAAATAAAGTTAACAAAACCCAAAAGCGAGAGCCGCACCTGTTTTAAAATAAAAAGACTGTGTGGCCATATTTTTGATAAAATAATATATTCGCGCCCCTCTAGAAAAACATATAATCTTTAAGCAACTGATATGCTAAATCCCAACTTGGATGAAATCCAACTCTCTAGAGACGAATATCAACGTTATGCACGTCACATAATCTTGCCAGAAGTGGGGCTAGAAGGCCAAAAACGCCTAAAAGCAGCAAGGATTCTCTGTATTGGTACAGGTGGATTAGGTTCTCCCTTATTATCCTATTTAGCCGCAGCCGGAATCGGACGAATTGGAATTGTCGACTTTGACATAGTGGATCATTCTAACCTACAACGTCAAATTATTCATGGCACTTCTTGGGTAGGGAAACCCAAAGTAGAATCTGCCAAAAACCGTATTGCAGAGATTAACCCCTTCACTCAAGTGGATGTGTAT